>CAJOEX010000006.1:0-778 GCA_905233415.1 Paludibacteraceae bacterium
GCCACCATCCGTCGCTACCATACTGATGGAACCGCTCATATATACGGCATCACCCAACTCCGTGCTTGCACCGGCATCCGGCTTCGCTATGCCTAACGCTGACAAACCTTCATCCGTGTTGAAGATGAACGTGCCTACGCCTGATTCTCCACTGCCGGAGTCCTCAACAAACGTCGCACTCACGGTCACATTGCTGGAAGGCATCACAAACGTGTTGTTCGTTACAGATACCGACTGCTGATCCGCATCCAGTACCGTCAACGTCTCCAACTTGTAACCATCAGCAGGACTAATCGTCAACGTTACCTCGGCACCTGCCTCGGCTTGACTCTTATCGGCTACTACACTGCCGTGCTCTATACCAGAGGAGATTACAATGTCGTAAAGTACTACCACCTTCTCCTTCAATACTGCACCTACTTCTACGGCTGCACCCGGCATCACAAACGTGTTGCCTTCTATAGCCACACCGTCCAACGTGAAGTAATCCAGTTCATAACCGCTCTCAGTCTCAATTGACAACTTCACAGACGCACCCTCAGATGCCTCATTGACAGGTACTGAACTGATGACACCGTGCTCAGGATTCGTTATATTAATCGCATAGGTCGGAGCTGGTGAACCGTAGGTCACAGTTATCGTGTTGATCTTGCCCGTGCCGGTCGCTGTCAATACCACTTCACTCGAACTGCCTTCCCATACGCCACCGGTTATCGTTCCTATATTCGCACTAAAGACATTTACAGTCGCACCTGCTAACTCTATCTTCGTTATCGTC
>CAJOEX010000006.1:826-76096 GCA_905233415.1 Paludibacteraceae bacterium
GCCACCATCCGTCGCTACCATACTGATGGAACCGCTCATATATACGGCATCACCCAACTCCGTGCTTGCACCGGCATCCGGCTTCGCTATGCCTAACGCGGACAAACCTTCATCCGTGTTGAACACGAACGTCCCTACGCCTGACTCACCACTACCCGAATCTTGCGGTGTAGCGGTAACTTCACCTGCTTCGCTGGTGCATTCGCCGGCAACAGCCTTAACTATGAAAGTGTATTCGGTACCGTTCGTCAAGCCGGTAATATTGCATGTATATTGTGTGCCGTTAACAGACGGAGTACCAAGTGTCCAGTTCGGGCAAGTGGTCGTGTAATAACCATCCGAAACAGTTACAACATAGGTGCTTGCGCCTGTAACTGCAGCCCAAGCCAACGTAACTTGTCCGTCAGCCACTGTAGCTGTAACAACCGGAGCTGCCAAGTTGCATTCTCCGGATTCACCTTTGCTGTAACCGGATTTCAAACTTGCAAGCGAGACAGACTGTCCCTTCTTGTTACCCCAAATATATTCCACCAAATCCGGATAGTCAATAAACGGATTACGGTTCTTCTGGTGCGCATAAACAGCGTTATTACGCTTCAACTCCTTTTCGGAAACAGGATCGTTTCTGTGCCACTTCAGCATCAGATTGGTCATATAGTCCGTCAAACCAGCAACCTCACCTGAATATGTAAAACTAGTGCTACCACTTCCCTTGGTGAAGTTTGTTGTACGATAACGAGTGACCATATAGAAGTACGTGCGCGCGATGTCGCCTTTGTAGCTACCATTCGCACCGCCTTCTCCCGGATCAAACACGTCATCCGAATAGCCGCTGAACGTACTGGTTCCTTTATGACCATAGCCATAATCGGAGCAATCCTTATCTGCATTGTTTTCACCATACGGCAGACTTTCACGAACCGAGTTCATTTTAATATCTGTCGGATAAACATTGAAGGCATCACTATACATTGGCGATGCGCCATTGAACCATGATTGAGGAATCGTGTGTTCTTTGTTCCAACCTTGTCCACAAGATTTAGCAGAACTGCCTGCATCATCGGAAACATACGCCTTGGAGGAATAAATGTCCTCCATCGTCTTATTACTACCATTCACAAAATCGGTAGGATTATCCGATGCAGCAAACATCGAATTTTGAAGGGACGAATAACCCGTAGATGTATATCCATCACTAATGATGGTGCACAACGTTGTGCGCAGGGCATCATTGGCGGAGGACTGTCCATCAATGGCT
Source organism: Paludibacteraceae bacterium (assembly GCA_905233415.1). Taxonomy (GTDB): domain Bacteria; phylum Bacteroidota; class Bacteroidia; order Bacteroidales; family Paludibacteraceae; genus Colicola. The sequence goes on from CAJOEX010000006.1 coordinate 2,085, forward strand.
CCATAGTACGTTGTCAATGTGGTTGAAGGCTGAACGTCTTCCGCCCACACCGGTGCAACCATACTCATGACCGAAGCCACAAGCAGGAATGTTAACACTTTAAAATAATTTGTTTTCATATTCGTATTATATTATAAGATTATACTTATTTAAATACCGCATAGTAGGTAACATCCGCGTCAACGATTGTACCGGCCTCAACTTTTGTCGGAGCAGTTTTACTATTGTAGTTCGGATTCGTTGTCCAACCGTAGAACTGTCTTCCTTCCTTAGCCTCCGGCTCTGTCGGCAGAACTAATGCCGAGCCCTTATTTACCGTTTGCAGGTCGCCGTATTGGACACCGCATACCATCCACGTAATCGTGCAAGTCTCCGCCTGCGGGTCTCCCGGATCAAGCGGGTCTTCATCTGTTGAAGCATTGGTTGCCGTTAGAGAAACTCGCTTATTGATCTTATAAAGTTTACCATCGTTGCCGGTAAAGTTAATAACCATATCATACTGATATGTTGTAGAAGACTTTTTCAAGTCTCTATGTGAACTTGCACCAGAAGCGACAGTCAAAGTCATCGTGATTGCCGTAGCAGAAATATGACTGCTATTATATTCTAACTCACCAGCCAGACCAGAGTTATACGTTCCGGCAATAGCATTTGCAGATGAAGTATAGAATACAATATCCATTTGGAAGCTATGTGTACCTGAAATAGGTCCATCAGCAATCTTAATTTTCCACTTATTGTGACCGGTTGTACTCTCATCCGGATACAAATACGCTTCTGCGACCGTCGGAGTGAGCGTCACCGATTCTGGTTCGGGTGCTTGGCTGCAATCCAAAGAATAGTCAGAATATGTAACACTTTTGTAATTAATTGTCACGGCACAAATATAAATCGAGTTCGTGGTACAATTAACAGTAATCTTCGGTGCGCCAATCGGTTTAGAAGACGAGAAATCAAATGTCAAGTCACGGGGAGTAGTTCCACCGGAAGAAGTCACAGACTGACTAACCTCTGTGCCATCAACATTCAGAACAATCGTACCGGCTCCTTTAGAAGCATTCGTGCAATAACTTACCACGATAGAAGTTACGCCGCTATATGATTCCGGAGCAGTTGCATTAGCACCCGTTGCATTAGCTGTCACTTGTACACCGTTATTGCTATATCCTGCACCAGCCTGACCGGAAGTCCAGTCGCCTTCTGTAGCCGCCCAAGCCTTAGATGTAAATGTATAAGTCGCACTTCCTTCGCCGCCGGCAGAGCCAGTTGCATAGACTGCATTATAAGTAGCATTCGCCGACACAGCATCGCCGTTTTTAGCAAATACGGGAGCATCATCTCCGCTAACGGAAGAAGCCGATGTCCAGCCAACAAACGCCTTACCATTTGCACAGTTGGCCGGCTTGTCTGTCGGGATTACAAGTTTGCCGTCAACCGCATAGTTGGAAGCAAAGGTTTGTCCCAGCGCTTTCCATGTAATCTCATAAACTGCGCCATCGCCAGTGTTATCAGCCAAGCTGATAGAGTTGTCATTTGCATCCGTTGCGCAGATTTCAGTAGTCGCTCTTCGAGCCATTTCCTGTGCATGAAACAATCAACTGACCGGATGTTATTACCACATACGAATTATCAGGATCTTCCGGATCATTATACAACGCACCGCTATTGCTGCCCAATGTATATGTACCGGCTATCTTATTGGTCGATGTATTTGTAGGATAGAACACGACATAAGGTATATTTCCCGTCGTTTGTGTATTATAAACAGCTATAGTCCATGGATCCTCATATTGGGAATCATACCAAGCCTGTGCCGCATTAACATTCAAAACCGTCGGCAGTGCCACTTCGTCAGTAACAGTTATTGCACAAGAAGCAGTTTTGTTGCCGTCGTTAGTTTTTGCCGTAATAGTAGCAGTACCTTGAGCCACACCAACTACCGCACCAGAAGCGGAAACAGTAGCTACAGAAGCATCACTGGTAGACCATACGACTCCCTTGTTGGAAGCATTGCTCGGAGTAATCGTGGCTGTCAACGCCAGACGCTCTTTGATTTTGATTGTTTGAGATGTCGGTGACACGGTTATGCCGGTAACGCTGACAGGATTAGTGTCGGGCTCAAGACCGGTCACATACTCCACACTTTTCGAGAATCCTTGACCGGAAGCAGCACCGCCAGCACCTTGTTGATCAGGATCCAATGCTGCTAATGCAAAGTAACCATCACTGGAACCACCCCAACCCCAGTTGATATGCAAATAACCGTCAGAGTCCACACCATCGCAAACAAATTCATGACCTTCGTTGTTTTTGGTAGCGCCACCCATCAAAACAGGACGCCCTGCTCTTACTTCGGCTATGATATTGTTAGCAGCGGTTGAAGTGCCATCAGAATCAACGTAACGAATCTTTGCCGAACTCTTATAACGGAAATAACTTTTCAATCCTGAAACCATGTCGCTTGTGTAAGCGCCACTACCGTTAGAGGCATCGCCTCCATATTGCATTTTACAAGCAACACCTACATGAAACATCAATGTACCTATCGCATTCTTCTGAGCTTGATTATCACTGGTATTGTGTTTGTTCTTCATGTTTGCCCAATCGTAGGTCGTAGAGCCGAAGTCCGCTGTAGATGTTCCGGAATCTCCGGCGTCACTTGTCCAGTTGTACGTACGTGAGCCTTGTCCTGTCGTAGGCCATTTGTGATAGTACATGATTTGCGCTGTAGCCGTTGCCACACAACCGGTGTAGGCGGTCATACCGTCTGCCTGAGGACACTTACAGTTGTAAGGTGCGCCCTGATTCCACTGCGTTGTCATCAGCGGAGAAACCGGGTCAACTGTTCCCTTACGAATAGTACCCTCACGCATTGATTTCCACTCAGCCTGCACATCACTTGACGCTGAAACATTGTTGGCTTCAGCGTTTCTGATTTGCTTTTCGTAACGAGCCAACCAGTATTTGATGTTTACCGGTTGATTTTCCATAACAAACTCGCCTGTCTCGGAGTAAGCGAGGATGGGGTGCGCTACGTCGGAAGCAGACACCATTACCCAGCCTTCACCGGAGGCGTTTTCGTACACATAATACTGGTTCTCGGAAGTCGCCGTAGCGGCTTTTTTGAGCACCATCTTTTTCGGAGATGCCACTTTTGCTCCGCTTCGAGTAGCGGTAGAGCCGGCATTCATGAAGTTGGTTGCTACGAGCGCTGCGTCATCCTGTGATACACGCTCCGCAAACGCCGTTGTTACTGCCAATAGCAGCGACAAGGCAAATAGAAGAGGTCTCTTCATTGCATTAGATTTAAGATTAATACTATTAGTTATTATATATTATATACTTATTAGTATGTATATACTCAAATAAGCGCGCAAAGATACAACTTTTTTCTGAATTATGCAAAAAAAACTTATGTTTTGCAACATGTTTGGCTAAAAAAAGAGGATTATATGTCAATTGTCAGCTGTCAAATGTCCGTTTTTAGGGAGCATGGAGCAGAAATTAAAGCGCAAAAAAACAGGGCACAATACTGGTAATAATCCGGCAATCACACAGCGAGCATCCGATGAGCACCCGATGGGCACCCGATGGGCATCCGATGAGCACCCGATGAGGACAGCGGAAAAGCAGGGGTATAAGAGCGCAGAAAAAGGGCCATAGGAACACAGAAAAAGGGGTATAGGAAATAAAAAAGAGAGCGACAAATGAGGTGACCTCAAAAATCGCTCTCTTGCGGATATTCCGTTCGCGGTTTAGATACCGAGGCTCTTCTTGATTTCCGGTACGCGGGCTTCGGCCGCAGCAGTAGCAGCTTCGTAGTCAGCGGGTGTCTTCATCTCAGCCGGAATTTCGAAGTAGAACTTAATCTTCGGCTCTGTTCCCGAAGGACGTACAGATACTTTCAGACCGCCTTCGGTGAAGTATTGCAATACATTCGACTTGGCACCGAGTGACATGACAATCGGTTTCTCCTCCCATTTGCCGTTTACGAGGTTACGCTCAACAAGCAGCTGGAAGTCCTTCGTGCGGATGACTTTCTCGCCGGCGATTTCGGTAACGGGGTGCTCGCGGTAATTAACCATCATTTGTGCAATCTCTTCCGCACCGGTCTTGCCCGGGCGAACGACGTTAATGGTGGTCTCACGCTGGAAGCCATAGTCCATGTAAATCTTCATGAGGTAATCGTAGAGCGTCATGCCGTTGTCTTTCGCATACGCAGCAATCTCGCAGATGAGGCAGATAGCCGAAGGCGAGCATTTATCGCGAACCTTGTCGTACGCCATGTAGCCGAAGGACTCTTCGCCACCGCCGATGAAGGTACGTTTGCCTTCCCACTCGCGGATACGGTTGGCAATCCACTTGAAACCGGTGTATTCGTCGGTGAGGGTAACGCCTTGTGCGTCAGCGATCTTACGGATGAGTTCGGAGGTAACGATAGTCTTAACGATGTACATATCGGGACGCATCTTGCCCAGACGCTTCATGTTGTTGATGATGTAGTAGTTGTACATGATGTTCGTCTGGTTACCGTTGATGATGACCCACTCGCCTTTGTCATTGCGGCAAACGATAGCGATACGGTCGGCATCCGGATCAGAAGCGATAACGAGGTCTGCGCCGAGTTTCGTACCGAGTTTGATACCGAGGGTCATCGCCTCAGCGTTCTCGGGGTTCGGAGAAACAACGGTCGGGAAGTTTCCGTCGATCACCATCTGTTCGGGTACCACATGGATGTTCTGGAAACCCCAGCTGCGGAGACACATCGGAACAATCTGACGTCCGGCGCCGTGCATCGGGGTGTAAACGATGTTGAGGTCTTTCTGACGGAGAATGGACTCCTGGTCAATCATAACGGTTTTAACAGCCATCATGTAATCGTAGTCCATCTCGCCACCGATAATCTCAATAAGGTCCTTGTCGCCGCCGGTCTTGACATCCTCCATGCGGACTTTGTTCACCTCGTCAATGATGCCCTTGTCATGCGGCATGAGCACTTGCGAACCATCCTCCCAGTAAGCCTTGTAGCCGTTGTACTCGCGCGGGTTGTGGGACGCGGTCACGTTCACACCGCCCTGGCAGTGGAGCTGACGGATAGCGAAGGATACTTCAGGAGTAGGACGGAGGGATTCAAAGAGATAGACCTTGATGCCGTTGGCAGCAAACACGTCTGCGCAGGTCTCGGCAAAGAGACGGCCGTTGTTACGGCAGTCGTGACCGATAACGACGCTGACGGGCGTATTTGGGCGGAGGGTCTTGAAACCGCCTTGTTTAGCAACTTTGAGGAGGTAGTTGGCATAGCCTTGTGTAGCCTGTGCCACAATGTACTTGTTCATGCGGTTCGTACCGGGTCCCATGATTCCGCGGAGTCCGCCGGTTCCGAATTCGAGCGTGCGATAGAAGCTCTCAATGAGTTCGGTTTTGTCCTCGGCTTCCATCATTTTTTTCACTTGTGCGCGGGTTTCCGCGTCAAACGGCTCGCGAGTCCAAGTCTCGGCAACAGCCATGATTTGTTTCAGTTCGTCATTCATGATAATTTACGATTTAAAGATTTACGATTTATTCATTTATTTAGTTATTTTCTCATTTATTCCTCGTAGTTGTCGAAGAGGAAATCGTTGTAAGGGTAGCGTTGGATGTGAATCGCCTTAATGCGGTCGTACATCAGTTTCTTCAGCGCCTCAATGTTCTCTTTATTCTTCGCGGAAATAAAGATGCAGTCGTCATGCAGCTTCGCCATCCAGGTCTTCTCCAGTTCAGGAAGCGAAATATTCTCGCGCTTGACAGGCGTCAAGTCATCTTCGTCTTTCGGGGTATAAGTGAAAGCGTCGATTTTGTTAAAGACCACTATACGCGGAATTTCTATTTTCGCATTTAATAATTCGTTGATGGTTTGTTCGACAACGTTGTATTGCTCCTCGAAGTTGGGGTGCGAGATATCAACGACGTGGATGAGGAGGTCGGCTTCGCGTACTTCGTCCAGCGTCGATTTGAAGGACTCCACCAAGTGATGCGGCAGTTTGCGGATGAAGCCGACCGTGTCCGACAAGAGGAACGGCAAGTTATCTATGGTCACTTTGCGGACTGTCGTGTCCAGGGTGGCAAAGAGTTTGTTCTCGGCAAAGACCTCGGACTTCGAAAGCAGGTTCATCAGGGTCGATTTGCCGACATTGGTATAGCCGACCAGCGCGACACGCACCATCTTGCCGCGGTTCTGCCGCTGGGTAGCCATCTGGCGGTCAATCTTCTTGAGGTCTTCGCGCAGCAAGGCGATGCGTTGACCGATAATACGTTTATCCGCCTCAATCTGCGTTTCACCTGTACCGCGGTTGGTGCCTCCACCGCCGCGCTGACGGTCCAAGTGGCTCCACATGCGGGTCAGGCGGGGCAACATATACTGCAAGTGCGCCATCTCGACCTGCGTTTTGGCATAAGAGGTTTGTGCGCGTTGCAGGAAAATCTCCAGAATAAGAATCGTGCGGTCCATGACACGAATCGGTCGTTGGTCGTTAGTCGTGGGTCTTTTGACATTCAGGTCGCGCTCGATATTACGTATCTGGCGAGGGGACAGTTCGTCATCGAAGATGACTAAATCGACCGCTTCGCTGCGAGATATGATGAACTGTCTGATTTCTTCGAGTTTGCCGGAGCCAACGTAGGTATTCGTATCGGGATTAGGGAGGCGCTGCACAAAGCGCTTGACGGGCACGATGTCCCGCGTATCGGCAAGAAACGCCAATTCGTCCAGATATTCCTGCGTCCGTTCCTCCGGCTGTGCAGGCGTAATCAAACCCACTAAAACCGCATTCTCCATAGTGTTTCGCGCAAATCACGCATTTCAGCCTGCAAAGATACACAAAAAAAATGACACCTGCAAATGCAAGTGCCATTTTTTTGCGAATTATGTTTCTAAAACATATTTCTACGCTTTACTGACGTGTCAGGTAGGCTTATTTTACGCGAGCACCAACAGCATTGAACTTCATACCGTTCATCTTGATGATGAATTGGCCGTTCTCAATAGCCTTGATGATTTCGCTTTCAGCCTCTACGTTCTCAACACCTGTCGGAACAACGTCCGGAATGGTCATGGTAACCTTATAGAGTGTGTTGTTGTAGCAGAGCAGATCAGCCGTCATGATGAGGTCTTTCAGGTTTGGTGCAATCGCGAAGTGGATAGCAGCTGTGAAGATTGTTTCATTTTCACCATCATCTTCAATGCCAGAACCAATGATGTAAGTGTCCAGATCTTCCTCTGTATAGTCAGCCTTCGTTAAATCATCTGCATAGATAGCGAGTTGCGTATAGATATTATCCTCAGAAGTACCATATACAACGTAGATTCCATAAGAAGCAACATATGCATCGTAAATTGCACCTTCAGTAATTGTTACATTCTTCGTGGTTTCAGGTGTCGGATCTGCATAGTGGATATCGATGTTATAGGTGTTACCGTCTTCTCCGACAAATTTACCTACGAAGTCAATGGATTTGTCAGCATTCTCAGTAACCGTAACGCTACCACTTGCAAATGCAATCGAAGTAGAGGTAGCATTGTCATAAACCAATGAATAACTTGCATCAAGTTCTGCGACATCATAAGTACCTGCAATGTGATCGGTCGAAATCGGAGACAAGGTTACATAGTAGTCGTCATTCTGCGCCTGAATCTGCCACCAACCGTAACCAGAAATTTGGTCGTCAAACACTGCACCGGTAGCAATCTTGATATCAATCTCTTTTGCGGGCTCAACTTTCTTGGTCAGCGTGATGTTGTACTGTGTATTGTTGTAGCACAAGAGAGAACCGGTAATCGTGGTCTCGGTTTCAGTAGAAGCAATTGTCAAGCTTGCGCTGTAGATATTTATGTCTGCTCCGTCATATACACCGGAATAGTTTCCATTGAGGTCATTCTTTGTATATGTACCATCGAGAGTGGTTGAGAGGAGGAAGAGAGAAACCTCAATACTCTTCTCGTCTGTACCTTGGATAAAGAAGTAACCACTTGATTGTTGCTCAATGGTAGCATCAGCAACTACGTCAACGGTTGCTTCTGCGGTAGGCGGTACAAAGTGCAAATTGAAGTTATAGGTGTTGCCATCAGCATCCATGAAAGCACCTTTGAAATCAATAGACTCATCCGCATTCACGGTAACCACAACAGAACCGGAAACAAACGAAATCTTGGTGCTGGTTGCAAGGTCACGAACGAACGTGAAGGAAGCATCCATGTCAGCCATGTCATACGTACCGGCTACTGTAGCGTTATTGTTGTTGGACAGCGAGAAGGAGAAATCTGCATTTTCACCCAACACTTGCCACCAACCCAGGTCAGCCGAGCGGTCTGTAAATTGCATTCCTGCACTTACTACGATATCATAGGATACGGGAGCAGGCTTCGTAGCGGCCAGATTCCATGTGTTAGCGTTAGCATCCACAGCAACAACAGTAATCGTATAGGAACCGTCACCGTTCACCGTCTTGGTGAACTCTACAGAAGCAAGTTCGATTGATACTGAACCATTGAATATGATTCCGGTATATTGTGCATCCATGTCAGCCAAGGTGTATTTTACACCAGCCTCAATATCCTCAGCACCTCCAGCCAGCGGGAAGTCAAAGTACGCATCCAGATTGTCAGCACCGAACGTCAGCACATATTGGATATCACCATCCTCGGAATAGTACGTACCTTCTACATTATCCGTTGAGAATGTACCACCTTCGGGAGTCTTGGGCTGTTTGTAAGTCAATACCCACTCGTCGCCGTTTTCATCAATAACAGTTGCATCAATGTTGATCAAACCGTCAGCATCATGGTTCAAAACGAACGTGAACTCTGTGAAATCAGCAAAGTTCCAGTCTTCATCCATCCAGTAACAGTAATACTCAATAGCGTCAGCCATTGTATATTCATGACCCTCTTCAAAATCTTCAAGTCCGTCAGCAACGATGATATCGAAACAGAAATCAATACCGTTTGCTTCGTCACTCAATGTTGCATAAACATCATTGTCGTCTGAGTAGAACTTGGAGGAGTAGGACGTAATGGTTACGTCGGTCGAAGCGGCAGCAGCCTTACGAATAGCAGAAGCCTTTACCTGTTTGGCAAAGTCAGTAGATTTAACTGCATTTTTAGCAGCAGATACACGTGTCTTAAGTTCCTTCTTGGTCATCTCAACAGAGGCACCTTTTTGGAAACTCTTAACGGGAGCAGCGCTTACGCTCAAAACGAGAGCGAGTGCGCAAAGAATAGAAGTAATCTTCTTCATACCTTTGAGTTAGTAATTGGTTAATTAATGTTAATTATTATGGTTATTATGCCATGGGCACATACCACTTGTTTCACAAAAAACGTGCAAAGGTACGGCAAAAATATAATATATGCAAATTTTTGCGTGTTTTTTTGCAAAAAAAATGGCACCTGCTGGTTGCAAGTGCCATTTTTTTAACAATATGTCATTAAAACATATCTGCTTTTTAGCGTCGCTTATTGAATGCGAGCACCGGCAGCGTTGTAGATCTGACCGTTGCGGATGATGATGAACTGACCGTTTTGGATGGTCTTGAGCACTTCAACAGAAGTCTCAACATTGTCAACACCGGTAACGATTTCAGATACTTTCTTCATTTCACCATTGAGCAACTCAACGATGATGTTGCCTTCGGCCTTGAAGTACTTAACAACTTGACCCTTAGCCTCAACGTAGTCGCCTTTAGCAAGAGCTTCCTCAACGGAACCATAGTAAACTTGGATTTGACCACTCTTGGCGCCCTTGTCGTCATTGAGCCATACACTCTGTTGCAGTGCCTTTCTTGCAGGACTTGCCTGTTGCTCCTTCGGATCGTAAGCGAACTGTACATAAGCACGTACAACTACTTCTTCGCCGTAAACGTACTTGTTGTCAGCAGTCGGGTCTTCCATTGTAGCAGCAATCTCCAGAACGTCTGCGCAAGTCAGGTACTCAGGTTGCGGATGTACTTCGATGTAGATGTATGTCCACTCCCAGTCGGAACGTCCGGCAGGATTCAGGTAGATGGTTACATCACCTGCGTGCTCAGCATCAACCTTGAAGTTATTGCCACCGTCTTTCGGGTTGCCTACCCATTGAACGATTTGACCGAATGCAACGATAACACCCTTCAGCTCATCGCCTTCTGCCAAGGTAACATCAAGCATATACTCACCTTCAGCCTCAGGATTAGCTTTGAACATATAGTCCGCAGAAACTGTCCACTTGTTGAAGTCACCTGCCAGATAGTAGCCGTCAGCCAAAACAACAGGCGTTTCGTCTTCTACCAACTCGATTTCTTCTCCGGTTGCATAATCCCAAGCTTCTACAGGAACCTCTACATCAACGATATACGAAATGCCGTCATTACCCATGAAGTCGAACCCAAAGTGATATACACCATCTTCCTTGTAAGTAACTACGACGTCAGAAATCGAAGCTGCTTCAATAGCGGTATTTTCATCCAAGTCTAACTCAACAAAGTAGATGTCAGATGCACCATATGTACCGGCGATAGCGGTTGCACTCTTCGGCGTAACACCTACATAGAGGTCCGGATACGTAACGGATTGTGTCTCACTATCGTAATCCTTATAGAGGTTGAGTTGCCAGAAGTTACCAAGTTCATCATCGTTAACATATACAGCTGAACCATACTCAACGTCGAGGGTGATAATAGTCAATTGTCCTTCTGTAATGTACATATAGCCGCCGAATTCAGCCCAATCATCCTGGTATTCGGTGCGGAAGTAAATATCGACCTCACCGGCGTGAGCAGCATCCACTTTGTACTCATTGCCCATACCATCCGGATACCAGTTAGCAGCTTCGCCGTTCTTGTACTCAACGACTTTAATGCCTTCGCCTTCATTCAGGTAAGCATGTTTCATGTACTCAACCAACTCGGGAACCTCCTCATTGAGGAAGAATACATCGTTCGGAGTCGGAAGCCATTTGTTATAGTCACCAGCCAGATAGAAGCCGTCAGCCAGTTTCTCTTCTTCGCCACCTTCGAGGGTAACAACCACAGAGGTCATACGTACTTGGTTGGTTGCAGCGGTGAAGACAACTTCCTTAGCCTTACCTACCCATGTACCTACATTATCCTCGTAGCTGTATTCACCAACGCCCTCCGGAATTGTGAAGCAGCCAGGACCATATTTCTCTTCACCGGAAGCGGTGCAAGTGATAACAATCTTAATGATGTTTACATCAGCAGATACGGTAAAGGTCTTACCCTTGTAAGCACGCATCTGGTTCGGGTACGCCCTGAACAGTACCGGATTGTTCACCAGCTGTAGCGGTCCAGCCGCAGTTCTCAGGAGTAATGGTAATTTCACCACCTTGTGGCGAGGGAGGAGTCTCAAGCACTTCAATATAAGCATAGCCGAACTCCCAATCAGAGTGTTCCTCTGTGCTGAAGTGGATACGAACAGCACCGGCGTGCGCTGCATCTACTTTCCAGTTGTTACCAACTCCTTCCGGATACCAAATCTCAATACCCTGCATTACAGCAACGGCCTTCAGTTCTTCACCTTCAGTCAAGAACATTTCAAGCAGATACTCACCGCTTGGTTCGTCGAGAATCAGTTTGTAGTCCTCAGCAATTTGCCAATCCGAGAAGCCACCTACGATATAGAACTCAGCTTCGGGTTCAGGATTGCCTTGGATTTCAACGTTGCAGAAACCACCGAAGTCTGTCCAGCCTTCAACGCCAGCAGGGTTGAAGTGGATGGTCATTAATTGACCGGCAAGTTCATCGCCAACAACGAAATTGTTGTTTTCGCCATCCGGGAACCAAGTAGAGATTTTTTCACCCTCAACTTTAACAACCTTCATTTCTGCACCAGCTTCACCAGTCCAGAAGGCTACATATTCACCTTCGACTTCCTGATTCGGAACAAACATCATGCCTGCTTCCGGAGTCCAGTCGTTCATGGTACCTACCAGATAGAAGCCGTCTTCCAATTGCGGTTGCGGAGTATCACCTGTTTTCTCAGCGGTAATCCAAATCTTCGAGATGAACTTCTGTGTAGCAGTATTGTCGAAATCGAACTGGAGGTCATTAATCTTCATATTCTCCAGAGGTACAGCTACATCGGTTGTAACCAGTTTGTCACCGAGTTTGGTATCTTTCGGCAGCAGTGCCAGTCCAAGACCGTTCATGTAGATATTCATCTCTTGGAGATCGCCACCGTCAGCCGATTCGGGCAAGCAGATGGTGAAGTTGAGCGTGTATTCGTAGTTCTTATCCGAAGCATCGAAGAGCGGCTCACCAATGAACTTCACATAGTTCTTAGCGGCTTCCTTATTCATAGCAAAGTACAAACCGGGAACAGCGGATTCAGCGCCATTCAGTTTCTTCGAACGGATGGATACGCCATTCGATTCTACATTGGAATAGTCGTTGGTATATTGGTTACCTTCAACGTTTTCAGTCTCTGAAACAGGATAGCCAGTGAACCACTCATTAGCATAGGGCCAATAAGTTCCGTTTTTCTTAGCCACATAGGTGCCATTCTTGTCGAATGTCTCTACCCAGAGTTCGTCACCTTGCGGTTGGGGAGGTTCGGGAGTCTCCTTAACTTCAATATAGAAGAAATTCAAATCCCAAGCGGTGTTACCGGCGGGGCGGAAGTAAATGACAACAGCAGCCTCTTCCGCAGCATCAAAGGTGATATTATTGCCATCACCTTCCGGATACCATCTCACAATTTCGTCGTCTTTTACCTCTACAGCCTTGAATTGCTCACCCTTCACAAGAAACATCTCGAGCATGTATTCACCCTCAGCGTTGGGATTGGCTTCCAGCTTATAATCGCCTTTTTCATCCAAACTCCACTCTGTGAAGTCACCTACCAGATAGAATCCGTCTTCGTACTTCGGTTGCGGTTGAGGAGTTTCGCCACCTTCGAGGGTAACAACCACAGAGGTCATACGTACTTGGTTGGTTGCAGCGATGAAGACAACTTCCTTAGCCTTACCTACCCATGTACCTACATTATCCTCGTAACTGTATTCACCAACGCCCTCCGGGATTGTGAAGCAGCCAGGACCATATTTTTCTTCACCGGAAGCGGTGCAAGTGATAACAATCTTAATGATGTTTACATCAGCAGATACGGTAAAGGTCTTACCCTTGTAAGCACGCATCTGGTTCGGGTTGAACAGTACCGGTTTGCTCACCAGCTGTAGCGGTCCAGCCGCAGTTCTCAGGAGTAATGGTAATTTCACCACCTTGCGGTTGCGGTGTGGGAGGAGTCTCTTTTACTTCAATGTAAATGAATGTCCACTCCCAAGCAGCGTTGCCGGCAGGATTCAGATAGATAGTTACATCACCTGCATGTTCAGCGTCAACTTTGAAGTTATTGTCATTGTCTTTCGGGTTACCTACCCATTGTTCAGCTCCGCTGACAACGATTACACCCTTCAGCTCGTCACCTTCTGCCAAGGTTACATCAATCATGTACTCACCCGGAGTAGCAGGATTTTCTACGAACATGTAGTCTTCAGAAACCGCCCAATCGTTGAATGTACCGGACAGATAGTAACCGTCTTTAAGTGACGGTTGCGGAGGTTCCGGAGTGTCACCATCCGAAAGAACAACCACAATTTCGGTAGCACGAACTTGGTTCGTCTCAGCTGTGAAAGAAACAGATTTAGCTTCGCCTTCCCAAGTGCCGGTTTTACCGTCTGCCTCAAACGTATAGCCTTCTACTGCATTAAAGCAACCCGGACCATACTTTGTAGTTCCGTTTGCGGTGCAAGTGAAGACAATCTTCGTAATGTTGGATGACGCAGACAGCGTAATCGTCTTACCCTTGAAGATACGAATCTGCTCCGCTGTCACGGTTCCGTTAGAGATTTCCAAAGTCACGCCATTAACTGTAGCAGAAATCTCTGTGTTTTCAGCAGCAGTTATATCAGACGGACTGATAGTAACCTCTTTTGCAAACAGCGATGTAGCGAACAACGCTGCAGCAAAGAATGAAAATAATTTCTTCATTTTTGTTTTTTTTTAGTATTAAATTTTTATTACGTGGTCATCTGAATATGACCAACCTTTTTCAAAGCGAAAAGAAGCCCGCGTGAGGCAGGCTCCTCTATTGGAACAATAAAAATAGCTTATTTTACAACTGCGCCGGCAGCGTTGTACTTCACGCCATTGCGGATGATGTACATTTGGCCATCTTCCAGCACCTTAACAGCCTTGCTGTCAACTGTTACGTTCTCAACGCCTTGAGGAACACCGTCGTCAGCAATCCAGAAACGAGAGATGAACTTCTGAGCGGGAACATTGTCAAATGCAAAATAGATGGTCTCAATATCCTCGTTCGGGAGAGCAACCTTAACCTCTGAAGTAACGGCCTTGTCGCCAAGAGTGGTTTCAGGAACTGCAATAGCCTTGTCGTTTACTTTCAGAACCATTGTAGCCAAGTCACCACCGTCTGTCTCAGAAGAGCAAATCTCAAAGTGCAGCATAGCTTTCGGGTTAGCGGCAATGATAGAACCCTCGAATTTAACATAGTTTTGATCCTCGGCTTTGTTTGCTCCGAAGAACAGACCTACTGAACTTTTGTCGTCACCGTTGAGCTTTTTGCCACGAACAGAAACCGTGTAGGAAGCAACGTTGGTGTAGTCATTGTCATACTGGTTGCCTACCACATTGTCATCGGAGTTAACTGCCTCATAACCTGTAAACCATTGGCTTGCATACGGCCATGCATCACCGAAACTGGTTTTAGCCTTAACGATGTAGGTTGAACCACGTTTTGTTGACAAGGTCTCATCAAACAAATTAGCTGCGCTAACAGCGCCTGCGAGCAGCATCAGAGCTGCAAATGCGAATACTTTTTTCATAAATACTTAAATTTAAGTTAGTAAATAATTGGTTGTTTATATCAATCCTTCAAAGGATGATTGTTCGTTATCCTTTCGGAGAGATTTTCAAAGTTCGTTTGTCCGTTTTCAGGCGGAGTTTGTAATTCGGCGACAAAGGTAATGCTTATTTTCGGAGTGCACAAATAAAAAGAGGAGAAAGTGGCGTTTTTATGTTGCATAACATGTTTTGAGAGAAAAGTAAGGAAATACCATCATGTGGCGAAAGTCCGGCGACAGCCCCCTTTCGTCAGCTTTGACTGTCGGATGACTGTCGGATTACTGTCGGTTGTTTTTCGGTCGACCGTCGGGCGACTGTCGGGTGACCGTCGGGCGACCGTCGGAAAAGAGAGAGATTTGAAGATTTGAGGATTTGAAGATTTGAAGATTGCTTGTCTCGGCAAAGCCGTATGAGAGATTTCTTATCTCGGCAAAGCCTCGAACGATCGGCTAAAGCCGTATGGAGAATTTGAAGATTGCTTGTCGCGGCAAAGCCGTATGGGAAATTGGAAAATTTCGGAACTACTCGGAAGGGAGGTAGTAGTGACGGATGGTGTCGCAGACGCCAAGCGGGTTCTTGAGCAACGGACGCGTGGAATAGAAACACTCACCCGTAATCTCGGGAATAGTGCGGTTGAGCTGCATCTGACGGTCAATCTCATTCCCCGTGCGCCAAGCGGAATTTTCCTTCTCGGAACCGAGACGGTAAGGAGCCATACCAATGTATAATTGACAATTGACAGTTGACAATTGACATTTGACAGTTGACAATTGACATTTGACAGTTGACAATTGACATTTTTCGGCGTGGCATTTATTGGCTTCGGCGACACGGAGCGCCCACCAGTGTGCGAGCGTCTCGTAGTCTGCCGCACGGTTGCCGATATGCCAATACAACTGCGGGCAGACATAGTCTATCCAACCTTCGCAAATCCAATAAAGGACATCGGCATAGAGATGGTCGTAGTTGGTCAAACCGGCTGTGGTAGCAGAACCAATCGAATCGCGGGTGTTATTGCGCCAGACACCAAACGGGGAAATACCGAACTGCACCCACGGTTTGGTTTTATGAATGGTGTGCGAAATATCGCGAATAGCCATATTCACATTATTGCGCCGCCAGTCACGGATATCCGTAAAGCCGCGCGGATTCGCCTCAAAGCACTCACGATCCGGCAACGCCTGACGCGCCAACGGATAGGGATAGAAGTAGTCATCCATGTGAATGGCGTCGATATCATAACGGCAGACAATATCCTCGACGACCATGCAAATCCACTCGCGGGTCTCGTCTAAGCCGGGCTCGAAGTACCATTGTTCGCCATACTGCCAGAACCACTCGGGATGACGGCGCATCAGGTGGTTGGAGACCAGCTGCGTGGTGTCCATCAGCTTGATTGTCACGCGGTAGGGATTGAGCCACGCATGAACCGCCATGCCGCGGTCGTGCGCCTCAGCGGTCACAAACTCCAGCGGGTCGTAGAAGTCTTCCACCTCCCAGACAAGTCCGTTGCTTTGCGGCCAATAGCCCTGCGTGCCGGTCAGCCAATGCGACCACGGCTCGAGTTCGGAGTAATATAGGGCATCGGCAGTCGGGCGAACCTGGAAGACAATCGCGTTCATGCCAAGCGACTGCAGGCTGTCAAGAATGGCAATCATCTCTTCCTGCTGACGCTCCGGCTGACCGACTGCGTCCCTGGAAGGCCAGTCAATATTGGCGACGGTGGCTATCCAAGCGCCGCGGAAAGGCATTGGGACCGCTTCGCTGTGGGAAGTGGGAACGCTGCGCTGTGAGACCGCTTCGCTGTGGGAAGTGGGAACGCCTACGGCTGTGAGAAACAGGATAGAGAGGAATATTTTATTGAGAAATCGTGCCATTGGATACGTAGAAGATTTTGGCGGAAGCATCGGGTTGGACAATAGAGGTGAGATGCTGACGGTCTGTGTCGGTAATGAAAATCTGACCGAAACGGTCGGAACGAACCAACTGCACAATGCGCTCCACACGCTCGGAGTCCAGCTTGTCGAAGATGTCGTCGAGGAGGAGGATGGGATGTGAGACCGCTGCGCTGTGAGAAGTGAGACCGCTGCGCTGTGAGAACGCTGCGCTGTGGGATGTGAGATAGAGGGATTGGGCGAGTTTCATGGCAAGGAGGTAGGTCTTCTGCTGACCCTGACTCGCCACACGCTTGAGCGGATACGTCTCCCCACCATCGGAAATCAACATCTCCAGTTCGTCCTTATGCACACCCTGCGAGGTCCAGCCGAGCATCAAATCCCGCTGACGGGTGTTGCGGAACGCCTCCGCCAAATCGCGCGTCTGCAACTGGCTGACATACCGCAACTGCACCTGCTCCT
The DNA here is from genome assembly GCA_905233415.1 of Paludibacteraceae bacterium. Classification (GTDB taxonomy): domain Bacteria; phylum Bacteroidota; class Bacteroidia; order Bacteroidales; family Paludibacteraceae; genus Colicola. The sequence continues at coordinate 19,334 of CAJOEX010000006.1, forward strand.
TGCCGCCGGAAACTGCAGCATACAACTCCTGAAAGACCGGCACAAACGATTCGATGAACGTCGTGCGCGCATTATATATATATTGTGCAGGGGCAAGCATCTGGAGGTCGAAGACGTCAAGAAGACCGCTGTCGCGGCTGGAGGTTGGACCGCCTTCGGCTGTGAGACCGCTGCGCTGTGGGACCGCTTCGCTGTGAGAAGTGAGAGCGGTGTCGCTGTTGGATAGTTGGCGGAGGAGGGCGTTGCGCTGTTTGAGCAGGGCGTTGTAGGTTGTCAGGTGCTCCAGATAGGTTTTGTCCTGCTGCGAAATGACGGAATCCATAAACCTGCGGCGCTCGTCACTACCCTCTTCAATGAGCTGGTTGTCCTGCGGGCAAACCATGACCAAGGGGATGAGCCCAATATGGTCTATGAGCCGTTTGTAGTCCTTCTTGCCGCGACGGAAGGTCTTTTTTACACCACGCTTGAGGCCGCAGGAGATGGAGAGGGGACCAGCTTCGCCTGTGAGACCGCTGGCGCTGTGGGAAGTGAGATCGCTGCGCTGTGAGACCGCTTCGCAGTGAGAAGTGAGATAATCGCCCTTGACGAGGGACATCTCTTCGCCATGGGTGATGTTCAGGCTGTCGGTCGCGGTAAAAGCAGACTTGGTAAAAGACAAGAGATAGATTGCGTCCAAAAGATTCGTCTTGCCCTGGCCGTTCAAGCCGATAAAGCAGTTGAGCTTGTCCGAAAAAGACAAGTCCGCCTCACGGATGTTGCGGTAGTTTAATATAGATAAACGATGGAGAATCATTTTATCATTTTGCCCAAGACATCATATTCCGTGCCGTTGCGGAGGATGAGAAGCTGACCGTCACGGAAGAACTTTTGTGCGGTATCAGAAATGTTACGGACGGTTTCTACCGCCGTGCCTTCTTCGCTTTCCGTATTATGGTTGCCAGACTCCAACGCAAAGGCGACCTCGGTCATATCCTGCGGGTTCTTCGGGTCGCTACGGTCGCAGTCAATCCACCAAGCATAGACATCAAAGTCCTTGTCCACGGTCCAGTTCTTCTTGTTGGAGTCGGTGAAGGTCAGCTTGATATGATAGACATAAGCATTGGGCTTTGCAGATTCGCCTACCTTGGTAATCTTCATCTCCGCCACGTTAATGGAAGCCTGCCCCCAGCCAGCTTCGGATTTATTGGGGAAGATGAAGTAGGAGTGCTTGGCACCCGCCTGGCAGTTCAAAAAATACTTCTGGTTAGGTGTGTAGTCGGACTTGTAGGTGCCTTCGATGGAATAAGGCGTCGGCGCGAGGATTTCCAGCCAAATGCGCGGCACAGCCGCGTAATCCTCTTCTTGCGCGAGGAACATATACGTCAAATAATACTGGTCATAGGGATTATTCTGCGTCGGGAACTTGGAGTCGCAAGCATACATCTCAATGTCTGCGTATTGGAGGTCAAGAAGCCCCTGCGGCTCATCCTGCTCCACGTCGCCCAACACATAGAAACGGATGTTCTTGTACTTCGTGTTATCCCACTTCTTATCGGCATCGTAATAGAACCGGAAGCGGTAGTTGTCCGACGAGGTCTCGTAGCAGAGGAAGCGGCAAGTGTTGGAATTGGTTTCGAGCATGGTATAACCGCCATTGGAAGCGAGTGTGCACTCCTTGCCGCCAGAAGTGAAGCTAATCTCATTCTTTTTGGCACCACAGCCGATGTACCCGTCATGCGCCTTGATATAGTAGCGGTTGGAATTTTCCTCGGTAACCATTATTTCGTAATCTGCCAGGTCTTCGGAGCTAATCTTACCGTCCGAGAGGGTGACCTGAACATAGTTCTTGGTAGCATCCTTGCCGTTCCAGACGAGGCCTTTGGTGTCGGAGAGCTCATAGACGATGATGTACTTCTGGCTGGAATACTGGCCGTTATTCCCCGCCCAACCGTCTGCGGGCTTGTTGTTAATACGGGTGTACACAGTGGCAGCCTGTGCCTGAAGAAGGCATACGGAGCAAAGCAGAAAGACGAGGTTTCTCATTTTCATATTTTCTCATTTATGACAAAAAACGTGCAAAGGTACAACTTTTTTTGCATATGTGCAAAACTTTTTGTACCTTTGCGCGATATTTTAACAAACTATGGCAAAAATACTGATTATAGATGACGAACGGGCTATCCGGAACACTCTGAAAGAGGTTCTGGAATTCGAGGGCTATACCGTTGAGCTTGCCGAAAACGGCAAGATTGGTCTGGAGAAAACCGGCAAAAGCAAATTCGACCTCATCTATTCGGACGTGAAAATGCCCGAAATGGACGGCATTGAGTTTCTTGAAGCCGCCAAAGAAAGCGGTGTGGCATGTCCGATTATCATGATTTCCGGTCACGGAGACATCGAAACCGCGGTCGGCGCCATCAAGAAAGGCGCATGGGACTTTGTGGAGAAGCCGCTTGACCTGAACCACCTGCTGCAGATGACCAAGAACGCGGTGGAAAACAAGCACCTGAGCGAACAGCTGGAGCGGAAAACCGAGGAAGTGCGCTCGCTGAAACAGAAAGTGGCGGAACGAAACCAAATGATTGGCGAATCCGAAGCCATCCGCAAGGTACGCGCCATCATTTCCAAGGTAGCCCCGACCGAAGCACGCGTACTTATTACCGGCGAGAACGGTACCGGCAAGGAAGTGGTTGCACGACTGCTTCATGAAAAATCCGCACGCGCAACCGGTCCGATGGTCGAAGTGAACTGCGCCGCGATTCCTTCAGAACTGATTGAATCCGAACTGTTCGGGCACATGAAAGGCTCGTTCACCGGTGCTGTGAAAGACCGTGCGGGCAAGTTCGAGCAGGCGGACGGCGGCACACTGTTCCTTGACGAAATAGGCGACCTGAGTTTAGCCGCCCAAGCGAAAGTGCTGCGCGCCCTGCAAGAGAACGAAATTACCCGCGTCGGCAGCGACAAGACCACCAAAGTGAACGTGCGTGTCTTAGCGGCAACGAACAAGAACCTGCCGGACGAGATTGCCAAAGGCAACTTCCGCGAGGACCTGTTCCACCGGCTGAACGTCATTCCTGTGCATGTGCCGACACTACACGAGCGTATAGAAGATATTCCGCTGCTGGTGGAATACTTCACCAAGCAGATATGCGGCGAACAGGGTATCAAGGAAAAGACCTTCACCGAAGGAGCCATCAAGGAACTGCAACAGTGCGAGTGGCGAGGCAATATCCGCGAACTGCGAAACGTCGTCGAACGGCTGATAATCCTCAGCGGAGATAAAATAAGCGATGCCGAAGTCAAGGCGTTTGCGTAAAAACAAAAGGGACTCGGAAGTCCCTTTTGTTTTTGTTAAAGAGTTAAATAGTTAAAATGGTTTCGCTGCGCGAAACGTTAAATTGTTAACTACTTATTTAAGGCAAGTGCTACGTTGACTGCGCAAGCGACAGTGCAACCTACCATCGGGTTGTTACCGATGCCGAGGAAGCCCATCATCTCCACGTGTGCAGGAACAGAACTTGAACCAGCAAACTGTGCGTCTGAGTGCATACGACCCAGCGTGTCGGTCATACCGTAGGAAGCAGGACCAGCAGCCATGTTATCCGGATGCAAAGTACGGCCTGTACCACCACCGGAAGCTACGCTGAAGTAGGGCTTACCTGCCAGTACGCGTTCTTTCTTATAAGTACCTGCAACGGGGTGCTGGAAGCGGGTCGGGTTGGTGGAGTTACCGGTAATGGATACATCCACATTCTCGTGCCAGAGGATAGCAACGCCTTCGCGTACATCGTCTGCACCGTAGCAGTTGACCTTCGCACGCGGACCGTTGGAATAGGCTTTGCGGCGAACCTCTTTGAGTTCTCCGGTGAAGTAGTCAAACTCGGTCTGTACATAGGTAAAACCGTTAATACGGCTGATAATCATAGCAGCGTCTTTGCCCAGACCGTTCAAGATGCAACGGAGGGGTTTCTTACGCACTTTGTTCGCCATTTCGGCAATCTTGATAGCACCTTCAGCAGCAGCGAAAGACTCGTGTCCTGCGAGGAAAGCAAAGCACTCGGTCTCTTCGCGGAGCAGACGTGCAGCGAGATTACCGTGACCCAGACCGACCTTGCGGTCATCAGCCACAGAACCAGGGATGCAGAATGCCTGCAGACCGATACCGATAGCTTCGGCGGCGTCCGCTGCGTTCTTGCAACCTTTCTTGATAGCGATAGCGGAACCAACCACGTAAGCCCACTTGGCGTTCTCGAAGCAGATACGCTGGGTTTCTTCGCAGGTGATGTACGGATCCAAGCCATGAGCTTCACAAATCTCGTTGGCTTCTTCAATGGACTTGATGCCATTGGCATTCAGAGCGGCGAGAATCTGTTTCTCGCGGCGGTCTTGCGACTCAAATTGAACGGGACGAATCATAGCTTACTCCTTTCTTGGGTCAATAGATTTAACAGCACCCTGCTCTTTGGTCGTGCGGCCGTATGTGCCGGTAACGCTCTTGAGGGCTTCATTGGCGTCCTGACCTTTTTTGACAGCGTCCATGAACTTGCCCATGTGGACATATTCGTAGCCGCAGATTTCGTTATCCTCATCGAGGAACTCTTTGGTGATGTACCCCTCAGTGAGTTGGAGGTAACGCGGACCTTTCGCCTTGGTGGAATAGAGTGTACCACACTGTGAAACGAGTCCTTTTCCGAGGTCTTCCAGTCCGGCGCCAATGGTCAAACCACCCTCGCTGAAAGCAGACTGGGTGCGACCATAGACGATTTGGAGGAAGAGTTCGCGCATTGCGGTGTTGATAGCATCGCATACGAGGTCTGTGTTGAGCGCCTCAAGGATGGTCTTGCCCGGAAGGATCTCCGCTGCCATAGCAGCCGAGTGAGTCATACCAGAGCAACCAATGGTTTCAACGAGTGCTTCCTCGATGATACCGTCCTTGACGTTGAGACTGAGTTTGCATGCGCCCTGTTGCGGCGCACACCAACCAATACCGTGGGTCATGCCGGAGATATCCTTAATCTCTTTGGCCTTCACCCATTTACCCTCTTCGGGTATCGGAGCCGGTCCGTGGTGCGGACCTTTGGCTACCGAGCACATGTTTTGGACTTCCTTAGAATAAATCATATATTGTTAATTTGTTAAAATGGTGTCTTCGACACGTTAAAGAGTTAAAATGGTCTCACTTCGCTCGACGTTATTCAATTACCACACCTTGAACGGTGTAGATTTTGCCGTTGCGGAGGATGAGGAGCTGACCGTCACGGAGCACTTTGACTGCTTTGTCAGCCGGCACGTTGAGGTTCTCCACCTGCATCGGGAAGTCTTCGTTCACACCCATCCAGATAGCGTTCTTTGCGTATCCTTCGGGGTTCACAAACTCCATAGAGCCTGCGTTCCATTCGATGGGTTCAGCCCACAGGGCTTCATCATGGCGGAAGTCAACGCCCGTACCCATAAGGAGTTCAGAGCAGCGAATAGCCGTAGCAGCATCATTGCCGACGTAAGCACGGAGGTCCGCATTGTCCACTTCGAGGATGCCTGATGTACCGGCGCTCCATACAGCAACCGAAAGGTCATCCAAAGGTGAATCGAACGTAACCTCAACCGCTGCGCCTTCAATCACGTGGAGATTATCTTCTACATATACTGCGCAGTTCATATTGTATTCACCATCTACATAAAGTTTGAGAATGGCATTCTGGCCGGGAGCGCTTTTGATGGTGAGTTTGTGCATTGCGTTAATAGCATAAGCGTTATGGCAGTAGATTTCGCTTGTGCCCTTCAGTAGAATGGTGAGGTCTCCGGTGGTAACAAATATACCGGTGGTGAACATATCTTCCCAGAGGTCAATAACCACATTGTTGAGCGACAGGGTTTGCGTAGCATCGTCATAGGATACTTTGCCGTTGCCGAGAATGTCTGCTGCATTGAGCGAATTGACTTCTATGCCGGCAACAGAGAAGAATACGTTCAGCGGCTTAGCCATGAAGTTCACTTCTCTAATCGGGTCGGTCTTGCCGGAAGCAGCCGTCCAAACAACACCTGCATTGTCCTGTACTTCCATATCGGGGTCTTCGAGCATGAGGCCTTCGTTGATAGTGAAGTGAGATACATTGAACAGGCTGTTGTCATACGCGGAGTTTTCATTATAAACATACAACGGCGCATTAAGTATGAGTTCGGAAGCCCAAACCATGTTCGAGTTGTTCGCGTTATCGCCAACAGCGTAGAAATCGAATCTGCCTTTACCCTTGAGCTCAACATTATTGCCGTATGCATCGAGGATACCGTGTCCGCTGTGAGCGTTGGTAGTGGCCAGAGTCAGCTGTTTCCATTGTTGTGTTTGGATAAGGGTCAGTTTATGGGCACCGGCACCGTTTTGGAACTTAATGGCTGCATTATTTTCAGAGTACAGTTCAACATCACCTTCCGCAACAATTGTGAAGTCGATGTCGCCGGAGATTTTAACCGCATTGTTATCCACCGCATGGATAGCTACACCTTCTTTGAGAGTCAGGATATGATTCTCGGAATCATAGGAAGCCGAGCCGTCACCAAAGATATCGTCTTTATTGAATGCATTGACAGCCAAACCGTCAAGCTGTACGGGATACTCTGCGGGCACGATTTGAATCGGAGTACCAGCTTCCATCGACATGCTCGGATCATAGATTAAGCCGTCTTGGAGGATATAGTCTGCACCACCTGCGTAGAACGAACCAACCAGTTCGAGACCGTCTATGTCTTTGATGTTGTTATTGAGCTGAATTTGGCTCTCTTTAACGACGATATTGGCTTTACCGGTACCGGTACCGACTTTAGCAATAGACGATTCGTCGCTGCCGAGGGATTCTATATTCACGCCGTCAAAAGTGAGGGTAATGTCCTCGTCTCCGGGCTCCAGCGCAATAGCGACTTTACCGGCCGGGTTAAAAATATTAACCGAGCCCATCATCGTGCGCCACTGGAGCGTCAGGTCGGAATTGGTCTTAATGGCGTATGCCTCTGCGCCACCGTAGAGTTGCAGACCTTGAGATTCCGGAAAGAAATACAGCGTAGCCGGTACCTGGAACTCAATTCCGTTCACACCCGGAGCGGGATTGATGGTGAGTGCTGAGGTCAAGTTATACACATACAGCATCTTCATGGTCGGCTCCCAAATAAGACGTTGGCTGCCGTCTTCGAGCGGATCCCACATGTTGTATTCGGTCACAGGAATTCCGTTTACAATCACACCCTGAGGATTTTCAGTGCCTTCGGGGGCAACAACGATTATTTGAGCAGTCCAATCGCCAGATGAAGGATAGTAACGTTTGGTATTGCTCAACGTAATGTGGGTCTCAGGTTGATAAATATTCAAGGCTTTTTCACCGACCTTTTCAGACTCAGCCCAAAGCAAGGTCCCATCCAGAATAGCCAGGTCGCTTGCTTCAATCGCGGCACTATTGTTGGAACGCGGGAATACTTGCAGATTGCTCAACTCCACTGCGTGAAAGCCGCCACGATACGCTCTGATGCCGTGTACGTCGTACACATCATGGTTTGCATAGGCTTTCAAAATACCATTATCATCGGACAGAGAGTAGATACGCAGTTTGAACACTTGCGCGTAGATGGCACCGGCGATACCTTCATTCGAATTGACTTGGCAATTACCGATAATGTGAATCGAGAATTCGGCGGCGAGTTCGTCACTATTGGGGTTAACAATAATAGGCTTTTCCAGAACGACATTGTTCAACGTCAACTCCTTGTTTTCCAAGTCGAAGGAGACTTTGCCGTCCAAGCCTTCAACCCCCTCGAATACGTTTGCGGCATTCGCGATGGTCACGTCCACGCCGTTAACTTGCAGATTGAAGTCTTCAACTGTCGGCATTTGCGCCATGAGACTTCCGGTGAGCAGCAGTGAAGCTGCAAAGAGAAAGAATTTTTTCATACAATTAATCATTTAAAGTTAATAATTCGAATTATATATATCCGTATTTATTCAATATTTCAATTCGGGCGCAAAGGTACAACTTTTTCCGTGAATATGCAAATAAATTTTTGTTTTTTTATTATTTTAGGTCAAAACGACCGATTTAATCCGTCAGGGGTGAGCGGACCGATTTCTTTTCCAGTTCCGCCCACGTTTTGCGGCAGAGCTCAACAATACGCTTTATGCCGTCGTCGTCAGGCCAGGCTTCGTGACCGGAAGAATAGACGCCACCAGGACAGTTCTGCAGGCGGATGCGCAGCGTCCACGATTCACCGTCAAGCACTTGGTACTCCGGCTCGTAATCACGCTTATAATCCAGCATCTTCTCTTCGGCAACAATCCGCCCTATTTCGTCCGCAAAGGCTTCCGGGACTTCCACGCTGCGCGCCTCACTGGCGGGGCAGTTCGTGGCATTGATGAGGGTGTATTTGCCGGTCGGGAAATCGAGTTCGAGCTTGAAATGGCATGTAGGGAACATCGTCGTACCGTACACACGGTATTCCATCAACGACACCTTCTGCGGGAAAGTTTTCCAGAGGTTGTCCAAGTATTCCCTCAAAGCCTCAAGACCGTCGCCGGAGGGCCAAGCATTCTCACCGCCGGTGTAGAGGTGATCACCCTTTGCGAACTGCGCATCCAAATGCCACATCTTGCCGTCCAGAATACGTCCTGACGGTGTGTACGAGGACTTGTAAGCAAGCATTCCGTGCTTTTTAACGATTTTCCAGAGGTCTTCACCGACAGAGGAAGGAACCTGATGTGCAGGACCTTCTTTGTCACCCCACCCTTCCTTGCGGGAGAGTGTACACGTGCCGTCCTCCGCCTGTTTGTAGGTGTATTCGAAACGGTGGCGCATGCCGGATTCGGAGTAATTGAGGTTGGTTACGGGACCTTCATGGTTTTGCGCCGCATGGGCTCTAAAAATGTTCATAATCAGCATGATTATCAGGAAAGTTAACATCTTTTTCATTTACGATTTGGCAATTTATTTTCTTATTTTAGGCATTTTCACATTTTTACATTTTAACGGGAGAGGGATTTGGTGAGGGCGATGTCATAGGCTTTGCGGTAGAACTTGAAGAAGTTGCGCCACTCGGCTTTTTTAGCAAGCGCCGCAGCCGCTTTGCGGGCAGCTACAATATTCTCGTCCGGCTGCTGCATGAAACGCAGAATGTTCAACGCCACATTGTCCACAACATCATCGAAATTACTGTCTGTACGATGAATGACCGCTACACCATCCTTCAAACCAGTTGCACCTTCCTTAACCGCCCAAGCACCAAAGCCTGCCACATCCGTTGTGATTGTAGGCACGTGGAAAGCCGTACTCTCCAAGGGGGTATAACCCCACGGCTCGTAATAGGACGGAAAGACCGTCAAATCCATACCGACAAGCAGTTCGTAGTAGGACTTGTCCGCAAGCGGAAGGTTATTGGGCTGTGGTGTGGATATGTTATCCCGCTGTTTACCGTTGAGATAGTAAGGTACAAAGACCACGGTTACTTTGCCGAAACGTGTTACCGGTTTGTCAAGATAAGGAACCATGACAAAAGCAATCACTTCTGTCGGAGCGTTACGCAAAATAGATGAAGGCGCAGAAGGAGCGTGGTAGAGTTTGTCGCCCAAACACGCCATCGCCTTGAGAAAGACATCAATGCCTTTGTTCTTCCACTCCAGCCGACCGGCAATACAGAGCAGGAGGCTGTTGTCCGAAAGGCGTGTATTAAGCAGTTTCTCCGCCGTGCTGATAAGGGCAGCACGCGCCGCAGCACGGGCTGTGATAAACGCTTTTCCACTTGGCACAAAACCTGGTTCAAAACCATTAGGCGTAACAATATCCACCGGTTTGTCAAGCAGTTGGGCACATTCGCGCGCCGTAATATCGCTGACCGTAGTGAAGCAATCCGCCCAGTGCGCCGCCATCTTCTCTACCGAATGCTTGCTGACCATATTCAGTTCCTCCGCCATCTGGTCTCCGTGGTAGCCCTCAAAGTAATCGTAGAGCGGCTTGCCGTTACCTGCAATAGAACGGCCGATACCGGTAGCGTGCGTGGTGAACAGCGTGCCGATTTGCGGGCAATGCTGACGCAGATAGAAGATGGAGAATGCGGTCTGCCATTCGTTGGCGTGAGCGACGGTGACAGGGCATTTCAGATAATTGTAGAGGGACTCCATGACGATGCCGGCGGCGTAGCCGAAGAGACAGGACTCGTCGTAATCGCCATAGGCAGCGTGGCTGCGCACACCGAAGTTCTCCCACGCCCATGCATAGATTTGGTCCTTTTCCGCCCATAATTTATCGGCTTTGAGAAGAATCGCTATCGGTTCACCGGGCACCATCCATCTACCGACACGCACAGGAATGCGGGCATCCAGCTTGGTTCGCCATGCACGAAGAAGCGTCTTGTCCTCCTTGAAATAAATGTCGCTATGGATGCCGAAATCGGGACCGAAGAAGAAGACTTTGTCCGGGTGCTCTTTCTGCATGGAAGCGGCACGCGTGGAAAGCACGGCATAAATGCCGCCGACTCGGTTACATACCTCCCAAGAGGTTTCGAAGATATAATCAGGAGCGTTCATTAATTTACGATTTGACGATTTACGATTTTATCATTTATTTTGTCATTTATTCATGGGCAACATACGGCGCAATGGAACGAAGGTACTCTTCGGGATATGCAGGACGGTCGGGATATGCCGCCTCGCCATACGGGGTGCGCTCAAAACGCCCGTCCGTCGCTTTCTTTTCCTGTCCGTCCAAGTATTTGACAAAGAGATACACCGCCAGATTCTGCCAATCGGTCAGCAGCGCCTGCGCCTCGGCACAAACGTATTCCGTCAAATATGTATTTGCCGCCTCGGGTTCCATGTCGGCAATAAACAAATCGGTATCTTCCACCTTGTCTTCAAATCGTTTCTCCCAGCGCTGCTGGCGCGCCGTTATATCGGGACGCATGACCGAATACTTGTTATACGCCCAGTTTGCCACAATATTGAAGACCCACCAAGCGCTGGACCATGAGAAGGTAACCAAATCCCCATTGCCCTCACGGAAGCAATCCGGCACACGGGTAATGGTCGGATAAACAGGCACATAGACGTTTGTGGCGGCATCATCGACACCAAACCAAAAGATTCCTCCGGCTTTGGCGGACTCATAGCCACGCATCTGCGCGACGTACGACCAACCTGTCTGCTGCGTCGCCGTCGGACGCTCATACCAATATTGCACAGAATCCAGTTGGAAGCCTAACTTTCCGTTACGCAATTTGCTGTGGTACGGTCCGGCAGCGGGACTCTGCGTAATATCCAACGGCGTGCCGTCATAATGGTCGCGCATACAGGCTTTGATGTCGCTGACGCTGACTTTGCGGTCGGGCTTGATAAACAACGGCATCGGCGTTCCGGCATCCTTGCCTCCGGTTTCCAAGAAGGTTTTGCCGGTAGCGAAGTCGAAATACTGGTCCATGTCCGCAGAAAAATGACGGAAGAAGCTCCACACGCGGGCTTCGCAGATATAAAGCCCTGTAAAGTCGAAAGGTGCGAAGGCTGCCTGATAATTAAAGGCGAGGTCATCTTCGTCCGTAAACCACCCTTTCTCGCGCGCGAACGTTACAATATCTTTCGACCACATCCAGTTGCCGTCCTTTGTGAAGACACGCTCGCCAACAGTTTTGCGTTTGGCTTTGAGGGGCAAGGAGGTAATGCGTGCCTGGTTGGCGTGGGCACAGATACAAGAGTCGGGAATGCGTACAGCAACCCAGTTGGCACCTTTCTGTCCGGGACCTTTGCCAATCATATCCATAATCCAAATCTCGTTCGGGTCGCCAATAGAAAAGGTTTCGCCCTCGGAAGCATAGCCGTACTGCTCCACGAGCGAGACCATGCAGTCAATGGCTTCGCGGGCTGTTTTGCAGCGCTCCAAAGCGATATAGATGAGGCTGCCGTAGTCAATGCCGATGGTGTCCCAAAGTTCTTCGCGGCCGCCCCAAGTTGTTTCACCAATAGTAAGCTGGTGCTCGTTCATATTGCCGACCACATTGTAGGTGTGTGCAACCTCGGGAATACTGCCTTGCGGACGACCGGTGTCCCAGTCTTTTACTTCACGCATGGCGCCTTCCGGATGGTCGGCAGCGGGACTAAAGTGCAACGTACCGTAGAGTGTGTAACTGTCCGCGGCATAAGAGACGATAGTGGAGCCATCCACCGAAGCATCCTTACCAACCAGGAAGTTGGTGCAAGGGAAAGCATACAGAACACCGCATACAGCATAGAGCGTGATAAAGAGTAGTCGTTTCATGGTTTTAACAAATTAGGGCGCAAAGGTACAAAAAAAATTGCAATGCTGCAAATTTTTTTAGTAGAAAGTAGAAAGTAGAAAGCAGAAAGCAAGAAAAAGTGCGGCAAAACCGCACTTTTTCAATTTCCATCTATATACTTCGGTTTAGAAGAAGAAGTTCAGATAGAGGTTTGCACCAATGTTCTCGGTACCAAACGTAACGCCGTTGTAGTTCTTCAGGCCACGGAGGTCTGTGAAGGTCTCAACTTCGCCGGAAAGGATGTTGTAGCCTTCGTACTGACGGCAAACGTTGTTCGACCACTTGTAGAGGAGGTCGAGGTTAACGTTCAGACCCAGAGCAATCTTCGGAGCAACGAACCACTCCACACCAACAGTGGTGTAGAGACCTACACGATGCCAAATTGCATCTGTCAGCAAGCCACCAGCATCAGCAGGAGAAGCAGCGTCGTTGATGAGACGGGTGTTTGCATAAACACCGGGCTCCATGTTGTTCCAAACTTCAGAAGAGAGTTCGGAAGCAACGGTCGGTTGCTGGTTCATCTCGGTAATGAGGTTACCGTAGCTGTACTTGGTAGAGCTGGTTTGGAAGGCATAAACGAGTCCTGCACCAAACACACCTTGTACGCGCTTTTGACCTACGCGGTATTCAATGCCTGCAGCGAAGCTGCCACCATATTCACCATGGATTTTCTCGTCCTGAACGAGCTCGTGCGAGAACGAGTTCTCGAACTTAGCTGCGTCACTTTCTACATTGTAGAGGGTACGAGTGTGGTCAACAATAACACCCAGATTGAGTTTGAGTCCGAGTTTGTCGGTCAACATATAACCACCCATGATAGAAACCACGGGAGCTTTCAGCAGCGCCTGACCACCAATGTCGTAGTGTTCGCCACGGGTATAGTTGTCAGGAGTAGCACCTGAGCTTGAGAACATTTTGCCAATAAAGTTGGCGAAGGGGTCAACAGAGAAACCTACGAAGAAGTCGCCTTGTGCGGGCAGCCAAGCAGTATAGTCTGCGTTAGCCACTTCTTCGGGGCTCTGCTTCTCAGCAAACATCGGGGTTGCCAATGCTGCTACGAGCAATATACTAAGAATCTTTTTCATTGTTATACAATTTAATTGATTAAATAGTATTTAATGTCCTCCAAAGGAATTAATAAGCTACACCAGCTGTGTAATCCAGACCTCTGGAATATTTGAGGTTGCCATCCTCTTTGTTCTTGTCTGCGGAGTCATCCGTACCGAGCAGTTCGTCAACAGAAGATTGCGGGAGAGTAACTTTTGCTTTAGCAACAATCTTAACAGGGAAGAAACCGTCGAATTTCTGTGCACCGGATTCCAATTCGTAAGTAGCAGCAAGCAGTTGAGACTCATCGTAGTTGGTAGCCTTAGAGCCTTTACCTTTACCCCAAGCGCCAACCCACTCAAATTCGCTAGCTTCCCATTTGCCTTTCTTCATTTCGCCCATTACGCAGTAGTTCTGCTCGTAGTTATTTACAGCGAATTTGTCAATAACAACAACGATGTTGATGTCATCGAATTTCCAGCTGTCATAAACGAGATAGTCAGCCTGTTTAACGAGACCGTCCTTGTCAGTTACAACGTCATAGATGAGTTTACCGATAACCTCGGTACCGTCCATGTGGCGGAACTCAAGCTTAGCAGCCTGGTTTGCCATCGGCTCTTCACCGCGTTTAACATTAACGATAATATTCTCATAGTCCTCAACATCGCTATAAACGAACTCCTCAACGGTCTTGTTGATTTCGAGAGCTACAGGAATCTTCGTTGTTTTGGAGGTAGCCTCAGCCTTAACGATAGCAACAGCTTCGAGGTCTTTCACTTCAGTCTTACCATCGGTAAGGTTAGCGTTCTCAATAGCAGCGAGACCAAAGATAGCGTCCAGAGCAAGAGGTTTGTTGTTGAACATCTCCGTGAACTTGCCTTCGAACTGGTCGATGTCAATGTCAGCAGCAAGAGTCTGGCCTGCGGGAACAGGAACATTGTACTCATAAGAACCGTCAGCCTTTGTGAGCGCGATCAGCACCTTGTCAGCATCGTCATAAGCGACCTTAATGGAAACTTTCAGTCCTTCGGGAGCAGCAACAACACCGTCTTCAGTAGCGTCACCTTTCTTAACAAGACCTGCATTGTAGGTAACTTTACCTTTCAGAATAGCATTACCTTGGCAAGCTGTCAGCACTTGGTCGATTTCAGCAATGCGTTTTTTAACCTTGTTGTCACCAGCGTTCAGAGTGATGGCAAGATCAGTCTCTTTCAGGAAAATGCGGTTAGGAGCCTCACCGAGAACGATTACGTCGGTCAGCAGTTTACCGGAAACGGCTTTGGAGCCCATAGGAACGGTAATTTCGAAAGCACCGTTAGCGTCGGTCTTAGCCTCGAAGGTCTTCACACCGATAGCACCGTCAGCGTACTCTGTAGCTTCAACTTGGAAATAAATGCGTTGGTTAGCCAAAGCAACTTCTTCGGTAGCAGCACCTGCTTTGTCTGCAAAGTAAACGAGCGTACCCGAAACCTTTGCTTCATTCTTTGCATCCTCGAAATCGAGAGATGATTGGTTTTGCTTTTCGCAGCCTACGAGAGCCAGCATAGCCATCGCGGCAAACAAAAATACTTTCTTCATAACTTTTAAATTTAAGTTAATAAAAATTGATTTGTTAATAAATTTGGTTAATTTAAGAAATAAAGAATGTGTTTTGTCATCACTACACATCTCTTTCTTTCTATATTGTTATCACGTAGTGCTCTATCAAAAACCGCGCAAAATTACAACTTTTTTTTCATACGCGCAAATTTTTTGTCATTTTTTGATGTTTTTTTTGTTTTTTTGTACGAAATGGGAATAAGTCTGCCGTGGAAAGGCGGAAAAGCGGTGAAGGAAAAGGAAGAATAAAAGAGAATTGTAGCGAACGTATGTTCGGGGGAAGTAATAAACCTATAATGTAACGTTAATCTAACGTCAATGTATCGTAAATCTAACGTGAATCTATCGTGTTTCTTTCGTCAATATTTCGTACTTGACTATGGAAAATAAAGATATTTTGGCGGTCGCTCCTACCCTGTACGTCGCTACCCTATAGCCTGTCGGCTGTGTGACCGCAAGGGTCGCACCATTCTCCCGTTCGCTTGTCTCGTCGCGTAAGAGATACGCGCCGCGCTCACTATCGAAGTGCCATCCGAGGCACTTCTTCACGTAAATCTAACGTAAATCTAACGTGTTTCTATCGATAAAGTATTGTCAATCTAACGACGCAAATAACGAAAAAATAAGGAAATTTTTGTACAGAAAAGAGAAGAAAAAAAGGAAAAATGACGGAAAATGGAAGCGGGATTTGCAGGTTTGAGAATTTTGTAGTAATTTTGCACGATTTTTCGCGAAGTAGAAAAACCGCTGCGCTAACAGCGCACAGCACACAGACTATAATTAAAATAAAATATGAAGAATTTTGTTGAAGAGCTACGTTGGCGGGGCATGCTGCAGGACATGATGCCCGGAACAGAAGAACAGTTGAACAAAGAAGTAACAGCCGGTTACGTAGGCATAGACCCAACGGCGGACAGTCTGCACATCGGACACCTGTGCGGCATCATGATGCTGCGCCATCTGCAGCATTGCGGACACAAACCCATCGCGCTCATCGGCGGAGCCACCGGCATGATCGGTGACCCAAGCGGAAAAAGTGCGGAACGCAACCTGTTAGACGAGAAGACTTTGGCACACAACGTTGCCGCCATCAAAGCACAGTTGGAGAAGTTCCTGGACTTCGGAGAGAGCGCAGGCGAGGACAGCCGCGGAGCCGAAGGGAAAATAGTTGACACCAAAGCGGAACTTGTGAACAACTACGATTGGATGAAGGATTATACGTTTATCAACTTCACACGAGACATCGGCAAACTGATTACGGTCAACTACATGATGGCGAAAGACAGCGTGAAGAAACGCTTCAACGGCGAATTCAACTGCGGCATGTCGTTCACGGAATTTACATACCAGCTGCTGCAAGGCTATGACTTTGCATGGCTGAACAAACACAAAGGCTGCAAACTGCAAATGGGCGGCAGCGACCAATGGGGAAACATCACTACCGGTACGGAACTGATTCGCCGTATGGGCGGCGGAGACGCGTTTGCGCTGACCTGCCCGCTGATTACGAAAGCCGACGGCGGCAAATTCGGCAAAACCGAAAGCGGCAACGTATGGCTTGACAGAAGATACACCAGTCCGTACAAGTTCTTCCAGTTCTGGATGAACGTGAGCGACGATGATGCAAAGCGCTATATCAAGATTTTCACGTCGCTGGAGAAAGACGAGATAGACGCGCTTATCGCGGAACACGAACAGGCTCCGCATCTAAGGGTGCTGCAGAAACGCCTCGCAAAGGAAGTGACCATCATGGTTCACAGCGAAGAAGACTACAACGCGGCTGTGGAAGCAAGCAATATCCTGTTCGGGAACGCTACGGCAGAGGCATTGCGGAAATTAGACGAAGAGACGTTCCTGCAAGTGTTTGAAGGCGTGGAAACGTACGAAATTCCGCGTGCAGAGTTAGAAGCAGGCATTCCGCCGTTAGACCTGTTGGCAGAGAAAACGAAGATTTTCCCGTCAAAAGGCGAAGCGCGGAAAATGATTCAAGGCAACGGACTGAGTCTGAACAAAGAGAAACTGACAGATGCCCAAAGTCCGATTACCGCAGAAGCGCTGATAAACGGAAAGTATCTCCTGTTCCAAAAAGGCAAGAAGAACTACTATCTAGTGGTTGCTTGTTAGTCGGCAGGTTTTGGCACGATTTTTGCAGGGAAACAGCAGACTAAAAATTGTTTTTATGCGGAAATTATTTCTATTAGCAGCACTCATAGGGCTGAATACAGCCTTATGGGCGGAAGAGCCGACCATGACCATCAGCACAGCCGGCGGCGACGAGGTGTTGAATGTCAGCGAGATACGGAAGATTACGTACTCGGGCGACGACATGGTCGTTCTGCGCAAAGACGCCACCAGCCAGAGTTTCGCGATGTCGGAAATAAGCAGTGTGACGCTGCAAAATATGCCGGAACCGCAAGACACGGAAACCGTCAGCGTTGAAACCAAGAGTAACAAAGCACGCAAAGTGCTGATTAACGGAGTCATTTACATCGAGAAGGACGGACAACTCTTCTCTATTTTAGGCGCAAGACTATGAAGAAACTGATTATCGGGCTTCTTGCGCTGACAAGCGTAAGTGCCATTCAAGCAGACCAAGTACGGGCACTGCAAATCCTGCTGCAAAACGGCGAAAAGGAAGAAATGCAGACCGCAGAGATTGACAGCCTATGGTTCTCCGGCGATTTGGCAAGCATGTACGTGAGCTACAAGCACAACGTCAGCACGTACATTTCCAAAGATATAGAGAAACTGTCCTACACCCTGATAGACAAGCCGGTTACACCGACTATCGTGTGGAACGGAACCGACGTAACAATCAGCAATCCGCTTTCGGATGCCGGTGTGACGATTACTGCCGACGGCGGCGATGTGTTCATCGTCAGTACCGCTACCAATGAAGTGGAATACATCCTCAGCGGCAGCAGCGAAAACGGCAGCCTGCACATCGTCAGCGCCAAGAAATACCAACTGACGCTGAACGGAGTGAGTCTGACCAACAATGACGGACCCGCCATCAACAGCCAGTCAAGCAAGAAAGGAACGGTTGTTATCCAAGCCGGAACAACGAATACGCTTACGGACAGCAAAAAATATACTACTTCGCTGGAAGACCAGAAGGGAACATTATTCTCGGAAGGACAACTGATTTTCAAAGGCGACGGCACCTTAAATATATATGCGAACAACAAGCACGGCATTTGCTCGGACGATTATTTAGATTTCCGCAGCGGAACCATCAATGTGCTGAGCGCCAAGAAAGATGCCATTCATGCCAATGACTCGGTACTGGTCAGCGGCGGAACACTGACGCTTACGCCTTCCGGCGACGGTATAGATTGTGAAGGAAACATCTATATTTCCGGCGGCGCGCTGAACATCACCACGACCGGCGATGCGGCAAAAGGCATCAAAACCAATGATGACCTCTTCGTTTCAGGCGGCGACATCACCATCACGCAATCCGGCAACAAGGAAATCGCCGACGGCGATGTGTCATATTGTATGGGACTGAAAGCCGACACGACCGTAAATATCTCGGGCGGAACAATTGTCATCAACTCGTCCGCTGAAGGCGGTAAAGGCATCAAAGGCACATTGGGCGTTCTGACGACCGGCGGCAATATCACCATCAACCTGACGGGTTCGGGCGGCACATATTCCAAGAGCGAAGTGGCTGCGACGGGCAGCGGCGGTGGCGGCGATGACGCCTCTTCGTATATTGTTTACTTCTATCCGTATGCCCAAAGCAGCTGGGGCGGCGGAGGCGGCGGCCCTGGTGGAGGCGGCAACAACGCGTGGACGAATGTGAAACTGTACAAGAGTGACGGCACATTGGTTGCAACGCTCAGCACTACCAGCGTAGCGGACAACACGGCATACTATTACAACTTCGGCAGCGCCACGGAAGGCAGCTTCTACTTCAGCGGCACGTACCAAAGCGGTGGCGGCTGGGGCGGCAGCACAACCTATACCTGTCAAACGGCGACATTCTCCGCACCGACAGGCACGGCATTATACTATCGTCCGGGAAGCTACACGACCAGCGGCACAACACGGACCTACACGCTTGTGACGTGGGATCCGAGTGAGACAGGCGGCGGCAGCGCAGACAGCGACACAGAGTCGTTCACGGCATGCGGCATCAAGTCTGACGGCGAAATACGTCTGCTTGCAGGCAGTATCACCATCAACGCCACCGGAGCCAAAGGCACTTGCGGCATCAAAACGGACGGCGAGATGGTTCTTGGCAGCGACAGCGAAGGTCCGACGATTAACGTCAGCACAACCGGCGCAGCACTCGGAACAAGCGGCAGCAGCGGTTTCGGCGGCGGTGGCGGCAAAACCAGCTACTACGGCGACCCGAAAGCGGTGAAAGTGGTCGGTGCCATCACCATGAACAACGGAAATATCGTTCTTTCTGCTATCGGAACAGGCGGCGAAGCGTTTGAGAGCAAGACCAGCATCTCCATTAACGGCGGATTCATCTACGCGTACTCGCAACAGGATGATGCCATCAACTGCTCGGGACCGATTGTATTCAACGGCGGTTACGCCATGGCGGTATCCAAGAACAATGACGCGGTTGACAGCAACTACGGCAAATCGGGTGCCATCACCATCGCAGGCGGCGTGGCAATAGGCATTTCGTCTGCCGGCTCGCCCGAAGAAGGCTTTGACTGCGACAATAACAGCTATATCAAGATTACCGGCGGTTGCGCGTTGTCCGTAGGCGGAAGCCAAGGCGGTGGCGGCTGGGGCGGGTCTTCCGGCATCGGCAGCAGCACGCAGGGCTATGTGCTCAGCACTTCATCATGGACCGTACAAGCCAAGAAGTACTATCATGTCACGGACGCTTCGGGCAACTGCTTCTTCAGCTTCCTGTCACCGGATAACAGCGCCAATAGTTCGCTGTCGCTGATTACGGCAACCGGCATGAACAGCGGCTCAAGCTACAAGGTGCAATACAGTTCGGCTGCGCCGAGCAACCCGACAGCCGTTTACGGCGATCGGATTTATGTCGGCGGAACGGTAAGCGGAGCCACACAAGCGCTCTCATTTACTGCAAAATAGTGAAAAATGACACTTTTTTGCAAAAAAAGCAGAAAAAATTTGTGTAGTTCAAAAATTTGCAGTACCTTTGCAGCCGCTTTCTGAAAAAGAGGGCGTGAACGGTGCCTAATCGTATATCGGTAGTACATCAGATTTTGGTTCTGAGGGGCGAGGTTCGATTCCTCGTTAGGCAACTCGCTTAGACTAAAACTCGCGCGACTCCCAGCACAACCGGTCGTAAAGCGCTACGTTTTGTCCTACGCTCTCCCCACCGCAAACAGCCAAAGGCTTGGTTTGCGTCGGGGACCCCAAGAAAGAAAATACAAGAGCCGAAAAAGGCTTTTTTTATGTAATGATAAGTAGGACGTGAGTCCGAATAAAGTAACAAAACAAAATGAAAACATTTGAATTGGTAGGAACTCCCCGTTCGGAGTTCGGAAAGAAAGCTGCAAAAGCTTTGCGCAAAGAAGAGTTAATCCCCTGCAACCTGTACGGTCTCGGTGAAAACGTGACTTTCTCGGTAGCAAAAGAGGACGTTCGCAAACTCATTTACACCCCTGACACACTCGTTGTAGCCCTCACGCTTGGCGATGTCAAGAAAATGGCGGTTGTAAAAGAATTGCAAGTGCACCCGATTAGCGAGAACATTCTCCACATCGATTTCCTTGAGGTAAACGAGAAGAAGCCCGTAACCGTTGAGATTCCCGTACAACTGATCGGTCACGCTGAAGGTGTAAAAGCCGGTGGTAAATTGAGCCTCGAAATGCGCAAACTGAAAGTGAACGGTATCTTCACCAACATCCCGGAGCGCGTTGTAGTTGACGTTACCAGCCTCGGATTGGGTAAGAAACTCGCCGTTAGCGACATCAAGGTTGAGAACTGCAAACTGATGAACGTACAAGACGCCTGCGTTGCCCAAGTGAAGGCTACCCGCGCCAGTGCAGCCGCAGCAGAAACAGCTGAATAATAATGAGTAAATTCCTTATTGTCGGACTCGGCAACATCGGCGACGATTACCGGAACACCCGACACAACATAGGATTCAAGATGTTGGACGCTTTCGCTGAGGCGTCCAACATTGTCTTTGAAGACAAGCGCTACGGGTTTGTCGGACACGGTCGTGTCAAAAATGCGGAATTGGTACTGCTCAAGCCTTCCACGTTCATGAACCTCAGCGGAAATGCTGTCCGTTATTGGATGAACGAGGAGAAGATTCCGCTGGAGAACCTGCTGGTTCTGGTTGATGACCTGAATCTGCCTTTCGGAACCATCCGCATCCGCAAGCAAGGTTCTGCAGGCGGTCACAACGGACTGAAGCACATCGAGCAGGTGCTTTGTACACCCAACTACGCTCGTGTGCGCTTCGGTATCGGCAGCGAATTCAGTCACGGCGCACAGATAAACTTTGTGCTGGGCGACTGGACACCGGAAGAGGCGGAAGCACTATCGGAGAAATTCAAGATAACGAATGAGATTATTCCGTCATTCTGCCTGCAAGGAATCGAGCGGACGATGAATCAGTATAATGGAAAGTAGAATCTGGAAACATCCGTGGGTAGTGGCAGCGTGTAACTTCGCGCTCGTGATGGCAATATTCTCGCTGTCACGGGTGTTTTATTTCGTAACCCACCAAGCCGACTATCCCGACGTTACCGGCAGTCATTTCTGGGAACTGTTCTTTGGCGGTATGCGCTTTGACCTGACCGCCCTGCTCTATCTGAACAGCATTTATCTACTACTGGAACTGTTCCCGCTGCGGATCAGACAGAACGAACGCTATCAACAGGTGGCACAGTGGTTCTACTGGATTCCGAACAGTCTCGCCATCATTGTGAACTGCATCGACATGGTGTATATGCAGTTTACAGGACGCCGCACTACGATGGCGTTCTTCACGGAGTTCCAAAACGAAGGCAATCTGGCACACATCTTCTTCACATCGATGGTGCAATACTGGTACGTGACGCTGTTTGCCATCGCCATGATAGTGCTGTTAGTATTGCTGACACGCCGAAACGTGGAAACAGACGACAACCGACACCCTATTATATATTATATATCCGAAACGGCCATTTTACTTGTATCCATCTACTTTGTGGTAATAGGCATCCGTGGCGGATTTGGCGCCTTCACACGGCCGATTACGCTCAGTAACGCATTGGCATATACCAACCACCCTAACGAAACGAACATCGTACTCAATACGCCGTTTGCCATTATGCGCTCCTCCGAAGGCAAAGTATTCCCTGACTTGCAGTACTTTTCGGCGGACAAAGCGGAACAAATAATGTCTCCCCTTCATCCGGCGCAGCAAGGCGAAATGACCCAAAAGAACGTCGTCATCATTATATTGGAGAGTTTCTCGAAGGAATATACCGGTCACTACACGCCGTTTCTTGATTCGCTTTCGGCAAAAGCACTGACCTTTAACCTCAGTCTTGCCAACGGACGCAAGTCCATTGACGCGATGCCGTCCATACTTTCGTCTATCCCAATGCTCATTACGCCGTATATTCTGACCCCTTACTCCACCAACGATGTCGGTTCACTCGCTTCCTATTTGGGAGCCAAAGGCTGGCAAACCGCCTTCTTCCACGGGGCTCCGAACGGCAGTATGGGTTTTCAGGCCTATGCCCGCTCCTGCGGATTTGACGCCTATTACGGCAAGGATGAATACAATAACAATGCCGATTACGACGGTTATTGGGCGATTTGGGACGAACCGTTCCTGCAGTTCTTCGGGCAAACGATGACAGCCATGCAGCAGCCGTTTATGACCACGGTCTTTACTGCCACCAGCCATCATCCCTTCCAAGTGCCGAAACAATATGAAGGCATTTTCCCCGAAGGGACACACCCGCTACACAAATGCATCGGCTACACCGACAATGCCTTGCGGAAGTTCTTTGACTACGCCAAACAGCAACCGTGGTATGCAAATACGTTGTTTGTACTGACCGCTGACCACACGAACGTGCTTACTACACCGGAATATAACAACGACAAAGGGCGCTATGAGGTACCGATTATCTTCTTTGACCCGCAGATGGATGAAACCTTGCGCACCAAAGAACGGCATTTCCCCGTGGCACAGGTAGATATACTGCCCTCCGTGCTTGCTTACCTCGGCTATGACGAACCGTACTTTGCTTTCGGCGAAGACGTTGTCATGCAGGACAAGGCACATCCCTATGTTGTAAATTACAATAATCCGGTCTTTCAAATCTTCTCCGACAGCCTGTTGCTGCAGTTTGACGGGAAAGACGTGACGGCCGTATATAACTTCGTCAACGAAAACAACACAAACTACGAAAACAACGTAGCGATGCTTAGCTACCTCCAAGCGACCATCCAACAATATATCACCCGAATGAAATCCAATAGACTGACATGGACGAAAGAGTAGATAAATACCTGTTTGCCATGCGGATTTACAAAACCCGCTCAATGGCTGCTGATGCCTGCAAAAAAGGACGCGTCACCATGAACGGCGTCGAACTGAAGCCTTCGCGTACCTTCAAGATCGGTGACAAGTTCTCCGTGCGCAAAGGTCCGATTACCTTCACGTACGAAGTGCTGCAACTGAGCGAGAACAGACTGGGTGCAAAGTTGGTGCCGAACTTTATGCGGGACATTACTTCGCCTGACCAGCTTGAAATGTTGGAGTTGGCCAGACTTGCCGGCAAATCAGGTCGTGACCGCGGAACCGGACGTCCGACCAAGAAAGACCGCCGCGAGATAGAACAATTCATCTCCGATGATTATTTTGACTTTGACGATATAGACGATGAAGAGTAAAAAAGAAAATATCGCCGAGTACATCCTGTACTTATGGCAACTGGAAGACTACCTGCGGGCATTCCCCGAACAGGCGAACAGCAACACCGAACTCATGGAAATCCTTGAGATGATGCACATGGAAGGCATTCTTGGCGGCGGACACCTGCAATTAGCACAAAACGCGTTGCGCGAACTGGAAGATCTGCACGACGAATTGGTAGATACCGAAGCGCCTTACCGCGCAGTTATGCTGCATCTGCAACCTTCGCTCAATGTGTTGAAATCAAAGACATTCCGGCCGGAAATGTCGGATGTGGAAGCGTGTCTCACGCTGCTTTATCAAGTAATGCTATTGCGCCTGCAGCAAAAAGAGATTTCACCCGAAACAGAAGTGGTTGTCAAAGACGCCACCCAATTACTGCGTTTTTTAAGCAAGACCTACTATGACAACGAAACAGCGGTTTGAACATATTCTGGCATGGTTTGAGGCGAATATGCCGGTTGCCGAGTCCGAACTGAACTACGAGAATCCGTTCCAATTGCTTGTGGCAGTCATGCTCAGCGCCCAATGCACCGACAAACGGGTGAATATGGTCACACCCGCGCTCTTTGCCGCCTACCCGACTGCTGAAACCATGGCACAGGCAACGAAAGATGACGTTCTCAAGTATATTTCGTCTGTTTCTTACCCCAATTCAAAAGCCGAACATCTCGTCGCGGCTGCACAACGGCTTGCAAACGTTTATCACGGACAAGTGCCCGACAATATTGAAGACCTGCAAACCCTTTCGGGAGTCGGTCGCAAGACCGCCAATGTTGTCTGTGCGGTTATATGGAACCAACCGACAATGGCTGTTGACACCCATATTTTCCGCGTCTCGGAACGTCTCGGCCTAACGACCGACAGCAAGAATCCGCTGCAAACGGAGAAACAACTGGTCAGATATATTCCTCAAACGGTTATTCCCAAAGCGCACCACTGGCTGCTACTGCACGGGCGCTATGTCTGCCAGGCACGCAAACCCAAATGTGAAACTTGCGGATTAGCCACATGGTGCAGGTATAAAATCAACAAAAATATGCAATAATTTGCATAATCCAAATAAAAGCAGTACTTTTGCCGCTGAAATGCAACCTCAATATGGATAAACAACTAAAACGAGACCACCTTTACATGAAAATGGCACGCACATGGGCGGAAAACTCCTATTGTGTCCGCCGTAAAGTCGGTGCTCTCATGGTCAAAAACCAAATGATTATCTCGGACGGCTTCAATGGCACTCCCAGCGGTTTTGAGAATATCTGTGAAGACGAAAACAATGTCTCCAAGCCTTATGTGCTTCATGCCGAAGCCAATGCCATCACAAAAGTCGCACGCTCGAATAACTCCGCAGACGGTGCCACGCTCTATGTCACCGCTTCACCGTGCATGGAGTGCTCCAAACTAATTATCCAATCCGGTATCAAACGTGTCGTTTATGGTGAAAAATACCGCATTATGGACGGCGTTGAACTCCTTAAACGAGCTGGCATAGAAATTGTATATCTTCCATTTGAAGACTAAAAATATGCAATCATGAAAAAGTACATTCTTCCCACTATTACTATTGTCTGCCTCCTGACAGGCCTGTTAATCGGCAATGCCGTCAGTAACAAGGCGAACGCCCAGCGTTTCTACATCCAAAACGGACAGTTGTTTGCCCAACCGGAATCGAAAATTGACCATCTGCTCCAATTGATGCAGTCTGCTTATGTGGATGCACTCAACATGGATTCCATTACCGACGAAGCCATGGCAGAAATCGTCAAGAAACTGGACCCGCACTCCGCTTATATCCCGAAGGAAGACCTCGATTTGGTCAATTCCGAACTTTCGGCTTCCTTCTCCGGAATAGGCGTACAGTTTACCATTCAAAACGATACTATCAACATCGTTGCCGTCATTTCAGGTGGTCCGAGTGAAAGTGTCGGAGTCCTTGCAGGCGACAAAATCATACAGGTCAACGACAGTAACTTCACCGGCAAAGGCATCAATAACGAGAAAGTCATGCACACGCTGCGCGGTGAAAAAGGCACACAAGTCACACTGGGCATCAAACGTTCCGGCACTGCCGAACTTCTCCGTTACACCATCACTCGCGGCGATATCCCGGTGCACTCTGTGGACGCCAAATTCATCATTGAACCGGTTAAAAGCAAAGACAAAATCGGATTTATCCGCGTCAACAAATTCAGCGCCGAAACGTACAACGAGTTTATTCAGGCACTTGCAGAACTCCAGGCACAAGGGGCAAAAAAATACATCATTGACCTGCGCGAAAATTCCGGCGGTTATATGGACCAAGCCATTAAGATGTGCAATGAGTTTCTCAAATCCGGCGAACTCATCGTTTATGCGGAAGGGCGCGCCTATCCCCGCTACGAAGCCAAAGCCAACGGCGGAGGACGCTTCAAGAATGTGCCTCTGGTTGTTCTAATTGACAATTTCTCCGCATCTGCTTCCGAGATTTTCTCCGGCGCCATGCAGGACAATGACCGTGCCGCTATCATTGGCAGACGCTCTTTCGGTAAAGGTCTTGTGCAACAGCAGATTCCGTTCTCTGACGGTTCCGCTGTCCGCCTGACCGTTGCACGCTACTATACCCCATCGGGCCGGTGCATCCAAAAACCCTACACGCTTGGCGACCAGAAAGATTACGAAAAAGACCTGATGGACCGCTACGAAAGTGGTGAATTTTTCTCTGCCGACAGCGTCCATCTCAAGGACAGCACGGTTTATTACACCAAGTCCGGTCGCAAAATGTACGGCGGCGGTGGTATTATGCCTGATATTTTTGTCGGTCGCGACACAACGCTTAACACACCGTGGTACAACCGCTGCGTCAATCATGCTTATACCTACCAGTTTGCTTACCAATATACCGATAAGCACCGCAAAGAACTGGAGAAATTCAAAGACTGGCAGGCTCTGGAAAAGCACCTCAAATCCACCAACTGGCTGCCTGAGTTTGTTGCTTTCGCAAAGGATAAAGGTATAGAACCCGACGAAGCACAAATCGCCAAGTCACGTCCATTGCTGGAGCGCCTTATCAATGCTTATATCGTCCGCAACATTCTCGGGGACGAAGGGTTCTTCCCGCTCTTCGAACGTGACGACGAAATCACCAAACGCGCCATCGAATATCTAATGACCAACGACTAACGACCAAATATATGAAAATCATCGCTCCTTCCGTCTTAAGCGCCGACTTTGGCGACCTTAGACAAGACATTGAAATGCTCAACCGCAGTGAAGCCGAATGGATTCACGTGGATGTTATGGATGGCACCTTTGTGCCGAATATCTCTTTCGGTTTTCCCGTAATGGAGCCGCTTCACAAGTACGCCACCAAACCGTTGGACGTGCACCTGATGATTGTTCATCCCGAAAAATATGTCGAACGTTTCTGCGATGCCGGAGCTTGGTCTGTCGGTTTCCATTTGGAGGCAGTAGATGACCCGATGCCGATTCTGCAACTTATTCGTAACAAAGGAGTCAGAACCTGTCTTACCATCAATCCGGACATTGATGTTAAACGTCTTGATCCCTTTCTCGGCGAAGTTGATATGGTGCTGCTGATGTCTGTCTTTGCAGGCTTTGGCGGACAGAAGTTCATTCCAGAAACCATGGATAAGCTCCGCTATGTGCGTCAGCAAATCAATGAGCGCGGGTTGAAAACGCTTGTTGAGATTGACGGCGGTGTGAATATAGACAATGCCCACGAACTCTTCGAGGCTGGTGCTGATGTGCTCGTTGCGGGAAGTGCAGTTTTCAAAGCTCCGAGTCCCGAACAGGCAATTCATCAAATGCTTCAATAACATGCGAAACTGGCTGCAGACACATCCGTTTGTAGTGCTTCTGCTGCCACTCATAGCCGGTATTTTGCTCTGCAATTATACCGGCTTTCCGTTTGATTTGCAGCACAAGGAAATCGCAAATATTCCCGATTCCACCGGAACTTTTGCTGCCGTCATTGAGGATTATCCCGTTGAAAAAGCCAAGACTTTCCGTTATACAGCCGGGGTCAATGACAGCCATATTTATCTTTATCTCCGCAAAGACTCCGCGCGTACTTTTCCCGAAATCGGAGATGTCCTTTCTGTCCGCGCACGTTTAAGGAAGCCCGATTCCATCGGTACGTTTGACTACGGAACCTATCTGCGTCGGCAAGGAATCATGGGGCAGGCTTTCGTACGCTCCAAGGACTGGCAGATAACCGGTCACACCCATGACGACCTGTTCATGTTTGCCCGCCGTTTGCAGCATCGTCTTATTGCCCGCTACAACGAACTGGGAATTTCCGGCTCTGAACTGAGTACGCTTTCTGCGCTCACACTCGGTTATCGCGAAGACCTTGACCCTGACATTAAACGCTCTTTCCAACGTTCCGGCGCCTCGCATATTCTTGCAGTCAGCGGACTGCATACGGGCATCATGTATACGGTCCTTTTGGCATTACTGACAGGATTCGGCCTTTGGAACCCGCTCTATGATAACAAGCACCGCCGCCTTGCCAACGGATTGATAATCTGCAGCGCGATGCTCTTTTATGCCCTGCTTACAGGGCTTTCTCCATCCGTTTGCCGTAGTGTACTGATGATTATTATTGTTGAAGCTGCCTACATGTGCTATCGCCGTCCGAACGCTATAAACTCCCTTGCAGCCGCAGCCTTTATCATCCTCATCCTTCGTCCGAACGACCTTTTTTCCGTCAGTTTCCAACTCTCTTTTGCTGCAGTCCTCGCCATTTTGCTTTTTGAGCCACTCTTCCGACAACTTATTCCCGTTCCGAAAACCGGATGGTATGCAACACCATTACGCTATATCTGTGGTCTGGTTTCGGTTTCTCTTGCTGTCCAATTCGGCACGCTTCCAATCACGCTTTATTACTTTCACCAGACCTGCAATTACTTCATTCTCACCAACATAGTTGTTATTCCGATGGCTTTTGGCATCACCTTGCTTGCCTTTGCGACGCTCACCATCGGTTGGATTCCGTTCGTCGGCACTATTCTTGCTTATCCGCTAAACTGGCTCACGTGGGCATTAAATCACTATACCGCCTTCATTGAATCTCTTCCGGGTGCCTATTCCGTCCTTCCGATGCAATGACGTTTTTTTAAGATTTTTGTTTTTTTCAAATGCCGGTTTATAGTTTCTTTTGTAGCATACGTTAAGCATCTCTTAAGCATCTTTCCCGCCTCTCTTGTAAAATGTACGATTATTAAGATTTGGCAGTTTCAAAATATGCAGGCGGCATTTCTGCCGCCTGCTAATATATATCAGAAAAAACGCACAACGTATCTTATTGTACAATTACTTTCTCTGTGCCGATAGTTTTGCCGTTTTGGAGAACATTAATCACATTCATACCCGGTGCAAAGTTCGCAGTAGAAATAGTGGTTTGCTGTTGTCCTGCCGGAATTGACCGATTATCAAGTACTTGTCCTTGAAGATTAGTCACTTGCAAGTCAGTTTGTGCCTGCCCTGCATTTTCTCCGGAAAGTTGTATTGTAATTATCTGATTGTGTTTTACCGGATTGGGATATGCACCAATACGCATAGGTGCACTAACTTGCTGGATAGACTCGCCCTTACTATTACGGTTGATTTTATATACTAACATTGCAGGAACATCGCTCATCTCTCCCGTACAAACAATGTAGAATTCATTTGATAACTTGATGATTTGTGCATGTATATAACTTTTCATAATAAAGCCGTTCGGGAACGTTATGGATTGCAACGTACTACCAGTTTCCGACTTTATCTCAAAACCAGAATAGACAGCGCGATAGAATAAAGATGTACTTTCCAAGAATGATGTGGATTCGGAATAGCAATTCGTACAAATCGGTTCGTTAGGGGAATTGCCATAATTAGCTTCGATATATGAACTTATTGGAAAATGCAAATATTCGTACTGCGCATCTTCATTAAATAACGTTTGTGTTAAGCACATACCATTGCCGTCTTCGCTTGTGACATTTAATTGGTCATTGTCAAAGTTAATGAATCCTAATCCCCAATTTTGCAACGAGTTATTCGTTTCGTACTCACCTGTTTCCGTCCAATCACCGTATGAGAATGAAACTTGCTTTGGGGAATACTCTGATTGGTCGCTATAATACACATTGCTGCAATAATATAGATAGCCATTTTGCCACAAGTAGAATACACGAGGATATTTTTTCCCATATTTACTTGCTTCCCAATAATTCAGTGTCTCACTTCCATCTGCATAAAAGGCTTCCATATCCCATATGAACATTTTTCCTCCCTCCGGATAAGATTGTACAGATATGATAGTTTTAATATTTTCGAGATAGTTTTTAACATCATTTTCCGTCCACGATTCAGGTACGTTGTATGTGTGTTCACAACTTTCTTCTCCGTCATTATTTGTACAGTTCAGATATAATTCCACAAGATTTTTGTCATGCCATGTTTCCATAACAAGTTTTTCATTTATTAACTCTCCACCTGTAACAGTTACCGTGACCTCTCTTGTTGCCCGTCTATATTGCGATCCTTGATAATTAGCCAAGATATTGAATTGTTTAACAGGTGCAAAAGCATTGCTGTATATGGCAACTTGATCGTCTGCTGTGCGGATATACACACGATTAGTACCATCATAGGATAGTGATGTTGGCACTATACCAAACATCATTGAAGTAGATTTGTCATCGTAGTCGCCGTTGATGTTTAGAACGGTCGGAAGATTGGTTACTTGTGCTGTCAGCATTGTGCCGAACATTAAGCACGAAAAGATAATTTTTGCTTTCATATGTTTATATATTTTTATTGGTTTGTGTATATACACGAAAAAGCGTGAACTTTCGTTCGCTTCATTTGATTTTCTGAGGTTCTCGACTTACCTTGTTAATTCAAACTTACGCACGGAAAACTCACGCTATCACGTGAGCGTGCATAAACCGTACTTGAATTAACAATGATTTTTCTTGAAAGTGTCGAGTTTTCAGAAAATCAAGTTTGGCTTATTACGCTATATTTATTATGTCATCCCATTTAACGTCTAAGATTTGACGCCCGTTTTTACGCTGGCGGGACAGCGGTTATTTATCTTCCTTTTCTGTATCGTCCAGCGGCAATTCTTGGGCTGTGGCTTCTTCGACAGGACGAATATAATCCGATGCCTTTGCTGAAGATATAACAGAATGCCCAAGGCGGCTTTCAATATCAGCACGAGCACTACGCGCAACATCACCTCCTTCTTTAGCTGTTTTGCGCGTTTGCGTCATGCCTTTCGGATTGCGCTCACGGGAAAGCTCCGTAGCCGTTACTTCCGCTAACGTATTAAGTGCCAACTCAATATTGGTCATGTTATCGCGGAGGTTTTCCTTTGTCAGACCTTTATGGCGCTTGTATTCACCTGTCGTCATTCCGCTCCATGCTTGCGTAAGCACATTCGTCAGAATAGCGAAGTCCTTCTGTTCGTGTATTCCGGCGCGATGCCATTCGTCGGTTAATTCTTTGCGCATCTCAATGGAACGCATGCGCTCATTAATCCACTTATCCGAATAGCCCTGCCGACGATAATCCTCTACAGCCATCTGGAACGTCAGCTCCGGATCAATCATTTGGTCTATTCGTTGCTCTCCTAACTGCGCCAACCACTGTTTAACCGGCTCGGCTTTCTTGGACGGAATAGACTGAATAATGCGGAAAATGCCCTGTAAGTCTGAACAATTCACCGCATGTCTTTTCCCATCTGTAGATACAAATTGGTGAGGGGTACAAATTGTACCCCACACGGAATCCAATTCTTTATCACGAGAACGCAGACGCTTAACATATTGTTTAATATCTGCACTATCGGTTAATACTTGCACTATGTCTTGGACTGCGAAATAGTATTTCTCCTGCTTCTCGTCCCAAACAACACGGACTTTCTTGCCCTCAAACAATTTTATTATTGATTCATTTGCCATAGTCATATCTCAATTTTGCGGTGCAAAATTACTGCTTTTTGGGGAATTATGCAAATAAAATGACAAAATATTCGTGAAAAATTTGGAAAATCGGGAAAAATGTACTATCTTTGCACTTGGAATTGAGACCGAAGTTTTGAAAACAGTTTTTTTCAAAGGGATGGGAATGCGCTTCACAAACGCTGAAATATCGGTAGCATCTCGGTAACGTACCCCGAATCGTGCAATAATGGTCCAATAATGGTGCAATAATAGTCCTGTAATAGTGCAATAATAGTGCGAGAAAGGGTACTGATTATCAGAGAGTTACAGAAGATTTGAAAATTTGAAAATTTGAGGATTTGAAGATTAATTGAAACCGCGAGAAGTAAACAGTAAATAGCTGAAAACGGCAGAAAGCGACTTGACAGTGAAATGAAACAATATACTTTATCTGAAGTTTGTGCCATCGTAGAAGATATAATCTCGATGGAAACCGAAACCTACTGGGTTCGGGCAGAGATTGCATCCGTCAGCGAACGCGGCGGACATTGCTACCTTGACCTTGTTGAAAAGGCTGAAACAGGTTTGCTCGCCGCCAAATTGCGTGCGACCTGTTGGGCAAATGTCTATGCCATGCTACGGCCATATTTTGAGCAGGAGACCGGCACAAGTCTCCAGGCCGGTATGCAGATTCTGGTTGAAATCGAGATAAACTTTCATGCCGTGTATGGTCTGAGCGCCAACATCATCAACATCGACCCGAAATACACGGTCGGCGATTTGGCACGTCAGCGCCAAGAGACAATTGCACGCCTGCAAAAAGAAGGCGTTTTAGACATGCAGAAAGGTTTCGTCCTGCCAACAATCGTCCGTCGAATCGCTGTCATTTCCGCCGAATCAGCAGCCGGATACGGCGATTTTTGTCACCAACTGCAAGCCCGTTACCGTTTCGACACTACTCTATTTCCTGCGATTATGCAGGGCGAACATGCCGTCAAATCCATTATTGCCGCATTGGATGCTATTGCCGCACAGGAGGAAGAGTTTGAAGCTGTTGTGATTATCCGCGGCGGAGGTGCCACGACCGACCTCAGTTGTTTTGACGACTACAATCTATGTAATCATTGTGCGCAGTTCCCCTTGCCCGTCATTACCGGCATTGGTCATACCCGCGATGTTTCCGTTCTGGACATGGTTGCCTTTCAGGCACTCAAGACACCGACTGCCGTCGCCCAATTCTTTGTGGATGAACGCGAACACCAATCTATCCGTATTCAGGAATTGAGGCGTCGTCTGCGCCAAACGGCTGAACGGCAGATTCTTATCCGTCGTCACAAACTGGAAATCTTGGCGCAGGCAATCAAAATGCATTCTCCGGAACGCATTTATCGAATGGGCTACAGCCTTGCAACCATTGACAGCAAAGTGATACGTTCCACGGCAGACTTGCACACCGGCGACCGGATTACCACTCACCTCAACGACGGCACTGTACAATCCATCGTCCAATGAAACAGCACAGGAAAAATAAAACAGCGCGTAATCAACTGATTGGGGCTTTGGTGCTGATAACACTCCTGGCGGCAGTTCATTTGGGCATTGCACTGTGGTCACGAAAGACAGCTGCCGAAGACGTTCCGCAAATTGTAATTCAGAACCCCGGCGAAGAAGACAAACACAAGCCCGTTTATTTTGATCCGAACAAGTCTGACAGTCTGACACTTTTGTATAACGGACTGAAACCGTGGCAGATACGCAATCTGATGAAGTACCGCGCCAAAGGCGGACGCTACCGCACAGCGGATGATTTTCGTCGTTTGTATGGCTTAACGGACAGCGCGTTTCTGGCACTTAAACCTTATATCCGAATTGACAGCACGGAATGGGTGGCTCGTCGCGACAGCTTAAATGCCTTACGCCGTGAGCGGGACAGCCTGCGGCATATAGCAGACAGTTTGCGACGCGACTCGCTTTATCAGAAAACATATCGGCATCCGAAATGCGACACCATCATCGAACTGAATGCCGCTGACACGTCTGATTTGCAGTATATCCGCGGAATAGGCGCATATACCGCCAGTCAGATTATTTGGTATCGCAAGGCTCTCGGCGGATATGTTTCAGCAGCGCAGATTCGCGAAATAACGGCATTAAAAGGCGTACAATTGGATTCGGTTATTCCACATCTGACCGCCAATCCGGATTCCGTTCATCCGCTGCGAGTAAACTATTGTTCCGTAGAGCAATTGCAGAGACATCCTTATATCTCTTTCACACAGGCCAAAGCGATTTACACCTTGCGGCGCAACCGACTGAAACTGAAAGATATAAATGACCTGAAAAAACTTGACTGCCTGACAGACTCTACTCTTCACCGTCTGGCTCCGTATCTGTCTTTTGAACCATAAAGAAAGACAATGCCAACGGCAGCACCGAATTGACAATCCAGACCAATGTCACCGCAATCGCAATAGCGGGAATATCCTCGGTGAAATGGGAGAAAATCAGCACTGCCCACCCTCCCTTGAAAGCCACATCGGCAGCAGGAACCGAGGGCATAACGGTTATGCAGAAGTAGTATGAGACAATCGCAACAAACGCCTCTGTCGGTGCCAGTTCTATGCCGCAAAAGTACAAAATCAGCCATAATTGCAGCATCCATACAGCATACCGTGCCAAGTGCAACAACAGAACCTGAAGCCACTTCCGCCAATCTTTCAGCCAGTCCCGCCATGTGCCGATGAAGGTCCGCCATTGGTCAAATGTATAGCCCATCCGGATTAGTCTTCCGGGATACTCGCCTAACCGATAGGGGGTTACAAAAGCGGCAACATGACCGTATATGACCTGCCAGAACGCATCATCCAGGGAAACCGGCACCAATCCTAACAACATTGTCTGCCACTTGCGGGATTCAATAAGCAACTGACAGGGAAGCAGCACCACAGCCGCCGCCAATGCGACATATTGCTGCCAACCGGCAGCAGTAAAAGACTGCCAGAAAGCCGTATAGTTGTCATACTGCCACAGACGGTAAATCAGGTAAACAAGTGCCGCAGCGGTACAAATCCAACCCAATAAAGTTACTATTTGGACGTTTTTCTTCATAAAAACGTTGCAAAATTACTAAAAATTATTCACATACACAATATTTTTTGTACCTTTGTGACGAAAATGAAGAAATTAATAGGCCTCATAGTGCTAATTCTTACGCTTTCACCGGTACTTTATGCCGGGGAATTGGCTGTTCGGGGAAGTGTGGAAGACATCATTGAAGATATCTATCGGCAATTGCTCGAAGTAGGAGAAGCGGATTATGACGAATTGCAGGAGGAACTGATGGAGTTTGCAACCGAACAGATAGATTTGAACAATACCACCGAAGCCGAACTCCAGCGTCTGCGTTTTCTTACGCCGCAGCAGATTGATGCAATACTTCTTTATGCCTACAAACATCCGTTTGAGTCGTTGAGCGAGTTGGATTTGATTCCGGAACTGCAACCTTATGAAGTGCGAAATCTGAAAGCATTTGTCTCGGTGAAACCGAAAGAAAACGACAATCGGATGTACTTTCGGGAAGTGTTTCATTATGCCAAGCACGAAATTACGGCACGAACGGATGTCCGTAATATAGAGAATTTTCAAATGGACCCCGTATATGGACAATTAAAGTATAAATTCAACTATCAGAATCGTGTGCAATTCGGTGTGGCTTTACGCCGTGAAACAGGTGTGCCGGCTGAGAATATGACTTA
Source organism: Paludibacteraceae bacterium (assembly GCA_905233415.1). Taxonomy (GTDB): domain Bacteria; phylum Bacteroidota; class Bacteroidia; order Bacteroidales; family Paludibacteraceae; genus Colicola. Next base: position 54,814 of record CAJOEX010000006.1, read on the forward strand.
CGGCGGTTACTTGCAGTTGACGGATGTTGCTCCGCATTTGCATACTATCGTTGCAGGAAATTACCAAGCCGCATTCGGGCAAGGACTGGTCCTGAACTCAGGATTTCATATGGGAAAATCCGGCTACGTTCTGTCTGCGGGAAATGCGCCGGAAGGACTCAAGAAATACAGCTCCGCTTCACGAGCCTCGCTGCATGGTACCGGCATTACGTTGGAATTCGGAGATATAACCCGCCTGAAAACGGAAGTTTCGGCGTTGTATGGCCTTTCACGTAGTAATGACACCGCTTGGAAACACACTCTTGGCGCGAACCTCACCTTCAAACATCGCCGCCTTAAAGTCGGACTGACAGCCGTTGAAAACCTTTATACGGACAGTCTGCGCTATTATTACGAAACCGCCGCCTACAACCAGAATTACTTCCGCGGCGACAAACAAACGGTTTTGGGATTGAATTTCCGTTACAATCACGGTTGGTTTGACTTGTTCGGAGAATTTGCTACGGCACAAAATAGAAAATGGGGTAATGGTGCCGAAGTCGGCTGTCGATTCATACCTGTTAGTGATGTCGGGTTAATTGTACTATGCCGATACTACTCCCCCACCTTTGATAATACATTGGGTTACGGATTTTCCGAAACAAGCCGTATCAATGATGAACATGGCGTTTATCTTGGTGCTGAAATCAAACGCCTCAAGAACTGGCGGTTTGAACTATACGGCGATGTATTCTACTTCTCGGGCATCAAATACAGCATCAATTATTATGCACCATCGTACGGCTATGATGCGATGGGTTTGGCAGAGTGGTATCCGCAACAACCCTATAGCATGTCCTGGCGCTTTCGGGCAAGAGACAAGGGGAACAAGTCACAGTATTCACTTCGTTACCAGTGCAACTGGCAATCCGGCAGCTGGAAACTCCGCACACAGGCAGATGGGAACATCGCCAATGACACCACACAAATATTAACTTACGGAATCAGCATTCTTCAAGATGTAGAATACCAGTTCGCAAAAGTGCCGATTGTACTTCAACTTCGTCTGCAAGGCTTTGAGGTCCACAACTGGGACAACCGGATTTACAATTACGAAAATGATGTACTCTATGCATTTTCCATTCCTGCGACATACGGAACCGGCGGACGTTTCTACTTGAATTTCCGTTGGCATATCATACCACAATTGGCGCTGTATCTTCGGGTCAGCGAGACGATTTACTCCAAATCCTGGGCTTTGGAACGCGGGATTCCGCAATCAAGGACAGACATACATTTGCTGCTTCGCGCTACCCTATAAAACAAAAAACGCGGCATTTGCCGCGCTTTTCGGATTTGTTTGCTTGTCGGTCTTATGCCTCTGCTTCTTCAGCAGCAGGTGCTTCAGCCTCGGCAGCTTCTTTAGCAGCCTCTTGAGCGGCAGCAGCCAGTGCCTCATCAGCAGCCTGACGTTTCTTGAGAACCTCAGCAGCTTTCGCCTTGTTAGCCTCTACTTCCTGAGCCAGAGCAGCCTTGCGGGCAGCAGCTTTCTTGTCAGCTTCAGCCTTGCTTACTTTGTCATCCTTAGCCTGATGCTGTGCCTTCCAAGCGTCGAAACGCTTTTGTGCCTCTTCAGCAGAGAAAGCACCCTTAGCCACGCCACCTTGGAGGTGTTTCATCAGCATAACGCCTTCTACAGAAAGGAGATGACGTGCCGTGTCAGTGGGCTGTGCACCAACGCCTACCCAATAGAGCGCACGCTCAAAATTGAGTTGGATAGTAGCAGGATTGGTGTTGGGGTTGTACGAGCCGAGACGCTCAATGATTTTGCCGTCACGCGGCGAGCGGCTGTCCGCTACTACGATGTGGTAGTACGCATAGTCTTTGTGACCGTGACGAGCCAAACGAATTTTTGTTGCCATTTGTTTTGTTGTTTAATGGGCTGTGAATTACACGAATTCCTGCCCGGGGTTAATAATAATGACGTGCTTTTTTCACGAAAAAGCCTGCAAAAGTACTACAAATATTTCGTCCCTGCAAATTTTTATGTATTTTTTTGCGGAATTTACTTCATTTCCCGTGTTTTGTGCGGGATTGCGGAGCGTGTAGCGTTGTAGCAATCATAGCACAACGTGAAACGGTCCCGACGGCAAAGAATAATCATTCCGATGTTAAGTTGCCTTCCGCAGCATTCGCATGTATAGGGTTCTTTTGCCTTGTATTGCTGCTTGTCGGCACACTTGGTCAGACGCTCCATGATAGAGGCTTTGTTTGCTTCACGATTGGCAATAGTCTCTTTCGTGTCGGGAGATTCGATGGGCTTGTTAGCCGCAGCCTCGGCAGCAACAGCGTTCTGGACATTTTTGGGAGTTGTCACTTTTTGCGTGGAGTCCACCACAAAAGCCTTCGGCATTCGGGCAATAAGATCTTTGTTTGATGCCCAATCCGAGAAGTGCGCCTTTTCGTAATGTTTCAAAATCGCCTCACTCGAAAGTAACAGTTTCGCTCCGCATTTACGGCAGTAATAAGTAGCAGTTTCACTCATAGCAGTAATGTTTTAGGGTGGGTGCAAGCATTTATTTTAAAGTGACCATTCGTAGCCATCTTTAGTGTCTTTTATTTTAAAGCCTAGTTCAGTCAGGGCGTTACGTATTCTGTCCGAGGTAGCCCAGTCTTTGTTGCGTTTGGCATCCAAACGGATATCCAGAAGCAAGTCAATCGCCCCTTTGACAGCATTGTTATTCGCAGAGAGCTGATTTTCTCCGCATTCACCGGCATTTTCGCTTCCGAGACGCAGTCCGAGAATGTCAATGGCATAATCCTTCCAAACAGCACGCAATTCTGCCAAATCTTCCGGTGAAATCGAGGCTTTTCCGTCATAAACGGTATTGATGGCACGTGCTGAGTCAAAGAGATGTTGCAAGACAATCGGACTGTTCAAATCGTCATCCATCGCTTCTGCACATTTGGCACGTAAATCTCCTATTTCAATAGTAGTTTCAGCGCCGGGCTGCAACTTCATCAAACGCGTATAGGCTTCCTGGAGGCGGGCATAACCTTTTTCGGCAGCTTCCAATGCTTCGGAAGAGAAATCCACCGTCGAACGGTAATGTGCCATCAATACGAAGAAGCGAATCGTCATCGGAGAGAAAGGCTTTGACAACAATTCATGTTCGCCTTTGAAGAACTGCTCCAAGGTAATGAAGTTATGATATGATTTACCCATCTTCTTGCCGGCAATGGTAATCATATTATTGTGCATCCAATAATGCACCGTATCATGCCCAAGCGCCGCACATGATTGGGCAATTTCGGCTTCGTGGTGCGGGAACATCAAATCCATACCTCCGCCATGAATGTCAAACTCTTCGCCGAGATATTTTGTTCCCATTGCGGAACACTCCATGTGCCAGCCCGGAAAACCTTCCGACCACGGGCTGGGCCAATGCATGATATGTTCGGGTGCGGCTTTCTTCCACAAAGCAAAATCATAGGAATGCTTTTTCTCGGCTTGCCCGTCCAATTCACGGGTTTCGGTAACAATATCTTCAAGATTTCTGCCGGAAAGTTTGCCGTACGGAAAGTCTTTCGCAAATTTCTCGACATCCATATATACACTTCCGTCAGAAACATACGCATACCCGTGGTCAAGAATCTTCTGCACAAACGCAATCTGCTCGATAATATGACCGGAAGCGTGCGGCTCAATACTTGGCGGAAGGACATTCAGCGCCTCCATGTCATGGTGGTAGCGGTTGGTATAATACTGCACCACTTCCATCGGTTCAAGCTGCTCCAGACGCGCCTTCTTTGCAATTTTATCCTCTCCTTCGTCTGCATCATGTTCCAAGTGTCCGACATCCGTTATATTGCGGACATAACGCACCTTGTAACCAAGATGCATAAGATAGCGGTACAGCAAATCAAAGGTAATGGCAGGCCGTGCATGTCCCAAATGGGCATCACCATACACCGTTGGTCCACAGACATACATACCGACATGTCCTTCATGAATCGGGTGAAAAAACTCTTTCTGGCGAGTGAGCGTGTTATAAATCTGCAACATAAATGATGTACGAAGTAAAATGTATGCCATACGAAGTGTTAAAAGTTCTTAACAAAACCCGCCCAACAGTAACCCAAGAGTAGCGCGAGAGTAGCGCGAGATATGCTGTTGGGCAGGTTATTAAAAAACATTAAAGTAATGTCTTGGGATCAAGATTGTTTTTCTCGATGTCCTTGAAGTAATTGAACGTACCGACTTTCAGTTCGTCACAAGCGGCTTCGTCGCAAACAATGATACCATGCTGGTGCATCTGCAAAGCGGAAACAGTCCACATGTGCGAAATCGGTTTTTCAATAGCATGGAGCAACGCACGTGCTTTATTATGGCCATTCACCACAATAAGCACTTCCTGAGCATCCATAACAGTTCCTACACCAACAGTCAAAGCGGTTTTCGGCACCAGATTGATATCGTTGTTGAAGAAACGGGAGTTGGCAATAATCGTGTCAGTTGTCAACTCTTTCTTGCGGGTACGGCTGGTCAGAGATGAACCGGGCTCGTTGAATGCGATATGTCCGTCAGGACCGATACCGCCGAGGAAGAGGTGAATACCGCCATAATTCTTGATTTTTGCCTCATAGCGGGCACATTCCGCCTCAAGGTCTGCTGCATTTCCGTTGAGAATATTGACATTCTCCTTGCGGATGTCTATATGTGAGAAGAAGTTATTCCACATGAAGCTGTGGTAGCTTTCCGGATGGTCTTCAGGGATGCCAACATACTCATCCATGTTAAAAGTTACGACGTTGCGGAAGCTGACTTTGCCTGCTTCGTACAATTTAATGAGTTCGCGGTACATACCGAGCGGACTACTACCGGTCGGGCAACCAAGAACAAACGGGCGACTCTCTTTGGGGCCAAACTCGTTGATACGTTTTGCTACGTAATTTGCAGCCCACTTTGAGAGCAAATCGTAGTCTTTTTGAATAATTACACGCATTGTTTTAAGTGTTAAATTTATTATTGTTAATACTAATCTTTTGCCTGCCGGTAACTACTGCCTAACGGACAGGCTAAAAGTTTTTGATTACTCAACTTGTTCCAATACTACTGCCGAACGGGCGGGCAGATAGAGTTTGAGCCATCCCTTGTGGTCGCCTTTGTACAACGGGTCAGGCTGTGTGAAATGTTCAATGGAGTCATCGGAAAGTCCAAAGCCCGCAAACTCTCTTGCATCGGTATTGAGGATAACCTTGTATTTGCCTTCCGGAGCAAGGAAACCGTAATCCGAGAACGACTTCTGCCCGTTCCAGTTGAATACAAAAATCAGTTTTCCACGACGGTATGCCACCACTTGGTCGCCTTCATTGTCCCAAAGGTTATATACCCACGGAAGATGTGTACCGCACTCGTCTTTCTCCATTTTGATTTTGTCACGGAGCAATTTCACCATCGCTTTGTCGAAACGATTAAGGTCGGCAAAGAAATAGTTCGGGTTGTCCACAAGTGACCATTGGCGACGGGCATATTTATAACTCCATCCGTTCCCCTCGCGCGGGAAATCTATCCATTCGGGATGTCCGAACTCATTTCCCATAAAGGTCAAATATCCGCCATTAACGGTCGATGCCGTAATGAGACGAATCATTTTGTGAAGGGCAATTCCGCGATCTACCATATAGGTTGAGTGACCATGCTCGAAGTGCCAGTACATATCGGCATCAATGAGGCGGAAGATGATGGTTTTGTCCCCCACCAAAGCCTGGTCATGGGATTCGGCATAGGAAATGGTTTTCTCATCCTGACGACGGTTAGTCATTTCATAGAGGATATGGCCGGCTTTCCAGTCCTCGTCCTTTACTTCCTTGATATATTTAATCCAGAAATCAGGAATTCCCATTGCAAGGCGGTAGTCAAAGCCAACACCACCATCTTTCTGCGGACAAGCCAATCCGGGCATTCCGGACATATCTTCGGCTATCGAGATGGCATTTTTCTTCACCTCATGGATGAGTTTATTTGCCAAAGTGAGATACATAATGGCATCGCCATCCTCATTACCATTAAAGTATGAGCCGTAACCATTGAAATCCTCACCCAAACCGTGACTGAGATACATCATACTGGTTACGCCGTCAAAACGGAAGCCGTCAAAGCCATATTCATCCAACCAGAACTTGCAGTTCGAGAGCAGGAAGTGCAAAACTTCGGGTTTGCCGTAATTGAAGCAAAGGCTGTCCCAAGCCGGATGTTCGCGACGTCCGCCATCATGGAAATATTGATATGGCGTGCCGTCGAAGTTACCCAGTCCTTCAAGTTCGTTCTTTACAGCATGAGAATGCACAATATCCATAATGACCGCCATTCCGCGACCATGTGCATCATCAATAAGGGCTTTCAGTTCTTCGGGAGTACCGAAACGGGAGGAAGCGGCAAAGAAATTGGACACATGGTAACCAAACGAACCGTAATACGGGTGCTCCTGAATAGCCATTATTTGCACGCAATTGTAGCCCAAATCGGCAATTCGAGGCAGGACATTTGTGCGGAACTCCTCGTAGGTAGAGACTTTTTCCGCCTCACCCGCCATGCCGATATGGCATTCGTAAATGAAGAGTGCGCCGTCTTTCTGCTTGCCGCTCTTGATAGCCTTGTGTTTCCATTTATATTCTGCGGGAGCCCAGACTTGTGCCGAGAAAATCTTGGTATTATCGTCTTGAACCACGCGTCGGCAATAAGACGGAATACGTTCGCCATAGCCACCATTCCACTCTACAAGCAGTTTGTAAAGTTGACCATGCTGCAATGCTTTCTCCGGCAGTTTAGCTTCCCAAATGCCGTTGCCAACAGGTTGGAGACGATAATCCTCCGACTTCTGCCAACCATTCATATCACCTTTTATATATATAGCGGTTGCATTCGGTGCCCATTCACGCAACACCCAACCTTCATCCGTCTTATGCAGCCCGAAATACAAATATCCGGTTGCCCAATCCGCCAATGGCGTGCCTCCTGTTATTTCCTTTTCCTTGCGGATTGCATACTCATAGCGGCCGCGGATGGCGCTTTCAAACGGTTGCAGATACGGATCTGACTCCACTAATTTAAGTTTCTTTGCCATAATATTGTGTTTTTGGTATTATCCAGCCTGCAAAATTACTACTTTTTTCTGATATACGCAAATAATTACGATTTTTACGCAAAAATATCCAATTATCAGGTTAAATTATGCGTTACCATTTGGCAACAGTATCATTATAAATGCTTTCGGCAATTTCTTTTATCATTGTTTGGCACAACTCGTCCTGCACATCGGTCAAAAGACGCGAGGCATCAAATGTCTGATACGCGGAATATGTTTTCTCAAAACTTTCCTCGGGACGCACATTGTTAATAAAACGCACGCGTACGGTAAGAGTCAGTTTGGTTTCCGCCGAATAACTATCCGCAGCTATTGACATCGGAGTCAATTCGTAACCGGTAATCTCCCCCTCCAATTCAAGGTCACCATTTTTAGGGTTAACCTGCAATCTCGTTTGCCGCTGGTACAAGTCACGGATACCTTCAGAAAGAGCGTTACTAAGCGGTGGATAGACCAATGCCGCATTGTTCGGGAAGTCCGCAACAGCAATCGACTTGGTAGTTGAATAGTCTATGCTGGCGCCGTTAAACTTGAACGAAATGGCACACGAACAAAGCACAAGGAACAAAGAACAAAGCGTAATTTTATAGGTCATATTCTTTGATTTTGCGGTAAAGGGTACGTTCTGAAAAGCCAAGCGCTTCAGCAGCAGCCTTGCGATTGCCATTATTCCGTTCCAAAGCACGGCGGATGCTATCCCTCTCTATCTCTTCCAAATTTGTCGGTTCATCGCGCAACACTTCCACCGCCTGGTACTCGTCCTTATTAATCGGCTGCGGTGCCTGCGCCTGTCCTGCCAAGAGGCCATTAAGTTGCTGCCGCATTTCAGACATATCGCGTTTCATGTCAAACAAAACCTTGTACAGCAATTCACGCTCGTTTACGAACGAATCCCCTGAATTTTGCGGTCCGGCAAGCATAATCGAGTTCTGCAATCCATTTTCCGGCAGGTACTTACGGAGTGTTTCCGCCGTAATGTCATGGTTCGTTTCCATGACATTAATCTGTTCCGCCACATTTTTGAGCTGGCGGATATTACCGTTCCAGTAATAAGACTGCAGCAACCGTGTCGCGTCTTCACTCAGACGAACAACAGGCATCTTGTACTTTTCCGCAAAATCAACTGCGAACTTGCGGAAAAGCAAGGGTATATCCTCCTTGCGGTCACGCAAGGCAGGTACTTTAATTTCCACGGAATTCAGACGATAATATAAATCCTCACGGAATTTGCCCTCCGAGATAGCCTTTGGGATATCGATATTAGTAGCAGCAACAACCCTGACATTTGTTTTCTGAACCTGACTGGAACCCATTTTGATAAACTCTCCTGTTTCGAGCACGCGCAACAAGCGGACCTGTGTGGACATAGGCAATTCGCCCACCTCATCAAGGAAAAGCGTTCCGCCGTTGGCAATCTCAAAATAACCGCGCCGTTCGTTCTTCGCATCCGTAAAAGCCCCTTTCTCATGTCCGAACAATTCGCTATCTATTGTTCCTTCCGGAATAGCACCACAGTTGACTGCAAAATACGGTCCATGCTTTCGTGCCGAATAGGCGTGAATGATTTGCGGAAAGAACTCCTTTCCGACACCGGACTCGCCGGTAACCAACACACTCAAATCCGTAACGGCCACCTGTACGGCAACTTCAATATCGCGATTCAGAGCAGAACTTGTACCTATAATTCCGAACCGCTGTTTGATGGTCTGTATATCTTGCTGTGTCATTTTACATCAATTTAGCGCACAAAATTACTACTTTTTTTGCAAACATGCAAGTTTTTTGCAAAAAAGTTACATATTTCGCGAATATATTTGCTTATATCAGAAAAAAGCTGTACCTTTGCCGCCCAAATTATAATGGAATACTATGCGAGCGAAAAAAGTATCATTCTTTGTTTTTCTCATGGCAGCTGTTTTCATCTTCAGCAGTTGCATCACACGAAAAAAACTCACGTACTTCAATAATGTTGACCAAAGTACAGCTGACAGCGTCAATTTAACGTATGAGCCGATTGTTGACCCATGGGTTCAAGTCGGTTCGGTACTGACTATTACCGTATGGGCCTTGGACATGGACGCTGCCGCCCCGTATAATCTGCCGGTTATGACCTATCTGGCACCGGGTTCAAGCCAGATTTCAACGGTCAATTCGTTACAGACATTCCTTGTGGACGAAGAAGGCATGATTGATTTTCCGTTGTTGGGAAAGGTGGAAGTAGCCGGTCTGCGACGTACCGAAGTGAAAGCCAAATTGGAAGAATTGCTGTCAAGCCAACTCAAGGCTCCGTTGGTGAATATAAACGTCATCAACCAGTCTGTTACGATTTTAGGTGAGGTCGCCCGTCCCGGACGCTACAGCATCGTGAACGGTCGTCTGACTATTCCTGAACTATTGGCAAATGCAGGCGACCTAACACCATACGGCAAGCGAAACAACCTATTGCTGACCCGCGAGAAAGACGGCAAACTGGAGTTCGTCCGTCTGAACCTCAATGAAGACGAGATTTTCAATTCGCCGTATTTCTTCCTGATGCCGAATGACGTACTATATGTTTCGCCCAATAGTGTCCGGGCTATCAACAGCCAGAATGTCAGTCTGTGGCTTAGCATGGTGTCCACTGTCGCCAGTGCTGCAACCGTTATTGTAACAGTTATTAACGCAACCAAATAATCAGCAACTTATATTATGGAAACACAAGACACAAATGCTATTGATATCAAAGGTATTCTTTTGATGCTACTCCGCAAGTGGCATTGGTTTCTTATCAGTTACCTGTTATGCGGCGGTTTAGGCGTGTTATATTACTTCTCTACTGTGCCTAAATTCATGGTGGATGGCGAAGTGCAGTTCCGAAGCGGCGAAGACGCAGTTTCCGTTCCCGGAGCAGATATGCTGCAAATGATTGGCCTGACCGGCAACAAGAAGATTGATGACGAAATCGCCATAATGACCTCACGCGATATCTTCATGGAGGCCGTACGTGAGTTGGATTTGCAATCCACCTATTACATCAAGAACGGTCTGCGTTGGGAAGCACAATACGGACAATGGCGCGACCTGCACGTGGAATATGCCGAGGGATTCCTTGAGCATATGCGCTACGGCGTTCGTATTGAAATCAAGGCCCGCAAAAAGGACTATATCGTTAAAGTCAAATACAACAGGCTATTCGGTTCACAGAAATTTATTGTCACCGACCTTACCAAACCTATTGACACCGATGCCGGACCAATCTATTTCGAAGTAATTCATCCGTTGGAAAAAGGAGCAAGCTACCGTATTTATACCAGTTCGCTTCTCTCCCGTGCCAAAAGTTATGCACAGGCTGTGACTGTAATGAAGCTCAAGAAAGAGTCGTCCATTGTACGTCTTTCCACCATTACGCCCACCCCTTCACTTTCCATTGACCTGCTGAACAAACAAATAGAACTTTACAATGCCGATGCCGTTATTGACAAGAAGATGAAGGCAAACACGACAGCCTTATTTATCGAAGAACGGTTGAACCTTATCGCTGCTGAACTGGAGACGGCAGAGTCTGATGTAGAAAAATACAAAAAGGAGAAGAACCTCACCGATGTGGAGGTTAATGTAAAGATTTATCTGGAAGAAAGTATTGAATATCGTCATAAGATTGAGGAACTGGAAACGCAGATGAAGCTGGTGAATTACATCGAGTCATTCATACTTGACGAGAAAAACAAAGACCAACTTATTCCTGCCAATCTCGGCATCAGCGATGAGTCTCTTGCGCAACTCATCAACCGCTATGACGATATGCTGCTTCGCCGGATGCGCATGAACCGCACAGCCACAGCGGAAAACCCTGTCATTCTCCAACTTAACGACCAGATAAATGTAATGCGCTCCAATATACTGACTTCAATCCAAAGTGTCAAGAATAGTTTGAAAATCAGTAAGGAAGACTTGGAGTCCCTCAGCCGTGAATCCAATAAAATGCTGGCTGCCGTACCGACAACCGAACGCGAATATGTGGAGAAACTGCGTAATAAAGAACTGCAACAGAAACTATATCTCTATCTATACCAGAAACGAGAGGAAAACGCCCTTTCGCTTGTGGCAGCCGTACCGCCTGCAAACATAGTTGTACGGCCTCAGATAGACCCCAAAATAGTTTCTCCACGCATCAAGTTCATCGCCCTCATCTGTTTGATTATCGGTTGTGCCATTCCGCTAATCATCCTATATCTGATGAACCTGCTGAACAATAAGATTACCGACCGTAAGACCTTCCTCAAGCATGTGAAAGCGCCTTTAATCGGCGAACTGCTCAATGACCCGAAAGGCGAGAGCATCGTGGTCGGTGACGGTATTGATTCGACCACATCCGAGTTGTTCCGGCTGCTACGTACAAACCTGATACACGTACTGGCAGCCGACCAAAAGGTTATTTTGGTATCGTCAAGCATTGACAACGAAGGTAAGACTTATGTCGCCAGCAATCTGGCAATGTCGCTTGCACTATTGAACAAACGTGTCGCTTTAGTGGATTTGGACCTCCGTAATCCGTCGTTGGCTACCATATTCGGTGTATCAAACCGTACCGGTATAACATCCTACCTCAGCGATATAGACTTTGCCTCAGAGGATATCACCCGTCCTTCAGGTAGCAACAAGAATCTTGACATTCTGCCTGCCGGAGAGATTGCCATCAATCCGAACGAATTGCTTCAATCCGAACGGCTTGACCATCTCTTTGGTATTCTACGCAAGCAATACGACTATATCGTTGTGGATTCGGCACCGGCAGCCATGGTCAGTGACACGTTTGTAATTAACCGTGTAGCAGACCTAACGCTGTATGTCATACGCCTCGGCATCACGACTATTCAGATGACCGAATTTTCCAATACACTTGTGGAGAACCAACGCTTTAATAATATGGTGTGCGTACTCAATGCGGCAAACCGTGAGGATCTGCCCTACGACCACGCTTACGGCTATACACATCATTAAATCATCTAACCGTTATTGTAACCCTTGAAAGTTTGCGTTGCTGAGAAACCTTCTGTAGGGCAATATATCGCCAAAGTGCTGGGTGCGAACACCCGGCACGATGGTTATTTTGAGGGTAACGGTTACCAAGTGACATGGACCTTCGGGCATCTATGTGCACTGCTCGACCCCAATGAATATAATGAGGCATGGAAGGCATGGAATCTGTCTTCCCTACCAATGATTCCGGAGCGTTTCGGTATCAAGGTTACTGATGACAAAGGCGTTCAAAAGCAGTTCAACATTATCCGCAGCCTCATTCAACAGGCCGACGAGGTTATCAACTGCGGTGATGCCGGACAAGAGGGAGAACTTATCCAACGCTGGGTTTATCAAAAGGCCGGCTGCAAGTGTCCTATCAAACGTCTTTGGGTCAGTTCGCTGACTGAAGAGGCTATTGCCGAAGGTTTCCGCCAACTTAAGGACCAGTCCGACTATCAGCTGCTCTATGAGGCAGGTCTCATGCGCGCCATCGGTGATTGGTTGCTCGGTATGAATGCCACCCGGGCTTATACGCTTCGGTATGCGCAAGGTTATGGCAAAGACCGGCAGGTGCTTTCCATCGGTCGTGTCCAGACACCGACATTGGCGTTGGTTGTCAAGCGCCAAGCTGAAATTGAACACTTTGTTCCAAAGACTTATTGGGAACTGAAAACAAAGTATCGCGATACACTTTTTTCCGCCCAACTGCCTGCCGAAGAGGACGAATACGCTATCACTACACAGGAATATGGGCAGCAGTTGGTTGATTCCATCAAGGACCAGCCGCTGACAATCACTTCTGTCTCTAAAAAGAAAGGCACCGAATATGCGCCACGTCTTTTTGACTTGACTTCGTTGCAGGTAGAGTGTAACAAGAAATATTCTTTCTCTGCAGACCAAACGCTCAAACTTATCCAGTCACTCTACGAGAAGCGAATAACCACTTATCCCCGTGTAGATACCACATTCTTGAGCGAGGACATCTACCCCAAAGTGCCTGCCACACTGAATGGGATTAAGGATTATTTTCCGCAAGTCGCTCCGCTAATCGGCGCCAAACTGCCCAAGTCCAAGAAAGTCTTTGACAACAAGAAAGTTACCGACCACCATGCCATTATTCCGACCGGACAGCGTCCTGATAATCTGACGGCAGACGAACGCAAAGTCTTTGACCTTGTGGCCTTGCGTTTTATTGTGGCTTTTTATCCCGACTGTGAAATATCCACCACTACTGTACTTGCCAAGGCAGGTGAAATTGACTTCAAGGTCACAGGGCGGGAAATCCTGAAACCCGGATGGAGGGAGGTTTTCGGCAAACAGACTGACGAAACAGAAGAAACAGAACAAAAGACACTTCCGACATTCACAGAAGGCGAGTCGGGGCCGCATGTGCCGGAATTACAGGAGAAAACAACCCAACCGCCCAAATACTACACAGAGGCAACCTTACTTCGTGCCATGGAAACAGCAGGTAAAACGGTTGAGAATGACGAACTGCGCGATGCGCTCAAGGAAAACGGTATAGGTCGTCCGTCCACACGTGCCGCTATCATCGAGAAACTGTACCAACGAAAGTATATTGTTCTCAAAGGAAAACAAATTCATGCTACGGAAATTGGTATAGACCTTATTCATAAAATCATTTCTCCGCTTCTCAAATCTGCAGAACTGACTGGTCTTTGGGAGAAAAAACTCCGTGAAATAGAACGTGGCGAATATACCGCGCAGCAGTTTCTGGACGAATTAAAGACCATGACTACAGAAGTTGTCCGCGAAATCAAGTCCAACAAGGCAGGTATGTTATGTCCCGTTTGCCGCAAGGGGACAATTATCCGGGGAAATACCCGCTATGGATGTTCCAGATGGCGTGAAGGTTGTACCTACGCCGAGCCGTTTTAGGAAAGTACATCTCGAATCACCAAATCTGCCAATGTCATACCGAAAACGCCCACCACAGGGGCAATTGTGCCGCGGTCGGAAGAAAGTTCCGAAGACCAGACACAGAGAAGATTGGAAGATTTGAGAATTTGAGAATTTGAAGATTCTTTCAGTTTGTGGCGCAGGGCACGGGCAAGCGGACAACCTTCGACTTTGTTAAAACTTGAAACGCGCACGGAAGAAGTGTCTATCTTTCTGCCTGCCCCCATCGAAGAAAATACTTTTACCGAGGACGCTGCGGCACGGGTCAGCAATAAAGCCTTGTCCGCAATACTGTCTATCGCATCAATCACGTAATCAAAATAGTTGAAATCAAACTGCTCCGCCGTTTCAGCCGAATAACGTATCGGCAAAGTCGTTATCTGTGCTTCAGGATTGATGAGCAACAGCCGTTTGCGCAGTTCCTCCACCTTCAGTTCGTCGATATTGGCGGATGTGGCTACCAATTGGCGGTTTAGGTTTGTTACATTAACGGTGTCAAAATCCACCATCGTCAAATGCTGCACACCGCTTCGGATTAACGCTTCCGCACACCAACCGCCAACACCACCAACGCCGAAAAGTATGACATTGGCTGCTTGAAGACGTTCAAAAGCCGCTGTACCAATAACTTGTATAGTCCGTTCAAACTTATTTTCCATAGTTTTCTGCGATTTTGAGTGCGGCATTTATGCCGTCCAAAGCCGATGAAGTGATTCCACCTGCATAGCCTGCTCCTTCGCCACAGGGATAAATCCATGGATGAGACACAGACTGCATGGTTTCGGAATCTCGAACAATACGAACCGGCGAACTGCTACGGCTCTCAACACCCACAATAACCGCTTCGTTGGTCAGAAAACCGCGGTATTTGCGGTCAAAATCCCGAAAGCCCTGTTTGAGGCAGGAACGAACCGGTTCCGGTAACCACTCATCCATTCGGGACGAAACAATGCCCGGCAGGTAGGAACAATCCGGCAAAGTGGCAGAATGCTTGCCTTCCACAAAATCCTTCATCCGCTGTGCAGGAGCCTGCAAACCTGCTCCGCCGTGCTGTTTGGCAAGGCGTTCGTAATCCTCCTGAAAATCAAGCGCCTGCATAGGCTGTCCGCCCGGATGCAACTCCACAACCATGCCGGAATTGGCAAACGGAGAATTGCGATGGGAAGCGGACATACCGTTTACGACACAGCCGTCTTCGCAACTTCCTGCCGGCACGATATGACCACCCGGGCACATGCAGAAACTATAAACGCCGTGACCGTTGACCTGCGTCACCAGCGAATAAGAAGCATTGCCGAGCAATTCAATCTCTTGCGGCGACGCGTTGTGGTAGAAGATTTGATTTATCAATTCCTGCGGATGCTCCGCCCGAACGCCCATGGCAAAACCTTTGGCTTCCATTGAAACGCCAAGACTGTCCAAAAGCCGGTAGGTGTCATGTGCCGAATGGCCGATTGCCAATATGGTGGAAAGACCGTTACGCTTAAAGTCGAATCTGGATAGGTCGATACAGGTATTGAAATGTATTTCTCCGCCATGGGCAAGAATACACTCCCGCATGTTTTGGATAATGCGCGGCAGTTTGTCGCTCCCGATATGGGCATGCGTCTCGTAGAGAACGGTATCCGACGCGCCGAAATGGTGAAACAACTCCATTACCCGCTGCATGTTTCCGCGTTTCTTGCTGCGGGAAAAGAGTTTTCCGTCCGAAAACGTGCCGGCTCCTCCTTCACCGAAACAGTAGTTGGATTCGGGATTGAAGGCTATATTGCGGTTCAATAGGGCAATATCTTTCTTGCGTTCACTAACCGGTTTGCCACGCTCAAAAACAATCGGTTTGATGCCATGCTCCAACAGCGTCAAGGCGGCAAACAATCCGGCCGGCCCCGCTCCGATGATGTAAGCCTGCGGCACATCTTTGCCGGTCACATCTACGAACTGCGGCGCTTCGTACAACGGAACAGGTGCTTCCCGCGGCACAAAGTTGCCGTTATCGTCCGCAAGGAGAGTCAGGTTGATTTTAATGTCCCGCTGACGTGCGTCAACAGAGCGACGCACCACACGGTACGTCGTCTCCAATCGCCTTGCCTCTTCAGGCCTTACTGTCAGCATGGTTTGTTGCATTACTTTTTGATTTGCTCCATTATCTTGGCTTCGATTTCTTCAGCGAGGTCAGGATTGTCACGCAGCACATTCTTTACAGCGTCACGACCCTGTGCCAGTTTGTTGCCGTTGTAGCTGTAGAATGAGCCGGATTTAGTCAGAACACCTGTTTCAACGCCCATATCAACCAATTCGCCCACTTTGGAAATACCTTCATCGAACATAAGGTCAAACTCGGCCTTTTTGAACGGAGGAGCGACTTTGTTCTTGACAATCTTCACGCGGACTTGGTTACCGAGAATCGTGTCGCCGTCTTTGATTTGACCGATTTTGCGGATGTCAAGACGGACGGACGCATAGAACTTCAGAGCGTTACCGCCGGTCGTTGTTTCGGGATTGCCGAACATAACACCAATCTTCTCGCGGAGTTGGTTGATAAAGATGCAGGTGGTCTGGGTTTTGTTGATGGTGGCTGTCAGTTTGCGAAGCGCCTGCGACATCAGTCGTGCCTGCAAACCGAGTTTGTTATCACCCATGTCACCCTCAATTTCCGCTTTCGGGGTCAATGCCGCCACGGAGTCAATCACCACGAGATCCACCGCACTTGAACGAATGAGCTGGTCGGCAATCTCCAGCGCCTGTTCGCCGCAATCCGGCTGAGCGATAAGCAGATTATCCACATCTACACCCAATTTCTCGGCATAGAAGCGGTCAAAGGCATGTTCTGCGTCAATGATTGCGGCAATTCCGCCTTGCCGCTGCACTTCCGCCATGGCATGAATCGCCAAAGTAGTCTTACCACTTGACTCCGGACCATAGATTTCGATGATGCGGCCACGCGGATAACCGCCTACTCCCAATGCCAGATTCAAGCCAACTGAACCTGTCGAAATAACGGGTATGTCCTCAATCTTCTCCTCACCGAGGCGCATGATTGCACCTTTACCGAAGTCCTTGTCAATCTTTGCCATTGCATTCTGCAACGCTTTCAGTTTTTCTGCCGACGGCATCTTTCTTTCTTCAGCCATAATAACGTTTTTTAGTAATTTGGCTGCAAAGGTACAACAAAATTCCCAATCCTGCAAACAAAAATACAAATAAATTTGTGTAGTCTGGATTTTTTTTGTACCTTTGCGCCCAAATCGACTGTAATATGTTTTTGCGACGACTGCCCATATTATTTTTGCTCGGAATCATAACTGTCTCTTTGGCGGCACAAGAAGCAATCCCGCGGGACTCTGTGCCTGAAGACCATCTGGCATGGCTGGGCTTTCGGGGGCCGGTGAAAGAAGTGCGCGTGTATAATTACGGCTACTACGGTAAGACCGTTTACCGCTTTGACCCGCATGGAAGACTGCTTGAATACATTGACTATATGACTCCGTTCGCCGGTTCCGGAGGCTGTGTGTTCGGGTTGTGGGAGCATTTCCGTTATGCCTATGATGAAAACGGAAAAATCATCTTTTTGGAGACCTATAATGAGGAAAATAATGTGGTGGATGATTATGCGGATTTGATTCTTGAACTCTTCCCGAAACAAAACAAAGAAGCCGACCTGTTCCCAAAAGCGGAAAAGGAATTCGGGGACACAACCTACTGTTGGAGCATTTGGAGCGAAACAGAGGACTTGATGCATTACCATGGCCGGCGTTTCGACAAGTACGGCAATTGGATAGAGGATGTAAGTGCCAGCGAGGACGATTATGACCATGCCGATGTGATAGTCCGGGAAATAAGCTACTACCGCGATATTGAGGCAATGGGCTTGCCGGTCGGTGTGAAAACCGTGACCCACAAGACCAAATCCGACGGCAAAACCTGGAGCAACCGCTATGACTTTGACCGTGAGGGAAACCTGCTGTTTTTTCAGAGTTGGTGCGACAAAGAGGCATTGTTTGAGTGGGAAGCTTCCACTGCCGAAACGCCCGGAAGCGACCTGATTGTTTGGGAGCCGGACGGAGACAAATCACGCAAAATAACCTACTGGAAATGAAAAAACTAATAATGCTAATGGCGGCATTTCTTGCGCTGCAAGTGTCTGCAAAAGTGGTGGTAACGGAACTCAGTGCGTCACCGGAAGTGATAGTGAGTGAGTTGCAGGAACTGCCGGAAGGATGCAGCCCAGAGACTGCCTTTGAGTTGGTGCTCGAATATAAGGGCTATGTGTTCGAAGCGTTGATGTATCCGCTGCACAACAAGAAATGGATTGTGTTGTCAAAGTGGTGTCTGGACGAAGAGGAAACGGTTTATATGCTGGACGAAAACGGCAATGAGGTTCAAGCCAAATCGCTATACAAAGACCCGTTTGAAGGAATGACCTACCCTGTTATCAAGACGGATTCGGTCAGTTTCGCTACACGCAACTACGGAGGAAAAAAGGTGAAGATGTATGCAAATTCGGAGGGCAAACGCGTGTGGTATAAGTTTGATTTCGAAATCACGCTCGATGTGTTGGATGCGGATGTGGAGAGCCGCAGGGTTTTCTGTCGCACAAACCCGTACGCCTGGTGTTGGGGGATTCCCGAAACCGAAGAAGAAAAACAATGGCGTCACCCGTATAAAGCGATGATTGGTTGGGTGGATGAAGCGTGGATTTGCAGTAACCTGCTGACAACTTGCCCGTAATTTGATATATTAAAACAATCTTTATATGAAAGCATTACTGATGATTCTCGATGGCTGGGGAATCGGCGAAAAAACTACAGCCAACGCCATCTATTCCACCAACACCCCGCATTGGACGGCTTTGTTGGACAAGTATCCGCACTCACAGTTGCAGGCTTCCGGCGAAAATGTCGGTCTGCCCGACGGACAAATGGGCAATTCCGAAGTCGGACACCTCAATATCGGTGCCGGTCGTGTTGTTTATCAGGACCTTGTGAAAATCAACCGTGCCTGCAAGGACGGTTCCATCCGTAAAAATCCCGAAATTGTGTCCGCTTTTTCAACCGCACAAAAATCCGGCAAGAACCTCCATATTATGGGCTTGACCAGCAACGGCGGTGTGCACAGTTCGCTGGACCACCTGTTCTTCCTGCTGCAAATTGCCAAGGAATACGGTCTGGACGGACGTACCTTCGTACACTGCTTCATGGACGGACGTGATACGGACCCGCATTCCGGTATCGGATTCATTGACGAACTGGAAGAGCAGATGCGCAAAACTACCGGCGAAATCGCTACCATCCAGGGCCGTTTCTATGCCATGGACCGTGACAAACGCTGGGAGCGCGTAAAGATTGCCTATGACTGTCTCGTTCACGGGGAAGGCGCACAGTTTGAAAACATGCATGAGGCGATGGAAGCATCCTATGCGGCTGACGTTACCGACGAATTTGTCAAACCCATCGTACATGTGCGCAACGGAAAGCCGCTGACTACTATTCAGGAAGGCGATGTGGTCATTTTCTTCAACTACCGCAACGACCGTGCACGTGAAATGACCATTGTCCTTACCCAACAGGATATGCCTGAACAGGGTATGCACACTATCCCGAATCTGAACTACTACTGCATGACGCCGTACGAGTCCACGTTCACAGGCCTGCACATCCTCTTCCCGAAGGAGAACGTACAGAACACCCTCGGCGAAATCGTTGCAAACAAAGGCCTCAAACAACTCCGTATCGCGGAAACGGAAAAGTTTGCACATGTGACCTTCTTCTTCTCCGGAGGACGCGATGCACAGTTTGAGAACGAAGACCGCATCCTTATTCCTTCGCCCAAAGTGGCAACCTATGATTTGCAGCCCGAGATGTCTGCACCCGAAGTGGCGGCTGCACTCTGTGACGCAATGGATACGGGCAAATATGACTGTATAATGCTCAATTTCGCCAACGGCGACATGGTCGGACATACCGGCGTTTACAACTCCATTCAGCAGGCGGTTGTGACGATTGACATATGCGTGGACCGCGTGGTTAATTCCGCACGCAAGAACGGATATGAAGTCATTATCATCGCCGACCACGGCAATGCCGATAATGCGGTCAATCCCGACGGTACACCCAATACGGCGCACTCGCTCAACCCGGTGCCGTTCGTCTATATTCCCGCTGACAGCAAGGTAAAGGACGGCAAGTTCCCCTTCAAATGCGAAGACGGCATCCTTGCGGACGTCGCCCCCTCTATTTGTCATATTCTTGGTATTGAGCAACCGGCTGAAATGACCGGACACTGCCTCATCAAAGAGATTTAAGCGTAACGCTTGACAAGCATGTCAACCAGTTCCGGCACACCTTCGGAAGCTTTCTTCCGGAGGTGTTGTATTCTCTCACGGTATATGCCGAACTCCGGCATTCCCGGGTCAACCACATATATGGGCGATGACAGCGGCGCATATTGCAACAGACTCGCGGCCGGATATACATTCAGACTCGTTCCAACAACCACTAATATGTCCGCTTCACTTGCAATCTCGCAAGCCTGCGGGAAATACGGCACGCCTTCTCCGAAGAACACGATGTACGGACGCAGCAACGAACCATCCGGATGGCGGTCGCCGTAATGTTGCTCCCAACCTTTGAGCGGTACTGTTGCCGTCTCATTGTTTTCCGACCGCAGTTTTGTAATTTCTCCGTGCAAATGCACGATGTTTTTGCTGCCGGCACGTTCATGCAAATCGTCTATGTTCTGCGTGATTATCCGCGTCGATGGAATCGCCTCTTGCAGTTTTGTAATGGCATAGTGTGCCGCATTGGGCTGTGCCGCCAACGTGTCCTTTCGGCGGGCATTGTAAAAATCCACACACAACTGCGGATTACGCAACCATGCTTCATGCGTGCATACATCCTCTATGCGGTACTTCTCCCATAAGCCGTCCGCATCGCGGAATGTGCCCAAACCGCTCTCTGCAGATACTCCGGCTCCCGTAAATACAACTATCTTCGGCATATACACCTCCTTGTTTTATGAATTATCATGTATGTCCCAAAACGCTTGCAAAATTAATACAATTTTTTTGAATGTACAAGCTTTTGCGCAAAAAATGCGGGTTGCCCGCACTTTTTTATTCCTCGTAGCTCATCCACTCTTCGTGGAATAAGTAGCCGAAGAGGGTCGTGTACTTGGACTGTGCCTTGAAGGCTACTTCGTCAACGGCGCGCTTCGTGGGGTCTGCCATACGGTCGCGG
>CAJOEX010000007.1 GCA_905233415.1 Paludibacteraceae bacterium
AACTTTTTTTGTTAAAAAATTTAATCAAAGAACACTTTTTTTAATTCCGCCAACAGGTTAAGATGTGTAAATGAGTAAATGAATTATGGCTAAGCATTATTTGGAAGTTTTGACAGACGCAATCCGCAACAACTGGGATGAGATTGCGCTTGCTGATTATAGGACTTTGACACGCTATACATACGGTGACATGGCGGATAATATGGCTGATTTGGCGGCCATTTATGGTAATTTGAAACTCAAAAAAGGCGTACATATCGCCATTTGCGGCAACAACTGCGCCAACTGGGCGATTGCCTATTTGGCTACAGCCGTCTGGGGCGGGGTAAATGTCTGCGTTATGCCTGATTTCGCGGCGGAAGACATTGCTCGAATAATCAATCATAGTAATGCGGAAGTGCTGATTGCTTCAGAGCAGGTGCGTAAGAAACTCGAAGGCAAAGACTTGCCGAAAATCAAGCACAATATTGCGATGGAGACGCTGCTGCCTATCGGTGAAAGCGTGGAAATTCCGGAAATCCACCTCAAAAAAGAAAACATCAATTATGGCGGACGCAGCATGGACGATGTGGTCATGTTGTGCTATACGTCCGGTTCTACAGGCACGCCTAAAGGCGTTATGCTTTCGTTCCGCAGTTTGAGCAACAATATACAAAACGTGACGGAAAATCTGCCCGAACATGACCGTCAGAATGTGCTTTCCATGTTGCCTTTGGCGCATATGTACGGCTTGGTTTGCGAATTGTTGGGACAACTGCCTGCCGGATGCCATATTTGGTTCCTCGGCTCAACGCCGACGCCGGCAACGCTATCAAAGGCACTCCTTGAAATTCGTCCCTATACGATTGTCACTATCCCGCTTGTAGTGGAAAAGATTGTCAAAAAGAACATTTTCCCGGTTATCCGCAAGAAAAACGTCAAAATGTTCTGGAATATGCCTGTTATCGGGCGTATGTTCAAGAACATGGTGCGCAGACGGATGCTCCAGAGTATGGGTGGCAACATCCGCCAATTCCACGTCGGAGGTGCTGCGCTCAACGAAGAAGTCGAGAAATTGCTCATGGATATCAAATTCCCGATTACGGTCGGTTACGGTTTGACCGAAACAGGTCCGCTTGTTTCCGGTAACTTGTGGCAGAACTTCAAAGCCCGTTCCGGCGGCAGATTGGTCAGCGGTATGCAGGCAAAGATTGTGGATGAGGAAATATGGGTAAAAGGCGAGAATGTGATGTTAGGCTATTATAACGAACCCGAATTGACCAAGCAGGTCTTGACTGAAGACGGCTGGTTTAGGACAGGAGATGTCGGTGAAATCGGAGAAGACGGTACTATTTACGTTCAGGGGCACAAGTCCAATCTTATCGTACAAGCCGATGGAAACAAGGTTTATCCCGAAAACATCGAGGCTATTCTCAACGAAATAGACGGCATAGATGAATCACTTGTAACGGTTTGGAACAATCAACTGGTTGCTTTGGTGGTAACACAGTTGGAGCTCAACGTAAACAACATCCGTGAAAAGATTAACGCCGCATTGCCGGCGTATAGCCGCATTACGAAGATTGAAACGCGTACGGACCCGTTTGAACGTACGCCGAAACATAGCATCAAACGTTACCTTTACCGCGACACACCCTCCGCGGATAAACACTAATTAGGAAAAACTATTACGATTATGGACAAATTTCTTATTTCCGGCATTCAGCAAATCGGCGTTGGAACCGAGGATTTCCGCAAATCGTGGAACTGGTTTATTGACAAGTTTGGCGTCAATGTCAAGATTTTGGAAGACGATACCGTAGCGGAACGTATGCTCCCTTATACCGGTAATCACCCGCAGAAGCGTCATGCATGCATTGCGATGAACATGCAGGGAGGCGGTGGCTTTGAAATCTGGCAGTATTCCGAACGCAAGCCTGTTCCGTGCAAGTTTGCCATTGCTGTGGGCGACCTTGGCATTTTTGCCGCCAAACTCAAATGCCGTGACGTTGAAGCTTTCCACAAGCAGTTGAAAACGAAATGGAACGAAGTGTCGGATATTACCAGACTGCCGAATTCCACCAAATGCTTCTACATGAAGGATTTGTACGGCAATTGTTTCCAAGTGGTGGAGAACCAGAGCGTATTTATTGAACAGCACAAACTGACAGGCGGAATATTCGGCGCTATGATAGGTGTGACGGACATGAAAAAGTCCATTGCATTTTATAGCCAGATTTTAGGGTACGACAGCATTATATACGATGAAACCGGCACTTTTGAGGACTGGAATATGCTGGAAGCCGCTAATGGGAGGTATCGCCGTGTGCTTTTGGGAACATCCCAACCGCGTAAAGGTGCTTTCTCCGGCGTTTTCGGTGACAGCACGATTGAACTTGTGCAAGCGCTTGACCGCACACCGAGAAAGATTTACGAAGGCCGTTTCTGGGGCGACCCGGGCTTTATCCAAATCTGCTATGACGTGACCAATATGCAGGAACTTGGCAAGTTCTGCGCCAAGAAAGGCTATCCGTTTACCGTGGACAGTTGTCCGGATGGCGAAGTGTTTGACATGGGCGAGGCTTCCGGTCATTTCACGTATATTGAAGACCCGGACGGCACGCTGATTGAGTTTGTCGAGACGCATAGGATTCCGATTGTCAAGAAACTCAATTGGTATCTTGACATGCGCAAACGTGACCGTGAAAAGCAACTCCCGAAAATCCTTTTCTGGCTAATGGCACTCGTTTCAAAGCAACGCGTACAATAATATTCAAATTTTCAAATCATATGTATAAAGACATTTTTGACAAAATCAGACAATCCACGGGCGGACCGATTGGTCAGTACCGCGAAAAAGCAGACGGATATTTTGCTTTCCCGAAATTGGAAGGCGAGTTAGGACCTCATATGCGCTTCAACGGACAGGAAGTGTTGTGCTGGAGCTTGAACAACTACCTCGGTTTGGCGAATCATCCCGAAGTGCGCAAAACCGATGCGGAAGCGGCTGCCAAATGGGGCATGGCTTATCCGATGGGAAGCCGCATGATGACCGGACAAACCGCTTTGCATGAGGAATTGGAGCATCGTCTTGCTGCCTTTGAAAAGAAAGAAGCTGCTTTCCTCTTTAACTTTGGCTATCAAGGCATTCTTTCAACCATTGACTCGCTCGTAAGCCGCCACGACGTGATTGTGTATGACGCAGAGGCGCATGCATGCTTGCTGGACGGTATTCGTCTGCATATCGGTGAAAAGTACAAATTCCGCCACAATGACATTGCGGATTGCGAGAAAGTGCTGGCACGTGCCTGCAAAATCGCGGACGAAAAGGGCGGGGGTGTGCTTGTTATTACAGAAGGCGTATTTGGTATGACCGGCGCACTCGGAATCATTGACCAAATTGTTGCTCTCAAGCAGAAATACCGTTTCCGTCTCTTAATTGATGACGCTCACGGCTTTGGTGTAATGGGTCCTCACGGACGCGGAACTTCCGAACATTTCGGCGTGATGGACGGTGTGGATTTGTATATTGGCGCATATGCCAAGTCTATGGCTACGATTGGTGGTTTTGTGGCTTCCGAAAAGGATATTATCACCTATCTCCGCTACAACATGCGTTCGCAAATGTATGCCAAGTCGCTTCCGATGCCGATTGTTGAAGGTTGTATGAAACGTCTGGAGATTATTGACAGTCCCGAAGGTGACGAGCGTCGCAAACAACTTTGGACGGTTACGCATCGTTTGCAGAAAGGTTTCCGTGACCTCGGTTACGAAATTGGCCCGGCAGAAGCATGTGTAACGCCTGTTCACTTGGCTTGCGGCATCAATCAGGCTTCGAACATCGCTGTGGATTTGCGTGAAAACTACCATATCTTCTGCTCAATTGTTTGCTATCCGGTTATTCCTCCCGGAATGTTGATTTTCCGTATTATCCCGACGGCAGCGCACTCGATTGAAGATGTGGACCGCACTTTGGCAGCTTTCAAGGAAATCAAGGAACGTCTCGCCAAAGGTGATTACGACAAGGAAATCCCCGACATGGCTCTGATTAAGTAATTTTCAAATGAACATTTGGATTACAGGTGCGTCGTCGGGCATTGGTGAAGCATGTGCTTATTGCTACGCGGAGGGTGGAAATAAACTTATTCTCACTTCCTCCTCGCGGGAGCGGTTGGAGCCTGTGGCAGCAAACTGCCGTGAGAAAGGCGCTTCAGAAGTGCTGGTCTTGCCGTCTGATTTCAATGACCTCGAAGGCGTTAAACTGCTTGCCCGCACGGCATGGGATGCTTTTGGCGGAATAGATGTGCTGTTCTGCAATGCCGGAATAAGCCAACGTACCAACGTAGAGGATACATCTATGGATATGGTTCGCCAAATCATGGAAATCAACTACTTCGCGCCGGTAGCTTTGGCAAAAGCAATCTTGCCGTTTATGCTCAAAGCGGGTGGGGGGCACATTGCCGTTACTACCTCTATTGCCGGTGTGTTCGGTTTCCCATTGCGTTGTGCATATTCTTCGTCCAAACATGCCTTGTACGGTTTCTTTGAAACGCTGCAAGCCGAATATTATGGTAGCAACATCCTTGTCACGATAGTATGTCCCGGGCGCGTCAGAACGAACATTTCTTTGAATGCCCTTGACAAAGGCGGCGGGAAACACGGCACGATGGACCCCGGACAGGACAAAGGTCTGCCGGCCGAAAAAGCAGCCCGCAAAATCGTTCGTGCCATCAACAAAGGCAAACGCGAAGTTCTTATTGGTCGTGGCGAACTGATTATGGTTTATATCAAGCGTTTCTTCCCCGGACTTTGTGCTAAATTGGCAAGGCGTATAAAACCAATGTAGTATGGAAAATCTATTTGATGAACTGAACAAAGATTATCGTTTCCGCGAGGGATTTCATACTTGTATCAATTGCGGAACGTGTACTGCTATTTGTCCTGCGGCGGAGTTCTATTGCTATGACCCGCGGCAGATAGTGACAATCGTCCAAACCAAAGACGATGAGAAAATAGAGGAACTTCTTAAGTCCGACAAAATCTGGTATTGCGGAGAGTGTATGAGTTGTGTGACTCGTTGTCCCCGCAAGAACGGTCCCGGACTGGTAATCATGGCATTGCGCGAACTGAGTATTCGTCTCGGGTATTTTGTAGAGAGTGAAAAAGGTAGGCAGTTGTTGCCGCTGATGCATGCCTTGGCTGGCTCAACGCTTAAATATGGCTATTGCATTCACCCGAAAATGTTTAAGTGGGAAGCGCACAAAGAGTCCGGACCTGTGTTTAAGTGGCACTTGGAACATCTGGAACAATCAATGGCAAGACTTGGTGCTAATTATATGGGCGATGGTCCCGGTATCCTGCGAAAGATACCTCAAGAATCACTTGATGAAGTGAAAGCCATTTTTGATGTGACCGGAGCAACGGAACGCATGAAGAAAATTGAGGAGTTTTCTGCTAAAAAAGCCCAAGAAATGGGACTTAGTATGGAAGAATACGAACAACGGGCGTTTGAATACTGCTCCAATAAACATTTTAATAACTGATTTTGATAATTAATATCTCATGATACAAGACGGGAAGCAAAAAATTTGGTCTGATTACCAAAAAGAAATACCGGATGACCATTGGTATTATGTACGAAGTTGTATAAGGCAGAACTTCTTCCCGGGAAGTGAGAAGTTCTTCCTTGAAATAACACGTAATGTACTTGGAAAGGATATGTATGAAACCCCGCATCATACAACATGCGGAGGTATAGCATATCACACAGAGAGCATTCCTCAAGAGACTGCTATGACAATGGTAGCACGTCAGTTTGCTCTTATGACGGAAGCGGGATATGAAAACTATTGCCCGAGTTGTATTACGTCTTTTGGTAACTATGTTGAAACACTTGAGACTTGGCGTGAGTTTCCGGAATTGGAGGCAAAAATCCGCGAAAATCTTTGGAAAGCATGCAAGCGCGAATTTAATAAACCAAAGTATATAGCCCATACGAGTGACTTAATATATCATTGGCGTGACAAAATACGTGCCAAGGCAAAACATTTGCTTATTAACCAAGAAACAGGCGAACCGCTTCGAATCGTGGAACATATAGGATGTCACTACTCAAAGATGTTCCCGCATAAAGGTGTAGGTGGAGCAGAATATCCTTATGTTTTAGCCGGAATGGTAGAGAGTTGGGGAGGAGAAGTAATTGATTATCCGGAACGCAGACATTGCTGCGGTTACGGTTTCCGTCAGTACCACGTGAAGGCCAACCGCGGTTACAGTGTGTCGAATACCCACAAGAAGTTCGAGTCGATGGAGCCTTTCCATCCGGATGCCATCATCACCAACTGCCCGGGCTGCCCGTATTTTCTGGATCGTTGGCAGTATGTCATTGCCGAACAGACAGGCAAAACCTACGGCGAAAACGGATACGGCATACCTGTGCTTACCTATGAGGAACTGGCAGGACTGGTGCTTGGCTATGATCCGTGGGATCTTGGCTTGCAGTTGCACCAAGTGGCTGTAGAACCGTTGCTGGACAAGATGGGAGTGGAGTATGACCCGAAAGCCAAATACCTCGGATTGAATAAAGAAGATTTGATGCGGCCGGAAATGCCGAGTTCGATAAAATGCTGTTAATATGAAAGAAAATGTAGTAATAATCGGTGGTGGTGTTGCGGGAATGGAGGCTGCGAAACAGTTG
Organism: Paludibacteraceae bacterium; assembly: GCA_905233415.1. Taxonomy (GTDB): domain Bacteria; phylum Bacteroidota; class Bacteroidia; order Bacteroidales; family Paludibacteraceae; genus Colicola. The sequence goes on from CAJOEX010000007.1 coordinate 6,677, forward strand.
TTGAATCTCGGATACAAGCCATTCGTAGTTGAAAAGTCCGACCATTTAGGCGGACATGTGGCACAGTGGCACAAACTGTTTCCCGACCTGACACCCACCAAAGACCTCATCAAAAAGATGAGTTCAGACATAAAAGATGCCAATGTGTTTTTGGAAACACAGCTCAATACCATCAGTAAAACGCGCGAGGGATACAGTTTGTTCCTGAGTAACGGCGTGAATATTGCGGCAAAGGCGGTGTTGGTTGCTTCCGGTTTCCAACTCTTTGATGCGACCAAGAAAGAAGAATATGGCTACGGCGTGTATGACCATGTAATTACCAATGCCGATTTGGAGGCATGGATGAACGGCAACAAAGATAAACGTGTGCCGCGTTCGCCAAAAGCCATAGGTTTTGTGCATTGTGTCGGTTCGCGAGACCTGAAAGCAGGCAACAGCCAGTGTTCCAAGGTATGCTGTATGACCGCTGTCAAGCAAGCCATTGAGATGAAAGAACAGTTCTCCAATGCCGAGGTATATTGTTTCTATATGGACTTGCGCCTGTTCGGCAAGAAATACGAGGACTTTTACATCAATGCCCAACGCGATTTTGGTGTGCATTTCATCCGTGGCCGCGTGTCAGAAGTGAGCGAAACAATTGACGGACGTGTGCAGGTCAAGGCGGAAGATACACTGCTCGGCAAGCCGCTGAAGATACAACTTGATTTGTTGGTGCTGATGGCAGGCATGTCATGCAATCCGCAAGTGCAAGGACTTGCCAAGCAGGCAAAATTGGAGATTGACAGTGACGGTTTCCTCAAATCGGAAGACAATATATATAATATAATAGGGTCTGACCGTCCGGGAATATTCTATGCCGGTGCATGTACCGGAACAAAAACTGTTCCTGAAACCGTTGCCGAAGCCCGTGCAGCGGCATTGGCGATTCACAATTACCTTAATGAATAATTATGAATTTCGGATTCTCATTATCGCCCAGTTCGACAATCGACCTTACGAAGGTGGATCAGACGCTGTATGAACATCTGGTACATCTGGAGCCGACAGCGGCTGTGTGTATGAACTGCGGTTCGTGCGGTGCAACCTGTACCGTGGCGCAATATAAAGGCATGTCTTTCCGCAAGGTGCTGAACGGCATTCAGCGCGGACAGGATATGAAACCGATGCTGTCATCCTGTATGCTCTGCGGCAAATGTACGATGGTTTGTCCGCGCGGCGTGAATACACGGAATGTTTTACTAAACCTCTGCCAGATTTATGATTGATCGTATTCCATCCGGCTTCCATCCATTCGTTATTCCGTTTATGGTCGGAATGGCGTTTGTGCTGCTATACTGCTTCGGTGCGATGATTCGTATTCTCTTTGAACTGTCGTGGAAGGATAGAAACAAGTTCTTTCTGTCGCTTATCAATCCGAAGATTATATACAAGAACATCAAAGATATATTCTTTAACTGCCTGTTCCACGTGCAGTTGTGGAAGCGCAATAAGTTGTTCGGTTACATGCATTCTTCTATTGCTTTTGGGTGGTTTATGCTGATTGTTTTGGGACATTTGGAGGTCATTCTGTTTGTGCCGGGACGAATCAACCTGTTTTACTATCCCATCTTCTTCAATTACTTTGTGGCTGAGAATGATGAAACCCTTCACGGTTCGCTTCTGTTCTTTTTGATGGACTTCTTCCTTCTTGTGGTGATGAGCGGCATAGCGTTGGCGATTGCCCGTCGTGTGAAGAACTATATGTTTGGCGTCAAACGCATGGCACGACCGACGTTCCTGAATGTGGTTGGATTATATTCGTTGTGGGCGATCTTTCCCCTTCGTTGGTTGGCAGAGAGTTTTACGGCACATATTTCCGGTGGATCGTTCCTGACTGTTCCGGCTAACTGGTTGTTCAGACAGTTTCTCGGAAATGAATTGTATATGCTGCCGACATGGTGGGCATATTCAATTGCGCTGTGTATTTTTATGTGCGTCCTGCCGTTTACGCGGTACATGCATATTCCAACGGAAATGCTGCTTATTCCGATGCGGAATGCGGGGCTCAAAGTTCGCAGTTCCCGCAAAGGATTTGCACGTGTGGAGTTCTTCTCCTGCCCGAACTGCGGCGTTTGTATCGACGCATGTCCGATGACGGTGGATAGGGAGCATGTGAAAGATTGTACCGTTTATCTCACGCGGCAACTGCGTCGTAATAATGACCGTCGCATAAAAGAAATAAGTGACAAGTGTCTGCTTTGCGGCAAGTGTGAAGAACTGTGTCAAGTTGGGGTAGAAGGGCCGAAACTGCGCATTCTCGAACGTGCCCGCAGGCAATATGCTGTGCCGTTCATCAATCCGACCTCTAACAGCGAAGCGGTCCAACAGCGCAGCGGTCTAATTTCCAACAGCGCAGCGGTCTTATACTTTGCCGGTTGTATGAGCCACTTGACTCCTACCATTCCGCGGGCAGTGTGTGATATTCTCAAAAAAGCGGAAGTGGATTATACGTGGCTGGATAAGGACGGCGGACTTTGCTGCGGGCGACCGATATTTACGGCTGGTCGAATCAATGAGGCAAAGACGATTGTGGCAGACATGGAGCAACGCATTCTCAATTCCGATGCACGGACATTGCTGGTGTCTTGTCCGATCTGCTACAAGATGTTCCGCGAGGAATATAATTTGCGGAATATGAAGGTGATGCATTATGCAGATTACTTTAATGAATTAGTGCAGACTGGTCGCATAAAATTGGACAAGAGTGACTTGTGCTATGTTTATCATGACCCGTGCGAATTGGGTCGTGGCTGCGGTATGTATGACCAACCACGTAAACTAATCGGGCAGGCGGCATGTATTTCCGAAGCAGAGCATATACGGGAAGAAAGCATTTGCTGTGGCGGTTCGTTGGGTTCGCTGTCGCTGACATTTGCACAACGCGAGAACATGACCAAAGCCGCTTTACAGAACCTTTATACGTCCCGTGCAGATGCGATTGCAACGGCTTGTCCGCTATGTCAGGCAACGTTTGCGCGTTACTCTGACCGACCTGTAAAAGACCTTGCAGAAATTGTTAATGATTCAATAATATGAGATTCAAACCTACTGTTTATCATTTAATGAATGTTGCTAACGGCAACGAGTTTGAAGACAAAGGCTGGACGCTCAGCGACCCGAAGGGTGGTGAACCGTCGCTTGTCCGTGCGGTGTATGACAACAAGCGTTTCACGCCGCGTGAAGACCTGGACGGGATTTATCGCTATGCCGAATGGATGCCTATTCGTCGTACACTCAAAAACTCTTGTGCGCCTGTAACATACAAGTCCAAGGCACTTGCCAAGTTCCTTGGTTTGGAGAACCTGTATATTACTTTCTCCGGTTGGAATCCGAAGATTGGCGCAACGTTCCAGACCTGTTCGTTTAAGGAAACAGAGGCGTATTCTGTGCTTGCGCGTTTGGACGAAAAAGACAAAAGGATACTTATTGTGCAATCTGCAGGAAATACTGCCCGTGCTTTTGCACAAGTTTGCTCGGACAACAAGATACCGGTAGTTATCTGTGTGCCGCAGGATTGTTTGCATGACTTGTGGTTCCAACGTAAACTGGACAAGTGCGTCAAATTGCTTGCTGTGCCTCACGGCTGCGATTATTACGATGCTATTGCTTTGGGTGAAAAACTGGCGGAAGACCCGCATTTCTTCTTGGAAGGCGGTGCCAAGAATATTGCCCGTCGTGACGGAATGGGCACAACCATTTTAAGTTGTGTGGAACAGATGGGACGCATTCCTGACGCTTATTTTCAGGCAGTAGGATCGGGAACAGGAGCTATTGCCGCGTGGGAAAACGCCTGCCGTTTGGCGGCAGACGGACGTTTTGGAGAGAATAACATGCGTGTGTATGTGGCACAGAATGAGCCGTTTACGCTGATGTATAACTCGTGGAAAGCACATTCACGCCAATTGGTTGACTTGGCTCCGGAAGTCGGACGCCGTCAAGCGGAAATGATTTTGGCAAAGGTGCTTTCAAACCGCAAACCGCCTTACAGCCTTGCCGGTGGATTATATGACACGCTGGAGGCCTCTCACGGAGATGTTTATCTTGCCAATAACGAAGATATAATGTACTGGCTGCTGCAGTTCCGTAATTTGGAAGGTTATGAATTGTTGCCGGCAGCAAATGTGGCTGTTACAGCTTTGGCAAAAGCCGTCAAGGAAGGTGCTGTTAAAAAAGACGAGTTTATTATGCTCAACTGCACAGGCGGCGGAACCTTACACGCGATGAGTAAAGGCTTTGTATTCAAAGAGCCTGACTTGATTCTTTCACCCGACCTGCCGGCAGATGAAATCATCCGTCAGGTGTTGAAACTGTTTTAAAAATTGCTAAATCAATGCCTCAATGAGGCGATTGAGAATATGCAGACCGCTTTGTGTTGCAACAAGGCGGTCATTTTTTATGCAGAGTTGGCCGCTGTTGAGGAAAGGATGTGCTTTTGTCAGCAAGTCGGGAGTCGCAAGAATTCCGTTGCTTGTGCGCAAACCAAGCATAATACGTTCCATCGCTTTCTGCTCGGAATCAAGCGTCTCTTCTTCCCAGTACTTAGACATGCTTAACATATGCTTAACATATGCTGAAAGGTCGGCTATGTTCCAACGTCTTTTTGAGCCGTTGTAAGAGTGCGCTCCGGCTCCGAGACCAATATACGGTGTGTCGTTCCAATAACTTGAATTGTGCATTGAATGGCGATTTGGAAGTGCGAAGTTACTAACTTCATAATGCTCGTAGCCGGTTGCAGCAAGTTTTTCACACAATATATCGTACATGGCGTTTTCGGTATCTTCGTCAGCCGGAGTGATTTTTCCCTCTTCAGCGAGTCGGAAGAGTCTCGAATGCATTTCGAAAGTCAGGCAGTAACATGAGATATGTTGCACGCCGAGTTTTAGTGCTTCGTCAATATTATATTGCCAATTTGCCATTGTCTGATTGGGTAGGGCATACATTAAGTCAATACTTATATTGTCAAATCCCGCGTCCTGCGCCATTCGAACAGCTTCTTTGGCTTGTGCGGCATTGTGACGCCGACCGAGAAAAGTCAACTCATCGTCACGGAAAGACTGAATACCGATACTTAGACGATTTATGCCGATTTTACGCACTTCCCGCAATTTGTCAGCCGTGAGGTCACCGGGATTGGCTTCGAGCGTTATTTCAGTGGCATTTATCGGATTTATGGCATCGAGAATCCGCTTAATCTGTTCAACAGAAAGCAAACTCGGCGTACCGCCGCCGAAGTAAACGGTTTGGATATCGGCAGGCTGCGTAATACGGTTTTGCGCCTCTTTAATAACCGCTTGCACATATTCTTCACGCTTGTCCAACTGCGTAGTAGAGAAAAAGTCGCAGTATATACAGCGACTTTTGCAGAACGGAATATGAATATATACACCTATTCTTCCCATAAATGTTTCATCCACTCGGCAAGTTTCTGCTCTTGCGGACTGCCTTGCGCCTGCCAGAAATGCGTTCCAAGCAGTTCGTCCGGCAAGAATTGCTGCTTGACAAAATGATTCGGAAAATCGTGTGCATACTTGTAACCTTCACTGTAACCAAGGTCCTTCATCAGTTGGGTAGGTGCATTGCGCAAATGCAACGGTACAGCCAAATTGCCGGATTTCTCGACTTCTGCAAGGGCTGTATCTATTGCCAAATAAGCAGAATTGCTCTTTTGAGACGTTGCCAGATAAATCGTTGCCAATGCCAATGGAATACGTCCTTCCGGCCAACCTATTTTCTGCAAGGTATCAAAGCAGGCATTTGCCACCAACATTGCGTTCGGGTTGGCAAGACCTATATCTTCGCTGGCGGAAATGACCAAACGGCGGGCAATAAATTTCGGGTCTTCACCGGCAGCAACCATCCGAGCCAACCAGTAAATTGCTGCATCAGGGTCACTGCCACGAATGGATTTTATGAACGCGGAAATAATGTCGTAGTGCAGTTCGCCGTCCTTGTCGTACGCCACCGGATTTTGCTGAAGTTGCTTTGTGACGGTTTCATTGTCAATGTCCGTTACGCCGGAATTGGCGACCAATTCGATGATATTCAGCAATTTGCGGGCATCGCCACCGCTATAACGCAGGATTGCGTCCGTCTCCAATATATTAAGGTGTCGCTCGCGGATGTATTCGTCTTCCGTCAAAGTTCGGTGCAGCAATTCGAGCAAATCGTCCTTGCCAAGTGGCTGGAGCACATAAATTTGGCAACGCGAAAGCAACGGATTGATGACTTCAAAACTCGGATTTTCCGTTGTGGCACCGATAAGCGTGATTGTCCCGTCTTCGACGGCTCCCAACAAACTGTCCTGCTGTGATTTGCTGAAACGGTGTATCTCGTCAATAAACAGAATCGGTGAGCGTTGGTCTGTTTGCGCCGCAAATAAACCGCTGTTGATTTTTGCCTCACGTTTGGCTTTGTCAATCACATCGCGCACTTCCTTTACGCCGCTTGTTACAGCTGAAAGGGTATAGAAAGGACGTCCCAACTCATGGGCGATGATGCGTGCCAAAGTTGTTTTGCCTACGCCTGGAGGACCCCACAGAATAAACGACGACAAATTGCCGCTTTCAATCATCTGTCGCAGAATGGCTCCTTCGCCGACCAGATGTTTCTGTCCTATGTACTCATTTAGCGTCTTTGGGCGCAGTCGTTCAGCGAGTGGAAGCATGGTTTAGCAGTTCTTTTGCGGTATTTAGTGCCGCGTCTGTGATATTCTTTCCTGCCAGCATGGAGGCTATTTCCTGTATCCGTTCTTCGTCAGCAAGGCGGGAAATATGTGTTTCCGTGCGGGTGGCAGTGTCGTTTTTATAGACTTTGTATTGCGTTTGCGCTTGCGCAGCAATCTGTGGCAGGTGCGTAATGGCAATAATCTGCCTTGATTCCGCCATTTGGCGCATGATATGTCCCATTTGTGTGGCCACTTCACCACTAACACCGGTGTCTATCTCGTCAAAAATAATCGTCGGAAGTCCGTTTGTAGATGCAATCAAAGCCTTGACGCACAACATGAAGCGGGCTATTTCACCACCACTTGCCACTTCGCTGACACGCCTGAGTGATTGATTGAGGTTCGCGGCAAACATAAAATTAACCACGTCATGCCCGGATTCCGAAAAATCCTCTGCCGGTGTGATGGCAATATCCGTTTTTGCGTGCAAAATACCAAGCGTAGAAAGGTCCGCTGTGAGACGCTCGGAAATCATCTTTCGAACTGCTTCGCGCGATTTCGTAAGTGCTTTTGCTGCCGTTTCCAATTCCGCCAATCGTGCTTGGACATTCTTCTTGGCTTGTGCAATATCTTCGTCAAACGATGCAATCTTGCTCATTTGTTCGCCCAATTGGTCACGCAGGGCAATCAGTTCTGCAACGGTTTTGACGTCATGCTTGCGCAGCAACGTATTGATGAGATCAAGCCTTTCTTGAACCATTTGCAGCCGTTCGGGGTCATATTCGGTGTTTTCGGCAAGCCGGTTTGTTTCGGCGATGATGTCTTTGAGCTCAATCTCCACACTTTGCAAGCGGTTGTGCAGCTCCTCTTCGTCTTGCAAGGCCGTTCGCGCCACCCGTAACGATTCCAAAGTACTTTGCTCGTCACCATCCAAAGCCTGTAATGCAGTTTGCAGTTGTGCCTTCAGCTGCTCAATATGGCTCAGACGATATTCTTCTTCTTCCAAACTTGTCAATTCATCCGGCTCATTCAGTTTGGCTTCGTCCAGTTGGTTGAATTGGAAAGAGATATAATCTTCATCTTTACGGGTTTTGGCGGCAAGTGCCTCCAAATCATGCAAGGTCTTTTCCGAATCCCGAAATGCCGTATAATGCGTGGAGTAGGCTGCTCGTTCCTTTTCGTTGCGGGCAATGGCATCTACAACGCTCAATTGGAACGAATCGTCTGATAGTAGCAGATTCTCGTGCTGCGAGTGAATGTCGATTAGTTTGTTGGCAAGTTCCTTCAATTCCGCCTGCGTAACCACTTCATCGTTCACCAGTGACCTTGAACGTCCGTTGCGATTGAGTTCGCGACGAATGAGGTATTCTCCGAAATCTGCCTCAATCACACATCGTTCCTCGCCTTCAGTAATGGTTTTCAGGTCTGCCCGACCGCCCATTACCAAAGCCAAAGCACCAAGAATGATACTTTTTCCGGCTCCTGTTTCGCCCGTCATGGCGGAAAAACCGTCTTGGAAATCAATGTCCAAGTGCGAAATCAGCGCGTAATTCTGTATGTGCAAATGTAGCAGCATGAACTATCAATTCTCCATTATTTTGTCGTACAAGTTACCGCGAGTCGGGTCTATATCCATTAGGATTTCATACACTTCCTTCTTCTCCTTGTCTGTGCCTTTTTGGAAGATATTTGTCAGTTCGTCCGCTTTGGCATCCAAAAAAGTGTTGATGACATATGTGGCAGGGCGTGCACGGTTGGTTTCCCGCAGCACCGGCATTCCTTTGGCAATTAAAGCGCGTGCATTTGCCACATTTGCAGCCATGTTATCCAATCCTAAACGGTGATATTCGTAATAATATTCGCGGTATTTTTTGAATGCTTCGTCCTGCAGGTTGTTAATGAGCGCATAGCGGTTTCGGTTGCTGTCAAACGCTTTCCAGCCTTTCAGTTCCTCATTACTCATAGATGCCGATTGGCAGGCGCTGACAATGTCTTCGCAGGCTTGGAAATAGGGCGAACCGCCAAGCCGCTGGAAACTGTCGCAATCATGACCGAGAATCAGATAAACATAGTATGCCAGCATCGCCGTCAGGTTGTTGGTGAACGTGTTTTGCTGATATTCAATGCGGTCGAATTCCTGATAGGTAAAGTGAAACGAATTGTCCTTGAAATTAATCAGCGGCGTGGAGTAGGAGGTGTTATACACCGGACGTTTCGCCTGCAACTGCATTTCGCAAAGGTACAGATTGTCATTTACCGAATTGACAATAATCATCAAACTGCATTCAATCTTCTCCTTTTCCGAGAATGTCATGTTGGTCCAGCGGTTATTATTCATATAGTCTGTAATAACCTGTTGGAGCGTCTCATACACGCTCTTGTTGCTGCCTTCAATCTTGTCCGAATTGATGGTAACCGTGCAGTTCAGTTCTTGTGCCTGAACGCCCATTGCCAACAGTAATACTATTGCACAAATAATCTTTTTCATTTCTCAATGCTCTTTATGTTTCCGGTTTTTATATCAAACTGAATTCGTGGCAATTCGCCGCGTGTAAACAGATTGCGTGCCAGCGGAACGGAAATTCCGAACTGTGCAACCGGCGTATTGCGTTCAACGATTGTTTCGTTCAGATAAACAATCTTGTAGTTTGCAGAGCCGGGCAGATTGTAGAAAATCTGCGATGGTTGCGGTGCTTTCTTGCTTTCTTTTTCGTTTCGGGTTGTGCCTTTTGTCAATCGACGGGCGGTGATATTGAGCGTAATCGGTTCGCCGTCCTCAGTTGTGAAACCGTCCTTGTCCGAGAAGAAACCTAATTCCACTTCTTCCGTTTTAACGGGCGTGTAATACAGTTTCTTGTGGTGTTTTATCACTTCGCGGCGCCCGATAAACAGTTCCACCAACTGCTGTTCCTGTTTGTTCAGTTCGTCCAGCACAATTTGCATGGCTTTTCCGTCCGCAGGCACTTTGTCAATTTCTCCGCCCAACAGGTACATGCGGTATTCGCGAATGCGGAAAATCAGTTTGGCTGCACCGTGAGCCTGTTGCGCAATCGTTTTGTTGTTCATCACATGCTCTTCCAGCAAAGGCAGCACTTTCAGTTCGTTTTCTTTCACGGTTTCAGTTTTTGCAGGCGCGGGTTTGTGGCGGTCCTCATGTGCCGTAATGTTGAATCCTGCCAAAGTGCCGAAATTCGTGAGTGTCAGCAGTTGGCTATCAATATCTTTTTCTGCCACTACTTTGTAGGCTCTTGTGTAATCGGCAATGGTATAAACCTTCGGTGTTATTGCCAGCAGACGGAACGACCTTGCATCTTCTTCGATGATGTCTGTCGCACCCAAGTATTGCTTGGCATACTGTGCAAACAGACCTTTATGCAAAATCACCTCCTCATATTCCACATCAAAGCACAACTGTGTTTGCGGCATGTAATAAACCACTGCCAGTTCATTGTCCTGTAATGTCTGTGCGCTTACGCTTACTACCACGCACAACAACAATCCTAAAATGCCTCTTTTCATATCATTATGAATTAAATATCTTCCAACTTTCTTCTGCCTGAATTATTAACATCCGTTTTCCGTTGACGGTTATGGCTCCTTGTGCTTTTCCACGACGCAGAAACTCCGTTTCTTCGGGATTGTAAACGCAATCAAAAAGCACTTGTTTTTGCCCGAGCATCGAATAATCCAAATCCGGGAACGTCTCTACATTCGGCCACATTCCCAAAGGTGTCGCATTCACTATCAGGTCGAATTGCCTTATGTCCAACTCTATTTTTTCCCGTGCATTGACTGTTTTCGTTGCAATATTCATCAGTCGGAGTGCATAGCAAAGGGCTTTTGCGGCTCCGCCTTGACCGAGAATCAGCGCATTCGAAACATCAATATCCTGCGCCTCCAGCACTTCCTGCAACGATTGTTTGAATCCGATCCAGTCGGTATTGTAGCCTTTGCCGTTTTTGACGACATTGACGGCATTTATTTCTGCTGCAATCGGGTCAAGTTCCTCCAAATAGGGCAGAATGATTGTCTTGTATGGAATTGTTACATTGTAGCCGTCCAATGGCAGGTTTTTCGCTTGGGCGGCATTTTCCAGTTCAAACAACTGATAGTCCGCATCAATTCCTTCTGCAGCGAACTTTGCCGAGAAGTACTTTGCCGACCATGAATGGTCCAGTTTCCGTCCTATTAGTCCAAAATGTCTCATAATCGCTCTCCTAACGTCGCCAGATGTTCTATTTCCGCTTTCGACCATTGTGCCAACTCTGCCCGAATGGCGTTTCTGCGGTAGGTTGTGTCGCTATTGGTTGAGTCTTCCACCCATTCGATATGCCGTATATCCCGCAGGTAGTGGCAGATATAATCATGTGTCGTGCACAACAACGGCCGTATTATCGGCACAGACTGTTCGCAATAGGGATTTCTGCTTTTGGGTGCCATGCCGGCTAATCCTTTCAGCCCGCAACCTCGACGGATATTCATCAGTATTGTTTCCGCTTGGTCGTTTTGGTGGTGTGCAACTGCAATGGCGTTGCAACCCGTTTCCTTTGCTACTTCTGCAAACCATTGGTACCTCAATTCACGTGCTGCCAATTCGATACTTTTCTTGTTTGCTTTGGCATAATCTGCCGTCTCAAAATGCTTTACATGCAACGGGATTCCGTCTTTCAACCATGTTGGTTTTGTCTTCAATCGCTGTCCCAACGTCCGGCAAAGTTCCCGCACAAAAGCCTCGTCCCTGTCACTTTCTTTGCCGCGAAGATGAAAGTTGCAGTGTGCAACCACACATTCGCAACCTGTTCGCAGCAGAACATCCAATAATGCTACGCTGTCAGCTCCGCCGCTTACACACACCAGAATCTTGTTTCCGTCATCCAGCAAGCCATGGTCCTCAATATATTTTTTGACTCTCCGCAGCAAATCTTCAAATCCTCAAATCTCCAACATCTTGTTCACTATTGCATAAATCGTCAAACCGGCGGTCGAATGGATATTCAGTTTCCGGACAATGTTCTTCCGGTGTGAAATAACGGTATGTGTCGATATGTTCAGCTTGTCTGCAATCTCTTTGTTACTCAGTCCGTTCACCACTTGAATCAGCACGTCTTTTTCGCGTTCGGACAGTTTCTCTTCTTCTGCAGCCTCTTGTTTCTTTTGTAATTCCAAATTATGCATTATGGCAGGCAGCAGAATATCGTCTTCTATGGCACAATGCAGCGCCAATTCCTTCTCAATCGCACAAATGTCCTGCAGGGCGGAGTAGAGCAGCCCGTTTTGCTGGTCGGACGGATAATACTTGATAATCAGGTTTTTCAGTTCGCTCATTTTAGCCGCCAAGTGTTGGTCATCTGTCTCATGCGCGGTGAATTCGTTGGCGTTTTCGTGCGCGATATGTGTCCGCACTTCTTCCACATACTCGTCGTACAGCCGGATTATCAGTAGCGGAATATTACTGCCAGTCTTAACGGCGCTGATTGCGGTAATGAGTTCCTGCCGGATGCGTGGCAGCAGGTAGTCAAGGAAGTAGGTGTGAGCGTTGTTCAGGTAAATCATCAGCGTCGGAATGTCCACCGGTTTGCCACTTTCGTGGTTGATAATGCTCAAAAAGGTGGTTGGGTCGATATTACTGTCGCGGCATACTTCGCCAATCGTTTTGTCGCCGACACCGAGTGGCAGTCCGAAACGGCTGATAATCTGCAATGCTTCGTCGGCACTGCTCATCAGCACGCACATTTTATCATTTTCCGTGTACATTTTTCCGTCAAACCAAATTTAGCCTGCAAAGTTACAACTTATTTTTTATTTATACAAATAAAAATGAAAAAAGTGCAGAATTTCCACACTTTTTGTGATAAAATGGTCGAGGACTTGGCTAAAGTACTATTTGGAACACGAGCATCACGGGACCATGTCCTGACATCCTTACTTTTAGAACACTATAGAAGACCAAGAATTGGCAAAATCCAAAAGAAATACCCCATTCAACGAACACACGAACGCACGAACAGTCGTTTTTTGAAATTATAAATATACGTGCGTGCACACAAGAGTTTATAGAAAGAGCTGTTCATCTGTTCTTCTGTTCGTCTGTACCAACGTCGCGTCTCGGTAGCGTTCCTGCTGCGTCCCGAAAAACGAAACCATCAAACCGAGAGGATACCCTGACGATACCTAGACGTTGACTACATGTCCAAGACATGCTTAAGATAAGCTTAACATATGCTAAAAAAAGTCCGCCGGAAGATAGCAATCTACCGGCGGAGAAACTTTGGATTCTCGAATTTATTTATTCAACTCTTTACAAGAGTTTTCATCATCTGCGCTTGCCTCTTTGTAGGATGCCGACACTTGATCTCACATATTAAGAACTTTAACTCTTTCTAGCACTTCCGTACTTGTCTCCCAATAATAAGCAACCTCTGTTGTTCCTTCGTTCAAATACTTTGTAGTAACTTCCCAACACTTTTTTGTCGTCTTGTCTTCAGGGGTGTTTCCTTTACTACTGCAAGCAGCAAACATTGCACTAAAAGCAACTGCTGTCAGTGCCAAATACAAATACTTTCTACTTTTCATAAAATCATATTTTATTCCTGCTCTTACGCCTTCGCAGGTCTTGGCATAAATCGTTATTGAGTCAGCATACATATATAAAAAGCGCGGGCTTTCGTTTGCTTCATTTGATTTTCTGAGGTTCTGGACTACCTTAATACTTCAAATTTACGTACGGAAAACTCATGCTGATACGTGAGCGTACATAAAAACCGTACTTGAAGTATTAATAATTTTCTAAAAGTGTCCAGTTTTCAGAAAATCAAGTTTGGCTTACTACGCTATATTATATATGTTCCCGGAGACGCTTCTCCGGTTACCGGATTTTTACGCTGGCGGGGCAGCGGTTATTTATCTTTCTCGTCTTCAAACGGCAATTCTTGAGCCGTAGTTTCTTCTACAGGACGAATGTAATCGGATGCCTTCTCAGACGAAATGACACTACGCCCTAACTGACGCTCCAAATCATCGCGCGTGTTTTTCGCGATTTGTCCACCAGCCTTTGCCGCGTCTTTACTGGCATTCATTCCCTTAGGATTGCGTTGACGAGACAACTCTGTAGTAGCCACTTCCGCCAAAGTATTGAGCGCCAACTCGAGATTGGTCATATTGTCTCGCAAGTTCTCTTTCGTCAAGCCTTTGAATCGTTTGTATTCACCAGTGGTCATTCCACTCCACGCTTGCGTGAGCACATTTGTCAGAATGGCAAAATCCTTTTGTTCATGTATTCCGGCGCTGCCATTCGTCGGTTAGCTCTTTGCGCATCTCAATGGAGCGCATGCGCTCGTTTATCCATTTATCAGAATAGCCTTGGCGACGATAATCCTCTACTGCCATTTGGAATGCCAACTCCGGATCAATCATCTGGTCTATACGCATCTGTCCCAACTCAGCCAACCACTGCTTGACCGGCTCGGCTTTCTTCGACGGAACCGATTGGATAATGCGGAAAAGGCCTTGTAAATCGGCAGCTAATGTGATACGCATTTTCCCCGTAGAGGTTTTCATCGCTACCTGGGGACAATTTGTCCCTAGGAAAGCACCCAGCTCAATGTCACGCTTCCTCAACTTTTTGAGATAATCCGTCGGATTGAGGCTTTCTGTAAGTACCTCAATAATATCCACTACTGAAAAATAGTACTTTTCTTGCTCTTCGTTCCAAACGATTCGTACTTGCTTACCTTTAAACAATTTGATTAGTGCTTCGTTCGCCATCTGAAAATTTCAATTTTGTACTGCAAAATTACTGTTTTTTTTTGATATATGCAAATAAATCTCATTTTTTTGAAAAATAATGTCGTTTTTGTCATCAAAATTTGGAAATACGATAAAAATGTATTGACGGTTAGGAGACGGTGATAGTACGGTTACGTATCCCGAAAGGTCCAATAATGGCGCAATAATAGTCCAATAATAGTACAGTAATAGTGCAATAATAGTCCAATAATAGTGCGAGAAAGGATACTGATTATCAGGGAGTTATGGAGGGAAGTCGTTGGTCGTTGGTCGTTAGTCGTTTGATTGGGCGATTGATATTTACGATTTTTTCATTTACGATTTTATCATTTATTTGGTGATTTAGTGATTTACGATTGATTGAGTGATAGAGTTATTGACAATTGGACTTATTCCAGATGCATGGAGAAGTAGAAGGTTGTGTCGACGGGAATGGCGGAAGAGCCGGATGGAGCAGAAGAGCAGGAAGGAATAGAAGAGCAGGGAAGAGCTGGATAGAGTATATTTATAAGGTCGTGCAGGATGTACTCCGGATGCACTACGCCGGTTTCCCAAAAGTCGTTTCCGCCTGTTGCTGTGGTGCGACGGGCAAAATTATATACTTCGCCATTCTTGAAAGACTTGAACCACGTGTGTTTTTCGTCCATCTGCGCCAGTTCAGCCAATGATTTCGCCGGACAACCAACCCAAACATCAGCTTCCGAGAAATTGTTAATAACCGTCTCAATGCCCAGCGGGAGAGAAAAATGCGAGGTGTCGGAAGCATAGAAATAATCGGCTCCCGCATCGCGGAACAGCACTCCCATATACGTACTTCCGGCAGGCATATACCACGTGCCGCGGAAGTTGTTGCCGGACATAATCGTGCGGCGGTCCGTAATGTTCTCCGTTTTGGCTTTCAGGGCATTATAGGAAGCAACAACTTCATCGAAAATGGAGTCGGCAAGTGGCAGGCAGTCAAAGAACGCGCCTACAAAACGAATCCATTCGGCACGTGCCAACGGGTCGTTTTCCGTCCACTCATTATTATATATAATAGGTACTGCCAGACTTCGTAGTTTCTCCGTTGCGGCATCGCCTTGTGCATACGTGGAAACCATAACCGCTTCGGGAGCCGTGCGGATAATACGTTCCACATCAGGCGTCATAGCGTCACCGACATTCATCACTTCGTGTCCGTCGGCAGGCGTAAACACTTCGCGGTTATAGACAATCTCCGGTGAACAGATTCCGTAAACGGCATCCAAGCAGCCAAGCGCCTTGAGAAAACCGATGTGCGTGCAGGACGTAACTGTCAGCCGCTGGACGGGAATTCGGAGCGTAATTCCGTCTTTCGGCGTGGAAACCGTATCGGATTTGACGAGGTAGTATGTCTGGAGGATTTGTCCGTCCTGCCAGGGCGAATAGGCAAGGATTTTGGTATAGTTTTCGCCTTGTACAATCGAAAATCCTTTGGCAAAGCGGTTGCTTTCCGGTTCGCCGGAATATGGTTTGGACAGCGTGCATGACATGAGTAAAATCAATGCCGGCAGACAGTATAACAGATGCTTTTTCATACAAAAATACTTTTTCACGCTGCAAAGGTACAAATAATTTGTGAATTTTGCAAATAAATTTGCATATATCACGAAAATGTTGTAATTTTGCACGCTAAATGGATTTGAAGATTTGAAAAATTGAAGATTCGAAGCTAATTATGAGTATATCAGAGCAAATAACAGAGTTGCAAAAGCAAGTAGAAGTGCTGAAAGCCGGAAGTGCCGAGGAACTGGAGGCGCTGCGTTTGAAATATATGTCGAAAAAAGGCGCCATTCCGCAGCTGTTCGAGCAGTTCAAAGCCGTTCCGAAAGAGGAAAAAGCCAAGTTTGGTGCGTCCATCAACCAATTGCGCCAGCAGGCGGAAGCACGATTTAACGAGCTGAAGGAGCAGTTGGGCAGTCTCGCTAATCAGGCATGTGCCGACAAGCAGGACTTGACCCGCACGCCCGATCCGATTGAATTAGGCACACGCCATCCGTTGTCATTGGTTCGCGAGGAGATTATAGACATCTTCTCCCGCATCGGTTTTACCGTGGCCGACGGACCGGAAGTGGAGGATGACAAGCATGTGTTCTCGCTTTTGAACTTTGCGCCCGAACATCCCGCACGCGATATGCAGGACACTTTCTTTATTGAGAAGGAAGAAGGCGTACAGAAACCGACGGACATTCTCCTTCGCACCCATACTTCAAGCGTACAAACCCGCGTCATGACCTCGCAACAGCCGCCAATCCGTGTGCTTTGCCCGGGACGCGTATATCGTAACGAAGCTATTTCGGCACGTGCACACTGTTTCTTCCACCAGGTTGAAGGACTCTATATTGACAAGAATGTCAGCTTTGCCGATTTGCGCGAGGCGTTGTTGTATTTCGCCAAAGAGATGTTCGGTGCCGAGACGAAGATTCGTTTGCGCCCAAGTTACTTCCCGTTCACGGAACCGAGTGCAGAAATGGATATTTCCTGCGACATCTGCGGCGGCAAAGGCTGTGCGTTCTGCAAAGGAACAGGCTGGGTGGAGATTCTCGGCTGTGGCATGGTTGACCCGAACGTATTGGAGGCTTGCGGCATAGACAGCAAAGTTTATACGGGCTATGCATTCGGAATGGGTGTTGAGCGCATTGCAAACCTGAAATACCGAGTAAAAGACCTGCGGCTATTCTCCGAAAACGACGTGCGTTTCCTGCGTCAATTCGAGAGTTGCTAAAAAAAAGTGCAAAAAAATTTGCACGTTCCAAAAAAAAGCAGTACCTTTGCGCGCTTTTTTGTGTAAGTGATGGAAAATGTAATCAATCTTGACACCTTGGAGTTGGGAACTCACCACTATGAATACCGTCTGGATGATGCGTATTTACAGGGGATAGAGAAGAGCGAACTGCTTGGCGGTCAGATAGATGCAAAGGCAGATTTGCATCTGCGGGAGATGGATTACGACATCCGCGTAGCGGTTAACGGAACGGTACAAGTGACCTGTGACCGATGCCTTGAACCCATGGAAATAACGGTAGAGGCGGAAGATGACATGACTGCAGACACGCAGAACGAAAACAAAAACAAAACAAGAGAAATCGACCTTAATTGGTTGGCATACGAATTGACAACAGTTAATCTTCCGCTGGTGCATAGTCACCAAGCCGGTGGTTGCAATCCAGAAATGGATACCCTTCTCCAAGACCACCTTTGCACTACGGAGGAGCCCGAAGACTAAAATAAATGACTAAATTGTAAATGTATAAATTGTAAATTACTATGGCACATCCTAAACGAAGACAATCGCACACCAGACAAGCGAAACGTCGTACCCATGACGTGGCAAAGATGCCGGCTTTGGCAATCTGCCCGAACTGCGGTGCTCACTACATTTATCACACTGTATGCCCGAGTTGCGGCTACTACCGTGGTAAACTGGCTGTAGAGCAGGCTGCAGAAGCATAATTTTGTGCTTGATGTTCCACCAACAACATGCCTCAAGTCTCTTGGGGCTGTTGTTGTGTAAATCAACCAAGACCTTGACATGAGAGTTTGATAAAAACACTAACAAGCCCGTGAGGGTAAACTAATCTATCAAAGCCCGTGAGGGTGACAAATTAAATCCTTAAACAATTTATGTTCGAAAGTAACAATTTCTCCCGCCGTCCGGGAGGCTTCCGTCAGAGCGAGAGCTCGCGTGAGCAAAAAGGACAATTCAGACAGAATGGGGAACATCATCCCCGCCAACGTTTCATTCGTACCGCTGATGGTCAGACTCGTTCCGTAGTACATGACCAATCCCGTCCGCGTTTTAATCCAAATGCCCGCCCGGGTGAACAACGTAACGACTTCCGTCGTGAGCGCCCGCAGTATGGCGAACAACGCGAACGTCCGCAATTTGGCGACAGAGCACCTCGCGGATTCAGAACCGAAACGAACGACAGACAACCGCGCCAGCAGCAGTTCCGTCCTCGTCCGCAGCATAACAAGAACGTGTATAGCCAGAAGAAACGCCAGGAATACGCAGAGCGTTATGAAGACCCGACGAAGCCGATTCGTCTGAACAAGTACCTTGCCAATGCCGGTATTTGCAGCCGTCGTGAGGCGGATGACTTTATTCAGGCAGGCGTAATCAGCGTAAATGGTGAAGTGGTATCCTCCCTCGGCGCAAAGGTATTGCCGACAGACAAAATCATGTTCCATGACCAGCCGGTACGTCGTGAAAAGAAAGTGTATCTGCTTCTCAACAAGCCGAAAAATACCGTAACCACAACGGATGACCCTGAAGAGCGCAAAACGGTAATGGACATCGTTAAGAATGCCTGCTCGGAGCGCATTTATCCCGTTGGCCGTTTGGACCGCAACACAACAGGTGTGCTGCTGCTGACCAACGACGGAGACCTTGCTGCCAAACTGACACACCCGAAATTCGGCAAGAAGAAGATTTACGCCGTAACGCTTGACCGAGAACTGGAAGAAGCAGATGAGGCAATTATCCGTGCAGGTATTGTATTGGACGATGAGACCATTATTCCTGATGCACTGGAGTTCCCGAAAAATGACCGTAAACATATCGGTATGGAGATTCACTCCGGTCAAAACCGCGTGGTTCGCCGTATTTTTGAGAAAGTAGGTTACAAAGTGACCGCCCTTGACCGCGTAAGCTTCGCCGGTCTGACGAAAAAGAACGTAGGTCGCGGCCGCTACCGTTTCCTGACGCCGAAAGAGGTTAATATGCTCCAAATGGGTGCATTTGAATGAACCTGAAGGCAATATATCGCTGTTTATTACTGCTTGCAGTAATTTGTTTCTCTGAGTCACTTGTTTCCGCCGAAAAGGTGGATGCAAGTGACTCGCGTATTACATGGGTGGGGCGTGCATCGTTTGAATACGGCGGGTCTGTGCGGTTTGACTGGACCGGCGTATATTGCCGGATACGACTAACGGGCGATACGCTGCGGATACATATTTCGGACACGAAACGCAATTACTACAATGTGTATATTGACCGCCTGATGAGTGACGAACCGTCACAAGTTATTACCACGCAGGCAGACAGCACCTATACGTTTGTGATGCGGAAAGGAAAGAAAGTACACGACGTGGTGCTGCAAAAACGCACGGAAGCAGAGCAGGGTAGAACGACCTTCATTTCTTTTGAAACAGACGGACATTTTCTGCAAGCAGAACCTTATCGGCCGATTCAGATAGAATTTATCGGAGATAGTTATACCTGCGGCTATGGCATTGAGAACTGCGATTCGACAGACAGGTTTACGCCGGAGACGGAGAATGTGTGCAAATCGTTTGCCTCCATTCTTGCGCATAAACTGAACGCGGATTATACGGTCATAGCCCATTCCGGAATGGGTGTATGCCGCAATTACAATTCGAAATATCCGGGTTGGACGATGCCGAGACGGTACAGATGTTGGTTCGACATGGATTCAACTATCCGCTATTACGGCAATAGTGAGTGGCGTCCGATGACGGTAATCATGTTGGGCGGAAACGATTTCTCTTGTGGTGTAACACCTGATTGGAAGAAGTTCCGTGATGCGTATTTCAAACTGCTGAACCAACTGGATGACAGCATGGTGGTAGTTTGCTGCTCCAAAACAAAGGATACGGAACTAAGCCGTTATGTGGAGCAGGTAGTGCTTGAATGCGACCATCCGAACGCCTATTTCTTTGCGTGCGATTTTGATGCGTACACCAACCACCGTGAGTATCTCGGTGCAGACAAGCACCCCAATGAAAAAGCGCACCGCCGATTGGCGGAGCAACTTTACGGGTATATCAAACAATTCTTCGGAAAGTAATCAGCTTTCCTTGATTTTACCGGAATTATATGCTTCGAGCAGACACTTCAAGTCTTCGACTTGTTGCAGTAGTTCCTTACCCAAATCAGTATTACGAATGCGGATGCGATGACCACTGAAATCCTGCAAAAGCGTGCGCGAATGAATGTCGCTACCGGAAAGGATCGCCTGTTCACGGCTTTCAAACTCATCATGTTCCACTAATTGGATACCGTGACTGTTATATATTAAGGTGTAGCCGGCGATACCTGTTTTCTCTTGATAAGGCTTTGAGAAACCGCCGTCAATGACAAAGCGCTTGCCTTCCGCCCGCATCGGCGTTTCGCCTTTTATGGTGCGAACGGGAATGTGTCCGTTGATGATACGTCCTTGCTGCGGGTCGAGACCGAACTCTTTGAGAATGGCTTCACAGATTTCCTTCTTGTCCGCCAAAGTATAGTAGGCGCCTTTCTTCTCTTTTTCCAATTCGGCATCCTTGATGAAGTAGCGCTCGAAAGTAGTCATCTTGTCCTTGTTGAATAGTGGCGAACCGGCTCCACACCAGAGATAAAGCATATAATCAAGCGCATTGTCCTTGTCTTTGCCATGACCGTAGTAGGCGCAACGGACAATCTCGTCTATGCGCTCCATGAGTTCACGACCTTTGACGCGCTTGCCGCATACATCCACTTCGGTAAATGATCCGTCTTCGTTAAGAGGAATTGCCGCGTGGTATAGGAGGAAACCATTGCGCACGAGGAATAGCGAACCGTGCTGATAGAGCATTTTCAGGTGCTTTTGCAGTTTCTCGGATTTGCGGAACGAACGGGCAAGTTGGGACATCAGTTCCTGTTCCTCAACGGACAAATCATAAGGAGCAGCTGGATTGACGGTCGGCAGATTGGCGTCCGTAAGCGGGTATGTCTTGCTGTTGACAGTTATCGTGCCATCGCCGAAGTTGATTTTATCCAAAAACAGCCGGTCGTTCATTTCCCATTCGGGGTGACGGAGAATCGTCTGCCCCTCTAACTTGAACTGAATAATCGAAATGGCTTTGTGCATCTTCGCCATCAGCTGGGCGGAGCGGGTGAGACGCGGATTGTTCTCAAAGTCCTTGGTCTGCCAGATTTTGCAGGTGTCATTGCCATAAGTTTCCATGGCGAAATTCGCCAAAGGGAGCAGGTTGATGCCATAGCCTTCTTCCAAGGTCTCAATATTGGCGTAGCGGGTGCTGACGCGCAGTACAGTTGCGATAAGCGCAAGATTTCCGGCAGCGGCACCCATCCACTCGATATCGTGATTACCCCATTGCACATCGTAGTCATGAACGGTGGAAAGCACTTCCATGATTTTGTCAGCACCGGGACCGCGGTCGAAAATATCGCCTACCACGTGCATCGTGTCAATGGTCAAACCATGAATAAGATAGGAAATCTGAATCAGCAGTTCTTCGGCACTGCCGGTTTCGATAATACCGTCAATAATGGCGTTGAAGTAATCTGACCGGTCATGCTCGATGCTTGATTCATGAAGCAACTCCTCAATAACATATGAAAACGACGGCGGTAGGAGTTTGCGCACTTTGGAGCGGGAATACTTTACAGTCACCGCACGAGCCACATCCACCACTTGGTGCAAACGGCGGCGGTACCAATCATTGATGTCTGTTCCTGCATCAGCAGGCATAGCCTCGTGCTGCAAGCCTTCATTATGTACCAGCTCAATTCGCTCGTCGGGGTAGTATATCAAGGCACATAGCGCGCGTTTTTCTGCTTCGGTGATGGAGTCGCCATAACTGTCATCCACTTTCCGGCGAACTACACCGGAAGCGTTCTTAATCATATGGATGAACGCGCTGCTTGCTCCGTGTAGGTCGCTGACAAAGTGCTCAGTACCTTTTGGCAGGCTAAGAATTGCACGGAGATTTATCAATTCGCTAACTACAGCGTTGTTATTCGGGAATTTTTCGCTTAATAACCGTAAATAACGGTCTTCATTGTGCTTGTTTTGGCTCATGGCGTTGAAATTTGCGACAAAGGTACTACATTTTTTGCACGTGTGCAAATATTTTATTCGGAAAATATTTTCTCAGCCGAAAAGGGTGGTAGAAATGTGAACGGTTGAAACAGGGAGATTTTGTGAATCCTTCAAATGAAAACACGCAGAAATTCACAAATATTTTACAGATGAATAGATGAGATGCTTTCATGTGTGAATGGCTATGTTCATGACATATGTTAATTGTGAATAGTATAGGGTGGAGAAGTTTATATTTGAAAACACCTGCAAAATGCGCAATATTACAATTCATAACTCCTTGAATATCAGTCATATTTACATTTATATAAAGTATCACTTCACTTGACTTATCGCGATTTGTTAGAAATGATGCATTAGTAATTTATTTGCGTGAATAAATATTCATAATTCATTGACAATCAGCGCTATTTTTTACATTAATGCAAGTAACGGTTTGTTTTTTATTGCTGACGGGATGCTGTACTGCTTGTCGGATAACTTGTTTCCGGGTGAATTATATTGTTTGCAGAGGTGAATTACAAAAATAAATAATTTTCTTTTCAAAATATTTGCAGGTGTGAAAAAGTTTTCATAATTTTGCAGCGTTTTTTAAGGACGATTTTTACAATCCACCCTACATATAATCGAAAATATCAAATTCTCAGCGAATATGAATGAACGTCAACGTTTGGAGCAAGTGATGGAAGCGGAAAAGATGTCCGCCAAGCAGTTTGCGCAGGAAATCGGCATACAGGCTGGAACAATCAGCAATATCGTTAACGGGCGCAATAATCCGAGTCTGGATGTATTGCAGCGTGTTTTGAACCGTTTTCGGACGCTGTCCAGTGACTGGCTGATTCTTGGTGTCGGTTCGATGTACCGTATGAATGGCGAGGGGCCAGACAACACCTTATTCAATATAAAGCCTTTGGAGCCGGATAAAAAAGCCGATGAACCGACAGACAATAAAACGACAGAAAAGCCTGAAAGTGCCCCTGCTGCCGCTTTAACAGTTCCTAAAACCGTTGAGAAAGTCGTTATTTTCTACTCTGACGGTACATTTGAGGAGCGGTAAAGCCGCTCCTTATTTGTATAGATTTATCGGTAGAACGAATCGTGAAGGTTTTCATTAACCAAATTAAAGCGCAAGGGCATCCATCGGTAGGATATTGGCATAATCTTTCCAGCCATCCGTCGCTTTGTAGGCATCAATAGAAGCCTCCGGGACATAGAGCGGAATAGATAGATCTACATTTTTGAATACGTCACGCCCACACGCAGGAGGTGTAACTGCCTCGCAGGTAATGCTCGTCAGACCAGAGCAATCTTCAAAAGCAAATTTACCAATACTTGTTACGCTGTTTGGAATAGTAATACTCTTTAAACCGGCACAACCACGGAAAGTATTATCATCAATCTTTGTAACGCTATTGGGGATGGTCACACTTGTCAATGCGGTGCAGTCACGAAAAACCGACTCTTCAATGCTTGTGACACTATGTGGAATGGTAATACTCGTCAGACCGGAGCATTCCGAAAAAGCATATTTTCCAATGCGGGTCACGCTGCTGGGAATGGTCACGCCCGTCAAACCGGAGCAACCTACAAAAACACTCCAGCCAAGACTTGTAACGCTATTGGGAATAAGGGTGTTTTTGCAACCTACAATAAGTGTATTCGACGCGGTTTCTATAATGCCATTACAATTCTCGCGGCTGTCGTATACGGCATTACCATCTTCCACCATAATACTCGTCAGACCGGAGCATCTCTCAAAAGGATTTCCATTAATGCTTGTGACACTATTGGGAATGATGATACTTGTCAAACCGGAGCAACTATTAAAGGCCAACTCTCCAATACTTGTGACGCTATTGGGAATAGTGACACTCGTCAAACCGGAGCAATTAAAGAAAGCATATTCTCCAATGCTTGTCACATTATTGGGAATAGACACACTCGTCAGGCCGGAGCAATGGGCGAAAGCCCAATTTCCAAAACATGTGACACTATTCGGAATTTCAACACTTGTCAAATTGAAGGCCCCATTGAAAGCATCCTCTCCAATGCTTGCGACACCGTTGTCAATAACAATCTTTGTGATAAACTTGATTGAAGATTCCCATGGAACGTGGTTACTATAATTATAATCGGTCATTTTTCCGTTTCCACGAATCGTCAGGACGCTGTCACAGTTAAGTTCCCAAGTCAGGTTCTCTCCGCAAGAACCGGATGCAAGAAGGCAAGGTTGCATTTCTTCTTCAATGGCTTGAATATTCGTAAAGTTTTTCCAAACATCTGCGGCTTGATATGCCGTCACGCTCTTTGCAGGCACATACACAGCGACAGACTTATCTACTGCGGTAAATGAAGAACCGCTACAAGCGGGCGGAAGTGTTGCCTTGCTTGTAATCGATGACAGGGTGGAGCAAGCGGAGAAAGCATAGATCCCCAAGTCTGTTACGCTACCGGGGATGGTCAAACTCGCCAGACTTGAGCAACCGGCGAAAACAGATTCTCCAAGGCTGGTGACATTATCGGGAAGGGTCACACTCGTCAAACCCGAACAACTTTCGAACGCATGATTTCCAAGATAGGTGACACTATTTGGAATGGTGACATTTGTCAGACCGGAGCATAAATAGAAAGCAAATTCTCCAATACATATGACGCTATTAGGTATGATGATACTTGTCATTTCGGAGCGACCTAAGAAAGCTCCTCCGGCTATTTGTTCAATTCCATCGGGTATTGTATATACACCGGAATAAGCAGTCGGCAGACAGGCAAACACGTGCTCATTATACACAGGTTCCGCCAGACCGGAGCATTCATTGAAGGCATATTCTCCGATACTTGTAACGCTGTTGGGAATCTCAATACTTGTCAAGGCGGAACATCCTTCAAAAGCATATGCTCCTATATTTGTTATGCTGTTAGGAATGGTCACACTTGTAAGGCCGGAGCAATTATTGAACGCACCTCCTCCGATGCTTGTGACGCTGTAGGTTAATGAGTTGTATTCCACTGTAGAGGGAATCGTCACAGTTGTTAAATCTGCGTAATTAGAAGAAGACCATTGCTCTTGATATATTACTTCTGCTATTTTGCTTGTGGCATCTAAGTTGTAAAACAGATTTCCGATTTGGACATATTGAAAGTCCCAAGCATAGATAGTTTCCACACCTGCTACAAGCACAAGGGGAAGGGTAAATAATGTTTTTCTCATAACAATGACCACAAATCAGGGTAATTCATTTAACTTTTTTTGTGTTTATAGATTTATCGGTAGAACAAATCGTGCATGATTCTAATAGAGGGTGCGGTCGTTTCGTACCGAACACCCACGAAGTTAACAAGAACCCATATTTCTTTACTGCCTTTAACTTTAATAAGTTTGCCCATTTTGACACTTTCCATAAAATTCGAGCTCTCTAACGCAGCCGCATAATCTTTTAATAGTGGTGGCATGACGGCATTTGCCACATTAACACAGACATTCACTTCATCGCTGGCATAGTCTCCTCCGCATAAATAAAATTTTTCGTTGGATTTCCCGCTCAAGCTGGCATAACTCATGAAAGGAAACTGTTCATAATTGTCCCTCGGACGGAGCAATAATCGTGCAAAATCTCTTCCGGTAAGCGTAACGCAAAATTGCAGCACAAAATGTGCTTGGCTTGGTTTATCCACCACCTGCCACAGGCCATCTTTTTCTATTACTTCCTTTATCGCCTCTACTGCTGCAACTTCGTAATCGACCTTGGAGTTATATGTCACATAAACGCAATTGCCCTTATCCAACAGAAAACCATGGTAATCCGTCAAATCAATGTCGGGGAAGTTGCGTGCCGGTTGTGCTTTTTCTCCGGTTGTCTGGTCGTTGCCCTGTGCTGACTGGACGATATTCGGTGTTACGGCCGTGCCGTCAGCCAGACGAATGACAAGCACATCCTCCTTTTTGACACGAAGAATGGGGGCAGAATCGGAATCGTCAGCCTGATAGTAAACAAACTGTCCCTGATAGTCTGTCCTGTAAGCGTTTATTACAGAACCGTCGTTCATAACAATAATGTCTTGGGGATAAATCATCTGGCTCGCAATGAGGAGCAAAGCAATGAGAGTAAGAATCTTTTTCATGGGTATTTTGTGTTATTGTAAAATCGGGCGCAAAGGTACTATATTATTTTGGTTTGTGCAAATAAAAATGTTATTTTGTTGTTATGTTGGTGTGTTTTTAGATTGATTTTATGTTTTAGTGAGGCTTGTAACGAGCTTACAATGTATCGTCAATGTATCGTAAATCTAACGTAAATCTATCGTAAATCTATCGTGTTTCTTTCGACAATATTTCGACAAAAACAAGGGATTTTGGAAGACATTAAAAAAGCTCATAGCAAAGAAAGGAAGATTGAGGAAAATGCAAGGAGATGGACATACAAATGCAGAAAAATTTAGAAAATGATAAAAAATGCAGAGAAATTTGCACATTCAAAAAATTTGTTGTAATTTTGCGGGCTGAAAGCAAATTTATGTAAAAACGACACTCGCATTAACAAAATATGTCAGTTTACATAAAGGATTGCTTTTGGAACCAATAAAATATAATACAATAAAAACACATCAAAGATGAAAAAAATCTCCCTCTTTCTTTTGTTGCTTATGCCATTGGCAATGATGGCGGAAAATGTGACCAAAATTGCCGTTTTGGAAACTGTTGACAAAGCCGGAAATGTAGAATACGGCAAACGTCTATATGTCCGTAACACGCTGACTAGAGCGATTGCAGGCACTCCGGGCTATGAGGCATACGACCGTGTCGATATATCTTCCATATTCAAGGAATTGGACTTCCAACGTACCGGAAATGTGAGTGAAGACCAAATCAAGGAATTGGGAAAAATGACCGGTGCGCAATACGTTTTAGTGCCTGAAATCGCCAAGATGGATGCCAATACATTCTATATCACGGCAAAGATTTTGGATGTTGAGACGGCGCAGGCAGTCAGTGTGAGCGGCGCCACTTCCACTACGGAAGTATTCAGTATGCAGGAGGCTTGTATCCAAATGGCTAACGAACTGTTGGCTTTGCCGTCACAACGTGATAAGAAGCAAAAACAGATTGCAATAAATGAAAAAATGAAAGTTAGTGAAGGTCATATAGACGAATTTGGTTGGGAGTATCGGGATGGAAAATACTACCAGAACGGTTACATAATCGGTCGGAGAGAAGTGAATAAAAAGGCATTAGAATCAATGAAACAGAAAGACCAATTTGCCTACAATTATTACCTTTCTCATGATAAAAAACTGATAACAACAGGCTATGCTCTTTTGCCTACAGGTCTTATGCTCTCTGCCGGTTTAGGCTTAGGATTGTTGCTTTATGCCGAAGAAGGAGTCGTAGATGGTCCTAATTGGGCAGGTCCATTTGCCAGCGGTATCGCAATAATGGGTGTAGGCGGAGCGATGATGATAACGTCTATTCCCTGCCTAACAATTGGCTATAAACGACAACGTGCAACTATTGATAATTATTTACTTGGCACTTCGGCAAAACCTGGATATTCGCATAATATGCCGAATTCGCCGGAACAGCCATATTTGACATTCCAGTTGCAGACATCTGCCAACGGATTTGGGTTGGGAATGAGATTCTAAACGTGAAACATATTAAAATATCAGAATAATGAATTTATCGGAATTAACTGAGAAAATCTATGCGGAAGGCGTAGAAAAAGGTAATCAGGAGGCACAACGTGTGCTGGATGAGGCAAACAAAAAGGCCGCGGAAATAATCGCAAAAGCCGAGAAAGAGGCTGCGGACAAAGTTGCCAAAGCCGAAAAGAAGGCGCAAGAACTGGACGCTCACACGAAAGCAGAGCTGAAGTTGTACACCGAACAGACGTTGAATGCGGTCAAAACAGCCGTTGTGGATATGCTGAACGGTGAAATCGTGACAACAAATGTGAAAGCTGCTACAGCAGATGCGAAATTCATGCAAGGCGTGATTGCCAAGATTGCCGAAGCGATGGCTAAAGACGGCGAAGTGCGTATCGAAACCAAAGATGCAGAGACTTTGCGCAAATACTTTGCAACCAACGCAAAAGCCATTCTTGACAAAGGCGTGAAGATTGAGGAAGTGAAAGGCCTGAAGACAGATTTCCAGATTGTAAACCAAAAAGGCGGCTACAAACTGGCATTCGGTGACGCTGAGTTTGAGGCATTCTTTAAGGCGTTTTTGCGGCCACAACTGATAGAACTGTTGTTTTAACTGCGCTCAAAGTAGAAAGTAGAAAGACATAAGAGAATGGGATACGAATGTTTATTAACGGGTTTGCCGGATATTAAAGCCGGTGATGCTGCTCCGATGCCGCTGGAGGCATTGGAAGCATTGCTGGGCGAATCATTGCGCGACAAAGACAAAGAGCAACTGCGGCTGCTTAAAAAGCACGGCCGGAAAGGTGCGTGTCAGTTTGTGCATGACTGGCTGGATTTCAACCGCGACCTGAATAATGTACTAACGGCGGAAGTATGCCGTAAACACGGGCTTGAGCTGAAAGGACATATCATCGGCGAAATGCCTGACGATGTGGAGCCGGAAGTGAAAGCCGTAAGCAAAACGGAAAACCTCTATGAGCGTGAACGGCAGATTGATGCCGTGCGCTTCGCATGGCTGGAAGAACGGACACGGATGGTGTCATTCTCGTTGGAGAACGTGCTGGCATACTATCTGATGGCAGAAATGCTAAACCGTTGGAGCATTTTGACGCCGGAAAAGGGCGAAGTCGTGTTCCGCGAGATGGTAAAGGATATGAAAAAAGGAATAAATCTTAATTGACAATTGACAATTGATAATTGATATTCATAAGATATGACAACAGGAAAAGTTAAAGGAATCATCGCCAACCTCGTGACAGTCGGGGTTGACGGGCCTGTAGCACAAAATGAAATCTGCTATATTTCGGTGGGAGACACCAAACTGATGGCAGAAGTAATCAAAGTAACCGGTGAGAACGTCTATGTGCAGGTGTTTGAGTCCACACGCGGACTGAAAGTCGGCAATACGGTTGAGTTTTCGGGACATATGCTGGAGGCGACTCTCGGTCCCGGACTACTGTCGCGCAACTACGACGGATTGCAGAACGACCTTGACAAACAAACGGGCGTGTTCCTCAAGCGCGGCGAATACAATTTCCCGCTGGACAAGGAGAAACTGTGGAAGTTCGAACCGATAGCGAAAGTGGGTGACAAAGTCGAGGCTGCGTCATGGCTGGGTGAAGTGGACGAGAACCACCAGCCGCACAAGATTATGGTGCCGTTTGTGTTTGAAGGTGTTTATACTGTCAAATCAATTGCGAAGGCGGGCGAATACCGGATTGAAGACCAAATCGCAGTACTGACAGATGCAGAAGGCAAAGACCATGTGGTAACTATGGTTCAGAAATGGCCTGTAAAGAAAGCTATTTTGGCATATCGCGAAAAACCGAGACCGTTCAAACTGTTGGAAACAGGCGTGCGTACAATTGACACGGCTAACCCGATTTGCGAGGGCGGAACAGGATTCATTCCCGGTCCATTCGGAACAGGCAAGACCGTGCTGCAACACGCTATTTCGAAGCAAGCCGAGGCAGATATTGTAATTATTGCTGCCTGCGGTGAGCGTGCAAATGAGGTTGTGGAGACGTTTACGGAGTTTCCGGAACTGGATGACCCCCATACCGGCCGGAAGTTGATGGAGCGTACGATTATCATCGCCAACACGTCGAATATGCCGGTGGCAAGCCGTGAGGCGTCCGTTTATACGTCCATGACGATTGCGGAATACTACCGTTCGATGGGCTTGCGCGTGCTGCTGATGGCTGACTCGACCAGCCGTTGGGCACAGGCGCTTCGCGAGATGTCCAACCGTATGGAGGAACTGCCCGGACAAGATGCGTTCCCGATGGATTTGTCAGCTATCATCGGCGCGTTCTATGCGCGTGCAGGATATGTGTATCTGAATAACGGTCAGACCGGTTCGGTAACGTTCCTCGGAACAGTTTCGCCTGCAGGCGGTAACCTCAAAGAGCCTGTGACGGAAGGCACGAAGAAAGTGGCACGTTGCTTCTATGCCTTGGAGCAGGCGCGTGCTGACCGCAAACGCTATCCGGCTGTGAATCCGATTGATTCGTACTCAAAATATATTGAGTATCCTGAGTTTGAGGAATATATCTCGAAGCGGATTGACGACAAATGGCTTGGCAAGGTGAACGAAATGAAGACGTATCTGCAGCGCGGAAAAGACGTGCAGGAGCAAATCAATATTTTGGGCGATGACGGTGTGCCGGTAGATTATCACGAGGAGTTCTGGAAAGCGGAAGTGATTGACTTCGTCATTCTGCAACAGGATGCGTTCGACAAGATTGATGCCGTCTGCCCGTTGGAACGCCAACGCTATATGCTGGATGTGGTGATGGATATTTGCCATCATGACTACGATTTTGAAATCTTTACCGATGTCAGTGAGTACTTCAAGCGTGTCATCAACCTCTGCAAGCAGATGAACTATTCGGAATTCCATAGTCCCGAATTTGAGGATTACCAGAAGAAACTGAACGAACTATTGGCAGAGAAACAAATTGCATGACATATAATATAATAGGGTGTATTCATGAAAAAGTGTTTTGCAATAGTTAGTGCGTTGGTCGTTTCTTGCATGACATTGTTTGCAGCAAATGACGGTTTACAGGTCTTTCCGACGAAGGTACTTGTAGTTTTGGCAGAATTTAATGATGTGCATTTCGATGCCGCAAATAACGCCACTGCATACGATAATTTCTTCAACGGAACGAATTACACCGACGGTGGAGCCACCGGTTCAGTGCAGAAATACTTCAGCGATCAATCGTACGGCAAATTTGTGCCGGAGTTTGATGTGGTTGGTCCTGTAACGTTGTCACATAATCATGCTTACTATGGCGCGAATGACGAATATGACGATGATCAGGCGGCTGAAGATATGGTTATCGAAGCCTGTGAACTGGCTCACGCACAGGGAGCTAACTTCACGGAATATGATGTCAATGGCGATGGCTATGTAGAAGCCGTAATTGTGGTGTATGCAGGTCCGGGCGAGACAGACAAGTTTCCGGATTATGTTTATCCCCAAACAAGCATGTTATACGATGACCTGATTTTCGACAACAAATTAGTCAGCCTCTATGCCTGTGTTCCGGAACTGAATGAGAAGCAGAAACGCGCCGGAATAGGCGAGATGGTGTATCAGTTCTCGCACATTCTCGGTCTGCCGACGCTGAGTGATACCGAAGGCGGAACCGAAAAGACACTTGGCGATTGGGATGTTATGGACCACGGTTGTTATAACAACGGCGGAAATACTCCGGCTGCTTATAGTGCTTACGAACGTTTTTATCTTGGTTGGGTGGAGCCGATTCTTCTAAATGAACCGATGAACGTGCGTCTGCGTAATCTCAACGAATCAGGTGATTGTGCGATTGTGACCCGTAGCGGTCAGACGAACCTCTTGGGCAGTGATCCTGACCCGCGTGAGTTCTTTATTCTTGAGAACCGTCAACAGACAGGTTGGGACAAATATCTTCCCGGGCACGGTTTGTTGCTCACAAAGATTGATTATGTCCGTTCTCGCTGGGAAGGTGACGAAGTGAATGTTATGATTAAAGACAAACCAAGTCTGTTGGTTGATCTTATTGAGGCGGACGGCAAAGAGCCGAAGTACAATGCCGAGAACCTTTCAAATGGCTACTTTGGCAAGCAAGGCGACGCGTTCCCGTCTGGAGCGGCAAGCAAAACCATGTTCTCCAACAAGTGGGAATTCTCCAATGTATCGGAAAAGAATGAAGCGATTACTTTCCTATTCAATGGTGGCGTAACATCAGGTAGCACCGTAACATTCTATGCCGGAAGCAACGGAACAGCCGCCAAGTCGGAAGAAACCGAATCTGCCCCGTTTGCAGGTGTGACGTTGCCGTCTGTAACGCCCAAGAGCGGTTATACGTTCCTCGGCTGGGCAAGCCGCAAAAACAATACAACTCCTGACGCCGGACAAGCAGGCGAAAAGTTCTATCCGATGTCTGATTGCACCGTCTTTGCGCTTTATCGCAATGACACCAAGATTTTTATCAATTATGACAACTATAAAGGTGTCGATTGGGTTTCCGGTTCAACGGCATATGCTGACCGTGGAAAAGCGTTTGAAATCACTTACGAGGCGGCTGAAGGCTATGAGGTTCCTGCTGCTGCAACTTGCCAGGTAAAGGTTATTTGTGGCGGAAAAGAGATGCATAACTATTTCTTTGAGGATGACCTCCTGATAATTCGTTTCACTGCCACCGAAGCAACGGATAACGTAACAATTTCCATCATTAACACCCGTTTCCAGGACGAAGACGGTTGTGCCGCCTATGAGCATGTATTCAGCAAAGCATGTACTGCCGGTTCGCAGGACCTCAGCGGCTATGAGTGGAAGGTCCGCTTCGGTAATCCCGAAACATTCACCAAATTTGTCAACAACAAGGGTGCACAGTTCGGTTCCGGAACAGAACCCGCCCAAGGACTTTCGTTCTACACGACCGAAACAACAGGTTGCGGCGTGAAGAGAGTGGAAGTGGACGCTTCAATGGCAAGTGGTGGTGATGCAATGCTGGATGTTTATTTGGCGGGTAATTTTATTGGCAATTCCGAGGAACTGACCGAGACGACTACTACATACGTTTACGAATTGGACGAGCCGCAGTCGGGTAGTCTGGAGATTTCGTTCACGAACTCTATGAAGGCTATTTACGTGAAGCGGATCGCCATTTACTACGAGTATATTGACATCCGGCCCTCCCAACCGACAGAAGCGGAAACCATTGTTTCCGGAGTGGAGAACTGCAATTGGCAGAAAATGCTTATAGACGGACATTTGTACATCGTAAATGACGGCGTAATATACACGATTCAAGGCATAAGAATAAAATAGAAGTAACTAAAACAATATATTGCAATGGCAAAAGCATTTCAAAAAATTTACACACAAATCACAGCCATCACAAAGGCGACTTGTTCGCTTCGTGCACAAGGCGTCGGAAACGATGAACTGGCACTTGTAAACGGCAAACTCGCTCAGGTTGTTAAGATTATGGGCGACGAGGTAACGCTGCAAGTGTTCCAGGGAACAGAAGGTATCCCGACCAACGCAGAGGTTGTTTTCCTCGGCAAAGCACCGTCTCTAAAGGTCAGCGACCAACTCTCCGGTCGTTTCTTCAACGCTTATGGCGAACCGATTGACGGAGGTCCGGCAATTGAAGGCGAAGAAGTGGAGATTGGCGGTCCTTCCGTGAATCCCGTACGCCGCAAACAGCCGTCAGAACTGATTGCAACGGGTATTGCGGGTATCGACCTGAACAACACGCTTGTTTCGGGACAGAAGATTCCGTTCTTTGCCGACCCCGACCAGCCCTACAACCAGGTTATGGCAAATGTGGCACTCCGTGCACAGGTTGACAAGATTATCTTGGGCGGTATGGGCTTGACCAATGACGATTACCTCTATTTCAAGAACGTCTTCACCAACGCGGGCTTGTTGGACCGCATTGTTTCCTTCGTCAACACAACCGAAAACCCTGCGGTGGAACGTCTGTTGATTCCGGATATGGCATTGACGGCTGCCGAGTATTTCGCGGTGCAGAAACAGGAGAAAGTGCTTGTTCTGCTAACGGATATGACGCTCTATGCTGATGCGTTGGCAATCGTTTCCAACCGTATGGACCAGATTCCCTCGAAGGATTCTATGCCGGGTTCGCTGTATTCCGACCTCGCCAAGATTTACGAAAAGGCGGTACAGTTCCCCGAGCAGGCAGGTGGCGGTTCGATTACGATTATCGCCGTGACTACGCTTTCAGGCGGTGACATTACGCACGCTATTCCGGATAACACGGGTTATATTACGGAAGGACAGTTGTACCTCCGCCGTGACTCCGATATTGGTAAAGTTATCGTGGATCCGTTCCGTTCGCTGTCCCGTCTGAAACAGTTGGTTGCCGGCAAAAAGACACGCGAAGACCATCCGCAGGTAATGAATGCCGCTGTTCGCCTATACGCAGACGCCGCAAACGCCAAAACCAAATTGGAGAACGGTTTCGATTTGACGGACTACGACAACCGCTGCTTGAAGTTCGCCAAAGAGTATTCCAACGACATTCTGGCAATCGACGTGAACATCAATACCGTCGAGATGCTTGACATTGCTTGGAAACTCTTTGCCAAGTATTTCAAACCCGAAGAGGTAAATATCAAACAGGCTCTCGTTGACAAGTACTGGAAAAAATCGTAAATCGTAAATCGTAAATCGCCAAATCGTAAATAATAAATGGCTATTACATACCAATTTAATAAAACATCGCTGCAAGGGCTGGAGAAGAACCTAAAAATGCGGCAACGGACGCTTCCGACGCTTCAAAGCAAGGAATCCGCGCTTCGTCTTGAGGTCAAAAAGGCGAAGGACGAGATGATTGCCTTGGACGAGGAAGTCAACCGCCGCATCAAGGACTACGACCAGATGATTGCGCTATGGGGCGAGTTTGACACGTCGCTTATCCACGTGGATGACGTGAAAATGGCGGTCAAAAAGATTGCCGGTGTGCGCATTCCGGTGCTGGAAGAGGTCGTTTATTCCACCAAATCTTTCTCCATTTACGATTCGCCCAAGTGGTTCTATGACGGCTTTGAGCAAGTCAAGGCGATTGCCGACATCGGTATCCGTCAGGAGTTTGTGCATCGCAAGGTGGAGCTGCTTGAATATGCCCGCAAGAAAACCACGCAAAAGGTGAACTTGTTCGAAAAAGTCCAAATACCGGGCTATCAGGACGCAATCCGCAAAATCAAACGTTTCATGGAAGACGAGGAGAACCTCTCCAAGTCCTCGCAGAAGATTGTCAAGGCAAAACGTCAGCGTGAAGCCGAACAATCCGCAGAAGGGAAGGAGGCTGCCGTATGATTACTCCGATGAAGAAATACACGTTCCTCGTGTTCCACAAGGATTATGAGGCTTTCCTGTCCGAATTGCGTGAAGCGGGAGTGGTGCATGTGACGCAACGGGCTGCAGGTTTGGCGGAAGATGCCGATTTGCAGGCACTTATCGCCCGTCGTGCAGAGTTGAAACACTTGCTTCAACAGGGTTGTCCTGACCAACTGATTCAAGACCGGAACGACATCGAAACGCGGATAAAAGCTACCCTGAAAGAGGCTGAACACATGGCAGTTTGGGGTGAATTTTCGTCCGAAACGCTCGCTCGGCTCAAAGAGGCGGGTTATACCTTATATTATTACACTTGCCCGAAGAAGGCATTTAAGGAAGAGTGGGGATTCGAAGTCTCCGAAGCCGATAAAAACGTCTATTTTGTGACCGTCGGCGAACCGCTTGAGAACGATATCGCCACAGCTTTCCGGTTCACGAAATCCAATGCCGAGTTGCAACTTGATTTGGAAGGTCTTAACGGACTTTTGGCGGCTGCCAATGCCCGCATTGAAGCATGGAAACTGGCCAACGAGGATGCGCTCAAAAAAGAACTCGTTGAAGTCGAACAACAGATTGATTGGAAGCAGGTTACGCTGAATACTGAAAGTACCGCTGAAGGCTCTTTATGTGTGCTGGAAGGCTTCTGTCCGGTGGATGAAACGCCGGCTTTGGAGACCAAACTGCAGGCACTTTCCGCGGCGTTGTACTATGAGTCCGAAGACCCGAGTCCCGAAGACGCAACGCCAATCAAACTGCATAACAATTGGTTCTCCAAGCTCTTTGAACCGCTGACCGGCATGTACGGCTGGCCGAACTACGGCGAGTTTGACCCGACGCCTATTCTCGGGCCGTTCTTCCTACTGTTCTTTGCCCTGTGTATCGGCGATGCAGGCTATGGTTTGCTGCTGATTCTGATTGGTGCGCTTATCCATAAAGGCAAACTCAAAATCGAGATGTTTGATGGCCTGGGGCCAATTATTATGGCATTAGGTGTCGGTTGTACGATAGTCGGTTATTTGATGGGCACATTCTTCGGCATCAATCTTTATGCTGCCGAATGGTTCCCGGAAGCCGCAAAATCGGTAATGTTCAATAACTTGGGCACAAACGGCAAGATTGGCGAATACGACGTAATGATGGTCTTGGCATTGGCTATTGGTGTGGTACACATCTGCTTGGCAATGGTCATTAAAGCGCTTTGTTACACCAAGCGTTTCGGCTTCAAAGAGACAGCATCCGCGTGGGGTTGGCTTACGCTTATCTTGGGCGGCTTGATTATTGCTGTTTTGGCTGTAACAGAGGTCTTCAGCCCGGAAGTTACCCGTATTGCGCTCATTGCTGTCGGTGCTGTTTCGGCGTTGGGAATATTCATCTTCAACAAGCCCGGACGCAATCCGCTGATTAACATTGGAGCCGGTTTGTGGGATACCTACCAGATGGCAACTGGCATTTTGGGCGATGTACTTTCGTACATCCGTCTGTATGCGCTTGGTTTGGCAGGTGGCATGTTGGGAGCTGCGTTTAATAACCTCGGCACAATGGTTTTGGGCGAATCGCCGAATGTCGGCACGTGGATTGGTTTCATCCTTATTGTCGTCTTTGGTCATGTGCTGAACCTGCTGATGGCGTGTCTGGGTGCGTTTGTGCATCCTTTGCGTCTGACGTTTGTGGAATACTTCAAGAATTCCGGTTACGAAGGCAGCGGCAAGCTCTATCGTCCATTCAAAAAATAAACGAATACTAAATTTATAAAATAAATTCATTATGTTAGAACAAGTTTTAGGTTATCTCGGTTTAGGCCTCATGTTGGGTCTTTCCGGTGTTGGTTCTGCTTATGGCACTACCATTGCTGCTAATGCGGCGGAAGGTGCTTTGAAGAAGAACAAAGACAAAAGTAGTGCGTACATGATTCTGTCTGCACTTCCTGCTACGCAGGGTTTGTACGGCTTTGTGGCATTTTTAATGCTCAAGGGTTTGATTGAAACGAATCCGATTCTGTTGTTCGGCGTCGGTCTTGGTGCAGGACTTGTGTTCCTGTTGTCCTCTATTCGTCAGGGTCAAACGGCTGCCAATGGTATTGCCGGCATTGCCGCAGGTCATGATGTAATGAC
Source organism: Paludibacteraceae bacterium (assembly GCA_905233415.1). Lineage (GTDB taxonomy): Bacteria > Bacteroidota > Bacteroidia > Bacteroidales > Paludibacteraceae > Colicola. Next base: position 44,123 of record CAJOEX010000007.1, read on the forward strand.
GAACACCATGATTTACTGCGCACTCCCAGAGTTCTATGCTATTTTGGCCCTTGTAGGAGCACTTATGGCATAATCATGTTTTCATCAACACAAAGCCATAGTATCTGCTATGGCTTTGTGTTGATTTAATTTGTTGAGATTATGAAAAAGGACTCTTTCAGCTCATTTCTTGCGTTATCGACGGGACTTGTGCTATCGTTTCTTGCAATGATGGCATTGTTCAACATCTTTCATTGGCCTGGAGGAAGGCTGTATTTGTTGATTGCGACGTGTCTTGTTGCATGTTTGAGTTGCTGCTATATTGTCTATGTGTACATGTTTGGCATTTTGAAGCCTCTTTGTGAAGAAGGAAATTCAGACGCTAAGCATCTTCGCAATATCGAGATTGCTGCTTTGATTCTGCTCATTATTATCGCTATCGGCAGCTTTATGAAGCTCATGCATTGGCCCGGTGCAGGACCGATTCTGTTGAATGCACTTTTGGCGTTTATGATTCTTGCGATTATTGCAGCTTTTATAGGTTCCAACCTTTTCTCACGCAGAACCCGCAACCAGCAGAATAAGATTCATATTTCACATAAAAACTAAGACTCGATTTAGGTTCGTTTCTAAAATACCCAAAAAGTTCTCCCCACCTCGCAAGTACAGGGTGGGGAGTTTTCGTCTATTTCAGGCGTTTGTTTGATTGCCGCTCTGTTCCGCCAACTTCGCTACGACGAAGGCTGACAGAATCTTGTACCGTTTTCCGTCTGTCGGATGCTCCCAATGTTCCTCAAACAGCTCCTGCCAATAGGCTTTGCGGGCGGGATCTTTCAATTCCGCGTGAGCTTGTTTCAGTAGCGCCGAAAACCGCTCGCGATTGGCTACAGCGCCCTCAGACCATTTGCCTTCGTGTCGATGCATGATATACGACTCACGCGGACCCATAATCTTTTTTCCGCGTTTGGTTGTTCCGAAACATTTTCTCCGAAACACATACATACTTCCGTCGTGTGCTTTCGGTGTGTTTAATTTCCCGTTTATCTCGTCCACGGGCTTTGAGACTGTTACATGTGCCATATAAAAAGTAGTTTTAAATTGTTTGCTAAAGGTTAACAATGGTAGGTCTCTCCTCCGTGTTTGAGTAAGGAATCATGCAAGAATCCTGCAGTAATAGTCCAACAATAGTGCAGCAATCATGCAGGAATAGTGCAGGAATGGGTGCTGAAAATCAGGGAGTTATGGAGGTGAGAGATTGGCGTCGCTGTACAGTTCGTAGCGGGTGATGAAATACTCCTTGTCAGGATATTCGGCGCTGAATTTGTCCACAAACTCCTCCCATGTGCCGGAAAGCCATTCCTCCGGAATCTCGTTACAGGCGGTACCGCCATCGTTGTGCGAACCGGCAAACCAGCCTTCTTGAAACTCGAATTCGTAACTTCCGTCATTATAGCAACGGAAAAAATAATGCTCCAATCGGTAGTTGCCGTGGCTCGTTTTGCGAGAACGCGGAGTAGGGGAGGTGTTGAAATTAATTTGATTTAACGATGTTGGTTTTGTGACCCATAACAATAATTATCTGAATTTGACTGCAAAGATACAGCATTTTTTGCGAAAAAGCAAATATTTTAGTGTTTTTTTCATAAAAAAGAATATTATTCTTTTATTTGTTTGCATATATAAAAAAAAAGCAGTAATTTTGCGCGCTAATTTGGATAAAAACGCATGAAAGCATTTGTGTTTCCCGGACAAGGAGCCCAATACGTGGGGATGGGAAAGGATTTATATGACTCGTACTCCTTGGCGAAAGAGATGTTCGAAGAGGCAAACGAACTGCTTGGCTTCCGCATTACGGACATTATGTTTGACGGCACTTCGGACGACCTGAAACAGACCAAAGTAACGCAGCCGGCTGTATTTATTCACTCGGTTATTGCAAGCAAAGTGATGACAATCGCTGAGCCGGACATGGTTGCCGGACACAGCCTTGGTCAATATTCCGCACTCGTGGCGTGCGGCTGCTTGAGCTTTGCCGATGCCCTGAAACTGGTTTCTGCACGTGCAACGGCGATGCAAAAAGCCTGCGAAATGCAGGAATCGACCATGGCAGCCGTGTTGGGCATGGATGATACCAAAGTCGAGGAAATCTGCCAGCAAGTAAGCGGCGAAATCGTGGTAGCGGCGAACTTCAACTGTCCGGGACAAGTGGTTATTTCGGGTACGAAAGAAGGTATCGCGCGTGCATGTGAACTATTGAAAGCCAATGGTGCCAAGCGTGCAATCGGTCTGCAGGTAGGCGGCGCATTCCATTCGCCGTTGATGCAACCGGCAGCCGAAGAACTGAAAGAAGCCATTCTTGCAACGGAGTTTGCCAAGCCGCTTTGCCCGATTTATCAGAACGTCAACGCATATCCGCAAACAGACCCTGAGCAAATCCGGCAGAACCTCTTGCTGCAACTGACGGCGCCTGTCCGCTGGACACAAACCGTACGGAACATGATTATTGATGGCGCCAAGGAATTCTATGAGTTCGGTCCGGGCGACGTGCTGAAAGGACTAATCCGCAAAATCGACCCGACTGTAACGGTAGGATAGGAACATATCAATTATCAATTGTCAATTATCAATTAAAAACATGTATAGAACATTTACTTGTGGCGAGTTGCGTCTCGCCGATGCAGGAAAAACAGTAACGTTGGCGGGGTGGGTACAACGCATCCGCAAAATGGGTGGTATGACATTTATCGACCTGCGCGACCGTTACGGAATAACCCAACTGGCCTTTAATCAGGGCACGGAAGCGTTTGAAAAAGCCAATGGATTGGGTAGGGAGTTTGTACTCCAAGTGACCGGAAAAGTGATTGAACGTCAATCCAAAAACGCCCAACTGCCGACCGGTGAAATCGAAATCGAAGTGTCCGAACTGCGGGTGCTGAATCCCGCGCTGACGCCTCCGTTTACGATTGAGGACGAGTCAGACGGTGGCGACGATTTGCGGATGAAATACCGCTATTTGGACCTGCGCCGCAGTTGCGTACGCAAGAACCTCGAACTGCGCCACAAATTCGCGTTTGAAGTGCGCCGTTACTTGGACGAACAGGGATTCTTGGAGGTTGAAACGCCCGTTTTGGTCAATTCAACGCCCGAAGGAGCACGAGATTTTATTGTGCCCAGCCGCATGAATCCCGGACAGTTCTACGCCTTGCCGCAATCACCGCAAACGCTCAAACAGCTGCTCATGGTTAGTGGTTTTGACCGTTATTTCCAGATTGTAAAGTGCTTCCGTGACGAGGATTTGCGTGCAGATAGACAGCCGGAATTTACACAAATCGACTGCGAAATGTCGTTTGTGGAGCAGGAGGACATTCTGAATATGTTCGAAGGGCTTTCACGACACCTTTTCAAAGCCATTCTCGGGCTTGATTTGCCGAAACTGCCGCGTATGACGTGGGCGGATGCCATGAAATATTATGGCAGCGACAAGCCCGACACACGCTTTGATATGAAGTTTGTCGAACTGCACGACATTTTCCATGCGGCAGAGGAGAAAAAGCCTGAAGCGGAGCGTTTCAGCGTATTTGCCAATGCCGCATACATCGGCGGTATCTGCGCAAAAGGCTGTGCCGTTTACACCCGCAAACAGCTTGACCAGCTGACCGATTTCGTGCGTCGTCCGCAAATCGGTGCAAAAGGCATGGTTTATGCCCGTATTGAGGAAGACGGAACCGTCAAATCCAGCGTGGATAAGTTCTACGGGCAGGAAACATTACAAGCCGTTGCACACGAAATGGGCGCTGAAAAGGGCGATTTGCTGCTGATTTTGAGTGGCGACGACGCCATGAAGACCCGTAAACAGCTATCCGAACTCCGTCTGGAAATGGGACGCCAGCTCGGTTTGCGTGACCCGAAAAAGTTCAGCTGCCTCTGGGTAATTGATTTCCCGATGTACGAGTGGTCGGACGAGGAGCAACGCCTCATGGCAATGCATCATCCGTTCACAAGCCCGAAACCGGAAGATATCCCGTTGCTCGACACAGACCCCGCAGCCGTTCGTGCCAACGCGTACGACATGGTTATAAATGGTGTTGAAGTCGGCGGTGGTTCGATTCGTATTCACGACGCACAACTGCAAGAGAAAATATTCGAAATTTTGGGCTTCACGCCCGGAGGTTTGGCTTATGGTCTTGACCGCTTCGTAAGTTTGTTCGCCGGACTCGACAGCATACGCGATTGCATTGCGTTCCCGAAGAACAACCAAGGACGTGACGTCATGCTCGGAGCTCCAGGTCCCGTTGACCAGATTCAATTGGATGAACTTCTCTTGGATGTACGTAAACCGAACAAATGATAACGGAAATTCTTTTACCGATAGAAGCCTAATTAGGATTATGTAAAATAGTATTTACAGAAAGGATACCCTTTTTAATGGTATATAAGATAGACGAAATATTTAACAGCGACGAACTGGATAACGAACTGGAAGCGATAATCCCGATTGAGGACAGTTCCGAAGCGCCACAAACAATGGAAGTCAGAAATGATGACGTACTGACAGTACTTCCGTTGCGGAACATGGTGTTGTTCCCCGGTGTGCTTTTGACGGTAACTGTTTCCCGACCGCGCTCCAAGAAACAGGTTCTCAGTGCATACAACAACGATAAGCTGTTGGCAGTTGTATGCCAGAAAGAACGTGACACGCAGGATCCGAAACCGGAAGACCTTTATACACTTGGTGTGGCTGCACGGATTGTTCGTGCACTACAGTTGCCGGATGACAGTCTCGCAATCATTCTTGAAGGACGTGACCGCATTGAGGTGGAGGAATTTTCTACAACGCGGCAAAATATCATCAAAGCCCGCGTCAAATTAAGACCGGAAATCTTCCCGCCACGCGGTGACAAGGAGTATTTTGCAGTGGTCAGCAACATCAAAGACCAGGCACTAAAGGTTGTCCGACAGGCGGAAAACATGTCGCAGGACGCACATATGCTGTTGCGAAGCATAGATAACGCCCCTACCCTTGTAAATTATATATGTGTCAATTTCGGCATTACGATTGCGGACAAGCAGCAGTTACTGGCGATAAACCATGCCAGCGAACGCGCATTGAAGTTGCTTGCCATCCTGAACAAGGAAGTGCAAATGCTTGAAATGAAGGCAGATATACAGACCAAAACCAAAGAGGAAATCGACAAGGAGCAGCGCGAATACTATTTGCACCACCAGTTGGAAACAATCCAGAAAGAATTGGGTAACACCGGTGAACAGATTATTAACGAGTTGCAGGAGCGTGCCAAAAAGAAAAATCTGCCGGAACGTGTGCAAAAGGTCTTTGACGAGAATCTCAAAAAACTGCAACGTGAATCCCCTCATTCCCCGGATTATTCGACGATTGAGAACTATCTTGAGATTATTCTTGACCTTCCGTGGAACGAATTTTCAGAGGACAATTTCGACATCCGGCACGCGCAGGAAATCCTTGAAAGAGACCATTTCGGCATGGAAAAAGTCAAAGAGCGCATCATTGAATATTTGGCAGTCATGCATCAGGTTGCGTTATGGAAGGCTGAAGGAAATGTTACCAATTCGGATTTCAAGGCCCCTATTCTCTGTCTTTACGGACCTCCAGGAGTCGGCAAAACAAGTCTTGGAAAGTCTGTTGCCGAAGCACTTGGACGCAAATATGCCCGTATTTCGTTGGGCGGTTTGCACGATGAGGCGGAAATCCGCGGTCATCGTAAGACCTATATTGGTGCAATGCCCGGCAGAATCATCGAAAACCTGCGCAAGGTAAAGACTTCCAATCCGGTGTTTGTGCTCGATGAAATCGACAAAATTGGTGCGGATTATAAGGGTGATCCGACTTCCGCATTGCTGGAAGTGCTTGACCCGGAACAAAACAGCACCTTCCACGACAATTATCTGGACATAGACTACGATTTGTCAAAAGTGCTGTTCATCGCGACGGCGAACACGCTTGACACGATTCCACGTCCCTTGCTTGACCGTATGGAGTTAATCGAATTGTCAGGCTATTTGATGGAAGAAAAAGTCGAGATTGCCAAACGGCATTTGATTCCCAAGGAGTTGGCAAATCATGGCATCAAATCGACACAGATGCGGCTCAACAAGGATGTCTTGGAGAAATTGATAGACAATTATACCCGCGAGTCCGGAGTCCGTTCTTTGGAGCGTCAGATTGCAGCTGTCTGCCGCAAGGTTGTGACAAAAATCGCTCTCGAAGAACCCTACAACGTATCTGTAACCGAAGAAGACCTTGTCACTTATCTCGGTAAACCGAAATACAGCCGCGACAATTGGGAAACCAATAAATATATAGGTGTTGTCACCGGTCTTGCATGGACACAAGTCGGCGGAGAAATTCTCTTCATTGAGACTTCCCTTTCTCCCGCAAAGACCCCTACTCTCACCTTGACAGGTAATCTCGGCGACGTGATGAAGGAAAGTGCCACCATCGCTCTTGGCTATATCAAGGCCCACGCAGGGCAATTTGGCATCAAGCACAAGGATTTGGATACAATGTCCGTACACATTCATGTACCGGAAGGCGCCATCCCGAAGGACGGTCCAAGTGCCGGAATAACGATGACAACTGCTTTGGTGAGTGCTTTCACCAAGCGTAAAGTGCGTCCGCGCATCGCCATGACAGGCGAAATGACGCTTCGCGGTAAAGTGCTGCCGATTGGCGGTGTCAAAGAGAAAATCCTTGCCGCCAAACGTGCTGGAATAACCGATTTGGTGCTTTGTCACGAAAACCAAAAAGATGTGGACGAAATTCCGCAACAATACCTCAAAGGGCTCACTTTCCATTATGTCAAGGACATTCAGGAAGTGATTGACTTTGCATTGCTTTGAAACTAATTAACGGAAACAATAACTTAAAACAATTATTTACAATGAAACCAAGTCATATTGAGCATCTTGGAATTGCTGTAACAAGTATTGAAGAGGCTATGCCTTTCTTCGAGTTTTTAACCGGATCGAAATGCTACTCCATTGAAGAAGTAGCCGACCAGAAAGTACGCACCGCTTTCTTTAAAGTAGGTGAAGTGAAAATTGAACTTCTGGAGCCCACCTGCCCCGAATCGACCATTGCCAAATTCATTGAGAAGAACGGCGGTCGTGGTGGTGTGCACCACGTGGCATTCAATGTTGAGAACGTGGCTGACGCGCTTGCAGAGGCTGAAGCTGCCGGCATTCAACTCATCGACAAGGCTCCCCGCAAAGGCGCTGAGAATCTGATGATTGCGTTCCTCCACCCGAAGAGCACAAAGGGCGTTCTCACAGAAATTTGCCAACAGCCGAAGTAATGAGAAAATGATCAAATGTAAAAATGATTAAATGATTAAATGAGTTTATGGATAACGCAAAATTGCAAAAGCTGATTGACAATCGCGAGAAAGCGATGGCAGGAGGTGGCGAAGCGGCCATTGAGAAACACCACGCCAAAGGCAGTTACACCTGCCGCGAGCGCATTAACATGCTGCTTGATGAAGGCTCTTTTGAAGAGATAAATATGTTCCTCACTCACCGTTGCCACGATTTCGGCATGGACAAGAAAGTGTTCCTCGGTGACGGTGTGGCAGTTGGCTCGGGTACAATTGACGGCCGTCTGGTGTTTGTATTTGCACAGGACACAACTGTTATCGGCGGTTCGCTGTCTGAGACAATGGCACTCAAAATCTGCAATGTCATGGACCAGGCTATGAAACTCGGTGCGCCGATTATCGGTCTCAACGACTCCGGTGGTGCACGTATTCAGGAAGGTGCTTGTGCCCTTGCCGGTTATGCGGAAATCTTTGAGCGTAATATTCTTGCTTCCGGCGTTGTGCCGCAGATTTCTGTCATCTTTGGTCCCTGTGCCGGCGGTGCCGTTTACAGCCCTGCCCTCACGGACTTTATCATGATGACTGAGCAGAATTCCTACATGTTCATTACCGGTCCGAAGGTGGTTAAATCCGTTACAGGTGAAGATGTAACTGTTGAACAGCTCGGCGGCGCGCGTGTACACGCTACCCGTTCCGGTGTGACCCACTTTGTAGCTGCTACGGAAGAAGAGGCTATCGCCGAAGTTCGTCGTCTCGTTTCGTTCATTCCGCAGAACAATATGGAAGAAGCTCCGCTCGTGGAGTGCACCGATGACCCGATGCGTCTTGAGGATGCGCTCAACGAAATCGTTCCCGACGATCCGAACAAACCCTATGACATGCACGACATTATCAACCTCATCGTTGACAATGGTGACTTCATGGAGGTTCACAAGGACTACGCCAAGAACGTTATTTGCGGCTTTGCCCGTTTCGACGGTCGTTCTACCGGTATTATTGCTAACCAACCGAGTTGGTTGGCAGGTGTGCTGGACTGCGACGCCAGCCGTAAAGCTGCCCGTTTCGTACGTTTCTGCGACGCATTCAACATCCAGATTCTGACGCTTGTTGACGTTCCGGGCTTCCTTTGCGGAACCGGACAAGAGTATGCCGGCATTATCGACCACGGAGCAAAATTGATGTTTGCATACGGCGAAGCGACCGTTCCGAAAGTTACGGTAACCATTCGCAAGTCCTACGGCGGCTCACACATTGTAATGTCCTGCAAACAGTTGCGTGGTGACATGTGCTATGCTTGGCCTAATGCGGAAATTGCCGTAATGGGTGCAAGCGGTGCTGTAGGAGTACTTCAGGCAAAGGCGCTGAAGGCTATTGAAGACCCTGAAGAAAAGAAGAAATTCATCGCAGAGAAAGAGGCTGAGTACAAAGACCTGTTCGCAAGTCCCTATCAGGCTGCCAATCGCGGTTATATCGACGATGTTATTGAGCCGCGCACTACCCGTGCACGCATCGTTAATGCCTTCGAGAAACTGCAAACAAAGCGTCTCTCCAACCCGATGAAGAAGCACTCAAATATTCCTTTGTAATATGAATCTATTGGCAATCACAGGTCAGACGTGGTTCATTACCGGTCTTGGTTTTGGCATCGTGCTCGTGTTGCTGTTTGTGTTCGTCTATGTGATGAAACTGCTCGGTTGGATTATGCAACCCCGCAAGGCACAGACAGAGAAGCAGGCGGAGTCACACCCGACCAAAGACAATGTCATCTCCCGCGATGCTGCGGAAGAGGACAAAGCGGCCATCGCGTATGCACTGCATCTCTACTACAACAGTTTACACGATCCGGTTGAGACGCATCTGACCATCAAACATCACGCAACGGCGTGGCATATTATTTCAAGTGGTAACTAATTAATTGCAATAAAATGAAAGAATTTCAATTCAAAATTGACGGCAAAGAGTATAAAACAGCCGTTAACGAACTCGAAGGCGGTATTACCGAAGTGACCGTCAATGGCAAAACATACAAAGTGGAAATGGAACATGCAGCACCGAAAGTGGCTGCTCCAAAAGCTGCGCCCGCTGCTGCTCCTGCGGCACCGAAAGCAGACGCCCCAAAAGCGGAAGCTCCCGCAGGCGGCAAGAAGGTTGTTTCTCCCCTACCCGGCTCTGTAATCAAAGTCCTTGTGGCTGAAGGTCAGGCGGTTAAGAAAGGTGACACCCTCCTTACGCTCGAATCCATGAAGATGGAGAACACCATTGCTGCAGAGTGCGACGGTACCGTTAAGCAAGTGGCTGTCAAAGCCGGTCAAACCGTTATGCAGGACGACCTGCTCGTCGTTCTCGGCTAAATTTTGGAATCTTCAAATTCTCAAATCTTGAAATTTTCAAATTCCTATGAACGGTATTCTCGAATTCTTCGCCAACATGGGCTTCATGAACATCAGCTGGCAACAGGGAGTAATGTTGTTGCTCTCGTTCTTCCTGCTCTTTTTGGCGATAAAGAAGCAATACGAACCGCTGTTGCTTTTGCCGATAGCGTTTGGTATGTTGCTGACGAACCTGCCGATGTCCGGCATGTTCCATGAAGAGTTGTGGGCTTCGTTCCTGCAGCCTTTCTTGGAAGATGGCGTGACGCCCAATCCTGCATACCACAGCTACGGTGCGATTCTCAAGTCCGCTGGTCTGTTGGATGTGATGTATATCGGCGTCAAGGCGGGTTTATATCCGTGCCTTATATTCATCGGCGTTGGTGCCATGACCGATTTTGGTCCGCTCATTGCCAACCCGAAGAGTTTTGTACTTGGTGCTGCTGCACAGGTCGGTATTTTCATTACTTTCCTTTGCGCCAACATCTGGTTTACGCCTGCTGAAGCCGGTTCTATCGGTATTATCGGCGGAGCGGACGGTCCGACGTCAATCTTTCTGACCTCCAAACTGGCGCCGCATTTGCTCGGCCCGATTGCTATTGCCGCTTACTCCTATATGGCATTGGTTCCGGTTATTCAGCCGCCTATTATGCGTCTGTTGACCACCGAGAAAGAGCGCAAGATTAAGATGAAACAGCTGCGTTCTGTCAGCAAGACCGAGAAGATTGTCTTCCCGATTATCATCACCACCATTGTGGCACTTGTTTTGCCCGATGCAGCTCCGCTGATTGGCTGTCTGATGTTGGGTAACCTCATGAAAGAATGCGGCGTTGTGGATCGTCTGAGCAAGACCGCACAGAACGAGTTGATGAACATTGTGGTTATTTTCCTCGGCTTGTCTGTTGGCGCAACAGCTACAGGTGCTACCTTCCTGAGCGTCAAGACCCTGCTTATCCTTGCAATGGGTATTATCGCCTTCTCAATGGGAACGGCAGGCGGTGTGCTGTTGGCTAAGTTTATGAACCTGTTCTCGAAGGAGAAGATTAACCCGCTGATTGGTTCTGCAGGCGTTTCGGCTGTGCCGATGGCTGCACGTGTTTCGCAGGCGGAAGGTCAGAAAGCCGACCCGTCCAACTTCCTGCTCATGCACGCCATGGGTCCGAATGTGGCAGGTGTTATCGGTTCGGCAGTTGCCGCCGGTATTCTGCTTACAATGCTTGGCTAATCCGAAGAACGAACGTAATAAAAATAACCGTCATTTCAAATGGCGGTTATTTTATTTTGCAAATCCTCTATGCTTTTGAAAGTCCTCCACCCTACCGTTTCTTCCGCTGCAAGACGGTTTTTCTCCAGGTCGTCAATGAATATTACCGGCTCATGCAGGGGATTGACGGCCTTCTCCACCTGCTCAAAAATGGCTTTATCCGGCTTGGCGAGGTGCATTTCCTGTGACAGGAACATCCGCTCAAAATAAGTGTCCAAATGATACATCTCGTTTATTCGCCCGAAATGCAGGTCATTCCCGTTAGACAGTAAATAGACCTTGTGTCCCTGCTCTTTCAACTGCCGCACGAAATCCAGTCGCTCTTGCGGCAAATCGGCCACCATCGACCACCACGCATCCATCACCTGCTGCTTCGTCGTGCCGGCTTTGCAAAAACGCAGCACTTCCGCCACAAACTGTTCGGAAGAGATGTTTCCACGCTCAAAGTCCACCATCAGCTGCTTGCTGGCAGCACTAACCGCAACTACTCCTTCGCCGTCTCCGCCAATTCCAAGCACAGCCTGCATATTGGTTTCGCCCATCAGGTCGCGAAATTGTGCCACACACCGCTCCACATTCAGGTTGATGAGCACTCCGCCAAGGTCAAAGATGAAGATATTTGCCATTTTGTCATAGGGTCATTTTCCGAGTGCAAAAGTACTGCTTTTTTCCGAAATATGCAAATAATTCCGGAAAAATTTGTGTGCCTGCGTTTTTTTCGCTAACTTTGCAGCCGTTTTTGAAAAAAATAGTATTCATATTAGGTTTTGTGCTATGCGCCGCAATTGTTTTTGCGGAGCAGGAATTGGATTCCATTTCCCGCCAGTTCACGATTGAGGAGGTCGAAATAACCGCCAATCGTCGCAATCAGCCTGTCGTGCCGGTTCAAAAATTGGAAGGCGTCCAATTGCAGGCGTTAAGTACCTATAGCGTGGCAGATGCCTTGCGCTACTTTTCCGGCGTGCAAATCAAGGATTATGGCGGCGTCGGAGGCATTAAAACAGTTGATGTACGGTCAATGGGCACGCATCATTTGGGCGTTTTTTATGATGGCATAGAAGTCGGAAACGCCCAAAACGGTACCGTTGATTTGGGCAAGTTCTCGATGGAGAATGTAGAAGAAATTGCCCTGTACAACGGTCAAAAGAGCGAGATATTTCAGTCTGCCAAGGATTTCGGAAGTGCAGGAACACTCTACATCAAAACCCGCCGGCCGAAGTTTGAGCAAGGCAAAAACTACCATCTTGTGGCGACGATGAAAGCCGGAACATTTGGTCTTGCCAATCCGAGCATTCTGTATGAACACAAACTGTCGGAAACGATACATTTGTCCGTAAATGCCGAATATATGTTTGCCACAGGCCGTTATCACTTCCGCATTCACAAGGAATTCCCGGACGGAACAGTTGCTTGGGACACCACCGGCATTCGTCAGAACGGCGATGTGCATGCAATTCGTGCTGAAGCAGGCTTGTTCGGTTACTTCCCTGATGGCAAATGGCATGTGAAAGGCTATTTCTATAAATCCGAACGTGGCATTCCTCGTGCCATCATTCGGAATGTCTGGACGTGCAGCCAACGTCAATGGGACCGAAATATATTCGTTCAGGGCAACTTCACCAAGACACTTTTCAAGAACTATGATTTGAGTTTTTCCGCCAAATATTCCAACGATTACATGCGTTACTTAAACCCTGACACAACGCTGATGTATATTGACAACGACTTCAATCAGCAGGAGGTGTATCTCAGTCTTGCGAACCGTTATCACATCTTCAGTTGGTGGGATGTGGCGCTTAGTGCCGACTATCAGTTTAACTGTCTGAAAGCCGAGATGCAGGAGATTGTGAAGCCTCGTCGCCACACGGAAATGATTGCACTTGCCACGGCATTCAATTACAAGTGGATAAAGGCGCAGGCAAGCGTATTGGGAACGTTTGTGCAAGATGAACTGACAAAGGAAAATCACCCCGAAGCACGTTCTGCGGACGATATGTACCGTTTCACGCCGGCGGTCTTTGTCAGTTACCAGCCTTTGCTCAAGGAACAACTCTATTTGCGGGCATTCTACAAGCATGTATTCCGTATGCCGACGTTCAACGATTTATATTATACGGATATAGGCAATATCGCTTTGCGTCCGGAAAAAGCCGTGCAATACGACGGCGGCATTGAATATACGAAAACCTTCCAAAATGTCAATTATCAATTGTCAACTGTCAATTTACACCTGAAGGCAGACGGTTATTTCAACCAGATTCATGACAAGATTATTGCTGTGCCAAAGGGCAACAGCCAGTACCGCTGGATGATGATGAACCTCGGCTATGTGGAGATTCGCGGTTTGGACGTGAATGTCGGACTTGATTTTCACTTTGCGCACGATGTCAATCTGTCGCTGGCAGGCACTTATACCTATCAGAAAGCGCAGGATTTCACCGACAAAACCGACACGCTCACCTACGGCGGACAAATCAGCTATATCCCGTGGCATTCCTGTTCGGCACATGGCACACTGGAGTGGCACGGTTTGGCACTCAATTATGCGTTTATCTATGTCGGCGAACGCTATCACAACTCCGCCAACATCCCTGCCAACTACGAGCAGCCGTGGTACACGCATGATATGAGTATCAGTAAATTATGGGCATTCAAAGGCTGGAAAATGAGTACCGCCGTCGAAATAAACAACCTGCTCAACCAGCAGTACAATGTCATCCTCAATTATCCCATGCCCGGCATAAACGGTAAATTCATCCTCAGATTCATCATTTAGCGACCATGCGAAATCCCCTGCTCCATATCAATTATCAATTATCCATTATCAATTGTACGCTCCTTCTCCTCGCTTCCTGTCGCGGACCGGAAGTTATTTTTCCGCCGGAAGTGGTGCCTACCGGTGATACCGTCAAGTCGGAGATTGTCGGTTTTTACCTCCTCAACGAAGGGAATATGGGTTCCAACAAAGCCACGCTGGATTATTATGACTTTACGTCCGGCGAATATATCCGCAACATTTACGCTGCCGCTAATCCGAATGTGGCACAATCCTTGGGCGATGTCGGAAACGACCTCAAAATCTACGGAAACCGGCTCTATGCGGTTATCAATGCCAGCAATTTTATCGAAGTGATGTCCGCAGACAGTGCCAAACACATCGGCACCATTGAGGTTCCGAACTGCCGCTATTTGCGATTCAAGGACGGCTTTGGCTATGTCACATCGTATGCCGGTCCTATTTCACTTGACCCTGAATACACCCAAATCGGTTATGTGGCGAAGTTCGATACCGCCACTTTGCAAATCGTTGCCACCTGCAATGTCGGTTTCCAACCCGACGAATTGGAGATTGTAGGCAGCAAACTCTACGTCGCCAACTCCGGAGGTTACATGGTGCCGAACTACGAAAACACCGTTTCCGTCATTGACCTGAACACCTTTGCCGAAACGCACCGAATCGTTGTGGCGGAGAATTTGCACCACCTGCGAATGGACGCGCACAATCAATTGTGGGCATCTTCGCGTGGTGACTACTACGGCACTCCATCCAGACTCTATTGCATTGATACACAGGCAGATAAGCTCATTGACTCTGTCAATATTGCCACCTCAAACTTCTGCTTGGACGGCGATTCGTTGTATGTCTATGGTTCTGCGTTCAGTTATGTCACCATGCAGGACGAGATGAACTACAACATTATCAATGTCCGCACACATCAGGTCGTGTCTGACCGTTTTATTTCCGACGAGGTTGAAATCACCCACCCTTACGGGATTATGGTGCATCCTGTCAGCAAGGACATTTACCTCACGGATGCCAAAAATTACGTCACGCCCGGCACGTTGCATTGCTTTGACAAAACCGGTGCACTCAAATGGTCAGTCCGCACCGGCGACATCCCCGCACATATGGCATTTTTGTATAAAATTTCAAAATAACCACATTACAGCATTATAACATTAAAACATTATAACATTAAAAAGTGTACACTCTTTATTGCGTGATTATTGGGTGATTATTGCGTGATTATTGCGTGATTGACCCGATTGTACCCCGACACAGCCCCAAAAATGCGAAAATGCAAAAATACGAAAATGAGAAAATAAATCGTAAATCGTTAAATAACCAAATAAATCGTCCAATCGTAAATCGTCAAATCGTAAATAATTCTATGGCTTCAGTAAAATTCCAAGACCCGTTCCGCGATTTTCGCGGAGCCACTTCCAAAAGCGGTGTTATTCATCGCCACAAACAATTCCGTAACGACCGAGGGCGTGTCATCAGCGAAGCCGCTCCGGAAGCCTACGTCGTCATGAACCCGCGTGACTGGAAAAAGCATCCTGCTACCGGCAAAGAGCTTGAGAGCCAAAACCTCTTCAAATCAGCGGCAGCGCAAACGGCTCAAATCCTCAAAGCTGCCAAGCCCGATTCCGCGCCGACGCCGGAAGAACTCGAAACCCTCCGTTACTGGCAGGAACGCTTTGATGCACAACTCACCAAACCCGAACCCGATGCCCCCATTGACAAGAACACCGGCAACCGCAAAAGCTACATCCGCCTCGATGCCTACATCCGCGCCTCCATCTACAAACAACTAAAGCACAAATGAATAAATGAGCAAATGCGAAAATAAATAAATGATAAAATAAATCGCCCATACAGCGAAGCAGATCGTTCGACTGTAAGGAGATAAGAAATCGTAAATTATTATGCCTGACATTATTCCTTCTCCCACTCCCTATCTCTGCGCCGACATCCCTGAAGGCGCGCTGCCTACTTTCCTCGAACAAGCCATCGCTATTGCTGACCGTCCGGAGCAGGACATGCTCTTTCTTTCCGCACTCACGGCTTGCAGTTATGCCCTGCCGCATATGCGTATGCTACACGGCAAACCCCAGCACACCTATTACCCGAACCTCATGACGCTCATCGTCGCACCGCCTGCTGCCGGCAAAGGTATCATGAACAACGTCCGCCGTTTGCTTGCACCCATTCACGCCAAACTCGCTTTCTTCGACCAACTCGCAACCATTCCCGCCAACTGCTCGTCTGCCGCCTTCTGCGAACTGCTCAGCAACAACGACGGTGCAGCGTTCATGATGGAAACGGAGATGGATGTGCTCTCCGGCACGTGGAAAAACGACTACGCGAATTACTCCTATATCTTCCGCCAGACCTTCGAACACGAGACGATTTCCAAAGCCCGCAAAGCTCCGGGCGGTGGCATCAGTTATATCGAAATCCCCAATCCTCGTCTCTCTGTCCTCTTGTCCGGCACGTTCAACCAATTGCAACCGCTCATTGTCAGCCGCGAGAACGGTCTCGCAAGCCGCTTTGTTCCTTATATTGTAGAGGACATCGCTCCCTTTGACCCGCAGGTATTTATGTCGAACGACCACGAGTCACCTGATGGCGCTGCCGCCATGTACCAACTGCTGGCGCAAGACCTGTTGGTTCGTTGGCAGACGCTTTCGGCACTCGACCACGATATCCTTTGGGCGCTGACGGACGAACAATCACAGCAACTTGCAAACCTCTTCAAGGACAGCTATACCATCTCGTTCGAAGACCTGCAAATGCCGATTGCCTTGGATGCTATCATCAAACGTCTGGCTGTGACGATTAAACGTATCGGCTTGATTTTGACAGCCTTGCGTCTGGACATGAGTACCCCGATTCCCGATACCATCTACTGTTCCGACAACGATTTCCGCATCCTGGCTCTGCTTGCCGAAAAACTCCTCGAACATGCCGGTCGCATGCTGCTTGCCTTGCCGGATGAAGACACTCCCCTGCAAGCCAAACTGTCGGATGCGGAAAACAATGCCCTTCAGCTCCTTTCCCTACTTCCCGACAAGTTCACCAAATCTGACGCTGTCGAAGCTGGAAAACAGTTGCATGTGACAGATCGTACAATCAAAAGATACCTTGCGTCCCTATGTGAGAATAAGCGAATTGCGAGGACAGATAGAGGACAATATCAAAAAATTTCATAGGGACAGAGCTGAATAACACATAGCGTCTGTCCCTATGTCCCTTGCCCTAAATGATGTAACTGGCTGAAAATCAGGCAGTTATGAAGTTTTTGCATAGGGACATAGGGACAAAGGCCAATATATTTAACCTTTGTCCCTTCGCCATTACCCTCATAGTGCCCTTCGGCGGCATTATTGCCGCCATCCTTCGTTAATTAGCCCGTGCATCCCATGCCGGTTGTCTATGTCTATTGCTGCGGGATATTATCCGGTGCTCTTCGTTCATTTCGCGGCAATTGTATTGCCGCTTGTTATATCCCGCTGTCCACTTCTCGCGGTTAATCCCGCCAGTCTATGTCCATTCCCACGGGATATCATCCCGTATTGTCCCTTTCGCTCGCATATTTGCGGGCGCCGTTTTCTTTGTTCATTTCTTCGGCATCCCATGCCGCTTGTCTTTCGGCCTGGTCTTCGTGCATTTTGGTGGCATTTTTGCCGCCTTTATCTTGTTTTCGCTTTAATTCCGCAAATAAAGTTGCATATATCAGAAAAAAGTTGTACCTTTGCAGCGCAAAATATACCTCAATGACTGATACCGAATACATACAAGCTTTTCGCGCGAGAAACAATAAGGCAATTACCTTGTTTTATCGCGAATATAGGGAGTCATTTATGGCATTTCTTGCTAACAAATTTCATTCTCTCAATCAGCAATTATTAGCAGAGGTATTCCAAGAGTCCGTAAGCCGTGTATGGGAAAATATTGAACGGGGAAATTTAACGGAAACCTCATTAACTGCCTCTCTTTCAACTTATCTTAACAGCATCGGAATACGCGTTTGGTTAGAGACAAACCGTCGTTATAGAGAAGACATTCCTAATGACGAAGATATTTTTGCAAAAGTCCAAGAAGCGTATGAAATGGAAAGAGCCGATGCCGATGAAAAGATGCAATTCCGCCAAGACAGACAGGATGCTATCCGAGAGGTGGTGGACAAAATGGGCAAACCATGTGCGCCTTTATTAAAGGCATTTTATTGGGACGAGGATTCTTGGGAAACAATTGCATGGAATCTCCATTATAGTAGTGCGGATAGTGCTAAAACGCAGAAGTACAAATGTATGCAGAAACTAAAAACCTTATTGAAAAAGCCATGACAAATCAAGAGCAAATAGACCAATATCTTGCAGGTCAGATGACCGAAGATGAAAAATTGCAATTTGAAAGGTTACTTTCTGCAGATGATTCTTCATTAAGAGATGAAATGGAACTGCAAAAAGAAATCATATTGGCCATTCGTCGCCGATCATTGAAGGAGATGCTTCAAGGCGAGGAAGAGAGTATCCAAAAGGAGAAAGAAGACCATCATAAACGTGTCGTTCGCTGGACGCTACGGAGTGTTGCCTCTATTGCTGTCGCAGCGTGCTTTGTAGGAGTGATTGTCATTGGTCCGCAGATGTCACGTCTATCCGGATTAGGGGAGTCTACTATATATGCTGAAACGGCTATAGAGATGATGAATGCTTATTCTCAACTCAAAGGTTGTGAGGAATCAGCAGAAGTCATTTTGCAGGCTAATGAATATATGCAAAAAGGGGATTACAAGCAAGCAGATGCTATCTTGATGAAAGCCCTGTCCGACATGAAAGATATTACTCCCGAAAACCGACAGGCTTGGTCGGAAAAAGAAGATATCTTCTATCTGCAAGCTCTTTGTGCTATTAAGCAGCTTCAGCTCTATCGATCCAGAAGATTGCTAAACGGAGTAGTTTCTATGCAAGGTATTCATCAACAATCGGCTTTAGATTTGCTCAATACTATCAAACATGGTAAATGAAACGCGGACTAATCATATCGTTGTTGCTGCTATCAATCTGCGTTAATGCA
Organism: Paludibacteraceae bacterium; assembly: GCA_905233415.1. Taxonomy (GTDB): domain Bacteria; phylum Bacteroidota; class Bacteroidia; order Bacteroidales; family Paludibacteraceae; genus Colicola. Next base: position 62,948 of record CAJOEX010000007.1, read on the forward strand.
GAACATCGCGCGCTTATAATTGGTATTGGCGCATATCCTGATGTGGACTATGGCTGGCCTGTTATTCATGGAGACAACGATATCGTCTTTGCCAAGACTATGCTTGTGGCTAACGGTTTTAAGGCGGGCAATATCGACACTTTGCGGAATGAGCAAGCAACCAGTCACGCTATTGGCGAGGCTTTCACAAAATTGATTGCAACGGCAAAAACGAACGATGTCATATATATTCATTTCTCCGGGCACGGTCAGCAGATAACGGATTTGGATGGCGATGAAGAGGATGGTTACGATGAAGCATGGGTAGCGTATGATGCGTTGATGGAACCAACTCCGAATTATCATGGCGAGCACCATATTAGTGACGATCAGTTACATGCTTGGTTGAAGCAATTACGGCAGAAGGTGGGAATCAATGGAAGAATAATAGTAGTTTCCGATGCTTGCCATAGTGGAACATCCACGCGTGACATTACAGAGCCGACGGAAATACGCGGTGCTCATTCAAAGTTTGAACTAAACGGCATCAAACATCCGTACAAAGAACAACGCACAATAGAA
>CAJOEX010000008.1 GCA_905233415.1 Paludibacteraceae bacterium
AGGACACTACAAAGTTACTAAAAATCAACGAATTGTGCAACTTTTTTTGTTAAAAAATTTAATCAAAGAACACTTTTTTTAATTCCGCCAACAGGTTTAAGTTAATTATTGTCGTTTCAAATTAATAGCACTTTTTACGTTGCCATACTCAACAATCCCGTTTTCCGTCAGTAAGCGACGCACGTTTTTACGCTGCATGGCAGCGGGAATGTTATATAAATTCCATTTTTGCGCTGCAAAGGTACTACATTTTTTTTGATTATGCAAACTTTTCCTCTTAAAAATCTAATTGCGCTTTAAAAAATGCAAAAATTTCCTTACTTTTTTCGCTATTTGTTACGTTAGATAGTCGAAAAATTGTCGAAACATTCACGTTAGATTTACGATAGATTGACGTTAGATTAACGATAGATTGCTATACTGCTGCACCAATCGCGCTTTAATGCAAAAAAATCAAAAAAAATTTGCACACCTGCAAAATTTGTTGTACTTTTGCACCGGATTTGAAATACGGATAGATGTTTCACTCGCTTGTCATATCACTTCCGATTGTAATCTGCCTGTTTTGGGCGGTGTTTTTCCTCATTCGGCTGTTCCGGCACAACGAGGAACGGCGCGTGACGGGTTCGCTTGTGTGCTTCTTCGGCGTTGCAACCGTTCTGTATTTTGACCATTGGCTCTATTTCTCGGGCGTGATTTGTTTGGCGGGCGAATGGAGTTATGGAATTGCCAATCTCTGCGTGTATCCTCTTTATTATGCGTACTTGCGTGCGCTCACGCGTGTGCAAAGAAGTATCGAGGTGCCGTTGCTGCTTCTGCCTGCGTTGGTGGCGGTGGTTCTCTTTCCCATCGCGCGTTTCGGCGGATTGATTAGCGACCGGACACTATTTTATGTTATCCGCATTTGTTTCTCCGTGCAGATCGTTTGGGTGCTGTTTCGCGGCTGGCAGTTGCTCTTGAACACGATACGCCGGATGGATGACACCTATTCGGATTACCGTAGCCGCCTCTTGCGCCCGACACATATTTCGTTGGTTATTTTCGGAATGACGTCCGTAGTGTCCATGACGCTTAATTTCTTTGGCCGTGATTTCTTTGCGCATGACGCGTCTGTGGAGCTGCCGGCTTCCGTGATGACGATTTTGTTGTACGGCTTGGGCTTTGTGGCGGCGCATACGGTTGTTCCGCCGGAGGCGGTTGCCGAAGAAATGCATGCGGACGACGCGCCGCAAGTGGAGGAGAATGCCTTGATTCACAGAATCGATGATGTCATGCGTGAAAAAGCCTTGTTCCGTAACCCGCAGTTGACCATTCATGACCTTGCACGGGAGGTAAACAGTAACCGCACCTATGTTTCGTCTGCGATTAACCGGCAGTATAAGGTCAATTTCTCCACCTATGTCAACCGCATTCGTATCGAGGAGGCAAAGCGCATTCTTGCGGACGCAAGCTATAGCCACGACAAAGAGGCTATAGCCGATGCGATTGCTTTGAGCGGCTTCCAGACCGACCAGACTTTCTACCGCGTCTTCAAGGAATTTACCGGCACGACACCGCTCCTATACCGCCGTTCCACCTGACCGCTTGTTTTTTTTACCTATTGTGAATAACTTTTTACGATTTGAGAACGATTTTTCGCAAAATCGTTGTATCTTTGTGCGCTAATTGCAAACAATTAACCTCAATATTAACCCTTAAAACAAAATTCATTATGAGAAAAACATTCTTTTTTGCCGTAATGGCATTATTTGCTATCAACACGATGGCACAGTCAGAGGAAACGTTCCCAAATGTGGCAGGTTACGAGTATGGGTACAAACTCAACGGCGTAACACGTGGTACTTTTAACACGGACATGCTTAAGCAGGTTGTCGCTGCGGAAGCAGAGAGACAAGACGGTAATTTCACGGCGGTAGCCCGCCGGTGGTTCTCTTCGGTGGAAAAATCCGGCTATGACACGATTGCTTCTTATGAGTACAACAAGCACAAAGCTGTTGTTTTTGATGAAAAGGGTCTTGAGTCTGACGAGTACAAAGACGTGCTCTGGACCATTCAGATTACTGTTATCGCCAATTCCGAAACAGACACTGTCAAGAACTTGCTGTTCCATTACTCCACCAACAAGTATCTTACCTACTATACGGAGGCGGATACTTCTTACACGGCTTACGCCGGTCGTCCTTATAGGATGCAGCAGGTGGTAAATCCGATGTATTTGCCGCTGACCTTTACGTCTTCAGACCCGAAGGTGGCTACTGTAGATCCCCAAAGCGGTGAAATAACCGTTGTTGCCAAAGGCGAGACGATGATTGAGGCTGCATTCCCCGGAAACGAGGACATCGGCCCCAAATCTGCCGAGTGGAAACTCGTTGTCAAGGAAGGTGACCATTTCGTGCTGGAGATTATTTCCAAGGAACAGGTAGAAAAATCGTGGGGTTCAGGAACCTATATGGGCTTTGAGATGATAGAAGTAACCGAAGCCAACTGCAACGATATTTACGGCGACGGCAAATTGTCATTTGACATCAAGACCCGCACGCTCAAAATGAACAACTACAAGAGAGAATATTCGGATTCTGAAGACGGCTCAATGGGTTGGACGGATTGGCTGGATTATGAGAGCGGACCGCTGCCGCTGAATATTGAGATTATCGGCACCTGTGAGATTCTGCATAACTCGGCAGGTTTCAACGCTGGCTACAATATGCGTATTTTTGGTGACGGCAAGGACAAGAGCCGCTTGACCCTGCTGGGCCGCTTCCCGCAATTACACGCAGAAAACGAACTCGTCATTGACGGCGTTCAAGTGCACGCAATCGCAACTACGCCTCACCCGCTGATGATGTGCAAAACCTTGCGCGTAGAGGACGACAGCCATTTTGATGCGAATGTGGACATTGAAGTCGAGGAAGGCGAAGACCCGAGAGAGTGGGGCGCTTCTGTCGGTGAGGTTCAAGAAGTGGAATTCGGAGACAATATTATCATGCTCAGCAAGGACGTACATATCGAAGACGGTGTGTTCATTGACGGTGAAGGCAGAATCGCTTTGCGCGTGGAGATTGGTCCGAAGATAGAGGATGTTTTGGCAGGCGAGGTGACATTCGAGGCGCTCGAACTGACCGACGACCCGACCGGAACGGAAGTGGACGGCATTCTCTACACCCTCACAGAGGCTGACGGCGTGGACAAGACGGAAGGATGTCTTGCACTCTATTCGCCTATGGATGTGGACAAAGTGCCCGAAATTCTGGCGGCTTATCTCCCGGGTTCGACTGCATTTGCAGAGCATTTCAACGGACTCACCTTCCTTCTGCCGGTTGGTAAAGGAAATATCAAAGTAAAGGTTCAGACAGTCGGTATTATTCATCTCGCCGTACAGATTGGCAATAACCTGCCTACGCTCGTGCAGAAAGATGAAGTGTCAGAGGTAATTATTCCGTTTGACAACAAGATTGCCACCTTTGCTTACATTTATGCAGGCGCAATGTATTACGGTGAAGCTCCGGCACGCCGTAGCACACAGGACGCTTCCCGCCTTATGATCTACTCGCTCGTCGTGGATTCAGAGTCAATGGATATAGACGAAATCTCCGAATCTTCAAATGGCGAAAGCTTCAAATTTGTTCGTAACGGACAATTGCTTATCCTCCGTGACGGCAAGCTCTACAACGCCCAGGGCGCAGAAGTAAAATAACGATTTAACAGTTTAACGATTTAACAGCTTAACAATCTAACATATGAAAAAGTCATTGTTTTTCGCAATCGCCCTGCTTACAGTAGGTGCGTTGCACACGGCAGCTTATGCCGGAAATTTGGATACGCTCAAAGTCGATGGTATTTGGTACATTCTTGACAAAGCGGACATGACCGCTACAGTTACCTACGGTCCCGCAGAAGGCGAAGAAGGCATGTGGGGCGGCATCGGCAAGGACACATACAGCGGACATCTTATCATCCCTGCGACAATCTGGGTTTATCCCGAAGACGGCAGCCCGGCTGTCGAGTATGCGGTTACCGCTATTGGCGACAACGCCTTTTCGTGGTGCACTTATCTGACGGCGATTACTATTCCTGCTTCCGTCAAGACATTAGGCGTAAACCTTTTGCAACGCTCCGAAGGGGTCGATATTCTCAAAATCGAAGATGGCAAGGAACCGATTGCCTTTACCCATGTGGAAGAATATGGCAGTAACGTTATTTCCTTTGAGGAGTTGTCAGGTTCATGCCGTACCCTCTATCTCGGGCGTAATGTTGTTGTCAATACCACGGCGGAAAACCCGATGGATCCTTTCCATATGTGGAATATGGTGGAACATGTAACCTTTGGCGCCAATGTAACCGAAATTCCGGCAGCATTCTGCCCCTACGCACGTAATATTATGGATATTCAGGTGAACAGCACCACGCCGCTGCAAGCCGGTGAGCGCATGTTTGCTTTCTTGCTGGAGGAGGAAAGTGCCAACCCCAAAGCTGTGACACTTTATGTGCCGGAAGGACTCAAGAAAACCTACGAGACCATGGACTTCTGGAAAGAACTCACCATCGAAGAGATGGACGAAGAACGTCAATATGGTATCAAATGGGTGGCATCATCCTTTGACTTCCACGTAGGCAACCTGTTCTATAGAAAAGCGGTTAGCCAATATGGAATGGTCGGCGTAGAAGTGGCAATGCCGCAAGTATGGTATCTCAACCCCGATGGTTCATACGTTAGCCAATGGTCCAGCGAGTTCCCATACAAGCAGAGCAAGATTGTTATTCCGGAAGAGATTACTGTCTATGACGAATCGCAGGGAGGAACAGTTACTTATCCTGTTGTTGGCATCGGTGATTACTCCTTCCGTGGTGCAAGCAACTTGGAGGAACTGATTATCCCGACTTCGGTTACGTATGTGGGTTATGAAATTGTGGAATATACCGACAAACTGCGTCACTTGGATATTCCGGAGTCTATAACAAAGGTCGGCTGGCTTGCTTTTGCACGTGCCGGATTTGAGGAAATCGTTATTCCTGCTTCGTCGAGCAAATGGACAGACGATAATGCGGCCTTCCAAGATTGTCCGAACCTCCAGAAAGCTACTTTTGCCAAAGGAACAACTGCTATCCAAGACCGTATATTCTTCGGTTGCACCGCCCTTCGTGTTATTGATATTCCCGACGAAGTTCGTTCGATTGGTGCCGGTGCATTTGCAGGCTGTGAGGCATTGACGGAACTTCGTCTGCCCGCAAGCTTGGAAATCATCACCAACCGTATGTTCCGTGGCTGCCCGATTCGCAAGCTTGAAGTGCCTGCCGGCGTGACGGAAATTGAGCCGTCTGCGTTCCTCGGCACGTTTATCACCCAATTGACGGTGAACCCCGACAATGCCGTCTTCGACAGCCGTGAAAACTGCAACGCCGTCATTCGCAAAGCGGATAACGTGCTTGTTGCTGCGGCAGGAGGTGCGTTCATTCCTGAAGGCGTGGAAGGAGTCGCTCTCGAGGCGTTCAATGAGTTATACGCAATTCGTTCCGTCACCCTGCCGAAGAGTATGAAGAAGATTGAGACAGAGGCTTTCCTGAACTGCGATAACCTCGCTATCATCACTTCAAACATTGAGAATCCTGCCGGCGTACTGGAAGCTGAAGGTTTCAATTCTTGGTCAGAGGCAGACGCTCCGCAAGTGAAAGCCACGCTCTATGTACCTGCCGGAACACGCGAGAAATACCTTGCGGATGCAGAGTGGAGCAAATTCCAGCACATTGTCGAGATGAAAGGCGAGAACATGCCGGCTGACGTAGCCGAACTCAAACCTGTGGAAGAATCCGGTCAGGCAACCTTCGCAGGGCTTACAGGCGTAGATGTTACCAATGCGATTGTGGACAATATTTATGTAACCGGTGACCCGGGCAACGGCGACCGTTACGACGATGTAAACAATGCGTTTTTCTTCGAGAGCGTAGTGGACGAACTGATGTTAGAGAATGTATTGGCGAATGTCGGCAACATGGATATTATCCGCAATAACTTCAGCGGACTCATCATTGAAATTCCTGCCGGTGAAGGAACAATCAAAATCACTGCCGGAATTTACGGTAACCGTATGTTGGCTATTCAGGTAGAAGGACTTGAACCCGAGTTCTTCGAGAAAGCTGCATCTGGCGAAATCGAATTCGACTACAATGTACTCAAGGACGCGTTGGTATTCATCTATCCCGTAACGGCAGACGATAAACCGCTTGCTGCGCCGACGAAACTCCAAGCTCGTCGTGGCGTACTTACTTCGTCCGACATAGATGCTGTAATGATTTACGGTGCAGGTTGGGAAGTAAAGAAAACCATTACCGGCAATGAGGAAATCGTAAATCATAAATCGTCAAATCGTAAATTGATAATTGACGGACAGCTCTTCATTATCCGCGACGGCAAGACCTACAACGCTACCGGCGCAGAAGTAAGATAATTATAATTTAGTTCGTATGAAAAAGACACTTTTTATAGCAACGCTGCTGTTCTGCGCAGGCGCAGTAATGGCGAATGATCAAATGACTGCAACCCTCCAACATGGGAATGATGTCAGTGTTTTCTATGGTAGCAACGCGCTTGTGGAAGCCAACAACGTAGCCGTTGACGGCGATGTGATAACGCTCTCCGAGGGAACGTTCAACACGATTACCATTACCAAATCCATCGCCATTTACGGTGCAGGATTTGAAGCGGACGAAACTACCGGAACAGCCGTCTCCACCATTAACGGCGCAGTCGGAGTGGGCGTCAGCGGTGAGACGTTGTCCGGTGTACAGTTGGAAGGCTTAAATATTAATGGAAATCTGAATATAGGTGCCGGAAACACAGACGCTCCGCTTTCCAACTTGGTGGTTACCAAAGTTTCTACGGGACAGGTTTATCCGCAGAGCAGCATCAGCCTTGCACATTTTGACCAATGCATTCTTAGAGGAGGCATGGATGGTCCAACGTGGAATACTTATGTTATAGCAGACAATGTTTACCTCACAAATTGTTTTTTGAGTGGTCGTATAGGAAATATGGTCAGTGGAAACATCGTGATTGATCATTGTGTGTTAGGTGATTTTAATTTCTTTGAAATCCCTGCTTCTGTTTTGGTAACCAACACGGTAATGTATTATCCGACAATGTGGGCGTATGCTATGCCAAGCCATGTTATTTGCCGGAACTGCATTTGCCCGCAAACGGTCACCGGAGAGAATATTTATCAAGTAGAATTAGGCAACATTTTTGCAGATGCGGCAGATGCAGCCTATTCTCCGACTCGTACTTTTGAATTGCAGCAACCTGAAACATGGGTTGGAACAGATGGTACCGAGATAGGCATTCGTGGCGGAAACGGATGGGGCAAAGTGCCTGCGACACCGGTAGTTAAGAACCTGCAACTGGAAGTGAAGGGTGCCACGCTCAATGTGACCTATGATGCCGAAGTACGCTAATCGTTAAATCTCTAAAAATTAACGGTTTATGAAAACGCGTATATTTCTGCTGGCAGTTGCCGCTGCGTTGTGGACGACGGCTGTCGGGCAGAGCAAAACAATCATAGAGCAGCAGTACTGGCTCGACGGCAATATAGCCGCCGCACAGACAGCAGGTGCCTCGGTGGATATTTCCGAACTCCTTCCCGGTGTGCATGCGTATAGTGTGCGTGTGAAGGACAGCGAAGGTTTGTGGAGTGCCATTGAGACGAGATTCTTTGTTATACCGCGTGCAGTTGATGTGGCGACTAATATCGCTGAGCGGGAATATTGGATTGATAACCAATTTGCTGGACGGGTCACATTAGGAGACTCGCCGGCGCAAATCAGTTTGACCGATTTGCGAGTTGGTTTGCACATGCTTTCTGTACGGGTAAAAGACAATACAGGTCAGTGGAGTTCGCCTGTTACACAGCATTTTATTGTGCCTGCATCTTTGGAACCGGCAACCATTGCACGTTACATGTACTGGTTTGACGACGATGAGGCAAACCGCGTTATAGGCGAACTGACAGCTGCTTCCGGAGTACTGCCGGTTGCAATTGGTCATCTTTCCGAAGGCGAGCACATGCTCTCGTGGCGCGTGGCGGATTCGAGAGGTGTGTGGAGCAACACGATGGTCGGAACCTTTACGTTCACGCGTGTCCAACTGACGGATGCGATGGTAAGCCTCGCGGACAATTGGTTCGAATTCATCGGCTACGAAATCCGTCCGGCAGTGACCGTTACTGATGGCGAAACCGTGCTGACCGAAGACGTTGATTTTACGGTTGCATATACGGCCAATGTCTATCCGGGCACAGCCGGCGTATTGGTTGCTGCGGTTGAGAACGGCGCCTACAAAGGTGAGGTGGCAACATCCTTTATCATCGCGAAAGCGGCTTCCGTAGTGGTCACTCCGCCTGTCGCTTTGGAAGACTTGCAGACAACTGGTGAACCGGTTGTACTCATTACTGCCGGAGAAGCCGTTGGCGGTCAAATGCAGTATTCGTTGGACGGAGAGAACTATAGTGCCGAACTTCCGGCGGTCATTGAGGAGGGAACTTACACCGTTTACTATAAGGTAGCAGGTGATGAGAACCATTACGACACGGAGCCGGAAACGCTCATTGTGGTAGTAGCAAAGGGCACTATGGGCATTGACGAAATCGTAAATCGTAAATCGTCAAATCGTAAATTGATAATTGACGGACAACTCTACATCCTCCGTGCCGGCAAGACCTTTAACGCCCTGGGCGGAGAAGTGAAGTAACCATTTAACGTTTCGTACCACGGAACCATTTTAACCCGTTAACGTTTGCGCAGCAAACCATCATAACCAAAAAAGTGCGGTTTTTCTGCACTTTTTTCATTTTTATTTGTATAAATAAAAAAAAAGCACTAATTTTGCACGATTTTTAATGTTCTTCGCCCTGTGGGGCGTCTCTAATTATGGCAAATGAAAAACAATCGCTCGTTGACGAGCTGAAATCTCTGCTGGAGCAGAATGTAACGGAAGTAAAAGACCAAGTCGAAAACCTCAAAACCCAGTTCTATCGTCAGTACCACGAGGAACAGGCTGCTCTCAAAAAGGCTGCCGAAGAAGCTGCTGCGGCTGCCGGTGAAGTGCTTGAGAACTGGCAACCGACATTGGATGAAGCGGAACAACGCTTCCGTGAGTTATTGAACGAATACAAAGCCAAACGCGCTGAAGTCGCCAAACAGCTGGAGGCAGAACAGGCTCAAAACCTGCTCCGCAAAGAGAATATCCTTACCCAGATGAAGGAAATGGCGGAGGCTGAAACAGCTGATGTCATGGACAACCTCAAGAAAATGCGCGAACTGCAGGCAGAGTGGAAAACCATCGGACAGGTGCCCGCCCCCAAAGTGCACGAAATCTGGAAGAAATACCAGCAATACCAGGAGCAGTTCTATGACCTTGTCAAGATTAACATCGAACTGCGTGACCTCGATTTCAAGAAAAACCTTGAAATGAAAACCCTGCTCTGCGAGGCTGCCGAAAAACTGAAAGACAACAAGAATATTGTGGAAGCAAGCCGCGCTTTGCAGCAACTGCATGACGAGTGGGCTGAGATTGGTCCCGTAGCACGCGAACTGCGTGAAGACCTCTGGAACCGCTTCAAAGAGGCTTCGTCCGCCATTAATAAGAAACACCAGGCATACTTTGACGAACTGCACGCCAAAGAGGCGGAGAATCTGGAGAAAAAGCAGGCAATTATTGCCAAACTCAAGGAGATTGATTTTGCCTCCTTCAAGTCCAATAAACAATGGGACAAGGCGGTGGAACAAGTGCAGGAACTCCAGAAAGAGTGGCGTACCATCGGCTTCGCACCCAAGAAACACAATCAGGCTGTTTATGACGAGTACCGTCAGGCTTGTGAGGCGTTCTTCAAGGCGAAGAGTACCTTCTACAAGGATTTGCGGAGCGTGTTCTCTGACAACCTTGCCAAGAAACGTGCGCTCATCGAGAAAGCGGAGCAGCTGAAGAACAGCGATGCTTGGCAGGAGACTTCCAATGCCATGATTGAGCTGCAGAAAGAGTGGAAGACCATAGGACCGGTGGCTCGCAAGTACAGCGACGAGTTGTGGAAGAAGTTCACGGACACATGTGACGAGTTCTTCAACAAAAAACGCGAGGCGAACAAGGAGGCACGTAGCGAACGTCAGCGTGCGCGCGGCGAACGGGTCATTGCAAGCGGAGACCGCAACAAGCTTGTCCGCATGTACGAGAACCTGCAGCAGGAAATCAAAACCGCTGAAAACAATATTCTCTTCTTTACCGGCAAATCCAAATCGGGCAACAAGCTCGTGGACGACCTCCAGAAGAAGATTGAAAGCTTGAAGAAGCAACTCCAGGAGTTGGAGAACAAGATTAACGAGATTGACGCTGCCGAGTAATGGCGGAACTGATTAAATATGTGGACGTTGAACTGCGCCAGGCGGAGCAGATTGTGCTGCGCAATGTCAATTTGACCATCGGCACCGGCGAGTTTGTATATCTGTTGGGTAAGGTGGGCTCCGGTAAGTCAACGTTCATGAAGTCGCTTTATGGCGAAGTGTCCATTGCAGCAGGGCAGGCGCAGGTGCTGGATTACAACATGAATAAAATCCGCCGCCGCAAACTGCCGTATTTACGCCGCAGAATAGGCATTGTGTTCCAAGACTATCAGCTGCTGACCGACCGTTCTGTAGAGGATAATCTGACGTTTGTGCTCCGCGCTACAGGCTGGAAGAACAAACGCATTATGAAAGAGCATGTGCTGGAGATTCTCAAGCAGGTCGGAATGGATAAGAAAGCATACAAGATGCCGTATCATTTGTCCGGCGGTGAGCAGCAGCGTGTCGTGATTGCACGGGCTTTGCTGAACTCGCCGGAGATAATCCTTGCCGATGAACCGACCGGAAACCTGGACCCTGAGACGGGCGCAGAAATTATGGAACTGCTGTATTCCATTCGCCAGTCAGGGATAAGCGTGGTGCTCTCGACCCACAATCTGCTGTGGCCGGAGCGTTTCACAGGCAGGAAGCTGTTATTTGACGGTGGAGAGATAAGTGAGTGCAAATAAGCGCATTTGCTTCAGCATTGCCGCCAAGCCGTTGCTGCGGGTCGGAGACAAGTGCTCGCGAAGATTGATTTTGTCGATGAAGTATAAGTCTGCATCGACAATTTCTTTTGCTGTGTGCCCGCTCAAAACCTTGATAAGCAGGGCAACAATACCCTTGACCAAAATCGCATCCGCGTCACCGTGGTAGATGACAACCTGCTCATTGGCGGTTTGTGACAGCTCCGCTGTGAACCATACTTTGGCTTGGCAGCCGTCAATGAGGTTCTTGTCCGTCTTTTCCGACTCGGGTAGGGGCTGCAGCGACTTTCCGTAGTCGATGATCAGTTCGTAACGGTCCATCCAGTCATCAAGCAGACTGAACTCGTCGATTATTTCGTCTTGGATTTGATTAATTGACATAAGTATTCTGCAATTTGTTCGTCGTTAGTGTCGCTCAGTACATTAAATGGTACGTCAACAATTATGTCCGCCATAGTATAAAACGGTTCACGGGCTTCGAGTTGCGGCAGGATAAATGCCAATAGTTCCTCTTCTGTTTTGCCTTGCAACACGGGGCGCTCTGACAAGTCCGTAAGTGACAGGCGCTTCGCTAAATGTTCAGGCTTCCAGCGCAGGTAGATGCTCGTGCCTAATTCTTTGAGACACTCCATGTTGTCTTTCCAGCACGGATAACCGCCTCCTGTGGCATAAATGACTTTTTCAATGGGTAGTTCGGCAAGGTCTTCCAGCACGTATTTCTCTTTGCGGCGGAAAGCCTCAATGCCGAATTGACGGATATAATCGGCGGGCGAAAGTCCGTGAATTTCTTGGAAAGCGTCGTCCAAATCGACAAAATGCCATCCGAGTTTGTCTGCCAACAACCGTCCGGCAGTTGTTTTGCCGGCGCCCATGTAGCCGATTAAGTAAATAGGGATGCGCATAGCAGTTGCGGCTTAATCACGCATTTGTTCTTCATCATCAAGGATTTCGAACGTATTGTCGCGCCATTTGAGCTCGCCGTTCTCCACCCATGCATAAGGAAATATGCCTTTGCAAGTCGGTTGGATGGTTTGGATGAGCGCGTTTGACACCTTATTATATATACGCACGGACGAAGAACAAGCCGGAGCACAAACGGTTTCAAGAACCATGACGGAGTCAGACGCCGGAGATTCGAAGACGTCTATATAGCCGTTCGGGAGGTCATAATGAACGTAGAACTCGTCTTCCGTCTTGGTGACGTGTTCAGGAGCCATCGCTATCATAAGCGCGATAATCTCGGGAATATACAATAACAAGCGGAACATGAGCTATCCGTTCTTAGTTATCAGCACTACAGCGTACGCGGAAATACCTTCTTCGCGACCAACAAAACCCAAGTGCTCCGTAGTTGTTGCTTTGATGTTGATTTGTGAGGGCGCCACTCCCATTACATCTGCCAGACAAGCCTGCATTTGCGGTATATAGGGGTTGAGTTTTGGCGCTTGCGCGCAGACTGTGCAGTCGCAGTTCCCTAATTCATAGCCGCTTTCGCGCAGCATTTGCATGACGCGGCGAAGCAAGATTTTGGAGTCAATACCCTCATACTCGTTGCCTTTCGTGTCGGGGAAATGGTAACCGATGTCGCGCATCGCTACCGCGCCTAACAAGGCGTCGCACAATGCGTGAATAAGCACATCCGCGTCCGAGTGGCCGAGCAGGCCTTTGTCTGAGGGAATAATAATTCCCCCTAACCACAATTTGCGGTTAGGGGAGAATTGATGAACGTCATATCCGAAACCAATCCGCATGATTACTCTTTGCGGTTGTTGACCAGATCTTTAATGCCTGCAAGGTCGAAACCAAGCGTGAAGCGCATGGTCTGGTCAAGCGGGTTGGATGCTGCCAAACCGATGCAGTATGCAAAGTCAAGCGAGAAAATGGACAGGTGGAAACCGGCACCAACAGTTATGTAACGGCGGTTACCTTTGTTAAAGTCCTCATGGCTGTAACCGACACGACCGAAGAACTGGCGGTTGTACGTATATTCGAGACCTGCACTCCAGCGAACTTCCTGGAATTCCTCCAAAGCACCGCCAGGAGCATCTGCAAAGGACTTGAAGATACCGCTGACAGACGTCATGTTCGAGTATTCATCCTGACTCATCGTCCAAGTGCTCTCGTCATCCTTGTTAAAGCCTTCGGCATACTTGGATTTGCGAGTCGGAACAAGCAGTTTGTCGCATTGCAGGTTGAAGGTCAGTTTGTTGTAGTTGTCAAACGGCAATTCGTAGCTGGCACCAATACGCATTGTGGCAGGGATAAAGTTCTTTGTTACCTCATCATAGGTCATCTTACCACCGAGATTGGAGAGCGTGAAACCGAGTGCAAAGTAACTTCTACCCATTTTGATGTCAATCGGCTGACGGTAGAACAAGTCCACGTCGGCTGCCATGGTCCATGCAGCATGCATTTCTTGGGAAGAACCTGTAACAGAGGAGTTAATACCGTTGTTAAGGTCGCTGTACATAAAGCGCAGTGCTACTGCCATAGACACAAACTCATGTAGCTTACGGTAGTAAGAAACATCCAGCGCCCATTCGTTCGGGTGCGCTTCTTGCAGCACCGTTCCCGTCATGTCTGTCAGTTGCACGGCACCCATTGAGAAGTAGGTGAATGATGCACCGATACCTCCGGCTTTGTCGCCAATATTATAGTAACCTGCGAGGTAGGCCAAATCAATGTCGCCTACAAGTTTGCGCAACCATGGCGTGTAGTTGGCTGTTATACCGCCTTGGCTGTCCATAAATGCATACTTAGCCGCGTTCCAGTACTGTGAGTTCAAGTCCGCTGTTGTGGCGATACCCAAGTCACCCATACCGGCTGCACGTGCGTCAGGGGCAATGGAGAGGGAAGGCATTGATGTGATAATCGGATTCAAAACAGGGTCTGCAGCAAATACAGAAGCTGCAAAGCAAATAGCAGATGTGATTGTTAAAAATACTTTTTTCATCTTATTGTTTGTTTGTTAATAATAGTTTCTTTCGTTTGGTGACCTGTCGGTCGGTACTCTTTTAAAGTTGCTTCATAGGCAATAATAATCTGTTTTTGTTTGAGCAGGTGCTCTATTTGGTTACAATTAATTTTCCTGTTTGTGATACGGCGGACGTGGATGCCGTCTGCATTTGCAGGCGGTAAACGTATATTCCCGGACTGATGCCGAGGTCGCCGATGTTCCATTCAATCGTCTTGGCATCGTTTTGGGATGACTGCCATACCAGTTGGCCCGACATGTTGTAGATGAAAATGTCTGTCTGTACAAGGTCGTCGGGACGGTCGTATTCAACTTGTATATTCACAACGCCTGTTGTGCTGACAGGGTTGGGGTAGGTTGTTACGGAGAACACATTCATATCCAGGTCCTTTACTACCGTAAAGTTCAGCGACTTTGTGGAACTGTTGTTGAATAGGTCCCAGGCACGGAATGTCAAGGAGTGTGGTCCTGCCTCCAACTCGGGCATTTTATAACTTACTTGTCCGCTGTGGTAGTCTCCGTTAGCGCCTTTGAAGTAATCGTTTACAACGTACGTCATCTGCGGGTCTTTATCTACAATGAGCAGCAAGTCGTGACCAATTCCGCTTCCGACAGTATTTATGCCGTTTTCATCATACAAATCAGCATAGAAATGTGGGGTTTGATGGGTCTCGCCGCCATTCTGGAAGGCAGGGTTGTTCAGGTACAGTGTAATATCCGGTCCTATTGTGTCCACTATTGCCACCGGCGAGCTGCCGCCGATGATGAAGTCTTCGAAGTGTCCTGAAGCCTCTGCTGCATTCTCGCTGTCGTAAGCGTAATATACGATACGTCCTGTGCCGTAGTTGTAGCGGATGTCCTTCGGCGCCATAAATGTAAACTCGAACTTTCCGTCTTTGACATCCACAGTACTCCTGTAGATGATGTTCGGGTAGTCGTTATAGGTCAGCACTTGTTGCTTGTCAGGGTTCGTCTCGTCGTTGTCACGGGTGGTGATGCGCTGCAGTTTGTCGTAAACGGTCACCAGTAATGTACCGTTGAACCAGTCCATCACATCATACAGCGAATCTACTACTTCGCCTTTTATGGTATGTACGGTGAGTGCGCGAATAGTGTCGGAGCAACTGGTTGTCTGCACGCCGAATTGAGTCGGGTAGGCCAGTTTAAGCGCAGGGTCTCCGAGGAGTACATAGGGCATTTTGTTTTCGTCACCTACGCCCGTGCGGTTCTTGGCAATGCGGGTTGACTGACCGATGGTCATTTCGTAGGAGAAGGAGTTTTTGTGCCCGAACAAAGTGTCGCAGAAGTTGCGGTTGATAATCGTGTTTTGCGTCGCATAAACCGTTCTGCAGGCTGACACAACGCCGATGGCGCCTCCATGAGGATTCAATACAGCTTCTTCGGCGGCACAGCGCTTACCGGAGTCGAAGTGCGCAAATGAACATGTGGCAAAGAACCACATCGCTTGATTGACGTTATTAAGCGCTTTTATGGAGTGCAAATCCATCAAACTCTCATTGGTAATGGCATTATAGCCGCCGTGACCGGAGTAATTGAGGTAGAGCATTCCATTATTCAGCAGGTTCTCCATGCGGTTCTTTGCTAACGGATAGCTTTCACCGGAAGCCGTCACTTCTTGCGGATAGGCGTCCAGATAAACTTTGTTTATCACGAAGTTCGGATTCTTTTTGCGTACCAGTTCCGCACCGGCTTCTGCCGTTTGCGTGTGCAAACCGTTGTCGCCGTCATCGGCAAGGAACAGCAGTTGCTGCTTCCAGTTCCCGTAACTGGTGTTTGCCATGTAAGCGAGCAGTTTGTTGGTTACCTGTTCTGCTTCCTCTGTGGTGGAAACGGGCAGACGACCGACTCCGATGTCCATAACACCGCTCACATCAGACTC
The DNA here is from genome assembly GCA_905233415.1 of Paludibacteraceae bacterium. Lineage (GTDB taxonomy): Bacteria > Bacteroidota > Bacteroidia > Bacteroidales > Paludibacteraceae > Colicola. Next base: position 15,944 of record CAJOEX010000008.1, read on the forward strand.
GCCTTCGTTATTGTCAAGGAAACCGAAATAGTCGTCAGTCGCATAGGCTTTGGTCTCTACGGTGGAGTTCTTTGCCTGATAGGTCAGCAATATTGCTTTTCCGCTTGCCTGCAGCAATTGACGGTTGTCAAATGTACCGTCGCCGAACAGCAGCAGGTGAGACGGTTTGTGGACACTGCCGACACCGCGGTCGTACAGCATTTTCATCAGCCACCTGTACGCTGTCGCGTCGGGTGTGCCGCTGGAGAACTCGTTATATACCTGCTCGTCAGTTACCACTGCCGTTGTTATCCGGTCTTTCTCTTCATGCGCTTGGGCAAGCTGATTGGCGTAGGTCAGGAACTGCTCAGGCACAATAATTGCAAAGTCTATATCGCTCAGTTTGTGCAGGTCCTGATTGGCAACAGAACCGATGATGGTTGCCTCTACAAAATCGTCTCCGGCGGGATTGACGGCTACAAATTCCTGCAGTTCGTCATAGTTGCTGCTCACAAACGACAGCGTGTTTCCGTCAAAATCGCACGGCATCCGGTAAATGTCGTCCGGACGTGTGACGTTCCAAATCTGCGTGTTGGCGTCTGCTCCGCTCATTTTGAATGCAAGCGGAATATTCTCCTGATAGTTGACACTGCTGCGGAACGGCATGAATGAACCGTGTAGCGATAGCATGCATTCAGGGGAAAGTTCAATATAGTTTAGGAATCCTGCAGCACTGGTAACCGTGTTGTTGAATTGAACCTTGACGGTTTGCGTCGTACTCGTTTCCGGTGTGAATTGGGCATTGCACAAACCTGTTTCCGCCATTGTGTAGAAATCGCCGGAAGCGAGTGCCCGTACACTGATTAACTGTTGCTGGTCGCCTATTTGTACGGTGAATGTGGAAGGCTGTCCTGCAGCAGCGGCAACGGTTACGTAGCAGCGCATTTTCTTTGAAATGACGATATCCGGAGTCGTAAATTTGAACGTTTGTGTCGAAGCGGGAGTAAAGGATTCTCCGTAAAACTCGCGACCGCCGCCGTTTATGCCGTTTTGTCTGTCTAACAGGTTCACTTTGTCCACTTCGTGCAGCATGTATTTGGTGTAACTGGTCACTTCTGTGGCTTCTGTCCCGTCAATGGCTGCTGCGGCTGTGGTCAGCAGTTTTTGCTCGCCTGCGTCGTCAGAGAGGAAGTAATATCCGTAGTCGCTGTACGGATTGCGGGTGTGCGTAAAACGTGTGCCGTTGAATGACCAACCGATGTTTGCCGTTACATAGAACAGAATGTAGTCACCGCTGTTGAACACGTTGTCTGCACCTTTTTCCATCCAGAATCCCACGGCTGGGAGGTCGTCTATTTTGCGTTTCTGGAAGTTTTGGGTCAGCATGGCGCCGCCAAAACCGTAAACACGTACATTTTCGGGTTTCAGACCGGCTTCCGCAAGTTGGTCATAGGTGATTTTGCATACACCGGATTCACTGACGCGAATCTTCACCCAGTTCCCGCTTTCCAGCACCGAATGGTCCGCATAAGTATGCTTGATGGCTCGCACGCCGGATGCAAACAATATTGCCAACAGACATAATAATATTTTTATCTTTTTTGTCATGCTTCAATTAATAGCCCAAAAATCGCGCAAAGGTACAATAAATATTTTATATATGCAAATAAAAATGAATTATACGCAAATAAAAATGCTTTTTTCTAAAAAATCCAACATTTTTTCATTCTAAATCTTTTGCTTACCTCTAACCGAATGTTAACCGAATGATAACCGAATGTTAACCCTTATTTAACTTTGCAGTAAAGTCCGTTTTGTTCAATCACTTCATCGCGTACAATTGCTTGTGGCGAAACCTTGAAATGAATGTAAATCAAATCTCCCTGCCGAATCGTCATCAGTCGGCTTGCTTTGGCAATGGCTTCTGCTATAGGAATACTCAATTCGTCTCGCTCGATATGCAATGGCTCGTTTTCAACAGACTTCCATGCTCCAACCGCCAGAGAGTAGTCAAAGCAAGTCGCTTCTGTCCGGCTTTTGCCGCTGCGTTTTGCTTCTTGCAGTCGGTCCCATGCTACAAAATCTGCTCCTTGCGCAATGGCGTCAAAGTATCGGTCTGCAAACTTGGCGGCAATGCCTTTTCCCAAACGGCTGACACGCAAAACAATACAAGGCGAAAACCGCAAATCCTGCGAGTTGTCCGGCATAAAGAACGGCTTTCGGTTAACTAACAGACAGCTGTCGCCTTTCAGCGTCATTTCTGTCTGTCCGTCATAGTATGTGAATCCGATTATTTTCATTTGCTGCGGATAAAAATCTGCACAGGTGTGCCGTTAAAATCCCACCATTCGCGCAGTTTGTTTTCCAGGAATCTGCGATATGGTTCTTTTACATATTGTGGCAGATTGGCAAAGAACACAAACGTCGGAACTTGCGTATTCGGCAACTGCGTACAGTATTTGATTTTGATGTATTTACCTTTGGTTGCAGGTGGAGGATAATTCTCAATCAGCGGTAGGAACTTGTCGTTTAATTGTGCCGTCGGAATCTTCTTCTGTTTGTTTTCATAGACATGGAGTGCCGTTTCTATGACTTTGAAAATACGCTGTTTGGTAATAGCGCTGGTAAAAATGATTGGGAAGTCCGTAAACGGCGCAATCCGGTTGCGAATGGCGTGTTCAAAGGCTTTTATGTCGGCATTTGTCTTGCTTTCCACCAAATCCCATTTGTTGATGCAGACAACCAGTCCTTTCTTGTTCTTTTGAATCAGGCTGTAGATGTTCAAATCTTGCGATTCGATACCGCGTGTCGCATCAATCATTAAAATACAAACGTCTGCATTCTCTATCGCACGAATGCTTCGCAAAACGGAGTAATATTCCAAGTCCTCGTTCACTTTGGCTTTCTTGCGAATTCCGGCTGTATCCACCAAATAAAAGTCTTTCCCGAACTTGTTGTAGCGGGTGTAAATACTGTCTCTTGTTGTGCCGGCGATGTCTGTCACAATGGTTCTTTCTTCGCCGATAAAAGCGTTCAGCAGACTTGATTTGCCGGCATTCGGACGACCGACAATCGCAAATCGCGGCAATTCTTCCTCTATTTCTTCGCCGTTGGCATCTTTGCGGAAGCGCGAGCAAATCTCATCCAGCAGTTCGCCTGTTCCCAGTCCGTTTTCGGCGCTCAGAATGAAAGGCTCTCCTAATCCGAGTTTGTAAAACTCTGGCGCGCCGTATTGTTGGTCAAAGGCATCCACTTTGTTCACGGCAAGTACCGTTGGTTTCTTCGCCTGCCGCAACAAATGGGCCACTTCCATATCAAACTGTGTCACTCCTTCGTTTACATCTACCACTAAAAGCACGACATCTGCTTCTTTGATGGCAAGATTTACTTGCCGGTTAATCTCCGACTCAAAAGTGTCGTCGCTTCCTACTACCCAACCGCCTGTGTCTATTACAGAGAATTCTTTACCGCACCACTCTGCATGACCGTATTGCCGGTCACGAGTCGTGCCTGCTTCGCCCATCACAATTGCCCGACGGGTCTTGGTTAAACGGTTAAATAACGTCGATTTCCCTACATTAGGTCTTCCGACGATTGCTAATATATTTGCCATAAATCCTTATTTTTCACAGTTGTTGCAATTCGAGCCGCAGTCGCTTCCGCAATCGCCGCAGTTTCCGTGACAGCCGCCGCATTTATGCGGATTGCGGATGGCTTCCAATTCTTTCGGGTCTGCGGAACGAATAGCCAGAACTTCTCCTACAAAGTGCAAATCTTCCCCTGCAAACGGATGATTCAAATCTATGGTCACAGTCTTTATCCCGACATGTGCCACTTGCGCATTTACAATTTGCCCGTCTGTCGTCCGCATCGGAACAATCGCGCCTTCATAGACACGGTCCGAATCAAATTCGTTATCTCCGTTATAGAACATTTTCTTGTCTAATTCCATAACTCCTGCTTCGTCGTAGTCGCCGTAAGCATCTTCGTGCATAATCCAAAAGTCGAATTTTGCACCTGCTTCGAGTCCCTCCAAAGCTTCTTCGAACTTTGGCAGCATCATCCCTTCGCCGTGACAATACACCAGCGGTCGTTTGGCTGTTGCCTGTTCCATTAATTCTTCACGGCGATTGCCGTTTTCATCTTCTCCATTGATGAACATGTCATAAACGCATGTTACTACTTTTTCTTTTGTTATCATATTACCACCAGGACACTTGTTTGTTTGTTGAGTCTGTACTTGATTTGTCATATTTGAGGTCTGCCAGCATCGATGCGTTAACGCCGATGTGGAAGTTATAGCTTTTGAATGGACCGATTGGCACGAAGCTGCACGACATGCTCCAGCAGTGCAAGTCTCTCGTAACGGTAAAGTTTGCACTGGAGAACTGTTTGGCTTTGAAGTCATAGCTGGCACTGCCGCTGATTTTCCAGCCGTTGCCTAAACCCAATGAACCGCTGAGACTCAGGTTGTGTGTCAGCTCCATTTTATATTGCATCTTTTCGTAGTCGAAAGTGCTGCTGTTGCCGTAGCGGACGGAGTAACTGATGCTCAAACTCCACGGGAACTCTGTCTTGGTGTAGCCGTCATCGGTTGTTTCGGCATGGCCAAGGTCCTTTCGTTTTCCGTTGTTGAGTGTGCCGTCCGGATTGGTCGTCATCGGGTCCATGTTTCCGTCGTCTTCCGGCGGTTCGTCACCTTTTTTCTTGCCGAACCATTTCTTGAAGGTCTGGTTGTTGAACGTATAACTCAGGCTGAAGTTTGTTCCGCTCCAGTGTGGGAATTTGCCGTTGTGCCAGTACTGTTTGTTGGTCCGAACCGGATTGCCGAGTGCGTTCAGCTCGTACATATACGGATCCAGCGTTGTACTCAGGTTTATCGTGTAATTCACTTTCGGAAGTTTGAGACGCAGATTCACGGAGAACAAGTCCCAGTTCATCGAATCTGCAATGAAGTTATAGCCTCCGTTCAGACTGATGTTGTCTATGACTGACCACACCTTGAACTGTTCTTTGCCGGTAGTGTCTTTGTCGTTGCGAATCTTCACTTCTATGTTATTTGCCACACCGAAGTTCAGCTTGGCGGAAGCACCGTTTGGTGCTGTTCCGTACATGGTGTTTTGGAACCGCGAATAGGTCTGGTGCACAAACACAGGATTTCCGTCAGCATCATATTCTTGTATTTTCAGTCCTGTTGCAGGGTCAATCTCGTTGGTATAGACCGGCTGGTCATATTCGCCGTAATAGCCCCAGCCGGATTTGCCGAAATCAGGGTGATAGCTGAAGCCGATGCTTGGTGTTATGATATGCCTGAATTTATCCACTTTGCCTTTTGGGAACAGCTTTCGTGACGGCGTGTAAAATCCGTAAATCTTTGTTTGCAGGTTGATACTTGCGTCAAAGTCGAATACATTGTAGAAGCCGTTGGTTGTGTCTTTCCGCAAGGTTTGTGTGGCATGATCCCATGTCTGGTCAACCCGTTGGAAATACATTCGGTCCGTCAGACGGATGGACGGCGTCACGCTCAAATACTTGAGCACCGTGAACGATGCCGATATTGGTATGTTGTGTTTCAGTCCGGTTTGCCAGTCGCGCAGGAAATCCGAGTGCAGCAGCATGTCTTCTTTGATGCTGTTCACGGCGATTTTTCCGTTTCCGGTGTAGGAAAGGCTGATTTTCTCGTACCAGCGTTCTTTCCCTGCTTTGCGTTTCTTGAACTTGAATGGGAAGACGCGGCTCATGTTTACTGCCAAATCGGGTAGGGTAAGCGAAATCGTCGAATCTTTGGTGCGTTGGCTGATGAGTGCGCTCATCGTCACGCTCCACGGACTGTCAGGAAAACGCTGCGTATAACTGATACTCGATGATTTTGTGTTTTCCGAATTCAACTGCGGATTATAGTAACTGTTGATATTACTGCGGTTGTAGCCCGAAGTCGAGAAGTTTACGCTTGCGCTGAAGTTGTTGTACGGATTGGCTTTGCTGTCTTGGGTATGCGTCCAGGTTACCGAGAAGTTTGTTGCTTTCACGTAGTCCGGCATATCACGTTCGCCGGTTACATCGTTGCGGTAGTTGATGCTGATGTTTCCGCTGTATTTGTAGCGTTTGAGATATTTCGAACGCGCATACACAGCCCATGTTCCTTTTGTGTAGATATCGCCAGTAATCTCCAAATCCGCGTAGTCGCACAGCGCAAAGTAATAGCCGATGCCGCTCAAATACAAACCGCGTTCGTAGTTGTCGCCGAAACTGGGCATAATAAGTCCGCTGGAGTAGGTGCTTGTGAACGGGAAGAATCCGAACGGAATGGCCAATGGTAGTGGTACATCGCCCACAACCAGCCATGCAGGACCGGCTGCAATGTATTCGCCGGGCTTTACTTTTGCTTTGGACAGACTGAGGTAGAAATGCGGATGGTCGTGTTGGTCGCAGGTTGTGTATTTGCCGCCGGCCATCATCATGACGTCGTCATCCATCTTTTTCGTCTTGTCCGCAATGATGTAGCCTTCACCTTGTTGCGTGACCACATTTCGGATAATTCCGCGTTTGGAGGACAGATTATAGACGATTTCATTCGATTCATATTTGTCTTGTTTGTCCTTGAATACAGGTTTTCCGCGCCATTCGTTTTCGGTCGTGTCAAGTTTGCCTGTGGCATAAATCGTACTGCTGTCAAGGTTGCAACGGATAAAATCGGACTCCAATTCCATGTCTTCGTATTTAATGGTGCCTTTGCCGTGCAGATAGGCGTTGCCGCTGCCCGTCATCACCATTGAATCCTGTGACGAATAACTGATGGGCGCGTCAATCTTGTCCGCATAGCAAATCCCTGACAGGAACACTGCCGCTATCCATAATACTATGTTTCTTTTAATCCCCAATACGCTGTTTCTTTTAATCCCCAATACGCTGTTTCTTTTAATCCCGAAACGATTTTCTTTTATCCCCATGCCGGGACAAATCTTTCAATAATCAATTCCAATTCGCTACCGAAACGATTAAAGAATTTCTTTGCTTCTTTTTTTTCTTCTTCTCGCACCCAGTAATTGCGATGTGTCTTTTATCCTCAATACGATTTTCCTTTTATCCTCAATACGATTTTTCTTTTAATCTCCGATACGATGTTTCTTTTTTTATCCTCAATGACGATATTTAACGTTCCATTATTTCGCAAAAGTGCATAATAACGCAAATTAAGCCTGCAAAAGTACAACAAAAATTGCATATATGCAAATTTTTTTTCGTTTTTTCTGCAAAGCAGCTGATTTCTCGCCCTTTATCGCCGTTTCTGGCCATTTCTTGCCATTTATCTTCTTTTATTGCCGTTTCTATTTTTTTTATATTTTTGTGCTATACCTGCGCTTTTTTTGTGCTATACTTGTGTTTTTTTGCATTTGCTGTGCATTCTTGTATATATCTTTTTTCCTTACATTTAACCGTATGTTGACCGAATGTTAACCGTATGTTAACCGAATGTTAGTGCCGTCAATTTCGGAGGGTTACAGATATCTTGTCTTAACCCTGTTGTTGAATTTACCTTCCAATACTCTATCTGTACCTTTCGTTAAAAATTTGAGTGTTAATATTAAAATTAGGAACGTTTTTCAGCATGAAAAATGTGCTATTTTACGGTATGTCTTAATAATCGTGTACTTTTTCATAACGCGTGCTATTGTGTACGTGCGCAAAAAGCAGTACTTTTGCACCCGATTTTGTACAAAAGATATAATGACAACAAAAAAACGTTTTTTTAGCCTGTCTATAGTCGCGATGACTATGATGGCATTACAATTTTCAACGCCCGCTTTCGGGCAACAGCTTCCGGACTCTCATTTTGAGGATTGGTCCGACAGTTTCAATAAAGACATTCAGTTGAAAGCTTGGCACGGCAGCAACGTGTCACAATTGGGCTTTAAGTTCACGTTCCTTTTCCAAAAGGAAGGTCGTACCGGCTATTGCGGCTATGTAGCAGACCGTGAAATCGGCGCATTTGGTATCAAGGAAGTCGGTCCCGGTTATTTCGGACTTGGCACGGCTTGGCAGTATTTGAAAGGTTTGAGTACCGGTTCTGCTACTGCTGGAACTTACGGTGGTATCAAATTTGCACATCGTCCTGATTCAATGGTTGTGTGGATTAAACGTACTGGCGCAAATACCGACAAAGAGGATTTTCATCTTCTCTTTTATTCATGGATTGGAACGGCAAAAGGCACTAAGTACAAGAATAAGAACGGCGGATGCACAAGTGTTGAGCAAATCAACGAGGAAAGCGATGTCCGTCAGGCGTCTGATGGTAACGAGTGCGGAACGGACCAGTTGGCAACCCAAGTGGCAGAAGGTTGGTATCGTGCACGCGCAAACTATAAGGATTGGACCCGTATGAGTGTGCCCATCTATTATATGAGCGACGAAAAACCGGAAATGTGCAATGTGATTTTCTCTGCGGGAAACTATCCCGCTTTCCGTGCAAACAGCGGTCTTTACGACGGAAATGATTTGTATGTGGATGATGTGGAATTGGTTTATTCGGCTAAAATCCAGAAACTCATCGTTAATGGCGAGGAATGGGCAGATTTTAATCCGAACAGCACGCAAGTACAGACTTGCCGGATTGCAAAAGGAGACGGCGAAGTCCGTATTGAAGCGCTTCGCGGAGTAGGTGAGATGAAGAACATAAAAGGACAGAAGATTTTGTGTCCGGGCCGACACTTGACGGAACAGGAAATGACTGTTACTAAAGGTGTCATCAACGGTACGCCGTGGATTATAACGGTTAAGTCCGAGGACGGAAAGTCCACACAGACATATAAGGTGAAAATAGTTAAATAATTTATATCCAATGAAAAAGTTTTACGTTTTAGTAATCGGATTAGTAGCGTTGACGCTGCTGCCGGTAAAGGCACAACAACTGCCTAACAGTGATTTCGAGGATTGGAGCGGCGAGGCTTTTGACGGCGTCGCCCAACCGAAAACTTGGAATTTTTCCAATGTGACCCAAATCGGTCTTCAGTTTAACTTCGCGCACCAGGAGGCTGGACATACCGGAAAGTATTCCGCTATGTGTCAGGACCAGGAAGTTGGTGCCATGGGTATCACGGAAACCAGCCCGAGTTATATTTCTTTGGGACAGCCGTGGGTATATTTGAGCAGTATTACTGCCGTTAACCAGGCAACTGCGGGTGATAAGGGCGGATATACATGGAAATATCGTCCTGATACCATGCAGGTATGGATTAAACGTACTGGTGACAATATTCTCAAAGAGGATTTCCACCTCTTGTATTATTCTTGGAAAGGCACAGCCAAATCCAGCAAGTACAAAGGCAAGAACGGTAACTGTACATCTGTCGGTTCTGCCTATGAGGATGAAGAAAGTGATGTCCGTCAGGCATTGAATGCCAATGAGTGCGGTACAGATGTCAAAGCAACGCAGGTGGCTGAAGGATGGTGGCGTGAACGCAAGGAATATGGCTCTTGGACATGTATTAATGTGCCGATTTATTACTTCACGGATGATGTGCCGGATAAATGTAATGTTATTTTCTCGGCATCCAACTACCCGAACTTCCGCGCAAATAGTGGTCTGTATGCCGGCAACTCGTTGTATGTGGATGATGTGAAGATGATTTACTCTTCCAAGATTCAAAGTCTGTACATTGGTGGCAAGAAATGGAACGGATTTATTCCGACCTCTACTGAAGAACAGGAATACTCTTTGGGTGAAAGTGCTACGCAGATTCCGGAAATTTACGCGATGCGTGGTCAGGGAACACTTACAAACGTAAGAGGACAGTCTGCCACTTTCCCTGGACGTAAACTGACAAGCTCCGAATGTACAATCAAGTATGGCCAGATTGACGGGGAACCGACGATTATTACCGTAAAGGCGGAAGACGGCAGCTCTACAACGATTTACAAGATTAAGTTCGTACGTGCTGCTTCCACCAACTCGCGCTTGGGAGGAATCCAAGTAAACGGTACTGATATTCCTGGCTTTAATGCGTATAAGTTTGATTATAACTATGAATTGCCTTATGGAACAACCGCGACTCCAAAACTGACTGTAATGCAGGCGGAGGATGCGCAGCAAGTAACTATCACTCAAGCGTCAAGCGTCACAGGAACGGCAACAGTCAAGGTCGTTGCTGCCGATAAGAAAACAACTTCAACATATACGGTGAAGTTCAGCGTTGCGAAACTGTCGGACAACACACTTAAAGACATTACGATTGATGGTGAGTCTCTCAAAGGATTCCTGCCGACAAAGAATATCTATACGGTAGAATTGCCGCTCGGTACGTCTCAAGTGCCGAATATCAAAGCGGTTTCAGCATACAAAACCGGCGAACAGACGATTGAATATAACAATCAAGGCTTGGACAAGGCGTTTGAAATCAAAGTAACTGCGCCGGGTAACGCGCAAAGCCGTACATACAAACTTAACTTCAAGATAACCGCTTCATCATATGTTTATCTTGCGAACTTGCAGGTGGCTGGTTATGACATCAGTTTCGAACAGGCAAGAAAGATTTACTATGTTTCGCTGCCGGTCGGAACAAGCTCCATCCCGGAAGTTACATATACCGCTGGTGACAAGTACCAGAATATTGTGAAAACGACTGAAGTTGATACGGATAATCCAGACCGTACATGGGTGAAGATTGTGGTAACAGCTGGTAACGGCGACCAACTGACATATAAGATTGCATTTGACTTGATGCGGTCGGATGTAACTACCTTGAAAGGCATTTCTTTGGACGGAAAACCGTTGGCAGGCTTTGCGCCTGAGACGTTCCGTTATGATGTCGAATTGCCTATTGGAACAACCACGTTGCCGACTGTGACCTATACAAAAGGGGATGACTTGCAGACAGTTGTTGTCAAGAGTAGCGAAATCGACGAGTCGGATTATACCGCAAATACACGTCTGACTGTAACTGCTGACAATGGTGACCAGGCGGTTTATGTGATTAACTTCACTATTGCACAAGCGAACAATACCACGCTGAACATGATTTATGTGGACGGTAAGGCGATTGAGGGCTTTGCTCCGAATACACGTGCATACAGTATTGTGCTGCCCCTGGGAACAAAGAACTGGCCGACGGTAACATGGGATAAACATGACGAATGGCAAACCGTGCAAACCCGTCAAGGTACATTTAACGCAGCAAAGGCCAACGAGATGAAACTGAGTGTGACATCCGGCGCTGGAACAGCAGATACCTACGTCCTGACGTTTACTGTAGCGGAAGCCAGCAAAAATACGGACCTGAAGAGTATTTCAGTAAACGGTAACGCTATTGCTAACTTTAGTGCAAGCACCTATGATTACGCGTACGCCTTGCCGATGGGAACAACAGCTGTTCCTACTGTTGCAGCTGAAAAAGCGGAAGAAGCCCAAACGCTCACAATCACGCAAGCCAAGACTGTAACGGGAAAAGCTATAATTAAAGTGGTTGCAGAGGACAAAAAGACGTACAAGAACTATTCGGTACAGTTCAGTGTGGAACAGTCGTCAAATGTGGCGCTCACTTATATCGCTATTGGCGGTACAAATATCCAGGGATTTGACCCTGAAGTGCTGGAATATAGTATCGAACTGCCTGCCGGAACAACAACCCTTCCCGCAATTACATACGGCACGGATGGCTACCAAACGGTTTCTGTTCGTAACGAACTGGTGAACTTGAATGGTGACTACAAACTGGTGGTTACAGCTCCTTCGGGCGCTACGCGCACGTACGTAATCCATATAAGTGTTGTAACATCATCCAATGCCGATTTGAATATGATTTATTGTGGTGGAACGGCATTGGCAGATTTCAATAAGGATAAAACGGAGTATGTAATTTCCCTGCCTCTTGGCACCACAACTACTCCGGCTATAACCTATGAAAAAGCAGAGGCAGCCCAAACAGTAACCGTGCACAACGGCGGTTTGGACGGTACCACTGAAATTATTGTTCGTGCAGCAGATGGCAAGTCCTCAAAAACGTATTCCATTACATTCGTGATTGAAAAAGCCTCGAACACGACTCTTAATGCTATCTATGTAGGTGGAGCGCTCTTGGAAGGCTTCAGTCCTGAAAAAACAAATTACACATACGACCTCACCTCAAAGACAACCGTTCTGCCGGCCGTAACATGGCAGGCACATGACAATTATCAAACAATTGTCGCTCAAACCGATTATATGACAGGTTTGGAAGGGGATTATCGTATCATTGTACGTGCGCAGACAGGTGACACCCGGACTTACACCATTACATTCCGTATTGTTGTATCAAGCAACTCGCAACTACAGAGTATCTCTATAGGCGGTGAGGTTTTGGCAGACTTTGAGGCTTCGAAGAAAGACTATTCTATCGAATTGCCGATTGGTACAACTGTTTTGCCGGAGATTACGTATGTCGCAGGTGATGATGCCCAGACAATTACCCTCAACAAAGGCGATGTAAACGGAAAGACAACGATTGTGGTTAAGGCGGAGGACGGAACTTCTTCGACTTACACATTGAGTTTCTCTGTTCAAAAAGCAAATATCACAACACTTAATGCCATTTATGTTGGTGGTGTGCTGTTAGAGGGCTTTAATCCTGAGACCTTGGCATACTCATACGACTTGTCATCTAAGGTTACGGTTCTTCCTGCTGTTACTTACGATGCGCATGATGCTTATCAAACGATTGTCGCTCAAACCGACTATATGACCGGTTTGGAGGGAGATTACCGCATCATCGTACGTGCGCAGACAGGCGACACCCGAACATATACTATTACATTCCGTGTTGTTGTATCAAGCAACTCGCAACTGAGCGGTATTTCAGTAGGCGGGGAACCTTTAGCAGACTTTGAGGCCTCTAAGAAAGACTATTCTATCGAATTGCCGATTGGTACAACTATTTTGCCGGAGATTACATATCTCGCAGGCGATGATGCCCAGACCATTACCCTTAACAAAGGCGATGTGAACGGCAAAACCACAATCGTCGTTAAGGCAGAGGACGGCACTTCTTCAACCTACACCTTGAATTTCTCCGTCCAAAAAGCCGATAATACGACATTGAATGCCATTTATGTAGGCGGTGAGCTGTTGGAGGGCTTTAATCCTCAAACAATGTCGTATTCGTATAATTTGACATCCAAGACAACCGTTTTGCCGGCAGTAACATGGCAGGCACATGATGCTTATCAAACAATTGTCGCTCAAACCGATTATATGACCGGTTTGGAAGGTGATTACCGCATCATCGTACGTGCGCAGACAGGCGACACCCGAACTTATACCATTACATTCCGTGTTGTTGTATCAAGCAACTCGCAACTGCGCGGTATCTCGATTGGTGGTGAAGCGTTGGCAGGTTTTGATTCTTCAAAGAAAGACTATTCTATTGAATTGCCGATTGGTACAACTGTTTTGCCGGAGATTACTTGGATTGCTGGCGATGATGCCCAAACGATTACTCTCAACAAAGGCGATGTGAACGGAAAGACAACGATTGTGGTTAAGGCAGAAGACGGCACTTCTTCTACTTACACCTTGAACTTTAAAGTACAGAAAGCCGATATCACCACCTTGAATGCCATTAAGTTGGACGGTGAACTTATCGAGGGTTTTGATCCAAACGTTACAGAGTATCAGGTTAATTTGAAATCGACTACTACCGTTTTGCCGGTTATTACCTACGAGGCGCACGATGCTTATCAAACCATTACGGTTCGTACGGACGAAATGAACGGCTTGACAGGTAATTATAAGATTGTTGTACGAGCCCAAACCGGAGGAATCCGCGTTTACACATTGACGTTTGACATCGTGATTTCAAGTAATGCTGCTCTTGCAGACATCTTGATTGATAGTGAAAGTTATACGGAATATACACAAGGACAGTTGGATTATACATATAATTTGCCGCTCGGAACAACCACAGCTCCTGTAATCTCATATGTGGCAGGTGACGAATTCCAGACTATTACTACCAACTTCCGTGGCTTGAACGGCCGTAACGAAATCATTGTTGTAGCCCAGGATGGCACGAAACGGACATATTCCATCACATTCGAAGTAGCTAAATCTGACAACACCCATCTCGCCATGATTACGATTGATGGTAAGGAGATTGAAGGCTTCGCCGCTGATAAACTGGATTATACCATTCGCCTGACAAGTGATGCTGATCATGGTCGTACCGAAGTTCCGGCAATCGGCTTCTCCAAAGTGGAGGACGAACAAACCGTCAATGTGGTTTACGGTAGTATCCACGGCGAATCAAAAGTGGTTGTTGTGGCAGAAAACGGTGCAGACACCCGCACGTATGTATTGCATTTCGAATTGCCGGTTTCGGACAACTGCGCATTGAGCAATATTACGTTAAGTGCTGGCAGTTGGAGCGGCTTCTCGGCAGACAAGGCCGAATATGACGTTGTTCTGCCGCTGATGACAACCGAATTGCCCGAGATTAATGCTATCAAGGGCGACCAATGGCAGAAAGTGATTATTGACCGTGGTGATGTGGAAGGCGCAACAATGATTATTGTTGTGGCTGAAAACGGTGATCGCAAGCAATATACACTTAACTTTAGCGTTGAGAAATCTGCTGATACGCAATTAGAGTGGATTAAAATCGGTGACACATATCTGGCAGGTTTCAATCCTTCAATCTATTCGTACGTGCATTATTTGCCGGAAGGTATGGCGGCTTGTCCCGAAATCACGGTAAAGAAAAGAGACCAAGCATCTCAGGTGATTATTACCACGCCTTCATTTGCTGGCAATGCGAATATTATTGTAACGGCAGAGAGTGGAGCACAATCTACGTATAAAATCGATATTCGTGCGAACGATACCCGTTCGGATAACTGCCAACTGGCAAGTTTGAAGATTAACGACGTAACCATTACAGGCTTTGACCCGCTGACGCTCATTTATCCGTATCAGTTGCCTGCTGGTTCAACCGAATTGCCTAAGATTACTTATGAGCAAGGCGAAGAACACCAGGTTGTGGCAATTACACGTGGTACTGTTAAAGACACAACATATATTCGTGTTTTGGCGGAGAACAAGATGGACTTCAATATCTATAAGATTGCCTTCTCTGTCGCTCCGTATAGTGATGCGGTACTGAAGCATTTGTATGTAGGCAATGAAGGTAATGATATTTTAGTCCCTGGTCAATTTGAATATGATTACGTCTTGCCGAAGACGGCTACCTCTTGCCCGCTAATCCGTCCTGTCGGAATGGATTTGACGCAGGCTATCGTAATGAGTACGCCGGTTCTGACGGGTGATGCTGTTGTCAAGGTTATGTCCGCTGCCGGAGGTGAAACCGAATATATTGTACATATACTTTCAAGCCTGACGGATGACGTAACGTTGAAATCCATCAGCGTTGCAGGGAATCCGTTGGCTGACTTTGATCCGGAGATTACGGACTATGATATAGACTTGGCTCCTGGAACAACGGCTATGCCGGCTATAACATGGGAATTGAATAATGAAGAAACCCAGCAAGCGGAATTGTTTGAAGGCGGTTTGATCGGCACAAGCATTATCCGTGTCACGGCAGAGGATGGCACAGTTCAGGAATATACGTTGAATCTCATTCTCAATCAGTCCGAAACTGCTGAGTTGGCATGGATAAAACTCGATGATGCACTTATCGCAGGCTTCGAGGGAACCAAACTCAATTATGATTACGAACTGCCGGAAGGCACCACGAACGCGCCTGTCGTAACGGCACAAGCAACGTCTCCTAAGCAAAATATCGTAATTGTTCAACCCGAAAAGACCGGTAAGGCACTTGTTCAGGTTCTTTCTGAGGACGGCATTACAGAGAAGACTTATACAGTCAATATCCATTTTGCCCAGAAGTCTGACGTAACGTTGAAGTCAATCGCTCTCAATGGTCAGGAAATTGAGAATTACGACCCGAATACATTTACTTACAACTTGGTACGCACAACCGACCAAATGGTAAATGACTTTGTTCTTACTTACGAGAGACAAGATGCCACACAGACAGTTATTGTGGAGAATAACAACGGTCGCGGAGCAAAATTATATGTAACCGCCGAAAATGGTTCGCAGGCTACTTACGATATTACTTACACTGTTGCAAAGTCTAACATTGCCCAACTGAACGGCTTACGTTTCTTCAGTTATTCCGAAGATGAAGGCGAAGTGCGCGTACGCTATACCGACTTTGCTGATTTTGAGCCTGCAACGGACACTTATACCTATTCGCTGCCGCGTCTGACAACGGCTGTTCCCGCAATCTATCCGGTGAAAGCATATGATGCGCAACGCGTTACTATAAATTATGGTAAAGTGAACGAAGCAACAACTATCCTTGTTGAAGCCGAAGATGGTACATCACAGACATATACCATCAACTTCCCTGTAACCAAATCAAGCAAAACCGCTCTGAAGAGTTTGTCAATCATGGATATTGACAAAGATGTCAATTCGACGGAGTTTGAGATTGAATTGGAGGAGAATTGGCGTGACAATTATGCATCAGTTCACGATATGATAAGCTTTGTGGCTGAGCCGGAACAGGGCGTTGAATATGTTGCTGCTCCGTTTGACAAGGCTTCAACCATCAAGGTTACGGCGGAGGACGGCAATGTTCGTACCTATCGCATTACGTTCAAATTGCCTGTTCCCGAAGGCGACAATGTGCTGAAAGCAATTGCATATCAATACAAGAATGCTGCAGATGAACTGATTGATGGTACAATCACTAATCCGCAACTTGGTAATAATATCGTCAATCTGCCGTTTGGAGCGAAGTCGTTTGAAATTACCGGTCTCACCAAGAACTACGACCAACAAACCGTTTCTTGGATTAACGCCGGTATTCGTCGTCCGTCAACCATTTCTGTTCAGGCGAACAAAGACGGTGTGGACGATGCGGAATATATGGTAACGCCTGTAATGCCTGAGTTTGAAACCACCGGCAAACTGCAAGATCTCCAATTCAACGGTGCTACAATTGAGAACTTCAAACCGTATATTTACAATTATATTGTGAATGTCACGGCACAACCGACAGCTGATGATTTCGCATTTACCGCCTACGATGGAAAGAATGTTACGGTTTCAAATTTCAATGCCAAGACGAAACAAGTAACCTTCTCCGTTGAAGATGGCGAAACCTATAGCGTATGCTGGTACTACGCAGCAGATGGAAATCCGTTCGATTTCTCTACAAATTGGATTCATGCGGCATATAATGGTTATAAACCAAGTGATAAGTGGACAATCCCAGGAGACTGTGCAAATGACTATACATGGGGAGTTGGGAGTATAAAAATGTATTATCAAACAGGTAGTGAAGTTATGAGCAGTGGCTCAAATGGCGTGCTGTTGCAAACTATTCACGGTTCTTCACTTTCCGGTTCTGTTCCGGGAATGATGACCACGGGTTCAATGTCTCTTAATTTAAATAGTGCTGGTGGATCTTCATCTTCTGTAACAGAAACTGCTGCCAAAGGTATTCAATATCGTAATACACCTGACTCACTTGCTTTCACACGCAAAGAATTAGCAAGTAGTAGCGTTACAGGTTGGAGTTTCCGTTTACGCTTAAGCGATGGTGCGACTTTATCAGAAGAAACAAAAGTTTCAGGTACATATTCACAAATTGGAACATTTAAATATGAAAGTGTACCAGTTAAACTTCATAATAATCCGGCTGTGCGTCTAACTGCGACAATGAATGCTTGTCACACAGAAAATGCTGGTAATTTGAATAAGGGTCTCGGTGGAACTATCTATACGTCTGCTCTTCAATTGACAGATATCCACTTCGTCTATAACTCTGATCTGACCGCTGCAACTGTTAATGGTCAACCGACTACAAAGTCCGGTAATACCTTTACTTATACGCTTGCTGAGAACGAAGATGTTGTTGGTGTTCCTGTTTTGACCTTTGCTCAAAAGGTTCATGACCAGACCCGAACCATTGAGTGGCTCAATAATGGCGAATGGGTAGAAGGCAAACTGACAGCCAAAGTAACCAACTATGGTGAGAACATGTCGGATAACACCGTTTATTATGTAGTACTCCAACGTCCTGCTGTAACGGATTTGAGCATTGTTGTAAATGGCGAGACTTTGGTGGCTGAAGTAACAGATATTCAGAAAGTGCTGCCGAACGGTACACGTCGTCTGCCTGACTTGAATATCGTTCCTACGAGTGTTCACCAAAAGATAACGCTTAGCCGCAAGAACTGGGCTTACACCATTACCGTTGAGAACGAAAACGGCGAAACAGCAACCTACAATTATTCGTATGTGGAGAGCAAGTCAAACAGCACCGATATTGCCGTTACAATGGACGGTATTAACTTTGATGTTGCCCAAACCGAATATGAGGTGAAAGCCGATGCTTGGGCTGGTCCGCTCACGTTTGTGAAGTCTTCTGACGGACAGACCGTTACTTACTCCAATACGAACGATGCACGAACGCTCCAAGTAGTATCAGAGGACGGACACAAGAAGACGTACACCATTAACTGCATTTCTGAACAGAAGTCTTCCGGTAACCTGAGCAAGGTATTTGTGAACTCCACTTCAATCGAACCCGTTCTGGCTGAAATGAATACAACCGAAGCGGTAACTCGTGGTGTGGCATTCATTCGCCAAGAGGCCAGCGAAGCCGTTCAGCAAATTTTTGCTGCGGACACCGTTTATTGGACTGTAACGGCTAACGCAGGCGGCAATAATGATTATTATCTCGCCTTCGAGCACCAAAAATCATCCGAAACCAAACTGAAATCCATTTTGGTGAACGGGCAAATGGTGAAGGACTTTGACCCGATGGTATATGATAATTATAAATGCACTGTCGAAGGCAAATCGTTCACTTTGGAGGCTGAACCGCTTGATGATGCAGCTACGATAGCAATTGCCTTTAATGGCAATCTGGCTACAATCACCGTCACAGCGGAAGATGGTACAATCGGTCAAAATCCGTACAAGGTGGCAATCTCTCGTCAGGTAGAAACCAATGCAACCCTCAAAGCAATCTATTTGGACGGTGTAGCACTTGCTAACTTTAACCCGTATCTTATGGATTACAGCATCACCCTGCCGATTACCAAACCGAAGATGGCAGAACCGGTTGTTCCGGCTATCACCTTCGAGGGCGGAGCGGATGCGCAAACCTATATCGTTGAAAACTACGGCACGAATGTCTATATCGAAGTAACCGCTGAATCCGGAGCAAAGAACACCTATTCGTTGAGTTTCACTTCGGAGGCTGAAAATGAGACTTCACTCAAGGCGTTGTTCGTCAACGGTCAGTCCTTGCTGCAAGCCGGACATACCGAGTATAGTGTTGTCCTCCCGAACGAGGATGAGCCGGTAGTGAATTATTATCCCTTCTCGCCGTATCAGTCGGTTAATCTTATCCCGCATTCGTCATTTGATGAGCAAGACCAGATTATTGTTACTGCCGAGAACGGCTTGGAGAAATCCTATTTCATCTCTTACACCGTTGATCCGACATATTACAGCGCACAACTGAAGGGACTTGTCTTTGACGGCGTGCCTTATACGGACTTCCGCTCGGATATCTACTCTTACATTATTCCTGTAGAGAACACGAAATCCGCGATTCCGGAACTCAAAGCGCTGTTGATGAATGATAATCAGCAAGTTGCTATCCTTCCTGCTGCTATCAACGAAACGACAGTCATTAACGTTTTGGCTGCTGATGGCAAAACGAAGCAAAAGTATGAGATTCTCTTCCAGGAGCAGAAGTCAAGTGACGCGATGTTGCTTGGTATCTCTGTGGACTATGACCCGATTGAGAACTTCGACAAGAACATCTTCGATTACTCGATTGAAGTAGAAACCGATGATTACACCATTCAAGCTGTTCAGTCTAATTACGCACAGCAGGTTATTCAAGTGCGTGACGGTAAGACGACAAAACTCATTGTCGTTGCAGAAGATGGTACGACGAATACCTATAGTGTAAAAGTCGATGTGACTGGTTCTGCTCTCAATAATGCATATCTCAGCTCGATAATTGTGGAGGGTGAGCCTATTGCTGGTTTCCGCAAAGACTCTGTATTCTATGTCATTGACTTGCCAGAAGGCACCACTACGTTGCCTGACTTTACCGTTGTTGCGGCGGCTCCGGGACAGAAGATTACCTTCACTCTTGGAACCTTCCAGACCAGTACACTCATTGATGTGCTTGCGCAAGACGGTGTGAATTCGCGTCAGTACGGCTTGCGCTTCAACGTGAAGACTTCCGACGTGGATACGCTCAAGATGATTTATCTGGACGGCGAACCGTTGGAGAACTTCGATGCTGCGGCACTCAATTATTCGGAGCCGCTGGCTATCGGAACACGTATATTCCCGTACGTAACCTTTGACAAGGGAGCCGCTACGCAGACTGTTGTTGTGGATACACTCTCCAGCAACGCGGATGTACAACGTCTCGCACTGCGCGTCAAGGCTGCAGATGGTTCGAAACAGCGTACCTATAATCTCACGATGACTATTCAGAAGTCGGCTGTGGATACCCTTCAGATGATTTACTTGGGCGGCAAACCATTGGCAGACTTTGTCAGCACCGTGAACGACTATAATGTTGAAATGCCTATTGGCTCGACTTCATATCCTGAGATTTCATATACACCGGGTGATGACTATCAAACTGTCACCGTTGAGGTACAATCCGCTACGGCAGGTGCTGCAACGTACGCACTGCGCGTAGTGGCAGAAAATGGCACAACCCGCGTTTATACGCTCAATCTCACGATTGCTGAATCTTCATTGACGGAGTTGCGTAATATCCTCATTAATGGGGAGACGCTTATCCAAAGCGGTAAAGGCTACACGGCTGACAATGGCTTCAGCGCGGATATTCACCGTTACAACCTTGTTTGGAATATCGGTACTGTGGATATCCCGCAAGTGTCTTATGTTCAAGGTGATGAGTATCAGCACGTTGAACTGGCGCACTTGATGTCCACGTTGAATGACTCTGTTGTCATCCGCGTACTCGCAGAAAACGGCGACGAAGCAACATATGTCATCAATAGCGAACTCAAGCACTCAGATGTGGATACGCTCAAGATGATTTACGTGGATGGTCAACCGCTGGATGACTTTGATGCACATCAGGAGATGTTCGTTTTGAACTTGCCGGTTGGTACGCGTAACTTCCCGAGTTATGAGGCGGTTCGTGGTGACAGGTGGCAGACGATTTCCGCTAATCCGGTGGATATTACAACATATCGTGCCGAGTATGCAATAACGGTTATTGCCGAGGCAGGTAACAAACGTATATACACGCTTATCTTCAATGTCACCAAGTCTGAGGATAACGCTTTGCAGTCCATCCGTATCAACGGCGAACCTATTTCTCAGAATGGTATCGGTTACACCGCTGACTACGATTTCAACGCCGACCAACTGACATACCACCTCAATTGGGCGGTAGGTACGACGAAACTGCCGACGATTGACTTTGAAGCTGGTGATTTCCAAACGCTGACAACGTTGCACCAGATGACCTCTCTGAATGACTCCATCATTGTTGAAGTTGCTGCCGAGGCTGGGGATGTACGTACCTACAAGATTGAGAACACACTGCAGCACTCTACAATAGACACGTTGCGTAATATCTATGTCAACGACTTGCCGTTAGAGGGCTTCAATGCACATGAAGAAATCATTCTTGTTAACCTACCGATAGGCACACGTAACTTCCCGCCGTACGAGGCTGTTCGTGGCGACCAGTGGCAAACGATTACCACGAAGGCCATCAGCCAGTCTGCATACGAGGCGAAGTACGAGATTACCGTTACGGCAGAAGCCGGTAACAGCCGTGTTTACACGCTCGTTTTCGACATCGAAAAGTCTACTGACAATGCATTGCAGTCCATCCGCATCAATGGTGAGCCTATCGCTCAGAATGGTATCGGTTATACCGCTGACTATGACTTCAACGCAGACCAACTGACATACCATCTCAATTGGGCGGTAGGTACGACGAAACTGCCGACGATTGACTTTGTGGCAGGTGATTATCAAACGCTGACAACGCTTCATCAGATGACTTCTTTGAACGACTATGTCGAGGTTGAAGTTGCTTCTGAAACAGGTGATGTTCGTACGTACAAGGTGGAGAATACACTCCAGCACTCGACGGTAGATACCTTGCGTAATATCTACGTCAGTGGTCTGCCGATTGAGAACTTCAATGCGCATGAGAGCAACATCGTCGTTCATTTGCCGATAGGCACGCGCAACTTCCCGCCGTACGAGGCTGTTCGTGGTGACCAGTGGCAAGCGATTACCACCAAGACCATCAGCCAGTCTGCTTATGAGGCGAAGTACGAGATTACCGTTACGGCAGAAGCTGGTAACAGCCGTGTTTACACGCTCGTCTTCGACATCGCCAAGTCTGCTGACAACGCGTTGCAGTCCATCCGTATCAACGGTGAACCTATTGCTCAGAACGGTATCGGTTACACTGCTGATTATGACTTCAACGCAGACCAACTGACATACCATCTCAATTGGGCGGTAGGTACGACGAAACTGCCGACGATTGACTTTGTGGCAGGTGATTACCAAACGCTGACAACACTTCACCAGATGACTTCTTTGAACGACTATGTCGAGGTTGAAGTTGCTTCTGAGGCAGGTGATGTACGTACGTATAAAGTGGAGAATACACTCCTTCACTCAACGGTTGATACCTTGCGTAACATCTATGTCAATAGCGAACCTCTCGTAGGCTTCAATGCACACAAAGATACTTTCATCGTTGACCTGCCGATAGGCACACGCAACGTCCCGACATACGAGGCTGTTCGTGGTGACCAGTGGCAAACGATTACCACGAAGGCTTTGAGCCAGTCATCGTATGAGGCATGGTACGAGATTACCGTTACTGCTGAGGCGGGTAATACACGTCTCTATCATATCGGCTTCCGCATTGCGAAATCCGAACTGGCTACCTTGCGTGCTATCCGTGTGAACGGTCTGAATCTTGCGAAAGTAGGTGTAGGTTACACCGCTGATGCAGACTTCACTCCGGAACAGTTGCAATATCACCTTGATTGGGAGATTGGTACCGTTGAGTTGCCGCAGATTACATATCTTGCCGGTGATGCATATCAGACGGTTGAGTACCTTAATATCATGCGTTCAGTCAACGATTCAATTCAAATCCGTGTGACTTCCGAGTCCGGAGCGTCATGCACTTACACCATCTTCAATAACCTCCTGCACTCCGCAGTAGATACCTTGCAGATGATTTATGTGAACAACTTGCCGCTCAGCAACTTCGACGCGCACAAAGATACCTTCATCGTGACGCTGCCGGTTGGTACACGTGCCTTCCCGACATACGAGGCGGTTAAGGGCGAACGCTGGCAGACGATTTCGCAGTCCGTTCTCTCATCTACCAAGTATGAGCAGGTAATCCGCTTCGTGGTTGTAGCCGAGGATGGCAAGACAACACGTAACTACACGCTCATCTTCCGTATCGAGAAGTCTAAAGAGCAATTCCTCAATGCACTTCTCGTAAACGGTGAACTGATTGCAGAGCAAGGCAAGGGTTATATCAGTAACCACAACTTCGCACCGGAGACTCTCAACTATCAGCTCGTTTGGGAGGTTGGTACAGCTGCGACACCTGTCTTCTCTTATGAGGTGGCAGATACGCTCCAGTCTGTTTATGAGATACATAAGCCTTATTCCGCAAATGACTCTCTCGTACTGCGTGTTGAGGCGGAGAATGGTGATTACCGCATTTATACGGTGCGTAACACGCTCCTACACTCAAGCGTTGATACACTGGCGATGATTTACGCGGACAACGTAGCGATTGCGGACTATCGTGGTACAACAACCTTGTACGATATTAACTTGCCGGTTGGACGTCGTTCCTTCCCGAAACTTGATTACGACAAGGGTGACGAATACCAGACGGTTGCGGTTGATACACTCTCCGAAAGCACGTACGAGGCTACTTATCGCATTCGTGTAGCGGCGGAAGACGGCATCAACACACGCGCATATACTATCCACTTCATCATTGCCAAATCGGCGAAGGATAATCTGGAGGCAATTTACCTCAATGACAAGCTCCTCAGCGGATTTGCTCCGGATGTATATGAATATACCTATCAGCTTGTTGCGGACGAACCTGTGCCTGTTATCACCTATGACATGGCTGACAAGTATCAGACCGTAAGCATTATCGAAGGCACGCCTGACGGAACCGCATACATCAATGTTACTGCTGAAAACGGTAGCACTAAGATGTACACCATTCACTTCCCGATTCTGCGTTCGTCGAATGCTTATCTTGAAGGAATCACCATCAACGGCAAACCGTTGGAGGACTTCGACAAAGACCAGTTCACCTATCGTATCACGCTGCCGTTTGGCACGCAGACCATGCCGATTGTTAACTACACACTCGCTATTCCTGCTGTACAACGTGCCGCTATTGAGTACGAACAGGATAACTGGAAGGCTACTATCACGGTTACGGCTGAAAACGGTTCTGTCAATACTTACGAACTGACCTTCACGGTTGCCAAGTCTGATAATGCCCAACTTGTAATGATTACCATTGACGGTGCGGCAATCCCTGCGTTCCGTGCGGATTCGTTCGAATATCACTTCGTACTGCCTTACGGAACCGACTCATTGCCGGAAATTGCATATATCAAGGCGAACGAGCAGCAAGTGGTTGAACTGACGGAGAATGGCTGGTCTGTGCTCATTACTGTTACTTCCGGTAACGGCGACAACACCAACGAGTATCAGCTGGTATTCACCGTTGAGCAGAACGCTGAAACCAGATTGGCAGACCTGCAAATCTTCGGCAAGACCGTTGCCGGCTTCCATCCGGATTCGCTCAACTATCTCATTGTGTACCCGTCAACAACTGCAGCTGTTGATTTGGCGCAAACCCGAGACATTCTTGCAATCCCGAAGGACAGCCTTGCACGAGTTGAACTCAAACAGGTAAGTTCTGAATTGATTACCATTACCGTTACTGCGCAGAACAGCGACATCCTTGTTTATTCGCTCACGCAACGTATCAGCTTGCCGGATAATGCCTTGCTGAAGGCGATATACGTCGATAGTACCTTGCTCAAGAACTTCGATTCCGAGGAATTTGAATATACGTATCTCCTCACGGAAGGCGCTGTGATTCCGTCTGTAGTTGCACTCGCTGAAGACCCGCTTGCAGAGGTTAGCGTAACTGTCGGTGTTATCGATTCTATCCCGACTCGCATCTACTGCACTGCCCAGAACGGCTTCGAGCGGATTTACACCATTAACTTCAAGACGGCTGCTTACAACGACGGTGAGACGCCCACTGCACGTGATGTGCTCTTCCGTCACATTGCAGGCACGCACTCATTCTTGGCGGCTACGATTCGCAAGAACGTTCAAATCGGTCTCTATGACCAGAACGGACGCATGTTGCTCTTCGAGAATGTGCCGACTTGCGACCCGAACGCGGCTAACCTTGAAGTCGGCATTGACGGCATTGAGCGTCTCGTCTCTGTGGACGACCCGACAGAAGGACTCGTAATCGAAGTCGATCCGGCGAAGATTTACTTCTACGTATTCTTCGAGATGAGTAAGAACAAACTCACTTCAGGTAAGATTGTAATGCCTCAGTAAATGAGTGAATGTAAAAATGAGTAAATGGAAAAACGCGGTTTTTTACTGCGTTTTTCTATTTTTTTTTGCATATACAAAAACTTTGTTGTAATTTTGCCGCGTTTTTCCAAATGACAAAATAGAAAACACTGTTATGGATACAAAAAAGTTTGTTGATGCCTTTATGGCGGAGTTGGTTCGCAAGAACCCTGGTGAGAGCGAGTTTCACCAGGCAGTCCACGAGGTTGTGGAGAGTGTTGCACCTTATGTGATGGCTTATCCTTATCTGTTGGAGCAGAAGGTCTTGGAGCGTATGGTTGAGCCGGAACGCGTGATAATGTTCCGTGTACCATGGACGGATGACCGCGGCGAGATTCATGTCAACCGCGGTTTTCGTGTGCAGATGAACAGTGCCATTGGTCCGTATAAAGGCGGTATTCGTTTCCACGCAAGTGTGAACCTCAGTATTATGAAGTTCCTTGCTTTCGAGCAGACCTTCAAGAACTGCCTCACCACGCTGCCGATGGGTGGTGCGAAAGGCGGTAGTGACTTCTCGCCGCGCGGCAAGAGTGATGCCGAAGTAATGCGTTTCTGCCAGAGCTTTATGACGGAGCTGTTCCGTCACATTGGTGCTGATACGGACGTTCCGGCAGGTGACATTGGTGTCGGCGGTCGTGAGGTCGGCTTTATGTTCGGTCAGTACAAACGTCTCCGCGACGAGTTCACCGGCACGCTGACAGGAAAAGGTCAGTACTGGGGCGGTTCGCTGATGCGTCCAGAGGCTACCGGTTACGGCGCTTGCTATTTCGCAGAGGCGATGCTGGCAACCCGTGGAGAGAACTTCAACGGCAAACGCGTCTGCATCTCCGGTGCAGGAAACGTGGCACAATATGCCGCACAGAAAGCGATGCGTCTCGGCGCAAAGGTACTTACGATGTCTGATTCCGACGGTTTCATCTATGACCATGACGGTCTGACCGAGGAGAAACTGAACGCTATCTTCGAGCTCAAGAACATCCGTCGCGGACGTATTAAAGAATATGCAGCAATGTTCCCGAATGTGGAATATTTCGCGGGTGAGCGTCCCTGGCGTATTCCGTGCGATATCGCTATGCCGTGCGCCACGCAGAACGAGATTGAGCTGCACGACGCCGAGGACCTCATTAAGAACGGTTGCTTCTGCGTGACCGAAGGTGCGAACATGCCGACTACACCGGATGCTATTGCGGTATTCCAAAATGCGAAGATTCTCTATAGCCCGGGCAAGGCAAGTAACGCGGGTGGAGTAGCCACTTCCGGTTTGGAAATGAGCCAGAACAGTATGCGTCTCAAATGGACGGCGGAAGAGGTAGACCAGCGTCTCCGCACGATTATGTCGGACATTCATGCTGCCTGCTTGAAGTACGGTACGGAGCCGGACGGTTACATCAACTACGTCAAGGGTGCGAACATTGCCGGCTTCATCAAAGTCGCCAACGCCATGGTCGAGCAAGGATTGGTATAATCCCTGTGCTGCTTCCGCGCGGACCTGACAAGTAGAAGAAAGAGAGGAACAGACTGAACGGAAGTTCGGTCTGTTTTTTTATTTTTATCGGTTAAAATAGATGCAAAATGCAGAATATATTTGCATATATGAATATTTTTTTATACCTTTGCGCGATTTTCGCGCACGACTGCAAAATCAATAAGGGCTTTCGTGACATCTGAAGAATAAAAAACCTTGTTAACAGAGTGGCGTGAGAATGGCTGATTGAGAAGAATGAATATTTGTCAAGAAATGAAACAACAAATGATACAAAAACACAGTTCAATGGTGGAGAGTTCAAATTCTGATAATCTTCTTTATCAGGATGCCTGTACTATTATAGAACATGCACAAGTTGCAGCGTACCGTTCCATAAATGAGGCGCTAATCAAGCGCAACTGGCTGTTGGGTATGCGCATACAACATGAGGTGCTGAACAACAAACGGGCAGAGTACGGCGAACAGATTGTGAAAGATTTGGCAAAAGCACTAGCCGTCCGCTATGGCAATGGTTTTACGAAGACCAATCTTTACAATTTTATTGGCTTTTATCTGAAGTGGCCGGAGTTTTTCCACGCAACGAGTGGAATTTCTGATGCTGCGACATTCACAAACATTTTCCACGCAATGAGTGGAAAATCAGGAAGCGACATTATGCAAGCGATAGTTGCGGCATCTCCTATCAAACTTAGTTGGACTCACTATCGCATTATGTTGCAGGAAAACAGTAAGGAAGCACGCGAGTGGTATGAGCAGGAAGCAGCACATGAGATGTGGAGTACACGCACACTTCAGCGCAATATAAGCAGCCAATACTTCCATCGAATGCTGCGTTCCCAAGATAAAGAGGCGGTGCATACTGAAATGCAAAAACTGACGGCGCCTATACAGGATAAATTGGAATATCTCAAAAATCCGGTAGTGGCAGAGTTCTTGGGATTCAAAAACAACACAGACTATACGGAAAGTGATTTGGAGCAGAGTATTATTGACCATCTCATACCTTTCCTCATGGAGTTGGGCAAGGGATTTGCCTTCGTTGATCGCCAAAAGCATATTTACTCTGTGCCGACACCGATGAGGATGTCGCCCACTATTCCGTTTTGAACGGGAATAAGCAACTCTATGCTGCTAAATACTTGACATATATGCCGACCCAAGAAGAACTTCGCCATGAGATTGAACGGCAAAAAGAGTTTTTCAGACTGCAAAACGCTAAGTAACATGTCCGACGTCTTTACACATTAAAAATAATATGGCATTAGGGAGAAATACTGTTCACAAATTAGGGAAACGCGTTCGTGAAGCGTATGGAGATGGAACCGGTCATGTGGCAACCGAAGACCTTCAGATGCTGCAGGAGTATCGGCTTGAATACCGCGATACGATAGCCAAGGTATTCAAGATATTGTATGAAACAAGCAAACAGGTGGATGCCGGATGCATTGTTACGTACCGTATCAAACGCATCAATTCCATTATTGAAAAACTGAAACGATTCCCTACAACCGCATTGGACCAGATGATTGATATTGCTGGCTGCCGATGCATTACCCATACTACTGAACAGGTATATGCCATCATAGAAAGACTGCAACAGAACCCGAAACTCACCATCCAGGAAAAGGACAACAAGGACTATATCAAGAATCCGCAACCGGAAGGCTACCGTTCAGTCCATTTGTTTGTCAGCCTGAGCGAAGGTGACGGAAAGCAGGTGGAAATACAAATCCGCAATCAGGAGCAGCACAATTGGGCGACTTTGGTGGAGATATCCGATGTCATCATTCCCGATGCACGGTTGAAAGAATATAGCGAACCGAAGGACCTGTTGGAGTTTCACCGTATTCTGTCCATCCCCGAAGAGAACCTGACGGAAGAGGAACGGCGCAAGTATTTTGATGTGCTGGAGAAGTATGACTATATCAATCTGTTGCAGAAAGTATTTCTGCAGAATACATCCATTAGATATCAGTGGCTGAATACTAAGAGTAGTGCCATTAAGAACTTTTTCCTGATCGAAGCGGGCGTGGATGCCAAAACCAAGATGAATTGCTATCAGACGTTTCAGGAAGCGGAAAATGCCTATTTTGAACGTTTCTTGCAGGATACAAACGCCAATATCGTCCTGACTCAGATTCAAAACGTCTCTTTTGAGCAGTTAAGCATGGCCTATTCCAATTATGTGCTTTCCACGCATAGTTTCACGTCTGACTGCATGAACAGATATCTGAAAGAGATAAAATATGCGCTCAAAAACCAACAATATAGTCTTTATAAGAAAACAATCAATTCGTATTTTAACATAGTCGCCCAGCAGATTATACGTATCAATAGCGAACTGAAAACCATAAAGGAAAACAACAATTTCTCGCAACAGTCCCAAAAGAAAAGGGATTGGATACGGGATTTGAATATCCAGATTTCCACATTGATGACCAAAAAAGAAAGATTGACAAATATTTATCGGGAAACCCTGAGAGGTCACACGTTCTTTTATTTTCGTTGTAAATTTTATACGGATAATTTAGCAAAACATTATGATGAAATAGTTAGAAACGCCCAAATCAGTTAAGTATAAAACCAACAGGCATTAGTTTACGACGGTTGCAAAAACTGCAACCGTCGTAAAATTTGAACTATTTCCAAAACGGAAATAGTTGCTTGACAAGGGACAGTTACCGAGATTTGCTCGGTAACTCCCGAGGAAATCTCGGTAGTTACACAATTGCACCACGTTGGTTCAGATTTGGACGATTCAAATTGCCACCAATCTGGTGGCGAAATTTGGCACCAACTTGGTGCCGTTTTTTTGTTGCGATTTGCTCGCAGCTAACCCTGTGAGCAAATTGTCTAATCGTCAATCTTTCCAACATTCCATCATTCCAACATTCCATCATTCCCTCATTAATACCTTCCATCATTAAAAATTTCATCATTACAACATTAAATCATTAAAACATTAAAAAAAGCGCCGCTTTTTTTGCATATTTCGATTTTTTGTAGTACCTTTGCACCATTTTTAAGTCCTTGTCAATTCCGACGGTCGCCCGACGGTCACCCGACAGTCGCCCGACGGTCACGCGAAAATCAATCGA
>CAJOEX010000009.1 GCA_905233415.1 Paludibacteraceae bacterium
AATCAATAATCCACTACTCCAACTATACCATTAGGGCTGCAACATCAACGTTGCAGCCCTAACTTTATATAGCCACCTGTACTTTAATGGATGGTTACAGTGATAACCAGTCTGCTCAATTTGTCTTCTGACTTCAATAGCTCTTGCAGAACAACACGATTAATACCTAATTGCTGCAATTTCAAGACGCGTTCGCGAATCTCATCCATCAACCGCATCGATTCACTGTAAAACTTTTTGTCCGCAAAGTCTTTTTCTTCAGGTAAACGATAACTGGCTGCTATTTTGCCGTAGATAGAGAATCCTATTTGTTCGCGCTTTAAGAATTTAAATTCTTCGGCATTACCCGGTAGAGGCAGCTCTTCTTCCAAATAATCTTCAACTATAGGGGGATTGACAAACGCTTCAATTTGTTCCGCCAGCGGTGCTACTGTCAGAGGTTTAAGTTCATGGTATTCATATTCGCTCGCATGACGGCATCTAATAAAAGATGCTTGTACTTGTGATTGTTCTGCGTCAGCAAGATTGTGGATTAGAATATCATTTCCGACGGGAGCCAAATTATATTGTTCGGATATAGCAGGGAAACGATATCGGATAATCTCCGGTTGCCTTCCTCCATTTTGTTAGATAGCATCTGACTTTTCTTTCATTGGGGTCCCCAAAACATTTTTAATTTTTGCGGGTGAAGAAGTGCCTCGGATGGCACTTCGAGTGTTGCCCGCAACACATAGAACCCTGAGGAAGTGCGGCAACTCCCTCGAAGAACGAGGTTTTTCGACATGTTGCAAGCCGCTTCCGACGGCGTGATCACCTAATCACGTGAGCACGTAGTCACGTCCCCACGCCCACTTTGTCCATTGCGTTCAGATAATCGTACCCTTGTGGTTAAGAAATTGAATTTGGACATTTTTAATACTGTCCTCGCTTTGCTTCAGGTCTTTATTTTTGATTTTTCTCCCCCTTTTCAATATGGTGTCTCGTTTCACTCGACGGCTATATTTATATAACAATTTTCGAGAACCCAAAACTGATGCCCGAAAGTTGCCAAATCTTAATAATAGTACATTTGTAAGAATAGTCCAAGAGTGGCTCGAGAGTGGCTTGAGATATGCTAATTCTTAAACTCTTTGTAGATACGATTTTGGTGTGTCGAATCTTAAAATACTGAATATAGAAAAATGGCAAAAAAATGCAAATTGTTCCACGCGGTCATCCTTCGGTGATCCTTCTGTCATCCTTCGGACGTGGAACAATTGCATAAGCCATCTAAAGGTAGAAAAATCGCCAAACACGAAAGCCGCACGAAAGCCCGTGTAAGTCCCCAAATGCTACGGGGAAATAATGGCTAAAGGTTAATGTTAGCATTTACAAGGCTTTTCGAAAGCCACAAGTGCTCGCGTGGTGGTCCTGTTTACGGCTATCGGTTTTGGATGGCTTGAATTTTGTATTTTGACGCTACTGTCATCCTACCGTCATCGTACCGAAAAAACTCAAGAAATCGCATTAATTTGCAGAAAAGTAACAAATATTTTGCACAATCCATAAAAAAGCACTACTTTTGCCGTAAATTTACGGAGAATAGAAATGCTTTTCTCCGCAGCAAGGACTCGCTTGTGATACACTTTTAATGCTATCCTGAAAAGTACAGGTATTTATTGTTACAAAATACTCAAGGAATGGCATTAAATTGCAGAAAATAATAATTATTCAATCGTCATACATGAAACACTGCGTTTTTACAGTATTGCTTTTAGCTATCAGTTACCAGTTGACAGTTGTCAGCGCGCAGACCTATGTCTGGAAGAATGGTTATCCCTTGGTGGAAGACCCTGACAGTATCACATTTGTCGAACCGGACATGCGTGCGCAGGTGGTGAAGATGGAAAAGAGAACCCGTTCTCTTCCTCCTTTTTCATGCAATTCGTACATTTTCCATTACCCGACAAAGGATTATTCGGGCAAACCAATTTGGATGTCTGCAGAACTGGCATTAACGGATGAGCAGGTTGCAACAAAACATATTGGCAGGATGGCAATGTTCAATCACTACACCATATCCCGTTCCGATGAATGTCCTTCTGCCACCATCGGCGATTTACAAGGGGTGGCTATCACGTATGGCTATGCCGTAGTGTCTGCCGACCACGAGGGCTTCGGGCTGACCGGTGACCGCAATCAGGCCTATTGCTACGGAGAGGCCAATGAGCGTGCGTCTATAGATGCGTTGCTGGCTGCCCGCGACTGGCTTGCAGCACAGGGTTACACACTCTCCGACACCATCATTAACTACGGTTATTCACAAGGAGGTCAGACAACGGTAGCAGCCATCAAACTGTCGCAGACGGAGTACAAAGGTCGCGTACATTTCCTCAAGTCTTTCGCAGGAGCAGGCCCTTATGATTTGGCTCTGACCTATAAGATGTTCCTCAAATGGGAGAAAATCGCCCAACCGATTGTACTGCCGATGAATGTCATAACGACCAATGAGTTGGAGTCCCTCAACTTAGACTACAAAGACATCTTCCAAGAACCATTAGCGTCTAACGTGAGGAGTTGGATCATCTCCAAGCGTTTTTCAACCGCTGAGTTGACTCCGTTCATTGGTCATGACAGTCTCAAATACGTTATTCAACCCGCCTATATGGATAGCACAAGTGCGGAAGTACAGCACGTGTTGCAATATGTTCAGAAAAACAACCTCACACAAGGTTGGACCCCTGATGCCGAGACAGAAATGCTGCTGTTCCACTCACTCAATGACGATATCGTGCCTCCTGAGAATACGGCCAAGCTGTATGAGTTCTTTATTGAAAACGGCGCATCAAAAGTAACATTGACGATGGACAACTATGGTGGCCATTTAACGGCCGGTCAAGCATTCTACCTGTATATGATGCAAGAACTTACCAATCTTAACAATTAGGTTGCTATATGAAAAGAATCCTTTTAGTCTTTGCTTTGTGCTTCTTTGCGCTACGCTTTACGTTTGCGCAAACAGATAAAGTTGTCCGTCTGGAACCTATAGCCGGAGAAGACATCGAGTATCAAGTGTCTGAGTTGCTCCGCGTGGAGTTTGAGGGTGATTCTATTCGTTTCATCGCTGCTGATGGAACACTTATGGCGGAAGTATATAAGTACAATTATACGCGATTGGAAGTGGTCAAGAAATCGCCTGCGGACATTGCTCCAACCACTAACGCCCAACAACTGACAGCCCGAAAAGTGCTGATTAACGGTCAGGTATATATCCTATTGGGAGATAAACTATTCACTATCCAAGGCGCAAACGCAAGATAAATTCAAGCCGACTATATGAAGAAGCACATCGTATTATTTGTTATATTGTTCTTTGCCGGACTTAGTGTTCAAGCGAAGGAGACGTATTTGTATGCCGAGAAAGATACCAATATGCTGTATCTGGATATTCATCGGGCGAAGGTGGAGATGCAGGACGGAAATGCGCAGAAGGATAGTCTGGAAGTGAAAAAACCGACGATATTGCATCTGTTCGGAGGAGGATTCAAGTCGGGAACACGCGATTCGGAGTATTTGCTCCAGTGGTTTAATACGCTTAATGAGGACGGCTATAACGTGGTGTCAATTGACTATCGGTTGGGCATGAAAGGCTATAAGATGGGCAAGGGGCTGGCAGGTTTGGCAAAGTCGGTTACTCAGTTCTATGCTTCGCAACAAATGGGCATAGAAGATGTATTCTCGGCTGTTTCTTATTTGCATGCACACCCGGAATTAGGGATTGATGTGAATAATATCGTGGCTTCCGGTAATTCGGCAGGCGCGATTATTTCATTGGCTTGCGCTCATGCTATTGCAAACGGCAAGACGGAAGGAGCACCGGCTGATTTCCAGTTAAAGGGAGTGATGAGTTTTGCCGGCGCAATTATCAGTTTGCACGGAGCGCCGAAGTTTGCAGCGCTGCCCTGCCCTATTCTATTCTTTCACGGGCTGAAGGATAACGCCGTGGCATATCGGAATCTCAGCTTTGCGGGAAAAGGAATGTGGGGAAGTAATTATTTGGTTTCAAAACTAAAGCGGCAAGGCGGTAATTACAATATTTATCGCGTAAAAGACCGTGCGCATGAAGTGGCAAGTTATATGAACCGCTTGTGGCCAGAAGAAAAGGGTTTTCTGGAGCGGAATATCATAAAAGGAGAGCCTTTTATTCTTGATGCCACAATTGCCAACGACTCCTTGCCCATATACAAAACTTGGGGCCAAATGAAGCCGCAAGATATGTATAACGGAGATTGACAGAAGCAGTAATTTTCGGATGATACATCTGTTTACGGATTGCCAGTCCGTCTTTTTGTTCGCTTTTGGAAAGAGATTGTTCATAGTGCAATACTGCCGATTTATCATTATTCGGGTAAATTTTTAGTTCAAATAATAGCATAAATTGCAGAAAAGTAATAAAAAATTTGCGGGTATCAAATATTTGTTGTACCTTTGCACGCTCAATCAATCGGGACGCAAACCAACGAAGTGTTTGTGGACCGAAGAGGAGGAAATGCGAGCCGCCCAATTTCGACGGAGTCGAAAGTCTTTAGGCGAGCCATTTCCGACGACGGGAAGTAGTTCAGCCCGGTGGAATGCCTGCTTTGGGAGCAGGAGGTCGCAGGTTCGAATCCTGTCTTCCCGACACTGAACAAAAAATAACCATCTGAAACAGGTGGTTATTTTCTTTAACGCATTTCCAATAAATGGGATTTAAGCCAGATGCCTGTAAAATTCTGTGACAGCAACAATACCTTTTTCCCAGACTTCAAGATCCATTGACTCATTGGGTGAATGAATGGCGTTCTGTTCCAAACCAAAGCCCATAAGAATCGTCTTTACACCCAGCACACGCTCAAAATCTGCAATAATAGGAATACTGCCACCACGTCTTGCTGCCAACGGCCGCTTGCCAAATGCGGCTTCAAAGCCTTTTTCCGCCGCTTTATAGGCTGGCATGTCAATTGGGCAGACATAGCCTTGTCCGCCATGCATTGGCGTTACCTTGACACGCACACCGATTGGAGCGAGTTGCTGCATATAGTCTGCAAATGCACGACTAATATGTTCGTGGTCCTGATTCGCCACGAGCCGGCAGCTGACTTTCGCAAAAGCTTTGGACGGAAGAACTGTTTTACTGCCTTCGCCTGTATAGCCGCCCCAAATACCGCAAATATCAAATGAGGGGCGGCAGGAATTACGCTCCAAAGTGCTATAACCATCCTCTCCAAAAGTGTCATCTATATCAATTGCAGCCTTGTATATCTCCTCCGAGAAAGGTATTTGGGCTATCATTCGTCGTTCCTCATTAGGAATCGGGAGCACATCATCATAGAAATGCGGGATAGTGATTTTTCCATGTTTATCAACGACTTGCGCCAGCATTTCGCACAAGGCATTTATCGGATTCTTGACTGCTCCGCCAAAGTGTCCGCTATGCAAATCACGGTTGGGCCCGTCCACTTCAATCTGCCAATATGCCAAACCACGCAAACCTGTCGTGATAGAAGGCGTTTCCTTGCCAATCATGGACGTGTCACTGACTAAAATGACATCACATTGGAGCAAATCCTTATGCTCCTCAATAAAGGCTTCCAAAGATGGGCTTCCGATTTCTTCCTCACCCTCAAAGATGAACTTGACCTTGATATTTCCGCCTTGTTTGGACCAAATCTCGCGAACCATGTACTCAAACGCCTTGGCTTGAATCATTGCCTGACCTTTGTCGTCATCTGCTCCGCGGGCATACAAACGACCGTCACGCATAGTCGGTTCCCACGGGTCAGAATGCCATTGCTCCAGCGGCTCCACCGGCATTACGTCGTAATGGGCATAGACCAAGACCGTGGTCATTTGTTCATTTACGCATTTGGGGGCATACTCGGCATAAACAAAAGGATTGCCCTTTGAAGGCATTACCTCCGCATGGGTGGCTCCGGACGAAAGCAATAAATCGCGCCAACGTTCAGCACAACGCTGCATATCAGGTTTATGCTCTGGCTGGCAACTGACAGACGGAATACGAATCAAACTCGCCCACTCTTCCATAAAGCGTGAGCGGTTGGCGTTAATGTAGTCATTTATAGTCATAGTATGCTATTTATATAAACCAAAAAACAACCACCCGCCATGCAGATGGTTGTTTTAATGGAAAGATTTTTACTTCACTTCCTCGAAGTCAACGTCCTCAGCGGAAGAGTTGTCAGCGTTGCCATTGTTGGTCGGACCTTGTTGCGGACCGGCTTGTGCGCCGCCCTGTGCGTTAGCAGCATTGTACATCTCTTGCGATGCAGCTTGGAAAGCTGTCATAAGCTCGTTATTGTAACGCTCGCATGCATCGGCATCCTTCTTCTCGTAAGCCTCTTTGAGGTTCTTGAGTGCAGCCTCAATCGGAGCTTTCTTGTCGGCAGGAATCTTATCGCCGAGTTCGGCTAACTGCTTCTCTGTCTGGAAGATAGTAGCATCCGCTTTGTTCAGTTTGTCGGCTGTCTCTTTCGCCTTCTTATCGGCTTCTGCATTGGCTTCCGCCTCGGCTTTCATACGTTTGATTTCGTCATCGGACAGACCGCTGGAAGCCTCGATACGAATCTTCTGTTCCTTACCGGTTGCTTTATCCTTCGCGGTAACGTTCAGAATACCGTTCGCGTCTATATCAAAGGTCACTTCGATTTGCGGTTCGCCACGTCTTGCCGGCATAATGCCGTCGAGGTGGAAGATACCGATTTGCTTGTTCTGTGCCGCCATCGGACGCTCACCTTGCAGGACTTTAATCTCTACAGAAGGTTGGTTGTCCACAGCAGTCGTGAAGACTTCCTGTTTCTTGGTCGGGATAGTGGTGTTCGCCTCAATCATGCGGGTCATCACACCGCCCATAGTCTCAATACCCAGGCTCAACGGAGTAACATCGAGGAGCAATACATCCTTTACTTCACCCGTCAATACGCCGCCTTGAATAGCTGCACCGACTGCAACCACTTCATCGGGGTTGACGCCCTTGTTGGGCACTTTGCCAAAGAACTTCTCTACCGCCTGTTGGATGGCTGGAATACGGGTTGAACCGCCTACGAGGATAATCTCGTCAATATCGCTTGTGCTCAAGCCTGCATTCTGCAAAGCCGTGCGGCACGGGGCAATCGTACGTTGAATCAGGTCATCAATCAGTTGCTCGAATTTAGCACGTGTCAAAGTCTTAACCAAGTGTGCCGGAACGCCGTTTACAGGCATGATATACGGCAGGTTGATTTCGGTTGATGTCGTGTTGGACAGCTCGATTTTTGCCTTCTCTGCAGCCTCTTTCAGACGTTGCATAGCCATCGGGTCTTTACTCAAATCGGCACCGCCGTTCTCGTTCTTGAACTCTTGTACGAGCCACTCAATGATACGATGGTCGAAATCATCACCGCCAAGGTGCGTGTCACCGTCGGTAGCTTTTACTTCGAACACGCCGTCACCGAGTTCCAGAACAGATACATCGTGTGTACCACCACCGCAGTCGAATACGACAATCTTCATGTCCTTGTTGGACTTATCCAAGCCGTATGCAAGGGCTGCAGCTGTAGGCTCGTTCACGATACGACGTACGTTCAAACCTGCAATTTCGCCGGCTTCTTTCGTTGCCTGACGCTGGCTGTCGTTGAAGTATGCAGGAACAGTAATAACGGCATCCGTTACCTCTGTGCCAAGATAGTCTTCAGCGGTCTTTTTCATCTTTTGCAGAATAATCGCACTGATTTCTTGCGGCGTGTAAAGACGTCCGTCAATATCCACACGGGGAGTATTGTTGTCGCCCTTAACTACTTTATAAGGAACGCGTGCGATTTCGTTTGCAAGACGGTCGTATGTTTCACCCATGAAACGTTTGATAGAGTTCACGGTCTTAGTCGGGTTCGTGATAGCTTGACGCTTGGCGGGGTCACCCACTTTGCGCTCGCCACCATCAATGAAACCTACTACAGACGGAGTGGTACGCTTACCTTCGGAGTTCGTAATAACGATAGGCTCATTGCCTTCCATAACTGCGACGCAGGAGTTAGTAGTTCCCAAGTCAATTCCAATAATCTTACTCATAGTTGTATGTTTTTAAATGTTAATATTCGTTTTGCTGTTTTTTGCCTGCCAATAGTTAGTGATTGGTTAGATATTAGTTAGTTACTGCCCATCTGCTAACCTATGACAAACCTAATTTCACTTCTATTGGTCAAATGTTGTGCCAAAGGGATTTTGCTGCCAAAACAAGGCATTATTTCTGCCAAACGCTATGTAATTCTGCCATTTTGTCATATTTTGCCGCAAATATCACTAATTATGCTGAAATATTTGCATAGTCTAAAAATAAATTGTATCTTTGCAACGTTTTTCGGAAAAAGTTTTCGGAAAAAGAGTAATTAAAATAATAAAAATTCACAAGGGTTATGAAAAAAACAGTTATCTACGTATTGTGCGTAATGCTCTCAGCCGGAATGTTTTCCGCCTGCAAGCGCGTTGCCAGTGAGAATCGTTCTGAAACCATCGTTTACAAAGACGGTTCAACAGTTACCAAAAGTTATCGTTCCACTCCTCCTGACGGACAAGTAGAACAACCTAAGGAAGAAGCTCCCAAGAAGTTGTTCAATTTCTGGGCAAAGAGACTGCTCCGCAAGGACCTCAAAAAAGACAATGGAAACATCATTGTTACCAATCTGAAAGTGGGCTACTATGAGTGCAACAGCTATCAGGAGCGTTTGAACCTCTATAAACTGGTTGCCAATAACCTTATCACGCTGAAGTGTGACGAAATTGTTACTAAACACGGCTCAACGTACTGGGTAACCGTAGAACTGACTCCGCAAGGACAAAAACTGATTGTAAATCAGGATGTAAAGAAACGGTATCCCGAAGATTTGATTAACGAAGAAGAAGCTAAAGCATTCCTTGTGCCGGCTTTAGACCAAGATATGTGGGGCGTTCCGTCTGTAGATTCCGAAGTTCCGCAAGAAATCGTTTCGGCATTAAAGAATTTCTATGCGGGCCTTCAAGCCGGACGCACTCCGAATCAGAGCCTCCTGGATGCGAACATGACATGCGCCCTTTCATTATTGGATTCAATGGCATATTATGGTGCCAGCATACTGGACTATAATCCGTTCACTCGCGGAATGGAACTGACCTTCGAAATGGTTGAGAACTTGTCCGTTCTCCGTTTGCCGAGAATGCAAGATGCTTATCTTGTTACTATCGGCGAGAACAGTTTCGTTTATATCATTGACCATCACAATGGCGTTTATATTGATGACGTTGCATACGTTAAGCCTTCTTCGACAATGAATCCGAATCATACCGTTTGTGCTTTGGCCGGCAATATAACCAAATGGGATCTTATCCGTGCTCGTGAAGCAAAACGTGAACGCGATGCACGTGCTAAACAGTATGCCGCACTTACACAGAGACAAGCAGCACCTGCTCCTGCACCTGTTAGGGAAGAGGAAGATGAAATTTGCAAGGCAGTCGGCGGTCTCCAACTTGTTGAGCACGACGAACCGACCTTGTACGAGATTGCCAAGCAAAACGAGCATTTTGAAGAAGTTGTTCTGCTGGCTGCTGTTATCAAAATAACCAAAATATACGATTTGGAAGTAACCGGCAATAAGAAA
The DNA here is from genome assembly GCA_905233415.1 of Paludibacteraceae bacterium. GTDB lineage: Bacteria > Bacteroidota > Bacteroidia > Bacteroidales > Paludibacteraceae > Colicola. Next base: position 9,645 of record CAJOEX010000009.1, read on the forward strand.
GAGGCTTATGCAGAAGGTGTGGCAATTCAAAAACTGGCTAAAGTGACTGCCGTTGGTCGTATCTATGAAGGCCTTGAGGAAGGTGAAACCCATGAAGGGAACGTATCTTTCACATATACCAGAAAAGACGGTTGGAAAGTAGATTAATTTAAGAAATAATGAGAGTCCGTGTTCGTTTTGCGCCGTCTCCGACAGGTGCGTTACATATCGGTGGTGTTAGAACCGCCTTGTATAATTACCTTTTTGCCCGCCAGCACGGTGGCGATATGTTGCTTCGTATAGAAGATACCGACTCTACCCGATTTGTACCCGGAGCAGAGGAATATATCATTGAGGCACTGGATTGGCTCGGCATAAAAATCGATGAAGGGATTTGCCTTGACGCACCAAACGGCAAAGGCAATCACGGACCGTATCGCCAATCGGAACGCCGCGAGATTTATCACAAATACGTACAACAGTTGTTGGACTCCGGACACGCTTACTATGCGTTTGACACGCCCGAAGAATTGGAAGCCAAACGCAAAGAAGTACCGAATTTCCAATACGACGCACGCACGCGAGGCGAAATGACAAACTCGCTAACGCTTGGCTTGGACGAAGCCAAGCGCAGAATTGCCAATGGTGAGAAATATGTAGTGCGTTTTCTGGTAGAACCAAACGAGGACGTGACTGTTCATGACCTTATCCGCGGAGATGTAACCATCAACAGCAATATTTTGGACGACAAGGTGCTGTACAAATCTGCAGACGACCTGCCGACATATCATCTTGCAAACATTGTGGATGACCATTTAATGGAAATCACGCACGTCATCCGTGGTGAAGAATGGTTACCGTCTGCTCCACTCCACGTGCTGTTATACCGCGCTTTCGGATGGCAGGATACGATGCCGCAATTTGCGCATCTGCCTTTATTGCTGAAGCCGGACGGAAACGGCAAACTGAGCAAACGTGACGGTGACAGACTCGGTTTTCCTGTCTTCCCGTTGGAGTTTCATAATGAAAAAGACGGCACTGTTTCGTCCGGTTACCGCGAATCAGGATATTTTCCCGAAGCAGTTATCAACTTCCTTGCGTTGCTTGGCTGGCATAACACCGGCGACCAGGAAATGTTCAGCATGAACGAACTGATTGCGCAGTTCAGTCTTGACCGCGTCAGCAAATCCGGCGCAAAATTCGACTACGAGAAAGGCAAATGGTTCAACCACCAGTATTTGCAACTAAAGTCGAACGAAGAACTGGCAGATTTGTTTATGCCTGTCTTGGCACAACACGGCGTAAATGCCGACAAAGCAGTTGTGGCAAAGGTTATTGGACTGACAAAAGACCGCGTGAATTTTGTACCCGAATTATGGGAACAGACCAATTTCTTCTTCGTCGCGCCAACCGAGTTTGACGAGAAATCAGTAGCCAAACGCTGGAAAGAAGACAGTCCGCGTCATATGCGCGAATTGATTGCTTTGCTTGAAGCACAAAACGATTGGTCGGCAGAGGCTTTAGATGGCCTTGTTATGCCGTGGATTGCGGAGAAAGAATACGGCGTAGGCATTGTGATGAACGCTTTCCGAATCTGCCTTGTTGGTGCAGCCCGCGGTCCGCATATCTGGGCAATTACTGATATCCTCGGTAAAGAAGAGACACTTCGTCGCGTACGCGCTGCGTTGGAAGTGCTGAAATAATGAGTAAAAAAGAAAGTATCCTCGTTCCGGAAGGATTGGAACGCGTAATGCTTCATGCTTGTTGTGCGCCATGTTCATCCGCCATTGTAGAGTGGTTACTGGCGCACAACATTACACCTGTTATTTATTATTATAATCCGAATATTTTTCCAGAAGCAGAGTATTTGATTCGCAAGAACGAGAGCCAGCGGCACGCAGACAGTTTGGGCATCCACTGGATTGATGATGACTATAACCACGATTCGTGGAAATGTCAGGTGCAAGGCATGGAAGAAGAGCCTGAACGCGGCAAACGATGTGAGTTGTGTTTCAAGCATCGTTTGCTTGCAACGGCAAAAAAAGCAAAAGAACTTGATATTTCATGGTTCGCAACCACATTGGCTTCATCGCGCTGGAAGAATCTGGAGCAAATAAATGTTGCCGGTCAATGGGCAGCAGAACAAGTCGGAAATGTGCAATTCTGGGCACAGAACTGGCGTAAAGACGGACTGCAGGAGCGGCGGAATGAATTGCTCAGGCAGTATGGATTCTATAATCAGCAATATTGCGGCTGTGAATACAGTATACCGAAAGGCGACTGACGGACACAAAAAAGCGCTGAAACTTTACGCGAGAAAACTCCTATAGACAGGATTTGAGGTTTACCAAATCTTTGTAATCCGAACTCATCGCTACGCTTTCGCGGTCACGGCGGAGAGTTTTCGGCGCGCCATTGACAGGGCATTTACCTCGTTTTAATAATTTTGTTGAGTTTTCCGGTCTCTTGTTTCAGCGCCAAGGCATTTTATCAGCACATTTTCTATCTGGTATGGAAACCGATAGAAATGACTATACTATGCGTCATCGCACGCAAGTCGTATGGTGTAGCCAATTCATGTGCAAAAGTATCAAACTGCTGCATCCGCAAACGATAAGCGCCGTGAATGGAAAAGTGTGTAGAGCGATAACCAAATCCGGCGGTTATATAGTGCGAATGATTGGAGAATTGTGAATAAGCATCCGTTCGTATAGTATTGTACGGCAAACACTGGGCTTTCGGTTGCTTAAATGTTCCTTCAAACGCATAACCGGCATTCAGGAAGAAACGATTTACAATCACACCCTCCAAACCAGCCCGAAACGCATGCGTCATATAGATATTTTTATCATACGCCATGTCGTATTGAAGCGACAACAAGCCATAGTTCTTCAGTTGGAAAGCAGCACCTGCAGAAACACGGAGCGGCAATCTGATGGATTTGTCTGTCACTCTACTCTGCGGCGTCGGGGATGTTATATTAGTAGTGCGATAAACGCCAAGAGAGTCTTTGACAGGTACAATACCCATTAAATCACCATAACTGGTCAAAGTAATGGATGTGTAAGACGGAGTCGTCAACGAAACACCTAATCGCAACCAACGCACAGGATGAGCAATAAAACCTACTTCAGCATTTACGCCGACTCCGGAATATGATACATACGTATCATTATACAAGCCGCATGAATCACGGAAATACTCGGTATATTGCACCGTTTGATTGTGATAGAGCGAGAGCATATTCAGCGACACACCAACAAAATAGCGGTTGGAGATATTACCACCCCATCCAAAAGAGAACTGATTGATATTACCGGTTTCCGTAATATGCATATGGGTATTCACCAAATCACCAGCACGCAATTTGGAAGTCCAAAGTACAGGATCTTTCGGATCAGGGTCAATCAGGTACGTATCATATCCCTGACAACTTAACCAAGCTATTTCTGTATTTTCCCAGCGGTCTTCAGGTTGTAAATCGCTTGCCGTCAAACCATTGGTCTTCTGCGCAATCACATCCGACAGCGAAAAGATATCGTCTCTATATCCGGCAGAATATTCACGTTGATAATTCTTCAGGCGATGGTATGAAAGCATAAAGTTATTGGCAATCAAACCGCGAGAACGGTCATTGTCCACCATGGAGAATACAAACGAAGCCTGTGTCGCCATAAAAGCATTTCTACCGATTACGTTTGTGCTTGCTCCGTACTGATGCACTTTGTCCAGTTTCTCTTCCAATGTCAACATTACCTCCAAACGCCGGTACACACCCAAACCTGCCGGATTGTCCTTGACGGCAGACGGGTCTCCGCCGACAGCCGTCATCGCACCTGCCATACCGACATAGCGTGCCGTACCCAACAATTCCGTTTGGGAAAGAATCTGCTGGTCTTGTGCGGCAAGAGTGCCAACAAACAAGAGCGCACATACTATGTAAACCAGACGTTTCATCTACGGATTACGGCTTTAATAACGGTGTCGCTATGCTGCGTTATAGAATCTTCAAGATAGTATATTTGAACTGCGTTTCCCTCAGGGTTACGATTCGGTTCACCGTCGGTTGACTGTCGGTTGACCGTCGGCAAAGGCAGCGGTTCGTCAGACTCCCAATAATATACATCATCAATATAGGAATCAGGCGTGAAAGCCATTAAAGCTGTTCCCGTCAACACTATCAGGAGTAATATGAAATGTCTTGCTCTCACACTCTAAAACCAATAATTTCACGCACTTCTTTTATCGTCTGCGCTGCACGCGCGGAAGCCTTTGCCGCTCCTGCTGCCGCGATTTCGTCCAACAGTTTCGGATTGGCCTGATACTCCAGAATTTTCTCGCGAATCGGTGCACAGAAAGCATTTATGTCCGCAGCAAGCTGTTTCTTCAAATCGCCGTAGCGAATGGTCATATTGTTGTAGGCTTCATTGAAGAAGTCGTATGTTTCCTGCGTGGAAACCAACTCAAGCAATGTGAACAGATTGGCAATCGGTTCGGGCTTTTCCTGATTCAACCGCTCCGGTCCGGCATCTGTTACGGCACGCATCACTTTTTTCTTGATTGTTGCCTCGTCGTCACAAAGATAAACGGCATTCCCTTCACTCTTGCCCATTTTACCGGTTCCGTTCAATCCGGGCACTTTAACGGCATGTTTGTTGAAGTGATATGACTCCGGTTCCTTGAAATACTCCACATTATAAATGCGGTTGAAACGACGGGCAAACAGCCGTGCCATTTCCATATTTTGCTCCTGGTCCTTGCCGACAGGCACTTTATCCGCCTTGTGCATCAATATATCAGCCGCCATCAGACAGGGATAAGTCAGTAATCCGGCATTTACATTCTCCGGCTGCGCGCGCACTTTGTCCTTGAATGAAGTAACGCGCTCCAATTCGCCCAAATAGGCGTTCATATTGAGATACAGATACAGTTCCAAGACTTCCTTCACATCACTTTGGATATAAATAGGTGCCTTCTCCGGGTCAATACCGCAAGCCAGATACTCGCTCAAAATGGTTCGTGCACTCCGACGGATGTCTTCCGGCGTCGGATGTGTCGTCAGCGAGTGCCAATCCGCGATAAAGAACATACTATCGTATTCATGCTGCATCTGCACGAAACTTTTGACAGCACCAAAATAATTACCAAGGTGCAAATTGCCCGTCGGGCGAATTCCTGAAATAACGCGTTCCATATTATTCAACCGGTAAAGTACGATTTATTCTTTGGTCCAGACAAGTGAGCGTTTCCGTATTTGCCACGCCCGGAATTTCCTGGATAAGGTCATTGAGCAAATGCATCAAATCCCTGTCATCTTTGGCATACAGCTTCACCATCATTGCATAAGCGCCCAATGTAAAGTGCGTCTCAACAACCTCCGGTATCTTTTCCAATTCAGCACTAACGGCCTTGTACAAAGAGCCCTTATCCAACGTCAAACCTATATACACGCACAAATTGTAGCCCAGCATTTTCGGGTTCACTTGATAACCCGACCCGAGAATAACGCCATTGTCAAACATCTTCTGGACACGCTGGTGAACTGCAGCACGGCTGACGCCGCATTCTTCTGCCACATCTTTGAACGGAGCACGTGCGTTCTGCGTGATAATGCGCAAAATATTACGGTCCAATTCGTCAATTTTGTCTATCATATCTATCTTCATTTACAGTTTTTTACAAAAAAGTGTGCAAAAGTACTACTTTTTTTGCATATATGCAAGTTTTTTAGTACTTTTGCAAGCAAATTTGTGGAAATATGTCACTTGAAGAGTATATTGAGCAGCATTCTTCGCCGGAAAACGAGGCTTTGGCGCAAATTACCCGCATGACAAATGTCAATGTACTAAATCCGCATATGCTATCAGGACAGGTGCAAGGGCGTGTATTGTCGTTTTTGAGCAAAATGATTAAACCCAAACGGATTCTTGAACTCGGTACATTTACCGGTTATTCTGCCCTGTGTCTGGCGGAAGGACTGACCGCTGACGGCGAACTGATTACCATTGAGCATAATGATGAATTGGAAGACACCATCCGGCAGAATCTTGCGCTGTCTCCGTTGGGTGAAAAAATACACCTTATTATATCAGATGCCAAACAATGGCTCGCTTCCAACAGCGCCAGCGGTCCAACTTCCAACAGCGAAGCGTTCTATGACCTTGTCTTCATTGATGCTGACAAGCGTGAATACACAGACTATTGGAATCTGGTTCTTCCGCTTGTGTGTCCGGACGGTTGGATTCTGGCAGATAACACCTTGTGGGACGGCCATATTATCGATTCCGATTATGACCGCGACAAACAGACACTCGGTTTGCGGGCATTTAATGATGCCGTTGCTGCCAATGAATTTGTTGAACAGGTTATTCTTCCGCTCCGCGACGGTCTGACACTAATTCACAAGCTGAAATAATTTATTCCTGTGAGAATTGGTCTTTTCCCACTCCGCAAAGCGGGCAAGTCCAATCTTCAGGGAGGTCTTCAAAAGCCGTTCCGGCTGCGATGCCATTATCCGGATCGCCTACGACGGGGTCATATTCATACCCACAAACATCACAAATGTACTTTGCCATAAGATAGTTATTTAAAAGGTTAATATTAATTGTATATCAGCTGCAATGGTTAAACCGTTTTAATGTATTCCACCGTATTGCCGACGGCACATAGGAATTGACGGAAAGCGTCCTGACTGATAACGACTGTGCCACGACAATCGTTCGGATGGAAACTAAGCCACGCTGCATCCTTCAAACGGCTGTCAAGGAAAAGTATCACGTGGTGCTCCGAATCATTAATCAGCCCAAAAGGACTGACACTACCCGGTTCCAAACCCAAATAGCGCATCATCCGTTCGGGCGAAGCGAATGACAATTTCCCCGGTGCTTTCCGCCCCTGCGACACTAACACCTCTTTCAGCCAATGCTCAATATCGTGTATTGCCAAATCGTCATCACACGGAAAACAGATAAGATAGTGCTGGTCGCCCTTGTGATTGCGCATAAAGATGTTCTTGCAATGGATGCTTCCGTCGTCATGCCACCAACGCTTCGCCTCCTCAATCGTCCTGCCTTCGGGATGATTGTAGGTGGTAAAAGAGATGTTATGCTCCGTCAGATAGCGCAGCACTTTCTCCTGCCTTTCGGATATGATTTCGTAATTATTCATATTATCAACTTTAGTATTTCAGCCATTCAAGGAAGTCGTCCACATCAATGGAGAACGCATATGGTTCGCTGATTTTCTCGCCTTGCGGGGACAACTGGATATAATACGGCTGGGCATTGGAGCCATAGACTTCGCGCTGCAGGCGGCTATTCTCGTTGCCTTCACTTTCGCCGTCGGCATCTTTGTCTTGTTTGTCATCCACATAAAGCGTAATCAGCACATAATTCTGCAGGCGTTTCTGCACAGAGTCGTTGGAAATGACATACGCCTCCATCTTACGGCAGTTCACGCAGCCATAGCCTGTAAAATCAAGCAATACGGGCTTATTTGCTTGTTTTGCGAATGCCAATCCTTCTTCATAATCTGCAAACACTTCGCGCTCTTCAACAGGCATAGGCGGAGCAAAGGCGGCAATGGCTTTGACGGGCGCGCCCCAAAGTCCCGGAACAAGGTACGCCGCAAAGGCAAATGAAACAATAGCAAGGCTCTTCCCCACCCAACTCTTGCGGATAAGATAGATACCCAAGCCTGCAAAGCAGACAATCCACAGCGCAATGAACAACCAGCGAGGCAGAATACCCCATCCGTATGCCATATCCGCTACAGAAAGGAACTTCAACGACAACGCCAGTTCGATAAACGCCAACGTGACTTTGAAAGACTTCATCCAATCGCCGGATTTGGGCAGCTGCTTCATCCACTCCGGGAACATCGCAAACAATGCAAACGGCAAAGCCAATGCAATCGCAAAGCCCAACATACCAAGTGCGGGTGCCAACAAGGACTTGCCCGCTGCCTCAACAAGAAGTGTACCGATAATCGGTCCGGTACATGAGAACGACACAATCACCAACGTAAACGCCATGAGGAAAATGGATGTGAGACCGCTAAGCTGTGAGAAGTGAGACCGCTGCGCTGTAAGAGAACGGGCTTTGCTGTCTAATGCCGTGGACCAGGAGTCCGGCAGCGTGATTTCGAACAATCCGAAGAACGACAGCGCAAATACAACCAATAACGCAAAGAAGAACAGATTCACTATCGCGTTGGTTGACAGCGCATTAAGTGCCGAAGCGCCGAATATAACCGTAATCAGCAAGCCCAAACCGACATAGATAATAACTATGCTCAAGCCATATAAAATGGCATCTTTTGCGCCGCCGCCTTTCTTTAGGAAGAAACTTACCGTCATCGGAATAATCGGCCAGACGCACGGCGTAAATATCGCCATGAAGCCGCCGAGTAAGCCCAGGAGGAATATCATCCAGAGACCGCGTTCGCTGCTGGAAGTTGGACCGTTATCACTGTTGGAAGTTAGACCGCTGGCGCTGTTGGATTTATATTCCCAAATCTCCGGTGCAGTGCACATTCGGTCGTCGCACGCATTATACCTTACCGGCACGGCCTCTGCAAGCGTCACGAAGTACGTGTCTTCAAACTCTTCGCCAATCATCTCCTCACCCAGCGAGATAAGCGTCATGTGCCAGCCTTTGTCAATGGTTGCTGTCAGCCGCACACTATCCCCGACCTGTTCACCCGACCACTTGACCGGTTCAACCATCTGCGCCGACATTGATAAAACGGCACATAGCCCAATAAGTATAAATCCTATTCTTTTCATCCTGTTACGGTATAATTATTTGCAATATGTGGGTTCTACGCATTTATTGTTGTTCTTTTTTGCCAGGACGGACGTATTTGAATAGCAAGTTGATTACCATTACTGCGGCTGTGCCGACGATTGCCTCTATATACATACCGTAACCACACAAACAGCCAATGGCAGCAGCACACCACACAGTGGCAGCCGTTGTCAAGCCCTTGACCGTATCGCCGTGCTTGAAGATAATTCCGGCACCTAAAAAACCGATACCGGAAACCACTTGTGCAATTATACGCGAGTTGTCTCCGTTAAGAATAGACGGCGACATCAGTACATAAAGCGCACTACCGATGGCGATTAGCGAAATCGTGCGCGTTCCGACCACTTTCCCGTGCAATTCACGTTCCAAGCCGATAAGATAGCCCAGTAGCATTGCTAAAGCGACTTTCGTTAAAAGTGTTAACCAGTCTGTTTGAAGAATTGTTTCCATAATTATAATTGGTAAATCGGTTCGTTTGCCATAATTTAAATTGTACCATCCTAATTTTGTTTGGTAAGGGAAGCTATAACAAAGTTACGGAGAACAACGTAAGGCTTTTCGGAAGTGGTTTTTTGCTCCTCAAACCGTTGCTGCCAGACAGCACGCTTCTGTGGGTCAGCAAGTTCGATTTTTGCCTGCTGCACAGCCTGCGCAAAAGATGCACTGAGTTCACGCTGATGAGACGTAATCTTTTTCGGATCACGATGCCTCGGATAATTGCTCACCACCAGTTTTCCATAACGAGTAGTGAAATAGTTGTCACTATCTTTGGACAATTTTCCTCTCAAATTCTTAAGGATATTATCCGGCTTTGCCTGTGCCATAATAACTTACTTTTTGAATTATATAACTATTGTACCTCAATTGGCTCACAATTCGCTGTCGTTGCCGTCTCGTTGTCGTCCCGTTGCCGTCTCGTTGCCGTAACCGGAAGGCTGGAGGTAACATTCTTAATAATGGCGATTGAGAAAAAATCATGCTACGCGGATTGTCATTATTCCTCGCGGGTGATATGGGCGCCGATAGCGTTGAGACGGCCTTCGATGTTCTCGTAGCCACGGTCAATCTGGTCAATGTTATCGATTCGCGACGTACCATCTGCCGACATCGCTGCAATCAACATCGCTATTCCGGCACGAATATCAGGCGACGTCATGTGATTCTTCTTTAACTGCCGCTGGTGGTCATGACCAATCACAACCGCCCTGTGCGGGTCGCAAAGAATAATCTGCGCGCCCATATCAATCAGTTTATCGACAAAGAACAGACGGGATTCAAACATCTTCTGATGAATCAGCACCGAACCGCGCGCTTGTGTAGCCACCACCAAAATGACAGACAACAAGTCCGGCGTAAGACCAGGCCACGGCGCATCAGCAACGGTCAAAATCGAACCATCCAGGAACGAATCTATCTGGTAGTGCTCCTGCGCAGGGATATACAAATCGTCACCACGTTCCTCAACCGTTATGCCGAGACGGCGGAAGGCTTCGGGAATGATTCCGAGGTCCTTGCAGGAGACGTTTTTAATGGTCAGTTCGGAGCTTGTAATGGCTGCCATGCCAATAAACGAACCTACTTCAATCATATCCGGCAGCAACGTATGTTCAGTGCCATGAAGTTCTTTTACGCCTTCTATCGTCAACAGGTTACTTCCTACTCCGCTGATTTTCGCGCCCATGCGGTTCAGCATCTTGCATAGTTGCTGCAGATACGGTTCGCAGGCGGCATTATAAATTGTGGTCGTGCCTTGCGCCATGACAGCAGCCATGACAATATTCGCCGTACCTGTCACAGAGGCTTCGTCCAACAGCATGTAGGAACCTGTGAGGCCGTTCGGCGTAGTAAACTTGTAGGCAAGGATGTCCGGCTGATATTCAAAGCGTGCGCCGAGATTGTACATACCCTGAAAATGCGTGTCCAGACGGCGACGACCAATCTTGTCTCCGCCCGGCTTGGCGTACGTCACTTCGCCCAAACGCGCCAGTAGCGGACCTATCAACATCACCGAGCCACGGAGTTTGTTGCAACGCTTGAGAAAATCCGGACTATTGAGATAGTCTGTGTCCAGATTTGCGGCGCAAAACTTAACCGTTCCTTTGGCGAGACGGGTGGCCTTGACACCCATTTGGGCGAGAAGGTCTATGAGGTTATTTACATCGAGAATGTCGGGCAAATTATGGATAATCACCTCTTCGCAGGTTAAAACTATCGCACAGAGAACTTGCAATGCCTCGTTCTTTGCGCCACAGGGAGTGATTTCACCATGCAATTTATGGCCGCCTTCAACTATAAAACTTGCCATGATAGTTGATAATTGATAATTGACAATTGATATTTATATATAGTTCACCTCCGGATTGATACGGATGTTGAATTTGTCGAAGACAGAGTCAGAGACTTGTTTCGCGAGATTGACAATGTCTTCCGGCGTAGCTTTGCCTTCTGCATTCACGATAACCAACGGCTGCTTGTGCCAAACTTGTGCGCCACCTAAGGTTTTGCCTTTCCAACCGCATTGTTCAATAAGCCATGCAGCTGGTATCTTCACGCCTTGCGGGCTATCAAAATGCGGCATGTCGGGGAAAAGTTTGAGGAGCGCATTTGCCTGTTCTTCGGGCACGAACGGATTCATAAAGAACGAACCAGCACTACCGACTTTACCCACTTCTGGCAACTTCGCCAGACGTGTCCGGATAATCTCCTCGCGTTTGGCACGCGCATACCCTTTCTCTACATGATACACCACAGAAAGAACAATTACCCGGTCTTTAAGTTCGTGCTTGAAAATGCTGTCGCGGTACCCAAACCGGCATTCCGCATTCGACATAACGCGTTCCTCCAAGGTCTGTATATCCAATACCCGCACGGAAAGAATAGCGTCTTTGGCTTCTCCGCCATATGCACCGACATTCTGCACAGCAGACGCTCCTACTTCGCCAGGAATAAGACTCAGTTTCTCCAGTCCGCAATAGTTCATATCGGTCAGTTGGGCTATCAAATCATCCAACCGCAAGCCATTCTGCGCCTCAACCGTTTCATCGTCCAAGAACCGCGCACGGCACATGCGGGAATGAAGCAAAACGCCGTCGAAATCTTTCGTAAAAAGAAGGTTGGAACCTTGACCTATATGCAGTATCCGCTCGCCGCGATGCACCTTCAGCACTTCGCGAAGTTCGTCAACCGTGTCATATTCGACCAACAGCCGTGCCTTGACATCTATGCCGAATGTGTTGTACGGCAAAAGTGATATGTTTTCTAAATTTCGCATACGTCAGAAGGCATTCTATGGTCACCGCGCGGCGACAGGCTTACAGGAACCACTTTCGGTCCGTCCGGCATGCATGAGCGCTTGAACTGCTGCATGAAGAAGCGGCGCATAAACACATTCAGCCACCGGATAATCTCGTCCTCCGTATATTTGTCTTCGAAAGCCTGCATCGCCATATACGCAATCTTCTCGCGCGTGAATCCGTACCTTAAATAATAATATATAAAGAAGTCATGCAACTCATACGGGCCAATCTTGTCTTCGGTCTTTTGTGCAATCTCGCCTTTCTCGTCTGCAGGCAGCAGTTCCGGTGAAACAGGAGTATCTACGACATCCAACAAAACGCGGCGGGTCTGTTCATCGAAAAGGTTTTCAGCGGCATAACGAACCATGAAACGCACCAAAGTCTTTGGAATTCCGGCATTTATGCCGTACATGGACATCTGGTCGCCGCAATAGGTACACCAGCCGAGTGCCAGTTCGCTCAAGTCACCCGTACCGAGAACAAGGCCGTTGTGCTTGTTTGCCAAATCCATAAGCACCAACGTACGGATACGCGCCTGTGCATTCTCATACGTGATATCATGCGTTTCCAAATCATGGTCTATATCCTGCAAATGCTGCGTCGCCATCTCGCGGATGGAAATCTCCTGAATAGTCACGCCCAGTTGCTCCATCAGCGCCAACGCATTCTGATAGGTTCTGTCAGAGGTTCCGAATCCAGGCATGGTCACACCAATCACCCGTTCTCTGTCATAGCCGAGTTTGTCCGCAGTCTGCACAGCCACAAGCAATGCCAGCGTGGAATCCAGTCCTCCACTCACGCCAATCACTATCGTCTCAGCATGCGTATGCTCCCAACGACGTGCCAAAGCAGAAGTCTGGATATCAAAGACATCGTTGGCATATGAATCCGCCTCTTGCGGTTCGGGCAAGAACGGTGTCATGGAGAAATGACGATGGGAAGACTCGGTGAACGTTTCGCCACGATCTATCGGCGCCACATTTATCTTGCGATAGTGACCGTGCTGGTCTTTGGTGAAGTTGGTATTGCGTTGGCGGTCCGTACGCAGGCGCTCCACGTCTATTTCGTTGATAATCATATAGTTCTCACGCTGGAAACGTTCGCCTTGTTCGAGCAGTTCGCCGTTTTCGGCAATATACGTTGAGCCGGAAAATACCACATCCGTTGTTGATTCTCCTACTCCTGAACTGGTATAAACATAACCGCAATGGACGCGTGCAGACTGCTGCGTAATCATCTGACGGCGATAAGCGTGCTTGCCTGTTACGCAGTTGGAGCTTGAGAGGTTGAAAATCAGTTCCGCACCTTGGATAGCCAGTTGGGTCGAAGGCGGGAGCGGGCTCCATAGGTCTTCGCAAATCTCAATACCAAAGCAGTAATCGCGGGTCATAAAGAGCAGGTCGGTACCGAACGGAACATCCCCACCCCATAATTCAACTGTCGGAATACGCGGCTTACCGTCATGCTCGCGAGTTGCACGACCGGAAGTGAACCACCGTTTCTCATAGAACTCGCCTGTATTGGGCAGATTGATTTTCGGCACAACGCCAACGACTTCGCCGTCCGTCATAACAAACGCACAATTATAGAGGTTGTTATCCACCTTCAAAGGAGCACCAACCAGCACAATAATCGGTTTTTCACGCGTGAACTGACAAATCTGCTCTAATGCCTGTAAGGCATTATATTGCAATTGTTGCGTAAAAAAGAGATCAGCACAGGTGTATCCTGTAACCGTCAGCTCCGGAAAACAGATTACCTCTACGCCCTCTTCGAGCGCTTCAAGAATCTGTTCCTTGACTTGTTTGACGTTGTAAGAGCAGTCTGCGACATGCATCGTGGGAACAGCGGCAGCCACTCGCACAAATCCGAAATTAGTCTTCATAATGTTTATGGTATTAAAAAAAGCGTACAAAAGTACATAAAAATTCGCATGTATGCAAAAAAAAAACATTTTTTTCCAAAAAAATTTTGCAGTATCAAAAAAAAGCAGTACTTTTGCGGTCGATTTCATGATGAAACCTGAGGTGCTATCGTCTAGTGGCCTAGGACAACGGCCTCTCACGCCGTAAACCCCGGTTCGAGTCCGGGTAGCACTACCAAGACCTCCAAGCCGGAGGTCTTTTTTGATAAAAAATGGGCGATTATCCATCTATATTGCTTGAGAATGCTGTCAATCAGGTTGCGTCGCTTCCCGGAATAGGAAGAAAGACAGCCTTACGGCTGGTATTGCATTTGCTCCGCCAACAACCAAATGAAGTGGAAACATTCGCAGGCGCACTGACACGACTCAAACAAGAAGTCAAGTATTGCCGCATCTGCCACAATATCTCGGATGAGGATGTCTGTCCGATTTGCAGTTCGCGCAACCGTGACCATCAGACCGTCTGTGTAGTGGAGAACATACAAGATGTGCTGTTTATTGAAAACACCGGACAATACAACGGCGTTTATCATGTTTTGGGCGGGATAATTTCCCCTATTGACGGCATCGGTCCGAAGGATATAGAAATTGATTCGTTGGTAGAACGAATTGTGCCGGAACAGATAAAAGAGGTTATACTGGCACTTCCCACGACGATGGAAGGCGACACCACCAACTTCTATATTTACCGCCGTTTGACGGCGCTGGCACTCCCCGAACCACTGGTTGTATCACAGATTGCACGCGGTGTGGCTGTCGGGAATGAACTTGAATATACAGACGAAATAACTCTTGGACGCTCGATAATCAATCGCGTGGCGTTCAACGGATAACACGATAGTATGGAAAAGGAAATCATCAAACAACTTAATTGGTACTACTACGGCATTATGGCACTAACTGTTTGCGTGGCTATTGTGATGTACCTGCTGGTTATTAAACACTTTTTTGCGACCATTGACCCGCAATCGACCATCGGGCAAATCGCACAATACGTCACCATCTTTGATGTATTGCTGACAGTGCCGGGTGGTTTGTGGAAACACAAGAAAAAATGTGCCAAGATTGCGAAAATCGAGGATGAAAAGACTCGTTTGGAGGCTTATCGCAAGTCTGCAACAATGCGCATCATATTGGTTAGCAATACGATGCTGTTTGCATTTCCACTATACTATCTGCTTGGCGGATATATGTCGATGCTGTGGGTTGCAGCCATTTCGGCCATCGGCTGGTACTTCACCAAACCGACTGAAAAGAAAATGTATTTTGAACTTCACCCCCAAGAAGAACAATATTGAACTATTCAAATCTTCAAATTCTCAAATCCTTATGATTATTGCAGTTGACTTTGACGGAACAATCGTTACGCATGAATATCCGAAAATCGGCAAACCTATTCCCTTTGCCATTGACTCGCTGAAACGAATGCAGGAAGTGGATCACCACCAACTGATTCTGTGGTCTGTCAGAGAAGGCGACTTATTGGATGAAGCGGTTACTTACTGCCGCAATCGCGGATTGGAGTTTTATGCCGTAAACACCAATTATCCGGAGGAATCGCCGGAGGAGCGTCCGAATCGCAAAGTGACAGCAGATGTGTATATCGACGACCGGAATCTTGGCGGACTGCCCGATTGGGGAATCATCTATCAAATGATTCACACAGGAAACGCAAATAAACCGGCGCCAATGGCATACGAACAACCCCGTCGCAAAACATGGTGGGAGAAACTACTCGGTGTATGAGCAATCATCAATCCGTCATTAATGGTTTGCGCTTACGCAAACTTGAACCAACCGACCTGCCGTTCCTTTATCAATGGGAGAACGATGCTTCGGCATGGGCAGATGGAGCAAATCATAATCCCCTCTCGCAACAGGATTTACGCGATTATATCGCCAACACAACCGGCGACCTTTACCGCGACGGACAACTGAGGCTGATTATCGAATCAAACAGCCCGCAGAACAGTATGACCATTGGTTGTATAGACTTGTTTGACTTGGACATTCGTAATCGTCGTGCCGCAATCGGAATGTATATTGCACCTGAATTTCGAGGTCAGGGGTTTGGAGCAGAAGCAGTAAAAGCATTGGAAAACTATGCGTTTGGGCATCTGAATCTGCGCTTGTTGTATGCTGTCATAGCAACAAATAATGAACCGTGTTCGCGGCTTTACCGCTCTCTGGAATATATTCCATCCTCCATTTTGGCAGGTTGGACACTCGAATCTGACGCAATTTTGTGGCAAAAACAAAAAAAATAACGATTTTTCTTGCAAGATTCAAAAAAATGTAGTACTTTTGCACCCGCTTTTGACAAGTACTCACGTTAAGGGCCGCGCAAGGCGCGAGGAAAGTTGTCTGAGTGGTCGAAAGAGCCACACTCGAAATGTGGTGTACGCATTACGTCGTACCGGGGGTTCGAATCCCTCACTTTCCGCAAGAAAGTTCGGGAATGTCCGAAAAAAGAAAGGAGAAGGTTACATCTTCTCCTTTTGTTATGCGGATATTCACGAAAAACCTTGCAAGGATACTCCTAGCAAGGTTTAGGGATTACGTAGAAATCCCTCACTTTCATCCAAATCCCTCTATAGCGTTACACGCACCATGAAAGCGCCTGCTCAATGACAGGAGCCATGTCGTAGTACTTATACTCGGCAAGGCGACCACCAAAAATAACGTTGTTTTCTTGAGCGGCGAGAGCACGATATTTTTCCGCCAAGGTGTTGTTGCGACTGTCATTTACCGGATAGAACTGCTCCAAACCCGGTTTATACTCCGTGCTGTATTCCTCGCTAACCACCGTCTTAGGGCAGTCATAAACAGCCTGCCCGAACATCTCAAAATGCTTATGCTCAATCACACGGGTAAATGGCACTTCATGCGAAGTATAGTTGATAACCGCAGTCCCCTGATAATTCGGTGTATCTTCAATACGCGTTCGGAACGAAACCGTTCGCCAATCCAACCTGCCTAACCGATAGCTAAAATATTCGTCTATCGGACCTGTATAGACTAATTTATCTGCCAATTCGCGCCAAGTATCCTTATACTCGGCAAAGAAATCGCAGCTACTACGCGTTTCAACCCCCTCAAGCAACTTATCAATCAGCACATTGTATCCACCAATGGGAATGCCCTGATACAGGTCGTTGAAATAGTTGTTATCAAAAACAAAACGCAACGGCAAGCGACGAATGATGAATGCGGGCAATTCGGTACAAAGACGCCCCCACTGCTTTTCCGTATAATCCTTTACCAGTTTCTCATAGATATCCCGACCGACTAACAGCAACGCCTGTTCTTCCAGATTCTGAGGCTCACGGCCATTTAGAGCCATAATCGTTTCTGCACGCTGCTCTGCGATTTTCACTTTTGCCTCATCCGGAGTACGAACTCCCCACATTTGAGCAAACGTATTCATGTTAAACGGCAGATTATACAACTCGCCTTTATAGTTTGCAACAGGACTATTGGTGTAACGGTTGAACGGAACAAGGTTATTGACAAAATCCCACACAGTTTTGTTGTTCGTATGGAAGATATGCGCACCGTATTTATGCACATTTACGCCCTCCACCCGTTCGCAATAAACGTTTCCGCCCAAATGCGGGCGTTTGTCAATGACGAGGCATTTCTTACCGGCTTGCCGGACGCGATACGCAAAAGTAGCACCAAATAACCCTGAACCTACTATGAGATAATCATACATCAGCATAAAAATCTATACAAATCCGATGCAAAGGTACAACAATATTTTGAAGTGTGCAAATAAAAATGTGCGGAGAGGTATTTTTATTATGACAGCGCAGCATAGAGGATTTCAATCGGATGCAAGGCGGTGACACCGGTAGCATGGCGGATATGCTCACGGCAAGAAGTGCCGGGAGCGGAGATGAGAGTAGTTTGACCGCTATGCTGTTGGGTATTGGAGCGCTCTGCTGATGGCGCAGAGACTGCTTTTCTGATAGCCGGGAACAGAACCATTTCGCCAATAGCCATCGATGTGGCATAATGCTCGGCCTCATAACCGAACGAGCCTGCCATACCACAACAACCCGAAGGAATAATATGGACTTTGCCTGAAGTGGTATATTGCAAAAGACGGGCAGTCTTTTCTACTCCGACAAGCGCCTTCTGATGGCAATGACCGTGAAGAAATATTTCAGATTTGAAAATTTGAGAATTAGAAGATTTGAAGATTGTCGGGTCAATGCGACCGGCATCAATCTCGCGACACAGGAACTCATCAAAGAGCAGGCAATTGGGTGCAAGGGCTTCGACTTGAGTGCGCAGCGCCTCGTTCGGCATCAAATCAGGATATTCGTCACGGAAAGACAGAATACAGGAAGGCTCAATACCCACCAACGACGTTTCTTCGGAAATAAAAGGAGACAGGAGTTCCACATTTCGTTTGGCATATCTGGCAGCCAAATGCAGACAGCCTTTGGATATAGCCGCCCTACCCGATTCGACATGCTTGGGAACAATCACTTCATAGCCCAGACGCTGCAACAAACAGGCAAACATAAGGCCAAGTTCCGCCTCCTGATAATTGGTAAACTCATCACAGAAAAGATAAACTTTTTTTAGACCGCTATGCTGTTGGTTGTCGGACCGCTCCACTATTGAAGCGCTTTGCTGTTGGATGAGTTGCCGCATGGTGTGGCGGGAGAGAGTCGGAATACGGCGTTCGGTTGCGAAATGCAGAAGTTTCTTAAGCAAATAGGACGTGAGACGATTGGTTGCAAACCAATTGTATATACGCGGAACCAAACTTCCGAGACGTTCAACAGAAGCCATCCGCGCCACCATCCACGTGCGGAAAGGAGTGTAGGTTTTATTATATATAAGTTGCAGCACCTGACTGCGGATGCGGGTCATATCCACGTTGGAGGGGCACTCGGAACGACAAGCTTTGCAGGCGAGGCAGGAGGATAATTGCTCATTGATAATCGATAATTGATATTTATCCAGCTTGCCGCGGAAAAGGAGTTCACGGAGGATATTGGCACGCGCACGAGTGGTCATGAGTTCATCACCGGAAACCTTATAAGCAGGGCACATAGTACCGCCAATTAGATTGGACTTGCGGCAATCCCCTGAGCCGTTGCAACGCTCAATACGGCGGAGAAGGGAGGTTAGACCACTACGCGGTTGGATGTCGGACCGCTGCGCTGATAAATCATAACGGAGGAACTTGTCCATAGGCGGTGTGCGGACTATCTTTTCCACATTGAGCAGGCCTTCGGGGTCGAACGCATCCTTGATTTGACAGAAAAGGTCATATACTTCGTCCCCATACATAAGCGGAATGAACTCTCCCCGCAAACGTCCGTCACCATGTTCACCGGAAAGTGAGCCATGATGTTTCTTGACCAAGCGGGCAGTACGTTCCGCCACTTCACGGAAAAGTTTTCGGTCTTTCGGTAGTTTGAGATTGAGAATCGGCCGCAAATGCAATTCGCCTGTAGAGATATGTCCGTAATAGATACATGAGAGCCCAAGTTCCCCCATCATCGCCCGAAAGTCGTGCATATAATCCGCCAAACGCTCGGGAGCCACAGCAGTATCTTCAATCACACCGACCGGCTTGGCATCAGAGTCAGTGCCGGTAAGCACGCCAAGACCGGCTTTGCGCAATGCCCAAACGTCAGGAGTTGAGAGTTGATAAGCTTTCTCCGGCTCTCCCGTGGAGGGGGAAAGAAGTTGAGAATTGACAGTTGGCAGTTGATCGTTTTCGAATTCTGCAACAAGGAGTGCGGATGGAATAGAGTCAAGGTGCAAAACATCCAAATAGCGGCTGGCAACCGGTGTTTTTTGAGCGAGGCGGAGAATCTCTCCGTCAATCAGTTCAACGGCGGTCGGATGCAGCTTGAGCATGTCAAGATTGGCTTGCCAGGCATCGTCCATGTTGTCCAGTTTTTGAACCACCAGGAAGGACGGCTTTGGCACAGGGTCCAGCGATAGCGCAATTTCCGTAATAAAAGCAAGTGTGCCTTCGGAACCGGTGAGCAAAGCAGGTAGATTGACATTCTCTCCTGCAAGACACTCGTCAAGGGCATAGCCACAACTGCGCCGTCGGAGAGACGCATCAGGAAAGTTATCCGCCAAGAGTTGCCTGATGTGCTTATTTTGTCGCCAGGACTGCAGTAAATCCAGTACTGTTTGCCCTACCCGACTTTCCGTCTCGAAAGATATATCCGAAGTAGTACATGAAAAACTTGTACCGTCAGCAAGAATACCCTTTAACGCTAATACATGGTGACGCGTTGAGCCATATACTAATGAATGCGTGCCACAGGAGTTGTTGCCGACCATTCCACCAATACAACACCGGTTGGAAGTGGATGTTTCCGGCGAGAAAAACAACCCATAGGGTTTGAGCGCAATATTCAATTCGTCACGCACCACTCCGGGTTGCACACGCACCCAACGTTCTTCGGGGTTTATTTCCAAAACGCGGTTCATGTAGCGGCTGATATCCACAACGATACCCGAACCGACCACTTGTCCGGCAATACTTGTTCCGGCAGCCCGCGGAATAAGATGTGTGTTTCGTTTGCGAGCCTCTGCCAACAAGTCACGAATATCCTGCTCATTTTGCGGATAGGCGACGCCTAAAGGCAACTCACGATACGCAGAAGCATCCGTGGCATAAGTAAGAATAGTTGATAATTGACTGTTGACAATTGACATTTAGGCAGAGTGCATACGTTTGAATAGTATACTGTGTATCGTCAAAAAGAAATACTTGATATCCGTCCACAAAGGATGGCGGAAATATTCGTCCAGATACTTATTCTCTGAGGCATATAGTTCCTCAAATGTCTGAGGATGGTCAATATAAAACGGCGGAATAAGTCCGGGTTTGCAACGTGTGCGCTTGTCCTGCAAGTCTTTGGGATATTGTTCAAACATCGCCTTTGACAGCGGCCGGACACCAACCAGTTTGACGTCCCGTTTGAGGAAGTTAATCATCATCGGCAACTCATCGAGCCAGTACTTGCGCATAATTCTGCCCCAGTGGGTGATACGCCAATCGTCATCCGACTTATCGGCAATATTCATTCCTCCGCGCTGGTTGAATACATAATTCTGAATATATTCGGCATACGGGTGCATGGTGCGCATCTTGTAGAAATAGACAATTTCCTTGTTTTTGCTGATTCTCGGCAGTTTAATAAGCGGGCCGTAAACCTTCACTTGCTCCTGCGGATAAGGCTGCGAGTGGCGATGGGCAAAGATATATTCAATATGCCCCATCGGAACAATTTCATCCACCTCAAAACCGCAGTAATACAGTCTGCCAAGCACTTCTGTTTTGGAAAGCATGCGCTTGCGTCCTTTAGAGATGTCATAGTATAGACGACTCATCAGCAACAAGCGCGGAATAACCCGACGGACAAGGAACCAGAAACTATAAACAACCCAACGAATGCCCCATGGATAAGAGCGGAGCATATTCTCCTTCACGTACTCTTGAGGACGGTAACAGCATACATAAACACCGTCGTCCGGCAGTTTCTGATTGACAACACAAAGGCGCTTGTTGATGCCGCGGATGTTATTGAAAATTTTCACGTCAACGATGGTCGAATACTGATAATCCGGCAGTTGCAGTAACGAGAACGGGTCAGAATCAGCAATAGTTTTGGTGCTTTGGCGATTCAGACAGGCTTTCTCTAACAGCATCTTATAATCTTCTTCCGTGGTAAGCGAAAGAACCGCCTGATGAATAGCCTGTTTGGATTCACGCGAACGCTCGGAGTTGTTTCGCTTTGGTTTGGCGTTACGGCGATGCTTGATTACCATAGGAGGAATAGTCATATTCAAAGCAAACTTCCAATAGTGCTTGAACAGAATATCCACCGAGTCAAAAATCATGACGATACCAATCATCCACAGCGCAACCGTCAGCGAAATATGATTAAAATACTTCGGAACAAGCCCCACACACAACCCCATCAGTGCTCCTCCGGTTAGCAGCATCAAAAGCATTTCCTGCCAAAACCACGCCTCTTTGTAACTGCGGCGGTATTTCGTAAATACCAAGCCGATAATTATCCAAGCCACCATTAAAATGGCAAAAAAAGAAACGTAACTTGCAATCTGTTCTTTGTTAGCCACTACACGCCAAAGGATACAAACTACTGACGAGATAATCCAAATAACGATATCACTAAAAATGCGTCTAAACATATTACGATTTATGATTTATATATGCTACCCCGAGGCGGTAACGCAACGGAGCATTGACTTTTATGAATCGACCGAATTTGCAGAGATAGCCACCCATACGCATTTTAAAATCCCGCACACCGTAGTATTTATGGGGTTCTCCTGCTCCCATCATATCCAGACAAGGTATCTTGTTCTGTTCACACCACTCCAAAATGGCGAATGTTGCCATTACAGGGCCGCAAATATACCATTCGTATGCCATATTAGGCAAATGTGGCACTAATGCTCCGCCAATTATATTCTTTTCGCTATCACGCACAATCAACAAGTGACAAGCCTTGCTACGCCAAGCGGCAACAAAGAAAGAAAGCGGGAACAATGGGCGATGAACTTTGGTGTTATACAATTCACGCAACTCAGTATACCACGTCTTCACATCTGCTTCCGTTTGTGCTTCAGACCAAGTCTGTCCGTCTTCCTGTGCCCGACGGATTTGTTGGCGCTTGGCAGGCTGAATCCGCTCACGCCAGCGATTATCGCAATTAATTCGCAAATCATAGTGCGGCTTGTTCTGCCAGCCGCATTGCTCAAAGACGGTGTGCCGGATGCCGTAGGTGTTGAAATTATGCGTTTCGCAATAAATGCCACGATTGGGCACAGCCCGCAAAAGCGCTCCTAATGCCTCAACCGAAATGTCGTCCGCTAGCAGAGGACCGCCATTGATAATGGTACGCTCCGAGAAATAACGCATAAAACCTTTCGTCGGCACTGTATAACCAACCATTATGCCGCACAAACGTTCTTCATAGACTGCCACAATAAATGGCGTGAGACAATCCGAAACAGAAACAAAGAAATCGTACGCTTCAGGCGATTGAAACCAGTTTGCGAGCGATGACGTTTCCAACAACTGCTGCCACTCACGACGGTCTATTTGCGCTATATCAGTAACTATTTTCATTTGAGGGCGATTAACACGCGTTTAATCATGTTTTTAAGTTTTTGCAGAATCAATTCTTTCCACCACGCAGCACGGTTGTTTGTCCAGCGTTGCGGATGTGTGGTAAGCATGAGGTTCGGCAATTCGGCAGCAGGTGTTGTTTCTAGCCAATGAATCAGTTGCGATGTATGGTGAAACGTCCAACCGCGTTTGTTCCACTCGTCCTGATAAACAGGGATTTTATCGCGGACACTCACCTTGTAACCGTCCCAGCATCGTCCCGTATCTGTCAGGTAAAAGAGCTGTGCAAAGTCAAGGATTAAGTATGGTTCGCCAAGGATTTGATAGTCGCGATAGTCATATACTTTCCACAAATCACGACCATCATATTTGCTGGTTGGCGCGCCGTGCATACAAATCGTCCGGACAGGATAAAACTGCCTGAAATATTCCAAATACTGCTCAAAATGCTTAATGGCTTTGGCGGTGTCTCCCTTCGCTATTGCCATATCTTCGTAATGATAGCCTATTTCGTGCCCCAAGGCAGCAATTTGACGAATTATTTCTGGTTGGTTGCTTTCCGGCACGACACGAAAATAATAGGATGCCTTCAATCCTAATTCAGCTTCAATCTTGGCAGTAGCCAAGCTATTGGTAGCCTTCAAATCCACGTCATGACGCAGAATAACGAACTTTCCGGCAGGCGTAACTTGGCGTGCCTGCATTTCGCAATATTCCTCAAAAGTAAGGGAATTGTATTTCGCTTTTATTAGTGCGAGCAGCAAACTACGATATGTCCGAAGTGTAAAATCTCTCATTTATATAATTCATTCAACACCATCGCCAAGCGGACTCCGGCAGTAAATAATTGCCGTTCCATGGGTTCTTTCCAGCGATAGACATAATTATAGACATTGTTATTCCATATTGCCTGGTAATCATAAATATCCGACGTAATGTGGTAAGACCGTATAAGCAAGTCCTCAGCAGAAGCGTCTTCAATCGCCTTGCGCTCATCGCTGTACATATCAATAAGCAGCTGCGCATATTCGGTAACCGAATAGCCGCGAAAACGAATCAAATCCTCGTCCCACACCCGATGGAGATTCGTCTGTGTCCCGAACCATTTCAGTTTGATGGTATTACCGCCTTTGTCTGCAATATGTCCCATGTGCATCGGGCAATAACGGTCACCTGACAAATGCACTAAAAAACGAAGTGCGTCACGGTTGGTTTTATCGTTTTGCAGCAGGTTGTAAAGACTGTCCAATGCGCGATACAAATTGCCTCCTACTTCCGGATAGTTCGTCAGCACAGCAGCAACTTCGTCATCGGACATTCCTGCCTCCAGGTCTTGGAAATGCCAGTCAAAACTATTCGGATAAATGGTGTCGCTGCGAATCTCATCCGCCCAAGTCGCCCAATAAACCATACCGTTTTTGCCAAGCACCTTATCCACCTGTTTGACGGCTTTTTTGCTCATGTAATTATACGCCACCTGCGCAATAATACGATGGCCTTCAGGTCCCCATGCCAACGATGGCAGCGCCATCAACGAGGCACAAATAATAATTATCGTCTTCTTCATATCAATTATGCAAAATAGTTGCCGACTGGGGAGCAACGGTTACAGTTTCGCGATAAATACCTAAGGATTGCAAATCCACAACGCCGTTTTCCGCCACAGCTTGATAATACGCCTCTGTAGGGAGGTTGATTGTTACAGGTTTGCGGTTGGCATTAAAGATAACAACAATCTCATTCCATGTATCCCCGCCCGCATTGTCTTTAAGGCGGAAAGCCACTACACAATCATCCGTGTCAAGGAATTCCAGATGTTTGCGCACCAAATCTGCGTCACCCAGATGGAAAGCAGGATGATGTTTGCGGATGTTGATAAGTCCGGAATAATAGTCGAACAAATCTTTGTTCTTTGCCTTTAGCGACCAGTCAATCGCGTTTATGGAATCCGGCGAGCAGTAACTGTTATGCACGCCTTTCTTGTCGCGCATCACTTCCTCTCCCGCAAAGATGAACGGTATTCCTTGTGACGTCAGAATAACGGTTTGCGCAAGTTTGTCCAAACGTTTCAGTTCATCGTCTTTAATAGCTTTCTTTCCTTTTGCCGCTTTAACGCTTGAACGCAGACGGTCTGTCAGCATCATATCATCGTGGCAGGATGCATAAGCAATCATCTGTGTCGGCTGCAATGCCCACGGTTCGCGGCTGTAATTTACACGTTCATAATCAATCTGAGGATGTTGGATTGCTCCGACAATACCGAAACGGATGCTTTGTTCATGACCTGCTTCTCCCGCAAGGAAAGCCTCATCTTTGTCATCAAAGCACGAACCGCGAAGGCCGTCACGCAAGTCATCGGAGAAGGCGCCGATTCGCGGCATTTTTATAATGTTTGCCTTTGTCGGACGAACATCTTCCGGCGTCAGCGGAGTTTCTGCCGCCCAGCCTTCACCATAGAGCAAAATGGTCGGGTCAATCTCATCCAACATCTTGCGAATCTCCAACATGGTCGGAATATCGTGAATCGCCATCAAATCAAAACGGAAACCGTCCAAATGATATTCCTCCACCCACCAGCGAACAGATTCCAGCATGAACTTCCGCATCATCGGCCGTTCGCTTGCTGTTTCATTACCACAGCCCGAAGCGTTTCCAAGCGAGCCGTCTTCGCGCAAGCGATAGAAGTAATCCGGGCAAGTCTGCGTAAAATTCGATTGTGCCACATCATATGTGTGATTATAAACCACATCCAAAATGACACGGATTCCGGCTTTATGCAAGGCCTGAATCATTTGCTTGAATTCACGAATGCGGCACGCCGGATTATATGGATTGGTCGAATAGCTACCGTCCGGCACATTATAGTTTACAGGGTCATAGCCCCAGTTGTATTTATTGTCTTCTAGACGCGCCTCATCCACAGAACCATAATCATATGACGGAAGGATTTGTACGTGCGTAACGCCCAGTTCTTTCAGGTGCTCAATGCCCGTCAATAACCCTTCTGGCGACTTTGTGCCGTTTTCCGTCATGGCGATAAACTTACCGCGATTGGTAACACCGGACGACGGATGAATCGTAAAATCACGATGATGCATCTCATAAACAATGGCATCAGAGAATTGCTTCATCGTCGGGCGTTTGTCTTTGTTCCAATCCTTTGGATTGGTTTCCGCCATATTGATTATCGCGCCGCGTTTGCCGTTTACACCAACCGCGACTGCAAATATTCCCGGATTTTCATGCAATTCCCATTTGGAGGCACTATCCCACACCCGGAACGTGTAAAATAAACCCTTCAAATCGCCGATTATAGACGTCTCCCATGTACCGTCAATCCGTCGCGTCAGATGTTGCTGTTTAATCGGTTCGCCCCCCTCGCCTGTCCCATACAAATACACCATTGCCGAATCCGCATTCGGGCTCCACAGCGTAAAAACAGTCTCCGCGGGCGAGTATGCCACTTCCTTGGCACTCCCTTTCTTGACGGGATATTCATCGACCGATTTGTAATGGGGATTATGTCCTGCGCACCCCAAAAGCGCCAAACTTGCTGCCATGAGCATTAAAGTCTTTTTCATTTTATATAGATTTATAGTTTCTGTCCCATTATGGAATATTGTTCGCCATTTCGTTCGATTATCACCTGTCCTCCAAGTAACACTTTTTTCGCCAACGTTACCCTGACGTTACCCTGCTCTTGGATGGTCGTTTTTCCGGAATAGGCTTTCCAAGCATTGGGTATTCCGTTTCCATAATAATTGTCCGCCTCACCATACCTGTCACCCGCAAGCATAATCCGCTCCCGAATCTGCATATTCGTTTCACCCGGAAAAGCCGACCACAGACAAGCTGCCAATCCTGCTATTAATGGCGTAGCAAAGCTTGTTCCGCTACCTGTTTTCAGGATGTCGGAATTCGGGTTGAAGACACAGACACCTTTTCCCATGGACACAACATCCGGTTTGATTCGTCCGTCAGCAGTCGGCCCGTACGAACTGAAATCCGCAATCACGCTATCAGCCGCTACTGCTCCAACCGTCAATATACTGTCTGCATCCGCCGGCACGGCTATCCACGGCCAAGCGGGTTTTTGGGCGGAATTACCGGCAGCCATACATAGCAGCATTCCTTTGCGGGTGGCAATTCCCGCCGCCAATGAAGCACGATAGGATTTCCCGTCCAAATGCGAATATTCATAATCCCATTCGCTGTTATCGAACAGACTGTATCCCAAACTGGTTGTCGCAATCCAGACACCGAGACTGTCACATTTCTCAATGGCGGCAATCCAGTTATCTGCTTCTTTCGGGCTCTCGGACGATATTTCTTCGGAGCGAATGGCATAGAAAAGCGCTTGATTGGCAGCTCCCTGATAATCTTCCCTGTCACCGGCAATCAGTCCGAGGCATTGTGAACCGTGTTCCGAACCGGTTCCGAAAATATCCAGTTTCTCATCCGCAAAGTCATAAACACCCAATAATTGTCCGTTTTCGCGTATGGATGCAAACATGGTCGAAGTATATAAGTTCGTGAATCCGGCGTCAACTACAGCAATCGTCACTCCCTGTCCCTTGTAGTTTTTTTCATGCAACTGCAACAAATTCATCATTTCCAATTGCGGACGATAATCGTTGTCTTCGGAGTAGAAATTGGCACGCAGATACTTGGCTGGAGGAAACGTGCCGGCATCTTCCGTCTGTCTTGTCATTTCAACCGATTTGACAAACGGCCATGTTGCCACCTCATCAGCCTCCTTGGCAGTGGTTTCAATGGTCGCTCCGTTCATCCAGCGGGAAGTGTAGCTCACTCTGATTCCTTTTTCTCGCAAGCTGTTGACATACTTCGGGCAAACGGCATAATCCAGCGAATCAAGACTGATTCCTCGTTGTTCGCGCAATTCCAATGCTTCTGCGCTTAATGCAACCTCTTCACTTCCGCCTTTGTCGGTAAATGTCACAAAGAAAAATGCCAATATGACCGTCAAACAACTCACTCTTCTTTCACTTTCTTCCCTTGGAACAGTCCTGGCAGGAAAGTCTGTACGGCGCCTATTATCAGCGGTTTCACGACATAAAACGGGAACGGTTGCATTTCATCGCGATTGACTTCCACATTAAACGACAGCGGCGTTTTGCTTTCGTTACGCGGATTCGACTTCGGAATCAAATGGTTCATGAAATACTCAATTGCTCCTGCGTTCTGTTGAACAATCTTGATGGGTATATCGTCGCCCTTATGCACTTTTCCTTGCATTCCGTGGTAGGCGAACATTACTTGTCCGGTAGCCTTGGAGCTGTTGCCTGTATATTTGGCTTTCAACGAATCGATATGGCAGTCCAGTTCCATTGCAACAATCGGTCGCAACAACGTATTCAGAGAACTTATTTCAACATCTTTTCCGTGCAAATCCATATCAAATTGGCATTCGGAATTATTGTGCATTTTGAATACGCCTGCAGCCTTTCCTTTTCCTAATTCGGCGGTCAAATCCACTTTCATCACATTGCCGCGCTTTGTCCCGAAATCACGTATTACAGCACCCATTTTGCCCAAATGAAGTTCGCCGAGATTCTTGTCTGTCATCAGCACGCCTACATCCATCTTGGGCATTTCAAATTCCACACGGTCAACTTTTACAGGGAACTTTATGGCCATTAAAATCGTTTGAGGCATCGGGAAAGGCTTTGTCGGTTTGAGACGATTGTCACGCAGCACCTCCATAGTTTGCCCCTTGACAACTACTTTTTCAATATGCAGACCCTTCGAAAAATCCGTCCGCAACAGGTTCATCGGTGCAATTTCCACACTCTTCAGCCGCAAATCCATCCATGTGGACGGTTCTTTTTTGATTTTAGCCAGTTCACGCTTGCCGACACAGTTCCAAATACGGGTCTTGCCCAATGTTATTGCTCCGCCGTCTTCCGTGTTAAGGTCATTGGCTTCTATACTGGTCAATCCTTCCGCGTCCCTGAATTGCAGCCGGTGAAGCGACACTTCATACAGCGAATCACAGAATCCGAATGTCGAATCCTTCAACGAATAGAACAAATCATTTGCTACCACCGTCAAACTGTCTGCTTCCACGTACATTTTGTTTCCTTTTCCTTTCAAGGAGGCACAGGCTTTGCGTACTTTCACGGAACCGATGGACACTTTCCGGTCTTTAATCAAATCACGATAACTGATATGCCGGATGGCAACACTCGGCACCTTCACATCAACGGTGTCAATGTCTTTACTTTTCAGCGCTTTGCCTTTTGCGCCGAAGTGGATGTCTTCAACTTCCACACAACCGCTCATCAGCAGCACATGAATATGCTCGAAACCGATGTTATACGGCAAATCCGCTTGCGCAAGAGCTTCATGCGCTTTCTTTTCGGCGATCCGGCTTACCACCACATCTGCACAAGTGATAAACAAGGCGCATAATCCTACCAGCACGCCTACAATCCAAAGTGTGATTTTCACAGATTTTTTCATACAAACTCGTTTTAATTTTTGATATAAATACAATTTGCGCGCAAAGTTACTGCTTTTTTTTGACATGCGCAAGAGAAATACAATATTTTTCATTTTTATTTGCTCAAATAAAAAACTTTTAGTAATTTTGCGCGATTTTTTGTATTATGCGGTAAAATGTATATGCGGCACATTATATATATTGTATTGTTCTTCCTGCTCCCGACTGCTGTTTGCGCCGGTGAATATGCAGGAAAGGTGGTTACTGTTTCAGGTGAACCGATTGGTTATGCGACGGTTTATCCCTTGGACGATCCTGTTGCCGGAACAGCCACCAATGATGCCGGAGAATTCCGTTTCTCAACCAATTTGCCGCCGGAAAGCAAGGTTATCATTTCCTTTTTGGGCTATGAGAAACAGGAACTTCCATTGGCCGTTTTAACCGATTCTGCCACCATCATACTCATCGAACAGCCGATTGCCCTTGAAGAGACCGTTGTGGCAGCCAAAGCAAGCAAACAGCGCAACAAGCGCAAGCAATTGGCTACCCTGCTCCACTCTGTTTATGTGCAGATGGAGAAAGATTTCTCCGATAACAATGCAGAATACCGCATCGTAAGCGATGTACGCATGGATTCCGAAGGCGAAGCATGGGGCATGGAGCAAATGATTGCCAAAGTCGTCAATCTTCCGTCGCAAGGCCGTGAAGGAAGGGATTCCATACAGGTTGCAGGCGAATTCTGCAAACGTTATTTCAAGCAGTCAATTCGCCAACTTGCCGATACGATTTACAAGTCGCAGACACTTGAGAATATGAACAAGGATGCCCGTAGAATGGCTTCTGCTATTGACTCCGGAGTCGTTGTTCATCAAGGTTTATGGGCTGTCGGCAATATCCGCTACGACTTCGAAAAATATGTAAATGACCTCAAGCATTGGGTCGTTTCCAACGAATCCGAAGGCGAAACCGTACTTACACACACCGAAAGCCACAACTGGTTCGGCATCGTCAAATACAGCATCAAACGCCATTATATCCTGGATTCCGAAACTCTGAGCGTTCGCCGTTTTTCCGAGCAGGGAACTTTGAATGTGAATATTCCCTTCGGCTACAAGCTGAACGCAGACCAGCTCCAAATGCTCAATCTGCTGAACATGGGCGAAGACCAAATCGAGAAATTCCGCCTCCGCAAAGCCAATGGAACAGTTTCGCTCAACACGATTTACCAGCGGCGTGACGGACATATTTATATTTTGGAGAAAAACCTCAAAGCCGATGCCACCATGCTTGGAACCAAACAGATGGAAATTCCCGTTCAGGTACGGGCTACACAGCGTGTAACGTCCCTCAAAACAGAGAACGTACAACCCATGAAAAAATCCCAGATGACACGTCGGTTACCACGCCAAATTGTCGAGATTTATTAGTTTGGCACAGAATTTGATAGGACATGCGTTGAAATAATTATTTTTCAAATTTTTAAATCGTCAAATATTCAAATCTTATTATATGGAAACAACTATTGACATTCGCGAACTCCAAACCCGTATTGAACGGGAAAGTTCGTTTGTGGACACCCTTACAATGGGCATGAATCAAGTTATCGTCGGTCAGAAACATCTCGTGGAAAGTCTGTTAATCGGTTTGTTGAGTGACGGACACATTCTCTTGGAAGGTGTTCCGGGTTTGGCTAAAACTTTGGCTATCAAGACTTTGGCGGACTTGATTAAAGCTAATTTCAGCCGTATTCAGTTTACGCCGGACTTGCTGCCTGCTGATGTGCTCGGCACGCAAATCTACAGCCAGAAAAACGAAGAATTCAAAATCAAACGCGGACCGATTTTCGCGAACTTCGTGCTTGCTGACGAGATTAACCGTGCACCTGCAAAAGTGCAATCCGCTTTGCTCGAAGCCATGCAGGAGCGCCAGATAACCATCGGCGAACAGACTTTCAAACTTGATGACCCGTTCCTCGTGCTCGCTACGCAGAACCCGATTGAGCAGGAAGGTACCTACCCGCTTCCCGAAGCACAGACAGACCGTTTCATGCTCAAGGTCGTTATCGGCTATCCCAAGAAAGAGGAAGAACAGCAAATCATTCGCCAGAACATTTCCGGCGAGCGCAAGAAAGTGCTGCCCATCCTTTCCACAGAGGAAATCCGCAAGGCGCGTGAAGTCGTTCGCCAAGTCTATATTGACGAGAAAATCGAAAAGTATATTGTTGATATCGTCTTCGCAACCCGTCAACCCGAACAATATGGTTTGGAGAAACTCAAACCCATGATTAATTTCGGCGGAAGTCCGCGTGCCAGCATCAATCTTGCTTTGGCAGCTCGTGCTTATGCGTTCATCCATCGTCGCGGCTACGTGATTCCGGAAGACGTTCGTGCCGTTTGCTACGACGTTTTGCGCCATCGTATCGGTCTGACCTACGAAGCAGAAGCCAACAACCTCACTTCCGAAGACGTTATCACCGAAGTCCTCAACGCCGTCCAAGTTCCCTAAATAATCAAATGAGAAAATGGGAAAATGTGAAAATGAGAAAATGCCATGACCTCCGAAGAACTATTAAATAAGGTTCGCAAAATCGAGATTAAGACGCGCGGTCTGTCTCGCAACATCTTTGCCGGCGAATACCACAGCCAGTTCAAAGGACGTGGTATGGCGTTTAGCGAAGTGCGCGAATACATGCCCGGAGACGATGTCCGAAGCATTGACTGGAACGTTACTGCCCGACTCAATAAACCGTATGTTAAGATTTTTGAGGAAGAGCGCGAACTGACCGTTATGTTGTTGGTGGACGTCAGCGGCAGCCGCAATTTCGGCACTATCAGCCAGATGAAACGTGACATGATGGCGGAAGTGGCAGCTACTTTGGCTTTCTCAACCATCGAGAACAACGACAAAGTCGGCGTCATCTTTTTCTCCGATCATATCGAGAAGTTTATTCCTGCGAAGAAAGGTAAAACGCACGTTTTGCATATCATTCGCGAGCTGCTCTCCTTTGAACCTCAAACAACAGGTACAGACATCGCAGGTGCTTTGCAATACTTCACGAATGCACAGAAACGTCGTGCTACGGCATTCCTCATTTCTGACTGCATCAGCGATTGGTGGCGCAACAGGGAAGCCGCTAAAAATATGGAAAAGGCTGTCATGATTACGGCAAACCGCCACGACATCAATCTCATTCAGATTTATGACCGGCGCGATGCCGAACTGCCGAACATCGGTTTGCTCAAAGTCAAGGATGCCGAAACCGGTAAACGGCTTTGGGTGGATACAGCTGTCAAATCCGTCCGCGACAATTATGCGGCAGAGTGGCGCAAGCAACAGGAATCGTTGGAAACCTTGCTCACAAAAACCGGCACAAACGCAGTCGTTATCCGAACGGACGAAGATTATGTCAAAGCGCTCAAAAATCTCTTCCGCAAACCATAAATTTTTCCTTGACAAAGACGAAAAATTGACGAAACATTCACGATAGATTTACGTTAGATTTACGATAGATTTACGATACATTACCGAATTTTTACTGAAATGCTAAACTTAATTCTTGCAATAGTAGTTTCTGCCTCCATCGACTCCACGATGATTTTCATCGGCGACCAGACTGACCTGCACTTGCAGGCTACTTGTGACCCGTCCGAGAAACTGCAGATGCCTGTTTATGGCGAGACCCTCATAGACGGCATAGAAATCGTGGAGCGCACGAATGTGGATACCACCAAACTCAGCGACGGACGCTATCAGCTCAATCAGACCCTGACGCTCACGTCCTTCAAGGACTCCTTATTTTATATAGAGCCGCTGCCCTTTGTCTCTGGTGAAGATACATTCCGCTCCAATTCGTTGTCGCTCAACGTCATTCAGCCGTTTGAAGTCGATTCAGCCTTGGCAATTACCGACATCAAACCGATTGCCAAAGCACCGATTTGGTGGTGGGGCATTTTCCGTTGGGTACTGATTGCCTTGCTTTTGGCAGGCTTGGCTTATGCGGCACGGTATCTGGCGTTATTCATCGGTCGTAGAAAAGGTGTTATTCCGCTTGCTCCGAAAGAACCGGAACGGCCTGCGGAAGAGATTGCCCTGGAGAAACTGGACCGGATTAAGGAAGAAAAGATTTGGCAGGCTGGACAAGTCAAAGAGTATCACACCCAACTGACAGACGTGGTCCGTGAATATATCGGTCGCCGCTTTAATGTCAGCAGTTCGGAGAAAACATCTGACGAGACGCTCCGCGAAATGAAACCGCTGCTCAACGAGCAGAAAGACTTGTACGAACGTCTTCGCAAAATGCTTTCTTTGGCAGATTTGGTGAAGTTCGCCAAGTGGACTGCCACACCCGATGAGAACGAGCTCTCACTCAAAACAGCGAAAATGACGTTCGCTAGTCCCGCATATTTGCTTTTGCTCATTCTGCTGATTCCCGTAATTGGTTGGTATATCTGGGAATTGCATGACCAGGATGCCAGTTTGCAGGTTTCTTCTGCGGCAAGCCTTGCACGACAGAAGAAAAGCACCCGCATTTACTTGCTCCATGTGCCGTTCATTCTGCGTGTAGCGGCAATCACCTTGCTTTCAATCGCTTTGGCACGACCGCAACTCAGTAACCGTTGGTCGAAAGAATCAACGGAAGGAATAGACATTATGATGGCGTTGGATATTTCCGGCACCATGCAAGCCGAAGACCTCAAACCGAACCGTTTGGAAGCCGCCAAAAACGTTGCCACAGACTTTGTCTTGGCGCGTCCGAACGACCAGATTGGCTTGGTTGTCTTTGCCGGAGAGTCTTTCACCCAATGTCCTTTGACGACCGACCACGCAGTCTTGGTCAACCTCTTCCGCTCCGTTAAATTCGGCATGGTCGAAGACGGAACAGCTATCGGTCTTGGTTTGGCAAATGCCGTCAACCGCATGAAAGACTCCGAAACCAAATCCAAAGTGATTATCCTTCTCACAGACGGTAGTAACAACCGCGGCGATATAGACCCGCAGACGGCTGCAGAGATTGCCAAAACCTTCGGAATACGTGTATATGCCGTCGGTGTCGGCAGTCACGGCGAAGCCCGTGTGCCTGTTCAGACTCCGCTTGGCACGCAATATATGACCATGAACTCCGAGTTTGATGAAGAAACCTTGCGTAATATCGCAGCTACAACAGGTGGTGAATACTTCCGGGCAACGGACAACAACTCGCTCAAGCGCATTTACGAACAGATTGACCAGCTCGAAAAGACCAAACTCCGTGTCCGCGAGTTCAGCAAACGCAGCGAGAACTTTGCCCCGTGGCTGATTGCCGCCCTACTCTGCCTCATCGCAGAAATATTATTGAGATACTTTGTCTTAAAAACCATAACGAACTAATATGTTCCGATTCGCTCATATAGAAATGCTCTGGCTGCTTCTGCTTATTCCTGCTTTCACGGCAGCCTATATCGCCATTGTGCGCCGCAAACAGCGTCAGTTGCGCTTGTTCGGAGATCCCGAACTGCTTTCAGAACTAATGCCAAATGTTTCCCGCACGCGTCCGGCAATCAAGTTTGCCTTGTTGATGGTGGCTTTGATACTGCTTATTATTGCCGCTGCCCGCCCGCAGTACGGACAGAAAGAGAAAACCGTCAAGCGGCAAGGTATCGAAGTGATGTTCGCGCTGGATATCTCCAACTCCATGTTGGCGGAAGATGTGGCGCCCAACCGTCTTGACCGCGCCAAACAAATGCTCTCCAAACTCATCGACCAAATGGTGGATGACAAAGTCGGACTGATTGTTTTTGCCGGAGAAGCTTACACCCAACTGCCCATTACGTGCGATTATGTCAGCGCTAAAATGTTCCTTAATACCATTTCGCCGGACCTCATTCGCGTACAGGGAACAGCCATAGGCGACGCTATTATGACCTCTATTCGTTCCTTTGGTAGTGAAGAATCAGACGCATCTCGTGCCATCATTCTTATCACGGACGGTGAAAACCACGAAGACGATGCCATTGCCGCTGCCAAAGCCGCTAATGAAAAGGGCATAAAGATATTTGTGGTCGGCATCGGTAAACCTGACGGAAGCCCGATTCCTATTCCGGGTACCAACAACTTCCGTAAAGACCGTGCCGGCAATGTCGTTGTCAGCAAACTCAATGAAGATATGTGCCGTGAGATTGCGCAGGCAGGCCAAGGAATGTATGTCCGTTGTGACAATACAAATACGGCTACACGCGCGCTGCAAAAGGAACTTGACACACTTGCCACATCGGAATTTGAGACCAAAGTCTATGCCGATTATAATGAGCAGTACCAGGGATTTGTACTCCTCGCATTCCTGATTCTGGTAATTGACTTCTTTATTTTCAACCGTAAGAACAAAACATTGTCCAAGATAGATTTATTTAACGAAAAATGAAACGCTTACTGATCATATTTGCATTCGCTCTTTCGCCTGTTGCCATTATATTAGCGCAAAAGGAAGCTCCGGATATCCGTCACGGAAACAAAGACTACAAGAAAGAAAACTTTGCCGAGTCGGAAGTCGATTACCGCCGTGCTTTGGAGAAAAACAACAAGTCCTACGAGGCGCATTATAACCTCGGCAATGCACTTTTCCGTCAGGACAAGTACCCCGAAGCGGCAGAGGAATTTACCAAAGCCGCACAGCTTATAGACCCGAAGAAAGACAAAACGAAAACTGCCAATACCTATCATAATCTCGGCAACTCCTACTTTGCTCAGCAACAGTACGACAAGGCGATTGCTGCTTACCAGCAATCCCTGCGTGCCAATCCGAAAGACGATGACACCCGTTATAACCTTGTAAAAGCGATGCAACTGCTTGAGCAACAACAACAGCAACAACAGCAGCAACAGCAAGAGCAAAAACAGGACCAGCAGCAACAGCAGCAGGAACAACAACAGCAACAACAGGAGCAGCAACAGCAAGAACAACAAGAACAGCAGCAACAACAGCAACAAGACGAACAACAAATGGATAAAGAAACGGCGGAGCAGATTCTGCAAGCCTTGGAACAGGATGAACAGGATACACAGGAAAAACTCCAGCGTCAGCAAGGCTCAAAACGCCGTGTAGAAAAAGAATGGTAATATATAAACGATGAAACGCATTACACAAATAACACTCACTCTATTGCTTGCCGTCATTTGCAGCGTGCAAGCTTTTGCCGATGACGTGGAATTCCGCGCTTCTGCGCCCTCGCAAGTCATTGTCGGCAAACCTTTCCAGTTAACGTATAGTATCAACCAGCGCGCCAAAGACCTTCGTGCACCGGAGTTTGCCGACTTTGATTATTTGGCTGGGCCTTATACATCGCAGTCTTCTTCGACTTCGTTCGTCAACGGCAAACGTACATCAACATTCACGCAGACTTACACGTACACGCTGATGGCGACAAAGGAAGGCACATTCACGCTTGCTCCTGCCACTATCACTTCTGACGGGCAGCAATACACCTCCAACGGCGTTCGTATAACCGTTCTGCCCGCGGACGAGCAACCTGCCAATAATCAAACAGCGCAGCGCTCCAACAGCGAAAGCGCTCAAACATCCAACAGCGCCGGCGCTCAAACCTCCAGTGACAACATCTTCATCCGTACCATTGTCACCAAGACCAAAGTACATGAACAGGAAGCCATTCTGCTCTCCTATAAACTCTATTTTGCAGGCGTAGATGTGGCACAGTTCACCAACAATACCAAACTGCCCGAGTTCACAGGTTTCCTCAAGCAGGAATTGGAACAGGGCGAGATTCAGACCGAATTGGAGCACTACAACGGTCGCAATTACCAGACAGCCGTGCTTTACCGTACACTACTCTACCCGCAACACAGCGGCGATATCAAGATTGACCCGGCATCTTTTGAGGCGGTTCTCCGTGTACAAACCCGTTCGCAGGTTCGTTCAATCTTTGACGACTTCTTCGGTTCTTATACCAATGTCACAAAGGTTTTGACCGCTCCGGGTGCCACAATCCATGTGGATGCCCTGCCTGCCGGCAAACCGGTTTCTTTCTCAGGTGGCGTGGGCAAATTCACTATGGCTTCCTCTATCTCATCTACCGACCTCAAGACCAACGAAGCGGTTACCATCAAGATAGACATCAAAGGTACGGGTAACATGAAACTCCTCAAGACGCCCGCAATTGATTGGCCTGAAGGCTTTGAGGCATACGACCCGAAAGTGACCAACAACTTCAAAACAACTGCTTCCGGCGTTACCGGCACAAAGGAGATTGAGTATCTGGCAATTCCGCGTGCCAGTGGCGACTACGTTATTCCGGCTGTCAAATACAGTTATTTCGACACACAGGACAACACGTACAAAACACTCACTACGCCTGAATATTCGTTGCACATTACCAAAGGTGCAGGTGACTCAGAAAACACCCAAGCCGTTGTGCAGAACTTCGTCAACAAAGAAGACATCACTCAGTTCGGCTCTGACATCCGCTACATCCACACCAATTCATCATTAAGCGAAGCGTCATCATTTAGCGCAGCGTCACCATTAATCACATTCGGTTCCCTTGAATACTGGCTCTGCTACCTGATTCCGTTTGTATTGGCAGTTATCCTTCTTGTCATTTTCCGCAAGCAGATTAAGGAGAATGCCGATGCTGCCCGCGTACGCTACAAGAAAGCCAACAAGGTGGCACAAAAGCGCCTCAAAACGGCAAAGAAACTGATGGTGGAGAACAACAAATCTGCTTTCTATGAAGAGATTGAACGTGCTGCGCTGTCTTATCTTAGCGACCGCTTGGCTATTCCGACAGCCGATTTGAGCAAAGACACCATTGCCGGTATTTTGCGCAGCAAAGGCATTAGCAACGAACTGATTGCACAGGTAACCGATGTGCTTTCTACAGCCGAGTTTGCACGTTATGCGCCTTCCGCAGACGAACAAATGCAGACGCTTTATGACCGCACGACAGAAATAATCAACACCCTTGAAAACCAGAAGTTATGAAAAAGTATTCGATTATATTATTGATATTGCTAAATTGTCAAATTGTCAATTGTCAAATTGTCAATATGGCTGAAGCCAATCAGCAGTATGCCGACGGCAACTATGCCGAAGCCGCACAGATGTATGAAGCGATAATTGCTTCATCATGGAGCGAAGCGGCTCATTCTATCAATCCATCATTGAGCGAAGCGTATTACAACCTCGGCAACGCCTATTTCAAGCAGGACGAACTGGCACAAGCCATCCTCGCCTACGAGCGCTGCCTGCGTTTGGACCCGCGCAACAAAGATGCCAAGTATAATCTTGCCTTTGCCCAATCGCGCATAATTGACAATATTGAAGACAATCAGGCATATTTTGTTTCTTCCTGGCTTCGTGCGGTGCGTAACTCATTGCGCGAAACAACATGGATGTGGTTGAGTATATGTATGTTTATATTGGTGCTTGTTGGTGCGCTGCTCTTTGCGCTCAGCAAGGAACAATGGCTCCGCAAGACGGCGTTCTACACGGCGGTCGTAGCGCTGCTTGTATCCATCTGTGCATGTGCCAATGCCGGCAGTCTGCACAACCGCGACACCCAACGTGCGGAAGCGATTATCACGCAGGGTATTGTTACTGCGAAGGCTTCGCCGGACCGCAGCGGCACGGAGCTTTTCACGCTTCATGAAGGCACCAAGGTTATTATCCACGAAACCCTTGGCGAATGGTGTAACATCCACGTCGGCAACAACATCGGCTGGATCAAACTCTCCAACCTCGAAAGAATATAATCATAAAAATCAACAATATGGAAACATTTGATTTCACAATCAACTCCTTTCTGAGTTTTACTAATAAAGGAAATGACAGCTCAAACCTGACAGAGTTAGCTTCGCACATAATGACTAACTACTGCATATACAATGGCCGTTATCATTATCGTCCTGTTGAGATTGAATTCTATGTTTACAAAAAAGGCGAACATGAGGATCGTCATGTTTATCCGCGTATAAAGAATGCGAAAGATATATTCTTCCATTATAGCGGAATGGATATTTGCTTTAAAACCTCTGAAAACAAGGATTGTTTAGGAGGAATATTAATAAGAGCTTTAGAAAGAGACGAAGATAAACAATTATTTGGAGGGCCGCTTGTATGTCTTAATGAGGTTTTAAACACTGCAGTTTTAAACACTGCAACTGGAATACTTATAGTGAAAGAAGAACCAGTAAAAGAACCTAAAAATGCAAAACCATTCGGCCAACGAGTAGGTATAAATGCTTTACCAAACATTGAGGACATTTTCTACAAGAAAGAATATCGATTTATCAGAAGTAATCTAAATGAAAAATCAACTTTTGGTCTAAGGACCACGTACAATTATTCAAATCAGGAGTTTAAGGAAATATCAAACTCTTATAAACTTAAAAGATACACACCCAAACAGTAAGAGGACTAGAGTCCTCTTTTTTATGCCTAATAACTTCTCCTGAACTTTTAACAACTTTTAACAGAAAATTTTGGGAATTGCGAGAAAAAGCATATACCTTTGCACCGAAAGCTAAATAACTAATTATTAACTTTACCCATTGGCGGAATTAAAGTAGCGCATGTTTAATTTGCCCAATCGGTTTGTTATTAATAAAATTAATATATTGTAGGATAGTTAATGCGCTGAT
>CAJOEX010000010.1 GCA_905233415.1 Paludibacteraceae bacterium
ATTAGGACACTACAAAGTTACTAAAAATCAACGAATTGTGCAACTTTTTTTGTTAAAAAATTTAATCAAAGAACACTTTTTTTAATTCCGCCAACAGGTATAAGGAAATAAAATAGATTATGCTTTTTAACTCAATAGAATTTTTGGTGTTTTTGCCTATCGTGTTCCTGATTTATTGGGCGATAGGGTATGCTAAAATCAAAGATTCGCTTAAACTGCGATTGCAGAATGCATTCGTAGTCGTGGCAAGTTATGTGTTCTATGGTTGGTGGGATTGGAGGTTTCTAATTCTCATCACCTTTACATCCTTCTGTTCATGGGGTAGTGGCTTACTGATTGAGAAATCTCCCAATCGGAAATTCTGGATGATAGCAAACATTGTTGTCAATCTTGGAATCTTGGCAACCTTCAAGTATTACGATTTCTTTGTATCGGAATTTATTACGACGTTCTTTGCAGAGTCCGTTCAACTTTCGCTCATTAGTTCGTATACGCTGAAGATTATTCTCCCTGTGGGAATAAGTTTCTATACCTTCCAAGCATTAAGTTATAGTATTGATGTCTATCGGGGAAATATTAAACCAACTAAGGATTTCATTGCTTTCTTTGCGTTCATTAGTTTCTTTCCGCAGTTGGTGGCCGGTCCAATCGAACGAGCAACGAACTTACTGCCGCAGTTCTTGCAAAAACGAACGTTCAGTTAT
The DNA here is from genome assembly GCA_905233415.1 of Paludibacteraceae bacterium. Taxonomy (GTDB): domain Bacteria; phylum Bacteroidota; class Bacteroidia; order Bacteroidales; family Paludibacteraceae; genus Colicola. The sequence goes on from CAJOEX010000010.1 coordinate 705, forward strand.
GAACAAGGTGTGGATGGAATGCGACAGATATTGTGGGGACTATATAAGAAAATTGTGGTGGCTGATAATTGCGCGATGTACGTAAATCAGGTGTTGGAAACGTATGATACGCAGAGCGGAAGCACGTTGTTATTAGCAGCGATATTGTTCACGTTCCAGATATATGGAGATTTCTCAGGTTATAGCGATATTGCTATTGGTACGGCCAAGTTGTTTGGAATCAAACTGATGCGGAACTTCAATAACCCGTATTTCTCGCGCGACATCGCAGAGTTTTGGAGGAGATGGCATATATCGCTGACGACTTGGTTCCGTGATTATGTTTATATTCCACTTGGTGGCTCACGTGTCGGCAAATGGAAGATAGTGCGTAATACTTTCATTATCTTCTTACTATCAGGATTTTGGCATGGGGCGAACTGGACGTTTATTGCGTGGGGAGCATATCATGCGGTGCTGTTCTTGCCTCTGATATTGTTGGGTATGAACAGGAAATATACGAACCAGGTTGCAGAGGGGCGGTGGTTGCCGAATGTAAAAGAATCCGGGCAGATACTACTGACGTTTATTTTGGCAGTAGTGGGATGGATTATATTTAGGGCTACATCTATATCGGAGGCTTGGAGTATTATGAAGGGAATATGCGATGTGTCGCTATTCTCAATGCCTATGGTGATAGTGGGAGTAAAACGAACACTTCTCTTTATTGTCGTTATGCTTATAATTGAATGGATAAATCGTGATAAGGAGTATGCGTTGAGTTTGAATAGATTACCGCAATGGGCAAGATATATCGTGCTATATGGGTTGATACTCATAATGCTTGAATTAATGGGACATAGTCAAAGCTTTATATATTTTCAATTCTAATGAAGAAATTTATTATAACAATATTAATCTTTATTGTAATTCCGTTGTTAATGTTAGTGGGAAATATTTGTGGACAGATCCATTTAGGTGTATTCATGCTTTTGACATTAATGATATAGATATTACCAATCGAGAGTATTTATCCACGGAGTTGTTCCTGCGGAATGAGCCGGCGTATCACTATAACTCGTTTATATTTAGTAGTTCACGCGGAGGCGGCATGAATACCTATCAATGGAAGCAGTATTTGCCGGAAGGAGCGCAACCGTTTTTGTTCCAAGCGTGGAGTGAGACGGTAACGGGAATAGAGTTAAAGATGAGTTATTTGAATGAGCATCACATTCCGATAAATAATGCGTTGATACTTATAGATATTCCCTGGACTTTCAGGAAAGAACAATTACCACACAAAGCATTGTCGTTAAAGCACTATCTATTTACTGGGCATTCCAAGTTTGAATACAATGCGATGCAGTTTTGGAATTTTATTCAGAAAACATCGTTATGGAGTCAGAACATAAAAAAAAGCAAGTACACGGTACGAAGAAAGCATGTGAATCAGATACGATTACTAACGATTGGGAAAAATCGAATAGATATAATTATTCAGAGTTGCCACCGCAAGATAGCTTGAAGAATTGTTCGGAGATAGCACGTAAGACATTTTTGGCAAAGGTGGAACATTCGGACAAGGAAGTAAAGGTGAGCAAGGTATTGATTAATGGACGTTTCAAGGAACAATTGCAACATATACGAGCTATTCTGGACGCGAGTAGAACAGACTATCATATTCTAGCAACCCCGGCATATTGCTATACAGATCCTGCAATTATCCGGCTGATTTGGAGGAGCTGAATGAAATATTTGGAGCGGAACGAGTGCATAATTATTCGGGAAAGAATGAATATATGGAAGACTATAATAATTTTTCGGATCCGCGACACTTTGGGTTAAGAGTAGGGTATATGATAATAGAGGAGATTTATAACAAGTAAGAAGTAAAAGGTAAGAGTATGATACCGAAAATAATACACTATTGCTGGTTTGGTGGTAAACAAATGCCGGAACTGGCTGTGAAATGCATTGAGAGTTGGAAGAAGTATCTTCCGGAGTATGAACTTCGCTTGTGGAACGAGGAGACGTTTGATCTCGATATGTATCCGTATGCACGTGAAGCGTATGATAATCGTAAGTTTGCATTTGTAACCGATGTGGTGCGGTTGTGGGCATTGGAGAAGTTCGGAGGGGTATATATGGATACGGATGTGGAGATACTGCGTCCGTTAGGTGAACTGATGGAACTTCCTGCATTTACAGGCTATGAAGCCAGTATGGCGAATGCACCTGTTACCGGACTGATGGCTTCTGCTCCGCATGGAGTATGGGTAAAAGAGCAGTTGGCATACTATGAAGGAAAACATTTTATCAATCCGGATGGTACGTTGGATCTAACGCCGAACACGAAGCCGATAGCGGATATTATGGTTGCAGGTGGGTTTGTAATTAACGGCGAGTACCAGGTCTATAAGAATGATATGCATGTGTTTCCAGTGGACTATTTTTGTCCTTTGACGAGTACGCGGGTTCTCAAACTCACCAAAAATACCTATTGCATTCATCATTTTGCCGGTAGTTGGGTGGAGAAGACGAGGGGGCAAATAATTAAAGATTGGATAATAACGCATATTTTAGGTCGGAAACTAACAGATAAATTTGTCCAACTTAAACGCAAAATGCAAAAAAAGCATCGTATTTAAATTCATGGACTGCGTTTTTTCCATGTTTCTTGCATAATCTTTGCAAAAAAAGAATGATATTCTTTTATTTTCTTGCTTATATCAAAAAAAAGCTGTATCTTTGCGCGATTTTTTGAATACGAGAATGAAATATGCATTGGTAACCGGTGCGAGCCGGGGTATTGGCAGGGCCGTAGCAGAACGTTTGGCGCGAGATGGTTATGCCGTTTTGATTAACTATCAACAAAATGATACAGCCGCCAATAACGTCAAACGGGCAATCGAAGAGGCTGGCGGAAAAGCAGAACTGCTGCGCTTTGATGTCTCCAATAAACAAGTCGTGGAAAATGCCCTTTCCACATGGCAGGAACGTCACGAAGGTGACCGTATCGATGTACTGGTCAATAATGCCGGCATCCGTCGCGACACGCTCATGGTCTTTATGCAGGACAATGACTGGCAACAAGTGCTTGACACTTCTCTGCAAGGATTTTTCTATGTTACCCGTTGTGTGTTGCAAAAGATGTTAACCGCCCGCCACGGACGTATCATCAATATTGCTTCTATTTCCGGTGTGAACGGTCTTCCGGGACAGACAAACTATAGTGCTGCCAAGGCTGCCATTATTGGCGCTACTCGGGCATTGGCGAAAGAAGTGGCTTCCCGCAAAGTGACTGTAAACGCTGTCGCTCCGGGCTTCATCAAAACCGATATGACTGCCGAGTTGGACGAGGAATCGCTCAAGCAGATGATTCCGGCAGGGCGTTTCGGCAAGCCCGAAGAAGTGGCTGCGGTTGTTTCGTTCCTTGCATCTGAAGAGGCATCATACGTTTCAGGACAAGTAATAGGTGTAACAGGAGGATTGGGATAACAGAATCTGCTTAAGGGATGCGGAATAACTAACTAATATCTAACTAATAACTAACTTTTGGCAGTCTTATCGCAGTAGTTATAAGATAGCCAAATAAATTAGGAATGATGCGCAGAGTAGTTGTAACAGGCATAGGAATTTGGTCGTGTATCGGAAAAAACACGGCGGAAGCGGACGCCAGTCTGCGTGCCGGTCGTAGCGGAATCGGTATTGACCCTGCCCGCAAGGATTACGGTTTTCGCAGTCCGCTTACCGGTATTGTGGAAGAACCGGACCTTAAAGGTCTGCTGCATCGGCGTTTGCGCGTGGGTTTGTCGCAGGAGGCGGCTTACGCATTTATGGCTTCCCGCGAAGCGTTTGACCAAGCCGGAATAACGGAAGAATATCTGCTCGCCAACGAAGTCGGAGTGCTTTTCGGCAACGACAGTACTGCCAAACCAACGGTAGAAATGCACGAAACCATGCTGGAAAAGCATGATACGCAACTGCTTGGTTCGGGATTGATTTTCCAATCAATGAATTCGACCGTCAACATGAACCTGAGCACGATTTTCCACCTTCGCGGTATCAATTTCTCTGTGAGTGCGGCTTGCGCCAGTGGCAGTCATGCCATCGGTTTGGGCAAGATGTTCATTGAACAAGGCTTGCAGGACATGATTCTTGTAGGCGGCGCACAGGAAGTGAATCCGTATTCGATGGCAGCATTTGATGCACTCAGTACGTTTTCAATCCGCACCGCTGAACCGACTCAGGCATCCCGTCCGTTTGACAAAAACCGTGACGGTCTTGTTCCGTCGGGTGGAGCAGCAGCTTTGGTACTCGAAGATTATGACCACGCGATACAACGTGGAGCAACTATTTTGGCGGAAATTTCCGGTTACGGGTTCTCGTCCAATGGCGGCGGAATAAGCGAGCCGAGTGAGGAAGGCAGTTTTATTGCTATGTCTCGGGCTTTGGCGAATGCCGGAATAACGGCCGCAGACATTGACTACGTCAACGCTCATGCCACATCCACGCCGCAAGGAGACCGTGAAGAAGCGCGGGCATTAAACCGTTTGTTCGGCAACAGCCGCACATGGATCAGTTCGACCAAGTCCATGACAGGCCATGAATGTTGGATGGCAGGCGCAAGTGAAGCGGTTTATTCCATTTTGATGATGCAGGGCGGTTATATTGCGCCTAATATAAACCTTGTTGAAAAGGACGAAACGGCAGAAACTCTGCGTATCGCAACGGAACGGATAAATACGCCGCTGAACCTTGTGCTCAGCAACTCTTTCGGATTTGGAGGAACGAATAGTGCAATTATTCTTAAAAAAATATAGTTTATGAAAAAGTATTTTCTTTTGGCAGCTTTAATGCTTGGTTTTGTGGCAGCAGATGCCCGTGATTACAAACACTCTATCGGTGTGAATGCCGGTAACTTGTTCGGTCTGACTTACAAGGAATATGTCCGTCAAAACGAACACTTTGTGTTCCAACTGGATGCCAATGTGCAGCTCGGTTTTGCTCCGCAAAGTCGTCTGTTTGTCTTTGATAAAGACGGCAAATCTATTGTTGACGGTTCCGTTGATCCTTTCAATTTTCAAGCTATTGTGGTAAACCCGAATCTGATGTTCCAGGGCAGAGTCGGCGATTGGAGCTGGGCTTCCATGCACCTTTTTATCGGCGGTGGTGTTGACCTCGGTGTGTCGTGGAAAACTCCGAAATGGTCAATTGCCGATTGGAACTTCCGTGGTGACACCCAATATTGGGGCAAAATAAACGAACATCTTATTACCGGTATTGAGTTTGATTTCAAGGGTGCTCCGCTGAATCTTGGTCTTGACTTCCGTCCGGGTGTTGGTGAGTTGGCTTACATCCATGACAAAGGCAATATGGAGGCTTTGATTTTCTTTGATTGGGGTGCTGCTGTTTCGTTGCGCTTCAGAATGGGCAAATGATTTGAGGCGTCATGACATTAACCCCGAATCTCAAGTCACAATATACGAAAGAACAGTTTTCTGCGCGTGAAGCGCAGGAGCTGGCGCATGTTTATTCGTTTGGCGCAGTCGTGTTCCAAGTAGCACGATTGTTGATCAAGTACGGCATTCTTGAGATGCTGAGTCAAGCCAAAGATGGCTTGACCGAAGCCGAAATAGCAGAAAAAGCCAACTTGAGCCGTTATGCGGCAAAGTGTTTGTTGGAGTCGGCGCTGACGATGCACGTGGTGCTTATTGATGCCGATTCGGACAAATATACGCTTGCCAAAACTGGCTGGTTTCTGCTAAATGACGAGATGATTCGGGCGGACATTGATTTCAACCACGATGTCAATTACGAAGGTTGGTTCCATTTGGATGAGGCTTTGGAGCAAGGCAAACCTGCCGGATTGAAGCACTTTGGTGACTGGCCGACCATTTATGAGGGACTGAGTTCGCTTCCGGAACAGGTGCAAAAATCGTGGTTCGGTTTTGACCATTATTATTCCGATCACTCTTTCGATGAAGCGTTGGAGATAATCACCAACAGCAAGTCCGGCACGATAAACGTGTTGGATGTAGGGGGCAATACCGGTCGTTTTGCGATGAAGTGTGTCGCGTATAATCCGAACCTGCATGTTACGATTTGCGACTTGCCGCAACAGATAGAACTGATGCGTCGTGCAACTGCCGGAAAACCTTTCGCAGAGCGTATAGATGCGGCTCCGATGAATCTCTTGGACACGACGCAGGCTTTCCCGACAGACAAACATTACGATGTGATTTGGATGTCGCAGTTCTTGGATTGCTTTGGCGAAGAAGAGATTGTCAGCATTCTTTCCCGTGCGGCAAAGATTCTCTCACCGGATTCGCGGATTTATATCATGGAAACGCTCTGGGACCGCCAGCAGTATGCGCCTGCCGCTTTCTGCCTTACGCAGACATCATTGTATTTCACAGCGCTTGCGAACGGTAACAGCAAGATGTACAACACGGATGATATGGTGCGTCTTATTCATGCCGCCGGACTGGACGTAGAGGCAATTTATGACAACCTCGGGCAAGGGGGACATAGTATTTTGGTTTGTAAATAATTATTGTATGACAAGACAAGAAATAGAACAAAAAGTGAACAATTTCCTCATTGAGGATTTTGAGATTGAACCCGAACTGATTAAGCAGGAGGCGTTGCTCAAGAATGATTTGGGCATAGACAGCCTTGATTTTGTCGATATAGTGGTCATTGTGGAGCGGGAGTTCGGCTGCAAACCGCAAGCCGTAGAACTCAAGCAGGCAAAGACACTGTCCGACTTCTGCGACTATATTGAGCAACATTTGAATGGCTGAAAAGTGGACAGGTAAAACGGACGGAACGCCTTTTATGCAGCGGGCACTCGTCAAGATTCTTCGGACTCTTGACGTTCGCTGTATTTATGCCGTTATGGTTTTATGGCTGCCGTTTTACATCCTTTTTCGTCCTTCTGCAACCCGCGTGCAATACCGTTATTTCCGCGAAAGACAGCATTTCGGCGTTTTGAAATCCATGCTGTTCACATGGCGGAATTTCTATGCTTTCGGCGAAGTTATTATGGACCGTTTTGCGGCTCATGCAGGTAAAACTTTTAGGTTTAATATCGAAAACAGGCAGCTGTTTTACGACCAAGTAACGGAGGAACGTGGTTTTATTGTACTCAGTTCGCACCTTGGCAATTTCGAAATGGCCGGATATGAACTTTCCACGCCGCTCAAGAAGATGAATGTGGTGCTATATGCCGGTGACACGGATGTTGTTATGGAGAACAGACGCCGGATTCTGGCGCAGCACAATATTCATCTTATCCCGTTGCAGAAAGACCTTTCGCATGTTTATGCGATAAGCAATGCGCTATCGGACGGCGAGATTGTGGCTATGCCCGCGGACAGACGCATCGGTGATGGTAAAACGATTGCTGTTCCTGTTCTCGGCAAAGACGCAAAACTGCCGATGGGACCATTTGCTTTGGCGGTCACAAGGAATGAACTGGTGCGCGTTGTGTTTGTCATGAAAGAAAAGTGGGACACCTATAATATATATATTAAGGAGTTACCGCTTGCAACGGATGGTCCGGTTCGCGAGCGAATCGCTGACCTTGCCAAACGATATGCTGACCTGCTGACCGAAATGGCACTTCGCTATCCGACGCAGTTGTTCAATTACTACGATTTCTGGTCTGACGAAACATGGCTATAACCGACTACATACCGCAAAGACCGCCGTTTGTGATGGTGGACGAATTGCTTGAAAGTAAGCCCGAAAGTGCTGTCACGCAGTGGGTGGTGCCTGCTGAGAATGTGCTTTTGGAAGCCTCCGAACTGCAAGCCGCCGGTTTGATGGAAAATGTGGCGCAATCGGCTGCTGCGTGGGTTGGATACCAAGCCAAAATGCAGCATCAGCCTGTTCGGATAGGCTACATCGGAGCCGTCAAGCAAATGCTTGTTCATCGCCTGCCGCACGTCGGAGAGACGCTTCGCACGACAATTGAAGTAATAAACACGGTCTTTGATATTACATTGGTTCACGCAGTTGTTCGTGTTGCGGACGAGGTGCTGGCTGAGATGGATTTGAAGATTGCATTACAATGATTTTGCTTGGCTCACATATTATCACTCCGCTTGGCGACTCTGTTGAGACCAATCTGGACAAGATTTTGGCAAACGAGTCACCTTCTGATTCTGTGCGCAAACTCACGGATAGCGATTCTTTTGTGACTCGTTGTCTGCGGTGCATTACCAAAGCCTTGCAAACCGTTTCAATGCCGGCAGATTCGTCCGAAGTAGTGCTGATTCTATCTACTACAAAGGGCGAGAATTTGGATATTTGGATGCCTGCGCAGCAGATTGCAGAAGCGCTTCACAATCCGAACCAACCGATTGTTGTAAGCAATGCCTGCACATCGGGCGTTTGTGCGCAAATCGTGGCGCATCGCCTCATTAGTAGCGGGCAGTACAAGGCTGCAATCGTCGTTGGATGTGATTTGGTGACAGAGTTCATCCGTAGCGGTTTTGAGGTGCTGAAGGCCTTGTCACCCAATCCTTGCCGTCCGTTTGATGCCAATCGCGAGGGAATAAACCTCGGCGAAGCCGTGGCAGCCATGATTTTTGCGGATGAAGATTGGTGGCTTGCGCACACAACTGAAAAACGTTCTTACTGGCATTACGAAGCAGGCGCTATCCGCAACGATGCCAACCACATCACCGGTCCAAGTCGCACCGGCGAAGGCAGTTACCGTTGTCTGCTTGACGTCTTGGACGGCACGCAACCTGCCGAAATTGCTGCAATCAGCCTCCACGGAACAGGCACGCTGTATAATGACGAAATGGAATCTGTCGCCTTGCACAGAGCCGGTTTGTCCGAAGTCCCGGCGAACAGCCTCAAAGGATATTTCGGGCACACACTTGGCGCTGCCGGATTGCTTGAAACGATTCTGTGCCTGCGGGCGTTGGAGGACGGAATAATCCTGCCGACTAAAGGCTTTGCCGAGCAGGGCACAACATATCCTGTGGCAGTTCGTGCGCAGCACAGACACATTGAAAATACCGATAATCTCCAATTTATCAAACTCCTGAGCGGTTTTGGTGGCACCAACGCCGCTGTACGGTACAAACGATGCAATCTATAGCCGACATAGTATTAACTCCCGAAGTTCCGTTGGCGGAGCTTTACCGCCGGCACATCGGCGATTATCCCAAGTTCTTCAAAATGGACTTGCTTTCCCGTGTCGGCTTTGTTGCCTCGGAATTGTTGTTGCAGCAGGAACATGCCGAACGCTTTGTGCCGCGCGATGACAGGGCGGTTGTTTTGGCGGGCAAATTGGGTTCAATTAACAACGACCGAGCCTACGAACAGACCATTCGTCCGGACAATTATTTCCCGTCGCCGTCGCTTTTCGTCTATACATTGCCGAACATCGTGACAGGCGAAATCGCCATTCGCAACCGCTATCTCTGCGAAACGATGTACTATGCCTTGGCGGATGAAAAGCAGCTCGAACCGCTTGTTGAAGCCACGCTTTCCGACAAAATCACTTCGGTGCTTGGTGGTTGGATTGAAGCCGTTGATAACGAACATTTTATAGCAAAATTACATATATGGACACGTTGAAAAACCAACTGAAAGCGCAAATTATCGAGGCGCTTAATCTGGAGGACTTGCAGCCTGAAGACATCCAAAACGACCAGCCTTTGTTTGGCGAAGGTCTGGGGTTGGATTCGATTGATGCGCTGGAACTCATTGTGCTGCTGGACAAGCAGTACGGCATCAAACTTTCCAACCCGAAGGAGGGCAAGGCAATCTTCCAATCTATTGATTCGATGGCGGAATATATTGCTGCACACCGCACAAAGTGAAACGGATAGTCATTACAGGAGCGGGCATTGTTTCGGCGATTGGCGTCGGCAAACAAGAAACCCTTGAAAGCCTGTTGCGCGAGCAATCGGGCATCGGTCCGATGCGCCTGTTGCATAGCATTCACAGCAATTTGCCGGTTGGCGAAGTGCTGTTGTCGGATGACGAATTGCGTCAGCGCCTCAACTGTACAGAGCCTGCTTCCCGTTCGGCACTTTTGGGCATTCTGGCTGCGAAAGAAGCACTTGCCGAAGCCCGAATTGACCAAGCTATCTTGGCGAAGTCGGCTTTTATTTCCGGCACTACCGTTGGTGGTATGGAAACGACGGAGCGTGATTATCTGAATTGGGAGCACAACCGCAATCTCGAAACGATTGCTTTGCACGACGCCGGTTCCACAACCCGAACGATTGTCCGCGCTTTGGGTGAAGTGGCATATCAAACCACGACCTCAACCGCTTGCAGTTCGGCGCTTAACGCGATTATTTCTGCCGCCAACATGCTCAAACTCGGGCAGTTTGATTGCGCCATTGCCGGAGGAACGGAGTGCCTGAGCAAGTTCCACCTCAACGGTTTCAATTCGTTGATGATTTTGGACCACGAGCCATGCCGTCCGTTTGATGACACCCGCGCAGGCTTGAATCTCGGCGAAGGGGCTGCTTATGTCGTTCTGGAAACCGAAGAAGCTGCTTTGCAGCGCGGCGCGAACATTTTGGCGTACGTATCCGGCTATGCCAACGCCTGCGATGCGTTTCACCAGACTGCTTCCTCCGAGAATGGCGAAGGAGCGTTTTTGGCGATGTCCGGTGCGCTGCAAATGGCGAATTTGGCACCTTCCGAAATCAACTATGTGAATGCGCACGGAACGGCCACTCCCAATAACGACCAAAGCGAGTCCAATGCGCTCAAGCGCGTTTTTGGCGGCGAAATGCCTGCTGTCAGTTCCACAAAATCTTTTACAGGGCATACCACAAGCGCTTCCGGTTCGATTGAAACGGTCATTTGCCTGCTGGCGATGCAGTATGGTTTTGTGCCCGCAAATGTGAATTTCCACACGCCGATGGCAAATGGCATTGTTCCCGTTGCCCACAACGAGCAGCGCACGCTGACGCATGTCATGTGTAATTCCTTTGCTTTTGGCGGGAACGACAGTTGCCTGATTTTGTCGCAAACGCCTGTCCCGCAGCCTCCCACCGAGCCAAAAGAAATATCAATTGTCAACTATCAATTGTCAATTACCGAACCGGTTGACTACCGCCAGTATATTTCTGCGATGGAGGCGCGCCGCATGACCGAGCAGATGCGTCGCATTATTGTGGCTGCCCGGAAAGTCTTGGAGCAGGCGCAAGTCGAAATGCCCGACGCCGTTATTACCGGAACGGAGTGGGGATGTATGGTCAATACTATGCATTTCTTGGATCCGTTGTGCCGCGAAGGCGAGGAAGGTCTCAAACCCACTTCGTTCATGCAATCGACCCATAATACGGTATCAGCAGTGGTGGCTTTGCAGCTCAAATGTCATGGGTATAATTCCACGTTCTCGCATGGTGCAGACAGTTTTGACCATGCTTGCCGCGATGCCGAAAATCTTTTGCGTTTTGGTTTGGCGAAAACGGTTTTGGTATTGGGTTTTGACGAAGCCGACGAACGTTGGAACAACATCCTTAATAAAGTTGGACGTGCTATCCCGAATGTTGCAAAAGCCCTGCTCCTAACCGTATCTTAACCGAATGTTAACCGAATGTTAACCGAATGTTAGAGCCGCCATAACCGACTCGCAACCGAATAATAACAGTATGAAAACAACTACAAAATACGACACGAAACGTCCGCCCGAAAAAGAAATGGTTTTCGGTCTTCGGGCTGTTATGGAGGCATTGGATGCCGGCAAAGTCTTTGACAAAATCATGCTGCGTCGCGATATGAATTCCGCAATCGGGCGCGAGTTGATGGACAAACTGAATGCCTTGCAGGCGCCAATGGTTATTCAGCGCGTGCCGGTGGAGCGGCTGAATCAGTTTACGGACAAAAACCACCAGGGCGTGATTGCTTTTCTTTCGCCGGTGGAGTTTTATCGCGTGGAAGATATTGTTCAAAGCGCTTTTGAAGAGGGCAGAACGCCGTTTTTGGTGGTCTTGGACGGTGTGACGGACGTGCGTAACTTCGGAGCCATTGCGCGCACGTGCGTTTGCGCCGGAGTCGATGCGATTGTCATCGGTTCGCGCGGTTGTGCAGCCGTGAACGGTGATGCCATCAAGGCTTCTGCGGGTGCGTTGCACACGCTTCCCGTCTGCAAAGTCGATAATATGCAGAATTGTTTGCGCTATCTTCATGACAGCGGCATTTCTCTGGTCGCTGCAACGGAGCATACCACGAAAGACTATACCGAAGCCGATTTGACGGTTCCTTTGGCGATTGTCATGGGCAACGAGGAAAAAGGCATTTATGAGGAGAACCTCAAACTCTGTAATGAGAAAGTTCGTATTCCGATGACGGGTACAATTGAGTCGCTCAATGTCTCTGTCGCCGCCGGAGTCATGATTTACGAAGCCCTCCGCCAGCGGAAATAGCTGTAATTATGCAAAATTATTTGCATATTCAAAAAAAATGTTGTACTTTTGCAAGCTGAAACGTTAAATCTATGGAATCGTTTTTGGAATTATGCCGCCACAGGCGGTCGATAAGACACTATACCGACCAGCCTGTCGAGCGCGAAAAAATAGACTATATGCTGCGATGCGCACTGATGGCGCCGTCCGGCAAACGACGTAACCCGTGGGAGTTTGTCGTCGTGACCGACACCGCCACTATCCGCGCGATGGCTCCCTGCAAGGAATACGGAGCCGGTATGTTCGAAACGGCTACAGCCGCCATCGTTGTCGCTGTGGACGCTTCCTTAACCGACACATGGCAGGCGGACGGAGCTATAGCGGCAGAACACTTGCTGCTCGCGGCAGCGGAGCAGGGATTAGGCGCCTGCTGGTGCCATATATACGGCCGTGAAGAAGCGGAACAGCTGATACGCCAACTGACAGGTATACCCGATAACCTCCATGTGCTATGCGTCGTTTCACTCGGCTACAAGGACGAAGAACGCAAGGATTATGACCTTGACAAACTGCTGTACAATAAAGTGCACAGGGAGAGATTTGAGATTGGAAGATTTGAAGATTTGAAGATTTGAAGATATGAAACCTACAATTGCAATAACTGCCGGAGATATAAACGGCATCGGATATGAAGTAATCCTCAAAACCCTCGCTGACCAGCATATCTTTGAGATATGCAAGCCGGTCGTTTACGGGAATCTCAGTATTCTCAAACAACATATGCAGACGTTAGGCGATGAGTTCCGGGCACTACAGTTTCAACTGTTGCTATCTCCGAAAGACGCCAAAGACGGCAAACTCGGTCTCGTTTCCTGCTATGCGGACAATACACCGCTCGCCATCGGCGAATCTACAAAGGAAGCCGGCAAAGCGGCGTTTGCAGCCCTTGAAAGAGCCTGCAAAGACCTCAAAGACGGATTGGTGGACGCTTTGGTGACAGCCCCGATAAACAAGGAGAATATCCAGTCGGAGCAGTTCACGTTCTCCGGCCATACGGAGTACCTCGCGTCTGTCTTCGGCGAAGAGAACAAGGACGCGCTGATGATGATGGTCAGCGAGTGCATGAAGGTGGCGCTTGTGTGCAACCATACGCCGATTACCAAAGTGTCACAGATGATTTCAGAGGAGCGCATCTTGCGCAAGCTCAATACGTTGAACGCTTCCCTCAAGGACGATTTTCTGATTCGTCGTCCGCGTATAGCGGTGCTGGCGCTTAATCCGCATGCCGGTGACAACGGTCTGATCGGCAGGGAGGAACAGGACATCATCAAGCCAGCCATCGATAAAGCGGTAGAGCAGGGGATTCTTGCCTTTGGCCCGTACAGCGCAGACGGTTTCTTCGGAGCCGGACAGTATTCCCACTTTGACGCGGTGCTCGCCCTGTATCATGACCAAGGCCTGATTCCGTTCAAAAGCCTGGATATGGACGGCGTGAATTTCACGGCGGGGCTACCGATAATCCGTACGTCGCCGGACCATGGCACCGCATATAATCTGGCAGGCAAAAATGCGGCAAGCCACCTCTCCTTTGCGCATGCACTCTATCTGGCAACGGACCTTATCAAGAACCGCGCCACCACAGCGGAAATAAACAAAGACCCGCTGTTCATCAAACCGCGTGAGGAGAAACCCGAACGTCCGCATGTGCCCTTCTTTGTTCCGCCAAAGGATGAAGAATAGCCGCCAAAACTGTTAAAAATGACAAAAAATGACGGTTTAATTTGCACAAACAAAAACTTTTTCGTAATTTTGTCCGCAAATTTGGAAAGTATGTTCAAATCATTTGTTGTTAAACTTAATATAATGTTGGGAATTATGGCTGCATTACTATCCGGTTGCCACTCCAAGCGTGTGACGTGTAAGTACGGCGCACCCCCGCGCAAATTTGAGAAGCAGGAAGCGGAACTTCAAAAGCAAAAAGACGAGGAAGAGCTTCTTAGATTGGAGCAGTTGCGGATACAGGATTCCATCAGAGCTGCCGAAGAAGCCCCCGTGCCCGATATTCCGGTATGCAAGTACGGCCCTCCGGGAGGAAACTGGTGATAGTTGAAAATTGATAAGTGATAATTGACAGTTGATAATTGATATAGTCATTGGGATATATGAAGGCGAAAATTTTAACAAAAATCAATCTGCTGTTAGGCGTGTTGGCAATGTTCTTTGCAGGTTGCCAAAGTCATGCGAAGGTGGTTCGTGACCGCGGACCGGTTGCCAAATACGGCGTGCCGCAGGAGATTCTGGACCAGCAGCGTGCGGAACAGCAGCAAATGGCGGACTCTGCCGCTATGCAACAGGCTCCCGCAGAGCAGGAAGTTGAACCGGCAAAGGAAGAGCGAAATCCGACCATGCAGCCGAAGAAGTACGGTCCGAGACCGCCGCGGGACTGATTGGATAACCGAACGTTTGGGAACCGGACATGAAACTGCGTCTTCGTTTGGCTCTGGAATTGGAGCGTCTGCGCCGGAAGAATCTTAAGAAATTGCACCCGCTGCAGCAGTTGTTTTGGGAATGTACGTTACGCTGTAACGTGCATTGTTTGCATTGCGGCAGCGACTGCGTTTCGTCTGTCACGCAGCCCGATATGCCGATGGAGGATTTCCTCAAAGTGCTGGACGAAGAAGTTACACCGCATGTGAATCCGCGTGAGGTGTTGGTGATTATCTCCGGCGGCGAACCGACCATGCGCAAGGACCTTGCGGAAATAGGCCGCCAAATAAAGAAGCGCGGTTACCCGTGGGGAATGGTTTCCAACGGTCTGGCACTGACTGAAGAGCGTTTTCATGAACTTCGTGAAGCCGGATTGCGCTCCATCGCCATCAGTCTGGACGGCTTGGAGGAAGACCATACTTGGGTGCGTCAGCATCCGATGGCGTTTGAAGGTGCATGCCGGGCAATCAAGCTTTGTGCCGCGGACAAGAAACTTACGTGGGATGTGGTGACCTGCGTCACGCGCCGCAGTATAGGGCACCTGGACCAAATCCGCGACCTGTTGGTGTCGCTTGGCGTAACGCATTGGCGCATCTTCGGCATTGACCCGATGGGTCGTGCGGCAAAAAATCCCGAACTCATTCTTACGGACGACGAGTTCAAATACCTAATTAAATATATAAGCGACCAACGCGAGAAAGCGTTGGAGGATGCTGCCAACGGACGCACTCCTTTGCATGTAACCTATTCCTGCGAAGGCTTCTTGGGCGACTATGAAGGCAAAGTGCGCAATTATCTCTATCAGTGTGCCGCCGGCATTTCTGTGGCGTCTGTGCTGATTGACGGCAATATATCCGCCTGCACTTCCATTCGCGGCAAGTACTATCAGGGTAATATCTACCGCGACCACTTCTGGGATGTTTGGGAAAAAGGCTTCAAGCCGTACCGCGACCGCTCATGGATGAAGAAGATTGAGCCTTGCAATGACTGTGCGTTCTTCCGCTACTGCGAAGGCAACGGTATGCACCTGCGTCGTGAAGACGGCTCACTTATGCTTTGTCATTTGCACCGTTTGCAGCATTAGTTTTCAAGGAATTAACCAATTGTCCGCACGCAGCAAGTATATCTTCGCCGCGTGAACGGCGTATGGTGGTAGTAATGCCGTTTTCCGTCAGGTAATCCCGAAACCACTCCATGGATTGGAGGCTGGAGGATTTGAAGATTTGAAGATTTGAAGATTGGAAGATTGGAAGATTTGAAGATTCTTTTGCACTTTCATGGAAACGTATCAGGTTAATCCGGCAAGGCAAGCCTCGCAGCAGACGCAGCAGCTCTTTCGCATGTCTGGGCGTGTCATTTTGTCCGCCCCAACAGATGTACTCAAACGAAATGCGGCGCTGGTGTGACCAGTCATATTGTTTGAGCAGCGCCACAACATCGCTAATCGGACACATCTTCTCGGCTGGCATGATTGCTTGTCTTTCGACGGCAAACGGATTGTGCAGCGATATGGCAAGATGGCATTGGGACTCCTCAATAAAGCGTTTGAGACCTTTGATTATCCCGACAGAGGAAACTGTAATCCGTTTCGGGCTCCACGAACAGCCATAGTCGGCGGTCATGATTTCCAATGAGCGGAGCACGTTGTCAATATTGTCCATCGGTTCGCCTTCGCCCATATAAACGAGGTTGGTCAAACCGCCGGACACGAAGGCATCCACTTCAAATATCTGGTTAAGAATTTCGGCGGCAGACAGCTGGCCGTGGAAGCCGAGTGTGCCGGTCATGCAGAAACGGCAGCCCATTTTGCAGCCTGCCTGCGTCGAGACACACAGCGTTCCGCGGTCGTCTTCGGGAATATATACGGACTCGACAAACTGGTCTCCAACAGCAAACAGAAACTTTATAGTGCCATCCACAGAGTCTGCGTGGGTAACGGGCTCATGTCGCCCGATGGAGTAG
Source organism: Paludibacteraceae bacterium (assembly GCA_905233415.1). Classification (GTDB taxonomy): domain Bacteria; phylum Bacteroidota; class Bacteroidia; order Bacteroidales; family Paludibacteraceae; genus Colicola. The sequence goes on from CAJOEX010000010.1 coordinate 17,525, forward strand.
GATGCTTTAAGTGCCTCACGACCTTTGAGCGAGATGTTGGTCATCTCGTCGAACGACCGCACACGGCGGACATAGAGCCATTCAGCTAACTGCTTGCCGGCAAACTTTGGCAAACCGGCAGACAGTGCCACCGTTTGCAGTTCAGACAATTGTTTTCCTAACAACACTTCCATAATCGGGTGCAAAAGTACAAAAAAAAATGTATACGGACAAATTTTTTAATAAAATTACAAATAAATTTGCATAATTGGAAAAAAGGTTGTACCTTTGCACGCTAATTTGTGAATATAGATAAAATATAAATAATTATGGCAAAGAAAAATTTCAAAAAAGAGGACGAGCAACTGGAGAATGTAGGTGAAGCTCTGTCCACGACAGGCCAGTGGATTGAAGACCACTCAAACCTGCTGACATGGTGCATTACCTGTATTGTAGTTGTTATCTTGGGCATTATTGCTATCAACAACTATGTAATCAAGCCTAAAGGTGTAGAGGCAAACAACGAAAACGCAAAAGCCGTTGTCTATTTCCAGAACGGTGATTTTGAGAAAGCCCTGAACGGTGATGACGCGGAATGTATCGGTTTCGAGGAGATTGCAAACAGTTACAAACTCTATCGCCCAGGCAAACTGGCTGCTTTATATGCCGGTATATGCTATTATCAGTTGGGCGACATGGAGAATGCTGCCAAGTATCTCAAGCGCTTCAAGGCAGACGATGTGAATATCGGTCCTGCTGCTCATCAGTTGTTAGGTGATGCGTATGTGGAACTGGAAGAGTACGGCAAAGCCGTTCGCGCTTTTGAAGCTGCTGCAAAGTCCGGTAATGACCTGATTGCTCCGATGAGCCTGAAGAAAACCGGTCTGGTTTATCTTGAAATGGGTGACAAACACGCTGCAAAGCACGCTTTTGAAACGATTAAGAGCGATTATCCCGGTTCGTCTGAAGCATCTGATATAGACAAATATATCGAAATCGCACGCTAATGACAACGGACTTGTCACGATATGATGCGACATCATTGCCTGGCGCTGACGTTCTGAAACGTCAGCGCTATGCTATTGTTGTTGCGGACTGGAACAGCGAAATTACGTTTGCCTTGGCACAAGGCGCCATAGACACATTTGTCAAACATGGCGTGAAAGAGGAGCATATTTCCGTGGTCCACGTGCCGGGAGCCGTCGAATTGACGTACGCCGCCGCAAAGCTGATGTTGCAACATCCTGATGCGATTATAGTTATCGGTTGTGTGATTCAAGGCGATACGCCGCATTTTGACTATGTGTGCCAAAGTGTGACTCAGGGCGTGGCAAGTTTGAATGCCAAAGGTGAGGTGCCGGTTGTGTTCTCTGTGCTGACAACGCTTGACAAGCAGCAGGCTTTAGACAGGGCAGGCGGAAAACTTGGCAATAAAGGTGTCGAAGGAGCTGTAACTGCCATCAGAATGGCGAATCTGATATGAAAATCTACAAGTTTGGTGGTGCGTCAGTAAAGGATGCGGCGGGTGTGCGTAACGTCTGCAAAATTGTTGCGGGAGAATCGGACACGCTGGTTATTGTCGTTTCGGCAATGGGCAAGACCACCAATGCCTTTGAGCGTATCGTGAATGCACGCTGGGAAGGCCGACATGATGACGCTGTCATTGAGTATGACAAGATTCGCGCATATCACAGGCAGATTGCAGATGAACTCGGATTGACGGACTTGTTCAATAACGGCATTACTTCGCAAGATATCATTGATGGCGCAATTGTACCTGCCAACTACGATGAGTTTTATGACCAGGTCGTGTGCATGGGCGAGCTGTTCTCCAGCAAAATACTGAGTGCCTATCTCAGCAAATGCGGCATTGCGAACGAGTGGCTCAATATGCCGCAATTATTGATAACGGATAGTACGTTCCGCGAAGCAAAGGTTGATTATGACGAGTCGGCCAAGCGTATCCGCAACCGCATTTTCAACAGCAGGTCAAAGGTCTTTGTGGTTCAAGGATTTATAGCCGGAACCATAGAGGGTTATCACACCACTTTGGGCAGAGAGGGTAGTGATTACACCGCTGCGCTGATGGCGAACTTCTTGGACGCCGAATCGGTGACAATCTGGAAAGACGTGCCCGGAATCCTCAATGCCGATCCGCGGATAGTGGATGATACGGTGCTTATTCCGGAACTCAGTTACCGTGAGGCGGTTGAGTTGGCGTATAGTGGTGCGCAGGTTATTCACCCGAAGAGTATCCGCCCTGTAGAAAACAAGAAAATTCCTTTATTTGTCAAGCCGTTTGGTAATCCCGCGGCAACAGGCTCGATTATTTGTGAAACCGAGCGTAAAGTGGATGTGCCGGTGTATATCTGGCGCAAGAACCAACTGCTGATTACAATGCGTGCAAAGGACTTTTCCTTTATTTTGGAGGATAGCCTGAGCCATATATTTGACATTATCAAGCGTCACCGGCTGAAAGTGTCTTTAATACAATCATCCGCGGTGACCATTTCCGTATGTGTGGACAAGACCCGCTATGTGACGAATGCCATAGCGGAATTAAGCGAAGCGTATGTAGTTACGTATAATGAGAATTTGAGCCTGTTGACAATTCGCGGAACAACCCCTGAGATTCTCCGTAAAGAGCAGGAAGGACGGTCAATTATGCTGACCCAAAAGACCCGTCGCACAGCACGATTGGTGATTAAGGATGAATGACAAATTGTAAATGCGAAAATGAGTAAATAATATCATGGATAACACGTTACAAAACTATTTTACCGTTACTTATTGGAAAGAATTGGGAATTGCCTTTTTCAAGGCAATGAAAACCAAAAAGTTCTGGAAAGAACTGGTACTGATGACGTTGGGCATGATTTTCGGTGCTGCCGCCGTGTATTATTTCCTGATGCCGAGTCACCTGATTGTAGGTACCATTTCCGGTTTGAGTATCGTTATCAATACGGTGCTGGGCGGTACACCGGATACTTTGTCCTATTGGGTGATGGGAATCAATGCGTTTCTGTTGCTGCTGGCTTTTTTGCTTATTGGAAACGAATTTGGAGCGAAGACCGTCTATACGGCAATGATTCTTGGTCCGTTGATTCAGTTGTGGGACCGCGTATATCCTTATACGAACTTTACGCACCGTGTAATTGAAAATCCGGACATCCTGGCGCAAGTACAAGTCGGTGAAACCGTTTTGGATTTGAACGGTAATCCGTATATTCTCAACCGTGCGGGAGAACTGTTGGAACAGGTGAAATCGTCTGTGATGGCTGCCGGATTAGGAACCGGTGACGTGTGGTTTGACCTTGTGTGCTTCGTATTCCTTCTTTCGGCATGTCAGGCATTGGAGTTCCGCATAAACGCTTCAACCGGTGGTCTGGATATCCTTGCCAAGATTATTAACAAGTATTTGCACTTTGACATAGGTGCGTCGGTTAGTATCGGCGGTGCGATGATTTGCTGTTCGGCATTTCTGATTAACGATTTCCGGATGGTGGTAATCGGTTTGATAGGAACATGGATAAACGGCTTGGTAATTAACCACTTTACGGATGCATTTAATCGTCGCAAACGGGTTTGCATTATATCCAAAGACCATGCTATTATCCGCCGCTATATCATTTATACCTTGCTACGCGGTTGCTCACTGTATCAGGTGCGCGGAGGGTATTCCGGTGAAGAAAAAGTAGAAATTCAGGTTTTGCTGACACAGGATGAGTTTGCGCAATTGATGGATTACATCCGTTCTAATAATATCAAGGCGTTTATCACTGCAGGAAACTGTTCGGAGGTCTATGGCTTGTGGTTCAAGCACAAAAAACACCACGGTCAGATTGAAATTGTGAATGAAGAATAAATAAATTGCCTCGCTCTGCGGGGCGATTTTATTGAAAAAAGGTGAAGTTGACACTTCCGTATGTTCGTTGCTCAACGAAATGCGGATGGTCACTGAAATCATCCGCTTTGCTGTGCTCCAGCACGAATAATCCGTCCTCTTTCAGCAGTTCGTGATTAAAAATCAGGTCCGGCAGTTCCGGTAGCCGTTCCAGCGCATAAGGCGGATCTGCATAGATGAAGTCGTACTTTATCCGGCAGGCGTTAATGAAGCGGAAAACATCGCCGCGGATAACGGTCAGGTTATGGATTCCTAATCGTTTGCAAGTATTGATAATAAAGTTCTGCTGTACGTGCGCCAGTTCAACGGCTGTCACTTCCCGTGCGCCCCGAGAGACAAATTCCAGACCAATCCCGCCTGTGCCGGCAAACAAATCCAACACATCAATTCCCTCAAAATCCATGCGGTTATTGAGCAGATTGAACAGGCTTTCCTTGGCAAAGTCAGTAGTTGGCCGTGCGGTGATATTTTTAGGGGGCGACAAACGCCGCCCCCTGTATTTTCCTGAAATGATTCTCATTATTCCCAGTTACCTGCGTTATTGTTCGGTGCATAGATATCACCAATCTTTAGACCGGGGAAGTGGTCCAACTTGACTTCTTTGTCAATGAGGTTCACTAACTCCTGTTCGTTCAAGTCGCTTAGATACATCGTAAACGGAGCACGAGCCTCAAGCAGCGGAACACGGATTCCTTGCGAGGTTGTATAATCGTTATTCACTTCAACCTCAAAGCGTTGGCCGTTCGAGAAAGGAACTTCGATAATCTGTGCAATATTTTCAGCGTTGTACTCTCCTTTGTACAATGTCTCAATCATGTTCTTGCAGATGGTATCGCGGCGGAAGCCTTTCAGACCTTTGGAAATAACCTCTTTGTCATTTTCCCAAACATATGCGTAGAGTTCGTCTTCACTGGCGAACTGTTGTTTGCCGCGTTTGGCTTTTGCTTTGGCCTGATCAAGAATCTTTACGGCTTTATGCTCGGTCAGACCAGCCTCTAATTGCTTGTCCGTCAATGCACCTTCTTTCAATACCTCTTTTTTTGGTACATTACGCAGGAACAGTACCAGTGAGTCAAGGTCTGCCGTATAGCGGCCGTTAACGTGATGGAACTCAACCTCTGCCGTACGGAGGGCAATCAGATTTTTGACTACGTGTGTCTCGCGCTCGGCACGAGTCTCTTCAAAGCGAATAGGAGTAACAACACTCATCACGCAGAAATATGCCAGCGCACAGCTTGCAATACCTAATAGAATACGATAAATAAGTTTATTCATTTTATGGTATAATTTTTGTTAGCGTTAATAAAAATCACATAAATCGCTGCAAAATTACAAAAAGTTTTTTATATGTGCAAATTTTTTTGTACTTTTGCACGAAAATTTCAAATTATCAATCATTCAAATCCCCAAATTCTTATGGCAGACAGTAACAAAGTACTATATGACATTCTGAACGAGCGACTCGAATTGCTCCGTCAATTGGACGCTGAAGGTGATTCGGACCGTCGTAGGCATATCGCCCGCGAAACAGCGGAGTTACACGCTAAACTGGCTCACCGGCTCGGTTTGTATCAGATTAAGACCGAGATGGAGGACCTTGCACTCAAGTTCACCAATTATGACCTATATAAATATATCGCGCACGCGTTGAATGAAAAAAAGTCCGAGCGCGATGCCTATATTGAGGAGTTTATCGGACCTATTCGTGAAAAACTGACCAAAGAGGGCTTTACATTCACTATTAAAGGTCGTCCGAAGTCCATTCACTCCATCGCCCATAAGATGGAAGTACAGCATTGTGACATTGACCGTATTTATGATCTCTTTGCCATTCGTATCATTCTTGATTCGCCGTTGGAAAAAGAGAAGTCCGACTGCTGGCAGGTTTATTCACTAATCACAGATGTATTCCAACCGAATCCGAAACGTTTGCGTGACTGGCTGTCTGTGCCGAAGGAGAATGGTTACGAGAGCTTGCATACAACTGTTCTCGGTCCTGATAACAAGTGGGTTGAAGTCCAAATTCGAACCCGCCGGATGGATGAAGTGGCAGAGAAGGGCGTAGCAGCTCATTGGGCGTACAAAGGTGTGAATGCAGGTGCCACCAATATTGCTCCCAATGCTGTTTATGTCTTTACTCCGACCGGTGATTTGCGTCGTTTCCCGGCAGGTGCAACGGTACTTGATTTCGCATTCTCCGTCCATTCGGAAGTCGGTTGCCACTGTATAGGCGGCCGTATCCGCAATCAGAATGTACCTATCCGTCAGAAACTTGAGAATGGAGACCAGGTTGAGATTCTCACTTCGCCGAACCAGCATCCCAATCAGGACTGGCTTAATGTCGTTGTGACTACCAAGGCGAAGAACAAGATTCGGCAGGCACTCAAAGAGATTGAGTACAAGTATGCTGCTGAAGGACGTGAACTGTTTGAGCGTCGCTTTAAGAACTGGAAGATTGATTACGATGAGGGACAAGTCTCCAAACTGGCGTCCAAACTTGGTTATAAAGCGGTTTCAGACATGTTCCAGTCTTTGGCGCAGGGTAGGGAAGATGTTTTGCATCTGCGTGACGCTTTCCTGCAATTGGACGAACAACCGACAGTAGTGCATACGGAGAAAACGGAATATGTGCCGAATGATACTGCCGGTTTGGCGTTAGAAGTGGATATGAATGTCAAGAATGTGGATTACAATCTGGCGACATGTTGCTCTCCGAAACCGGGAGACCCGATATTTGCATTTATCAGTGTGACCAAGGGTATTCGCATTCACCGCTGTGACTGTTCAAATGCGGAAAATATGCGCGAACGCTATCCCTACCGCGTTCTCCCTGCCCGCTGGGCGAGAAAGACTGAAAAATTGTAGAACCTATGCAGCCAGTATGACTGTACTGTACGAAGATAACCATATAATTGCTGTCAACAAGACTTGTAACGAGATTGTTCAAGGCGACAAGACCGGCGACACACCGCTTAGCGAGACCGTCAAGGCGTACATCAAAACCAAGTACAACAAGCCGGGTGACGTCTTTCTCGGTGTGACACACAGACTGGACAGACCGACAAGCGGGGTCGTGCTCTTTGCGCGCACATCCAAGGCACTTGCGCGGTTGAATGCGATGTTCCAATCGCATGAGCAGATACATAAAACCTATTGGGCAATCGTGCAAGGGTGTCCGAAACAAGCGGAAGGACGATTGGAGAACTGGCTTGTACGTAACGAGAAACAGAACAAGTCTTATGTCCAGAGTGCCCGGAACAAGGATGCAAAGTGGGCGGCCTTGACATACAAGACACTGGGCAAAGGAGAACATTATAGTTTGCTGGAAATCAATCTGGAAACAGGACGGCATCATCAGATTCGTTGTCAGTTGGCGGCTATAGGCTGTCCCGTCAAAGGCGACCTGAAATATGGTGCAAAGCGCAGCAATCCTGATGGCGGCATTTGCCTGCACGCCCGCAAAATTGAGTTTGAGCACCCTGTTTCTCACGAACAAATAAGTATTACTGCCCCTGTACCGGAAAACGCTATATGGGAGACGCTCAATCACGGTAATGTTTGACATAATTGTGCAATAGTGCAAGAAAATATAACAAATTCAGATAGAAAATTAACGGTTTGCCGTGCTTCTGCCGGAACGGGCAAAACCTATACGCTTGCTGCAAACTATGTGGCATTGCTTTTAAGCGGGCAAAGCTACCGTTCCATTCTTGCTGTTACGTTCACCAATAAAGCGACGCAGGAGATGAAAGACCGTATTCTGCTCTTTTTAGACAATATAGCAGACAATACAGGTTCCGAAGCGGATGCCGCTTTGCAGGCTGTCCGCAACCGCATGATTGCAAACCGACAGGCTTCTGACGAGGCGCTTCGTCAACGGGCTCGCGACTGCTATAATTGCATGTTGGAAGACTATGATAATATCCATATTTCCACAATTGACACCTTCCTTATGCAATTACTTAATGGCTTGGGACAAATGCTTGACGATGCATCTGCGGGTGCCGCGGTGGAATTGGATTTGGAACACCTGATTACCACGGCAGTGGACAATCTTCTCACGTGTCCTTCGGACTTACAAACGGCATCCTTGACCAAACGTTTGGCAAACTATGTGAGCGACCGTTTGGAAGCGGGCAAAGATTGGGATATCCGTTCGTCGCTGATTGATATCGCAAAACGTTTATATACCGAATCTGTTCAGCAAATGGAAGTGGAGGGATTGATAGATTTTGATGCCGATGTCATATTCAAATACAAGGCCAATGCGGATTGGCGGCAAGCTGCTTGTGTGAAGGATTTGACGGATTTATATGTCTCATGGCGCAATTGGACGACCGTTGCAGACGGTATTCCCGGCGAGAGTGCCACAGACAAGTTTATTCAGGAAATTGATACTTATTTGAAAGGCACATGTGACGAAAAAAACATGTTTCGAGGCTTCACGGACGGCTTGCGAAAGAAGTATGTGACGGAAAAAGGTGCCAAACTTCACGAAAAATACAAAACAAATACAGCTCGGGCAGAGGAAGTAATCGGTGTTCTTGTCCGTCTGGATGAACTGTGCCATCAATGCCAGCGTGCGTACTATACCTATAAATACTCTGTCGCTTTGCTGAATGATATGGCGCTTATGACTGCCTTGCGGGGCGAAATACAGGCGCTTCTGGTTGAGCAGAACACTGTTCTCTTGGCGCAAACGGCGGACAAACTACATCAGGCAATGGCTGTCGGAGATGCGGATTTCATTCTTGAAAAAGCAGGTATTCGCTACCGGCATATCATGTTGGACGAGTTTCAGGACACCTCTGTCCTGCAATGGGAGAACTTCAAACCGCTTGTTGAAGAGATTCTTTCCAATGGCGGCACCGTTTTTATTGTTGGTGACATTAAACAGAGTATATACCGTTGGCGTAATGGCAACTGGGAGATAATGGCAAGCCTGAACAGCGAGACTCCGAATATAGGAGCCTATTACCGGGATTTGCCGTTGCGTCGGAACTTCCGCTCATCGCGTGAAGTAGTGCAATTTAACCTTGAACTTTTCCAAAAACTCACTTCACAAGGCTTTGGCAACGAGTTTGCGGAGGCTTTGTATGATGAGGAATACGGGCAGCACAATGTAACTGATTATTATAAATCTGGTCATGAAAACGGTTTTGTTCAATTGTCCCTTTATCCTTATGGTAAAAACAGGGCTGAACTGCGCGACAGAAATTCCGCCCGTGAACAAATCCTGACGGATATGTTCGGTGAGATAGAAGCCCGTCTGCGGCAAGGAGAATCCGCCTCGGACATGCTTATTCTTGTGCGCGGGCACGATGAGGCGGAAGCTGTTGTTTCGCATTACCGTAGTCTTGCCTCTTTGTCTCCGGTCTTGGCACAGACGCAGATTGTATCCTGTGACAGTTTCCATTTGGACGCTTCGCTTTCGGTACAGTTCCTAATCCAAACATTGCGTTGGATAGTGCTGAAAGATGCGGTTGCCAAGTGGTATATATCGTTGGTTTTTCCTACCGCTGACCTGCTTGCGATTGAACAATTAAATCCGTCTGTTCCGATATGCGAATTATTTGAGGAAATACTAAAAATACTACCTTCGCAACAAAAAACAGACTTGGCATATATAAATGCGCTTTTGGACGGGGTACATGATTATGCGGCAAAATACGGCTCTGATGCGGTTGCTTTCCTGCAATATTGGGACGATATAATGCATGAGCAGTCCATTGCGGCTCCCGCTTCGGAGGCTGTCAAGATAATGACAATTCACTCCGCCAAAGGTTTAGAGGCGAGAAATGTCTTTATTCCTTTCTGTTCGTGGGAAATGGAAAAAGACAGGCAAAGCGATGTGCTTTGGTGTGAAGCGAAAGCCTTGCTAAAGGCACCTGTTCGCAAACTCAAGCGTATTCCTGTGCGGATGTCCTCGGCTCTTGCCAATTCTGAGTACGAGCAAGAATATATGGCCGAACATATACAGCAGCGGCTTGACAATCTCAATCTGCTTTATGTCGCATTAACCCGTGCACGTGACAATTTATTTGTCTATGGTGATATTTATGACACGCAAATAGACACAAACAATACGGCGGCTTCTTTGTTGTACAATGCCTATAGGGATGATTGGGAAGAGTTGGAAAATACCGTGACATTGCGGTTTGGGGAACCTGTCCATGAGCAAAAAAAGGTATATTCCTCTTCCGGCAAGATGGTGGACCGCTTTACCTTTGACAATGCCCGAACCGAGGCGGCGGAATTACATGTCGGCGAGCGCCCCGTCTCTTTCCAAATGAGTCGTGAGTCTCTGGACAGCCTGCATTTTACGGCAGAAGACGAAAATCGTACTGCACGTATTGATTTGGGAAATGTCTGCCACGCGATAATGGAAAGGATGGAAACCAGAAGCGACAAGGACGCCGCTGTTAACGATGCTAAAATGCGGGGTTTGATTGCGGATGAAAAAATGGAGGCTGAAGTAATCCGTCTTGTTGATGCCGCGTGGTCGAATCTTCAGATGCTGGACTGGTTCTCAGGGAAATGGGAACTGTTACGCGAAGCGACGTTTCTCACTGCCAACGCTGAACTGCGTCCGGACCGTGTCATGATAGACCGTGAAACAAGTACAGCTATCGTATTGGATTACAAATTCGGACAACGCGAAGCCCGATATGCACGACAAGTCCGTGATTATATGCGTATTATGGCAGAATTGAATTTCCGCCATGTCGAAGGATATTTGTGGTATGCGCAGGAAGCACTTTTACAACCGGTAACACTATGAACGCCTTTTTATCAGAAGTAACGCAACACCTTATTGAAACACGCGGTCTCAATAACTTGTCTTTCACAACCATCGTTGTTCCGACTCGTCGTGCCGTGTTATTTGTCAAAGAGTGCTTTCGGAATTACATGCGCTCAAACGGTCTGCAGGGACCTGTGCAGTTGCCTCAACTGACCACATTGCCGCAACTTTTTGACGACCTAAGCCCGCGTTACAAGGCAGATGAGATACAGTTGGTATGTATGCTTTACCGTGTTTATTGTGAGGTGTTGCGCGAGGCTACTCATCGTGAAACGGATTTGCCGTTGGATGTATTTTACGGCTGGGGCAGACAATTGGTTCAGGATTTTTCGAATATTGATAAGGCTTATCCGTTGGTTACGCCGCAGGATTTCCTGAAAAATACCGCATCAGCGCGCAAACTTGAGCATCTGCAAATTGATGACGATGTACGGGAACGCCTTTTGGCACTTGTCTCTACGCGCGAAAACAGTGCCGTTATCGCCAATTCCAAACGTCGTGAGTTTGAAGTCATTTGGGAGAATCTGCCGCAAATATACGACCGCTACCAAACTGCTCTCGGGCTTTATGGCTATGAGGGAGCCCGTATGCGGTCGGTCCTTGAGCATTGGGCGGATGATGCTATACAGCGTCGCATTGCGAATCGCCGGTTTGTCTTTGCGGGATTTAATTACCTCGTGCCTGCCGAAAAACGGCTTATGCATCTCTTACAGGATGCCGGACAGGCAGAATTTTATTGGGATTATCCGCTCGGTTTTACTGCCAATAGAAAAGCCTTCCGATGGATTACAGCCAATGCACAGGAGTTCACGAATGCCCTGCCTGTCCGGACATGGCAGCCTAAAGAGGTAGAAGTTATCTGTGCCGCTTCTGCACATGCACAGGCCCAGTATGCTTTTCAATGGCTCAAACAAACGCACCGGCGGGGAGAACGTTCTGCAGTCGTTATTTGTGATGAATCTGCTTTGGAGCAGGTCGTTTATGCCTTGCCTGCCGATGCGCCGGACGACCCGCAACCCCGGTTCAAGCATATCAATATAACAAAGGGATTCCCGATGCGTCAGACGGATGTGTTTGCGCAAGTGATGAAGCAACTGACAGAAACGCAGAATATGGAAATCGATGCGTTGATGCCGGAAATCAAACCGTTTTCCACGTCTTGTGATGGGGATGAAAAAGAAGAAACACAACTGACTTGGCACGAGATGTTGGATTACGAATCCCGTTTTCAGATGCGTGCTGCTTTGACGCGTTTCAAGAAAATGATGACGGATGGTTTGATTCCGCCCGTTTCCAACCAGCGGACCTTGCGGCTTTTGCTGCGTCGTTATCTTGAAGCTATTTCTTTTCCGTTTCATGGTGAACCGTTGGCGGATGTGCAGGTGACCGGTGTGCTTGAAACACGCGCAATGGATTTTGACAATGTGCTGCTGCTCAATGTCGAAGAAGGTATTGTACCGAATATTTCGGCCGACCTTTCCTACCTGCCATACTATCTGCGCAAAGCATATGGCTTGCAGACACATGAGGAGTCAACCGATGTGTATGCATATAATTTCTTCCGTTTGACGTATCGTGCCAAGAATGTTACAATGCTCTTTACCGGCAGCGAATCAAGAAACTCCAAGAAATCGATGTCCCGTTTCTTGCGGCAAATGATGGCGTCATCAGATTTCCGCATTACCAGGAAAATCCTGACCGAGTCCAACACGTTGAGCGACCCCGTTCTTCCTGTTGCCAACTACGTAAATAAAGAAATCCTGACACATCCGACGTCTTTTTCGCCTTCCGCCCTCAATACGTTCCGTTCGTGTCCGTTGCAGTTTTACTTCCATTATGTCATGGGTATCAAAGAGCCTGAACAGACTTCTCTTTTGCTGCAGCGGAACGAGATTGGTACGTTTGTTCACGATGCGATGCAGGAGCTTTACACCAAATATCCTTCGCCGGCAGATGTGCCTGAACCGATTCCTTTTGATGATTTGAAAACGCTTCAAATCGGAGGTAATCATCCCTTGGAGTTGTCGGCGATTAGGACATTTATTACACGTATAGTTCAAACAGACAAGACCCTGGCAAAGACACATAATCTCCGTATTTTGGAGATGGAAGCAAATGCATACCTCTCTGTAAATGTCGATGGAGTAGGGAATATTCGCGTGGGTGGCCGTATTGACCGTGTGGATTCCTTGGATGATGTAATCCGTATAATTGACTACAAGACCGGTTCCTACAAGGAAGATTACGATTGGCAAACACGTATTTATCGTGCTGCATATATGGCTACGAATAAATTGGATGATGTCCGGGCAGTATTGTATCTGTGCAAGACCTCCGCAGAGGAGCAGATATCCAAAGCCGTTCCCGATGACCCGGATTTCATGACAGCGCTCACAGAACTGTTGCGGGATGTCTGTGATTTCGCGTCTCGGACAACTCCTTATACATCGGATGTGGCAGAAAAATTACCGGCAGCATCGTCTGATACTTGCCGGTATTGCGCGTATAAATTGTTATGCAGCAGGTGATTATTTCTTTGCATGATTGCCGTCCCTGAATGCACGGGGCGACATACCTGTCTGTTTGTGGAAGAAACGCGTGAATGAAGCCTGTTCCGGGTAGCCGAGCGTTAAACCGATTCGTTGTAGTGACATATCCGGACGGGTTTGCAGCATATTTTTCGCCTTGTTGATAACATACTCGTTTATCCAGGCATTGGCTCCTCTTCCTGTCACAGTACTTACAATCTTTGAGAAGTATTTTGGGGTCAGATTCAGTTCTTGGGCATAGTATTGCACCTCATGTTCCGTCGTGTAATGTTTGGCAAGTGAATCCATGAACTTGTTGAATACAAGCATCTCGCGAGACAGGTTTTTGGTTTCTTCTGGGTCTTTTCTAAACGAATTCAGCACCTCAATAAATATTTGAATCATTCGAACCAGCACTTCACGGCGGTGTGCCAAATGCATATCCGGTGATGCAACCATTTCCAGTACTTGTGTAATATCCTGCAATTTTTGTATCTCTTGCGGCGTTAATACAAGCGACGGGCGGATATGGAATTTCTGGTAAGCATGGTCGAAAGATGTGGTACGGACTTCTTGCGCCAATTCTTTGGAAATGTAGATGATTGTTGCCGTATAATCCTCATTGTTATCCAAAGCGTGAACGACATGGTTACTGGGGATAACAGCAACTTCGTTCGTATGGAACGTTGTCTCGTGCTGGTCAAAACGAAGATGGGCAACCCCGCGCAAATTCAGGCATATGCTTATGCATGGAAGAATAAAATCATCGCCATAGACATGGAAACCATGTACGTCGTGAAGCACCACAACATCTCGCTCTTCAACAGTTTGGAAGGCTTGCTCTAATCTTTGGTCGTAGGGGGTTTGCGCGGTCATAACTTTAAATTTGACCGCAAAGATACTTCTTTTTGATATTTTACGCAAATTTTTTTATTAATTTTATTTTAAAAACAAAAAAAATGCGTATAAATGCGACATTATGTTAAAAAAATATGGTGTTTTGTAACCAAATTGTCAAATTTTCATGTCGTAAGGGCATCGGCTAATTTTTCTAAATTTTGTCTGGATTCCTCGTTCAGCGAACTGCGGATTGTTACTGTCGGCTCTAAAATCCGCACATCTTTCATCGTTTCAAGCAAAGCTTTCATTTCGCGTCCGGCTGAAGGAGCCCAACTGCCGTTTTCAACAATCCCGACGGTGCGATTCTGATATGCTTTCTGCTGCAGTTTCCACAGGAACAGATGCATCGGCGGGAATACATTATTATCATAGGACGAAGCGCATACAACCATTTTGTCCATTCGGAAAGCATCTTCGATTGCTTCCGCCATGTCGTCTCGGCAAAGGTCTGTTACTGCCACTTTCCCGACGCCGCGCTGACGAAGCATTTCCGCCAGTTCTTCTGCTGCTTTGGCGGTATTCCCGTGTATGGATGCATGGGCGACAAGAACGCCTTTGGTTTCAACTTCGTATTTTGACCATATGTTATATAGCCGAACTGCCTCTTCCAGTTTTTCGTTTTCCAAAACCGGACCGTGAAGCGGGCAAATCGCTTTGATACTCAGCGCAGACAGTTTTTTCAGCACAAGGCTGACCGGAGTGCCGTATTTGCCCACGATGTTGAAGTAATAGCGCCTTGCTTCGCAAGCCCAATCGTCCTCATCGGCATGATATACGCCGAATTTGCCGAATGCGTCTGCTGAAAACAGTATTTCCGCTTCGGGGCAGTACGTCATCATCACTTCCGGCCAGTGAACCATCGGAGCCATGGTAAACCGCAATGTTACGTCTCCAAGATTCAGTACATCGTTTTCTTTTACTGTTTGCACATGATTTGGTCTAATCCCGAATTGGGACAGCATGGTTTCTGCTTTTGCGGTACAAACAATAATGGTATCCGGATAGGTGGCAAGAAACGCGTTTACGGAACCGCTGTGATCGGGTTCCACATGTTGCAGCACTAAATAATCCGGCTTGTGACCGTAGAGGGAATTGCGGACATTGAGCAGCCATTCAGCCGATTTACGGGCATCCACGCTGTCAATAATGGCAATCTTTTGGCTTTCTACCAGATAGCTGTTATAGCACATTCCTTCCGGCAGGGCATATTGGCTTTCGAACAAATCTAATGTCTCGTCATCGCAACCGATGTAGTGAATATATTCTTTCATAATTTCAAGTACTTTCCTATTATCAAGTTCAATTTCAAATTCCGCTGCAAAAGTACTACAAAAAATCGACATCTGCAAGCGCAGATGGAGAAATTTTTCATTTTCTGTAAGTTCCGATGAAGAAAATTCTCATTTTCTGCAAGTTCTGATAAAGAAATTCTTCTTTTTCTTCAATTGCAAATGGAGAAATTTTTATCGAATAACAATTTTTCCGCAATCTTTACCGAATGTTGACCGAATGATAACCGTATGTTAACCGAATGTCACTGCCGTCAAAACAGGGAAGGTTGCAGGTTGGTTTTGTGACCCCAAAATATATAATGTGTGAGAAAAATGCACTTTTTTTTGTACAAGTGAAAACTTTTTTGTACCTTTGCAGGCTAATTATGTGTAAACAGTTAATGTAAAGTGTAAAAATACATGAAGTTGTTTTTGTTGGCAATATGCCAAAGCCTTTTGCTTTGCGGCTCGCAGACCTTGCTTAAATTCGGATTGATGCGCTTACAGGCGTTCAGTTGGACGTGGTATTTCTGGGGAAAACTATTCACAAACTGGTGGATGCTTGGTGCCGGTCTCGGCTTTGCGTGCTCTGGTGTGCTATGGATGTATATTCTGCGGCATTTCCCGTTCTCTCATGCTTATCCGTTAGTCAGCATGGCGTATGTTTTCGGCATGATTATAGCCATTTTCGTGTTCCATGAATCCGTTCATTGGAACCAGTGGGTTGGTGTGCTGCTTATTATGGGCGGATGTTTCATGATTGCGCAATGAGATTGTTACTGTTGATATTGACATTTTTGTCGGCGGACTTTGAACAGGTCAAGATTTCGCAACTGTTTGCCGAGCCGGAACACTCCAAAGGGCATCTGACCTACCGTCAGCCGGATTATTTGCGTTGGGAATATACACAACCTCAGCCTTTGGTTTGGGAGGTGGATGGCGCGAAAGGAAATGTTTCCCCGCAGGTGAGGCAGGTTATGACCCTTATTCTCAAAAGCATCAGCGGCGAGTATCTGCAACCTAATAATGATTTCGATGTCAAGCAGAATGGCGATATTGCCGATTTGACGCCTAAGCGCCGCGAATTGAAACAACTGTTCAAAAAAATAACCATTCGCATCAATTCAAAGACCGGAATTGCAGATGAAGTGGTACTTTTTGAGAAGAACGGTGACGAGACAAAAATCCGGTTTACGAATGCACAACGGACAATAGATGAATGATTTTTACCATATAGTATCACGGGAAGGATTGCATTTTTTGGTGCAGACGAACGCTACGCATCCGATATACAAGGGGCATTTTCCCTCGCAGCCGGTTACTCCCGGAGCGTGCTTGCTGCAAATGGCGCAGGAGTTGCTGGGTTTGGCAATCGGTCGGCAAATGCGCCTTGTACGGTTAACCAATCTGAAGTTTACTGCGATACATACACCTGACAAACCAATCGAGGTGGATATGAAGGAGGTTGGAAACAATAAATACCAAATAGCTATATACGATTCGACAATAGTTTATGCAAAGATGTCTGCGGAATATATGTGCGCTGATTCCAACGTATAACAATGCGGGAACAATAGTGGATGTCGTGCGTCGTACTTGCGCACAACTTGCCAATGTGATTGTGGCGGTTGATGGCTCGACGGATGATACGTTGGCATTATTGCAGGCGTCAGGTTTGTCTTGTACGGTTATCTCATGGCCGCAGAATCGTGGAAAGGGATACGCCCTCAAACGTGGTTTTGACAAGGCGTTGGAAATGGGCTTTGAGTACGTGATTACTTTGGACGGCGACGGCCAGCATTTTCCGGAAGATATACCGGTTTTGATAGACAAACAGCGGCTTCACCACGGCAGTATCATCGTCGGAGCGCGTCAGAATCCGCAGGGGCAGGAAAGCAGGGCGGCTTTTGCAAACCGCTTTTCTAACTTCTGGTTCCATGTACAAACTGGGCTTCGGCTGGCGGACACGCAATCGGGATTTCGGATGTATCCCTTGCGCAAAATTGGCTATCGTTGGCTGACAAGACGGTATGAATCGGAACTGGAGCTGCTTGTTTTTGCCGCATGGCGGAATGTACCGGTTTATACGGTGCCTGTACGGGTCTATTATCCGCCGAAAGAAGAGCGTGTCAGCCACTTCAAACCGGCATACGATTTTACCCGAATCAGTTTGCTGAACTGTGTATTGTGCATGTTGGCATTGGTATATGGCTTGCCGTCAAGGTTTTGGCGTACTATATATTGCGAACTGGCTTTTTTCGGAGCGGCTTGGTGGTGCCGGTTAGGACGCGGAGATTTGCATGAGCGCATCGGTCGCGGTGCCAAATGGGTGATGAACCACTTGGCAGGCAATCATTTTCAAATCATCCAATCTTCCAATCTTCCAATCTTCCAATCTTCCAATCTTCAAATCTCCCCCTCGGTTGTCTATATTGCCAATCATGTGTCTATGTACGATATACTGGCGGTATTGTCGGTCAATCCGAAAACGGTTGTACTGTCGCAAAACTGGGTGTATAGCAATCCTTTCTTTGGCAAATTGGCGGAGCGGGCACGCTTCTATTCGGTGGTGGATGGCATTGAGGCTATTCTCCCGAAACTGCGTGAGGCGGTGGAAGACGGCTTCTCGATATTGATTTTCCCTGAAGGCACGCGCTCCATGGACGGAGATATTATCCGTTTTCACCGCGGAGCGTTCTTTGTGGCGGAAACGCTTGGGCTTCCTATTCAGCCGTTGCTTATTCGTGGCATGTTTGAGGTGCTTTCGAAAGCCGAATTTCGTTTGGGGAAAAGTGATGTAACGATGGAGTTCCTGCCGCTTGTAATGCTGGATGACCAAACTTTCGGAGTCGGTTATCGCAAGCGTGCCAAAGGCTTTGAACGGTATTACAAAGCATTATTGCGGACGGATAAAACAGCACTTGTATTAGGCGCAGGAGTAGGTGGCTTGTTCACGGCGGCACTCTTGGCAAAGAACAATTTCCGAGTGACGGTTTTGGAGCAACTGCCGGTTGCAGGCGGCGGATTATATAGTTATGAAAAACTTGGCGCGTGGTGGCAGACTGGTGTACATGTAGTGTCCGGCATGGGTGAAAATGGCGCGGTGCGTAACGTGCTCAATGAACTGGAGATTGATGTGCCCGTTGTGCCTTGTGAACCGGACGTTGTTCATGGTAAAGGAGATTATTTGAACTTGCTTTGCGGACAAGGGGAATCGCGAACAATTATCGAGGATTCCTTCAAACACGGTGCTTATCGCTTTGCCGGCGGTACCCGCGAATTGACAGACAAACTCTGCGCTTATATAACGGCTCACGGCGGACGGGTGCTACTCTCACAACGGGTGGAAAGGCTTGATGTGACACAAAAACATGTGTCCGAAGTCATTACTGCCGACGGCGGGCATTTTGCAGCAGATGTAGTGGTCAGTTCCCTGCACCCGAAGAAACTGATGGAAGCCGCTTCTAAACCCGTCTTCCGCCCGATTGCCGTCAAACGGCTTACAAACACCTGGGAAACGGTTGGTTCCTTCAAAGTCTATATCAAATTCAAGCCGCAGGCATTTGATTATCTGCCGGCCAACCACTATATAATGCCGGAAGATATATTGTTCCTTACGCCGCCGGTGGTCGGACAAGACCAATGGGCACGCACGATGGAAATTATTGCGCCTTTGGATTATGCGGAGCTTGCTCCTTGGCATGAAAAGCGTGGCGACAACTATCTGGCATGGAAGACGCAACAAGCGGAGCAACTGATAGACAAGGTAGCGAAGATATATCCCGATTTCCGCAATGCGATTGAGGAATACTTTACATCCTCCTCTCTGACTTACCGTGACGATTATCTTTCGCCTGAAGGAGCAATGTTTGGCCTTTCGGAGCCTGTAGGAGCTGTAACAACACAGTGTGACAACCTTTGGCTGACAGGGCAGAATTGCTTGGTACACGGCTTTTGCGGCACTATAATGACCGCTGTGGAAACAGCACAAACTATATGCGGACAATTCTGATTGTGATATTGGTTGCGCTGTTCCCGAACGGGAAGTTTGCTGAGAAGAAGGTGACATTGGCACCGTATTTGGCAGCAACCGAAACCAATACGGGCATTGGGGTGATAGTTTGTCCCGGGGGCAGTTATTGTTGGTTGGACATGGATATAGAGGGCGATGAAACAGCTAAATGGTTGCAATTACAAGGCATAAATGCTTTTGTATTGCGTTACCGGGTGGCGGAAATTGCGGCTTATTGTGTCGGCTACCGCGTGATTGGTTTGGGAAGCAAGTATCCGAACATGGTTCGGGATGTGGAGAAAGCCCTGGAATATGTTTATACGCACGCCGATGAATATAATGTGGATACAACGCAAATAGGTGTGATGGGTTTTTCCGCAGGCGGACATTTGACGATGTCCTCGTTTGTCTATAATCACTCACCCTATAAACCGTCGTTCCTGTGTCCGATTTATCCGGTGGTAACAATGCATCGGCCGTATGTTCACCATCGTTCAAGGCGTGGCGCTTTGGGCGTATGGGGGCAGTGGAACAAAGCGATGCAGGATTCCTTGTCGCTGGAGCAGCATGTTCCGCAGAATTGTCCGCCGGTGTTTCTCGTGAACTGCGAAGACGATCCGGTGGTGAAGTATCAGAACTCGGTGCTGTTGGACTCTGCGCTGACGGCAAACAATGTGCCGCATACATATATAAGGTATAAAACCGGTGGGCATGGTTTCGGCGGAAGTGATAATCGCGGAACAGACGAATCAAGACAATGGAAACAGGAATTTATACAATGGATATCGAATTTCAAGAACCAAAACAAATAAAGGACTTTCAGGAAGACCTGTTGCGTAAGCAATTGCGTTACTTGCAGGACCGGTCGCCGTATTATAGGCAGATGTTTCGTGCAAACGGCATAGACATCGCCTCTATCCGCACGATTGAAGACCTGCAGTTGCTTCCGTTTACGGAGAAGAAAGACCTCCAGCTGCGAAACTGGGATTTCCTCTGTGTGCCGCGTGAAGACGTGGTGGATTTCATAACCACATCCGGCACTTTGGGCGAACCCGTTACCTTTGGTTGCAACGAACACGACCTGCAACGGCTTGCCTATAACGAACGCAAATCCTTTGCCTGTGCGGGTTTACGCAAAGGGGACGTATTGCAACTCATGACTACAATGGACAAGCGTTTCATGGCTGGTTTGGCATATTGGATGGGCATTCGTGAACTCGGAGCGGGTATTATCCGCGTCGGAAATGGTATTCCTGAATTGCAGTGGGACACGATTGAACGCCTCAAACCGAACGCGGTTATGTGTGTGCCATCATTTATTTTGCGGCTTATTGAGTACGCAGAACAGCACAATATTGATTATCGCCATTCTTCCATAAAGAAAATCATCGGTATTGGCGAAGGACTACGCAATCAGGATTTCTCGCTCAATCTGCTCGGACAGCGCATTCACGAGAAATGGCCTGAAGTGGAACTGTTTGCCACCTATTCATCCACGGAAATGTCTGCCACATTCTCAGAATGTGAATGTGGTTGTGGCGGGCATGTGCACCCTGAATTGATTATTGTTGAGATTATCGGCGAGGATGGCAAACCTGTTCCGGACGGCAATTATGGCGAAGTGGTTGTCACAACCTTAAGCGTTGAAACAATGCCCTTGTTGCGCTTCAAAACAGGTGATGTGGCGGCGAAAGTGACCGCTCAATGTGCTTGTGGACGCTATTCCTACCGCCTCACGCCGCTTCTTGGACGCAAAAACAACATGCTCAAACTCAAAGGTACAACCATTTATCCGCCGGCCATTAACGATGTACTTGATAATGTGGATTATGTGGCGAATTATGTGGTTGTGGCGCGCACTTCTTCTGCCGGAACGGACGAAGTGATAGTGCGCATCGGGCTTAAAAACGCCAACGACCAACGACCAACGACCAACGACTTAATCAAGGACCTCAAAGATAAATTCCGCGCACGTATTCGGGTCGCTCCCGAGGTGGAAATCTTGTCGCCGGATGAGATTGCACGAATCAATTTCCCTGCCAAGTCGCGCAAACCGGTTAAATTCATAGACGAACGTAATGCTTAATCATTGGGTACTGCATATTTACGACTTTCTTGCCGTTCATCCCCGCTGGCGGTGGACGTTATTGGTCATGGCGGTTTTGTTGCCTGCACTGACGGCCTTGCGATTGCGCCCGCAAGAGGATATTGCGGATTTTTTGCCGATGGACGAGCAAACAAAGCAGCAACTCGACCGCTTCAAGGAGCAGAATAATGCCGATAGGATAGTTGTCCTTTTCTCGTTGGCAGACACCTCGCAAATCAATCCTGACCGCCTTTGTGACGCGATTGACGCTTTTTCCGAATCCGTTTCATATCCCATTCAGACCGAAGTCGATTTTGCGGACTTGCAACAACGTGTTTCGTCTGCCTACCGCCAGGTTCCTGCGTCCTTTACGCCTGCAGACACCTTGCGTTTGGATTCTTTGCTAACGCCTGAAAATATTGCTTCTGCCGTAGCAAATCGTCGTGCGCAACTCCAGTTACCGCTTGCCGGAACTGTTGCTACTGCCATTACTTGCGACCCGCTCAATCTTTTTCCCGAGGTCCCGCAAGTCCTTTCCCAATCGCAGTTCTCTTCCTATCAGGGATACATGTTTTCCGCCGATAACCGCCTTGCGTTTGCCTTTTTGAATACACCCTATGGCAGCAGCGAGTCACGCCGGAACGCGCGATTCATCGATTCTCTGCAAACCTCCGTCAATACGCTCCGTGCGTCTTTCCCCGATATGGAAATCCGCCTGAACGGAGCACCCGTGATTGCGGTCGGAAATGCCCGTCAAATCAAGCAGGACAGCCTGATTGCTGTGCTGATTGCGTTGGTTTTGATAATTATTCTCCTGCTGCGTTCGCTCAAGAGTTGGCGAAGTATGTTGCTCATCGTTGCGGCAACTGGTTACGGACTCCTTTTCGCGCTTGGCATAATGGGCGTGATGCATTCGCGGATGTCGCTGATTGTAATCGGAATCGCTTCAGTTATTATCGGCATTGCCGTTAATTATCCTTTGCACGTGTTGGTTCATCGGCAATACACGACGACCGTCCGCCAGACGCTTGCCGAAGTCGTTTCGCCGCTGATTGTCGGCAATATCACCACTGTCGGAGCATTTCTCACGCTTGTGCCGTTACGGAGTGTCGCTTTGCGGGATTTGGGCATTTTTTGTGCATGCATGTTGGTTGGAACAATCCTTTTTTCGGTCTTGTTTTTGCCGCATTTTCGTTTTGAAACACCTCGGTTTGATACCTTCTCACGTACTTCCGGACTGCTTCATAAAACCTCTCAATGGCATCCCGAAAACAACCGATGGTTGGTTGCTGTTGTTATTGTTTTGACGCTTGTATTTGCTTGGTTCGGAAGGTTTACGGCATTTGATTCCGACCTCAGCCACATCAATTTTATGACGCCGAAACAGCGTGCGGATATCGAAACCATCAACCGTTTGGTGGGCGAAACCACGATTCCTGCAACCGAAAACGGCGTTCAAATTTGGAACGAATATTGGTCCAATCATCGTCAACAAGTGCTTGACAATCTCCGCCAGGCAGCTGCGGATAACGGTTTCCGGCAGACTGCTTTTGCGCCGTTCGAGGAACTCATTCAAACGCCTGCAGACGAACAAATGTCAATTGTCAATTATCAATTATCAACTATAAACTCCCAACTCTCAACGTCCTTCAACTACATCGGTATCGCTTGTTCGTTGGTGGTCTTTATCTTCTTGTGGCTCAGTTTCCGCCGTCTCAAATACGCCATTATTGCATTTCTTCCGATGCTGGTTGCTTGGGCTTGGATTTTGGGCATTATGTACCTTACGGGCATTCAATTCAATATCGTTAACATCATCCTTGCTACCTTTATTTTCGGGCAGGGAGACGATTATACGATTTTCATTACCGAAGGTCTGATTTCCAATAGCGAAGCGGTCAAACATCCGGCTGCGAAGTTGTCTGACGACCGTCTCCTCCAGTACAAAAACAGCATTATCCTGTCCGCTTTAATCATGTTCATTGGCATCGGCGCTTTGATTGTAGCCCGTCATCCGGCGTTGCATTCGCTTGCAACCGTCACGATTGTCGGCATGTTTTGTGTCGTTTTGATGGCTTATTTAATCCCGCCTCTTCTTTTCAAGATATGGAAAAATAAATGTGAAAATGTGAAAATGTGAAAATGAGACAATACCTTGTAGCCAATCATCTGTTTACCGTTGAAGCGCCGGAGTCTTTTTTCGACGTTATGACCAATTATGTTCCTTTCGAACTTCCATCCTCAAACAGCGATAGCGCTCTAACATCCAACTCTGAAGCGTTTCAACATCCTCTCTTCCATCTTTTTGTGGAGGAACCGGTTGCTCATCTTCCGGAACTTTCAGCAGAGTGGGAGAGTGTCTTCATTGATACTTCCGAACCGGAATTGCCGCGCATTGAAGTCTATCGAAGTCAAACCGGCTGGCTGATTCGTCAGGCTTTTAACCGCGATGCGGAAGCGATGTTGCAGGTAAGTGCCAATCACGATTTTTCGCAGGCGCAACTCCTTGCCACCAAGCCGTCCCGCTTTGCCGTTGATGGAGCAGCTATGCTTGTTTATGCATTTGCTTCCTTGCCTTACCAAACGCTCGAATTGCATGCTTCTGTCACGGTTCGGGACGATTGGGCATATCTTTTCTTGGGCAAATCCGGCACAGGCAAATCCACGCACTCTCAACTCTGGCAGAAGGCTTTTCCGGATGCATGGCTGTTGAATGACGATAATCCTATTCTTCGGCTGACGCCGGAAGGACCGGTTGTTTATGGCTCGCCGTGGAGTGGTAAGACGCCTTGCTACAAAAACGACTCCAAACCTGTCGGCGCCTTTGTCAAACTGGAGCAAGCGCCGCACAATCAAATCCGTCGTCTTTCTTTGCCGGAGGCTTACGCGTATATCCTTGCTTCTGCGTCCGGTTTGAAGATTGTTCCTGAAATGATGGATGTTATGTATGCTACAATTGCGCAATTTGTTCAGCAAACTCCGGGCTATTATCTCGAATGCTTGCCAAACACCGATGCAGCCTGCCTTTGCGCAACTACCATTACACCGAAATGACAC
>CAJOEX010000011.1:0-41186 GCA_905233415.1 Paludibacteraceae bacterium
CAGGCGGCGCAGAGTGGTGCATCCACGACATATGACGAAGGAGGAGGTGTAGTGCGTGCGAACCAGTCCGGCATCAGAAAATGGGGTGGTGAAGGCGGCGGCAGTGGTGAACCCGGTGACTGGCACGAACCGTACGAAAGCCCGATTGGGGATGGAATGTGGGCGTTATTAGCATTCGTGGCAGGGTATGCGGTATTCCGCACGCGCCGCCAAAGCGTTAAAGTGTTAAAGAGTTAAAATGGATGGAGAAAAATCGCATGAAAGTGCGATTTTTCTTGTGTCAAAACAGAGGTCAAAGGTCCGATAATCAGATTCCGAAATCGGTGGCGGTGAGGCGGGCGGATTTGGTATGGCGCCAGATGCGGAGATTGTTCTGCCAATCGGTTTCGTTGCGGTAAGGACGCTTGTGATAAAGATGCAACAGTGGCGTACCGTAACGCAATTGAATGCCGTGAATACCGGCATTTTCGAGACGCTGTCCGAACTCGCGGTCTTCCGCGCCATAGCGCATACGCGAATCAAAACCGTGCGCCTGAAGGATGTATTCCCGCCACGTGGAAACGTTGCCGCCGTTCCAACTGGCATTTGCAGGGGTAAGAGCGTTGAGCAGAGCGCACAAGAAACTATTGCGCCAGAGTTTAGACAGTTTCCAGTTCCATCTTACACCGTGACGGCGCAGCCAAGAGATAGAAAAGGCGTTGCCGGATTGAATGTCCTGTTTGGTGAGCGCATGACTAAGTGCTTCCGGAAGAAGAATGGCACCACCTGAAACAAAATAATTCCTACGTGCGTGGCGGTAGTGCTGACTGACGAAATCACGCCGCGGGATGAGGTCATGGTCCATGAAAATGAGGTAGTCAGCCGTGGTTGCCTGCACAGCGGCATTAAGAATAGTTGTCTTGCGGAAGCCGTCGTCTTCGTGCCAAACGTGTTTGAGGGGCAGGATTGCGGAATATTGGTCAATCAGGGCTTTTGTTCGGTTGTCAGAACCGTCATCGGCAATGATTATTTCTTTCGGCTGATGGGTTTGCACCTGCAGCCCCCAGAGGACTTTTTCGAGGTATTCGGGATTATTGTAGGTGGAAATGATAACGCCGACGGAGAATGTGTCGTCCGTGACAAAATGCTCGTGCGGATGATGCGCCCAAAAGCGTTTCCGGGCGGCAAGAGTCCATCGGAGTGCCTGTTCGGGATTGATATGCCGTGCTTTGGCGTACTCGGCACAGAGAATTTCAAAGAAATCACGTTTGCCCCAAAGCCTGCAGAAGTTCCGGCAACCGGCTTTTGGTGAAACCTTGCCAAAGCGGAGACGGTTGATGTCAACAAGTTGGAAGCGGGAAGTGAGACCGTTGGCGTTGTGAGAATCTGGAATGTGGTCGTAGAGGATGTTGCCGGGAGAATAGTCAAGGTGCAAAACGCCGGATTCGTGAAGAAGGGCGGAAAAGCGGGCAAAGTCCCGAATGAGGCCTTCCTTGCCGGCGATATTTCCGTCTCGGAAGTCGTAAAACGTGTGTTGGAGCGGGCTGGCAACAGTAACGAGATAGGATTCATCCCATCGGGATGGGATAAATGCAACCGGCTCGGGAGTAGGGATATTGAGTTCAAGCAAGCGCAAAGCGTTTTCGTAAGCACGCCGGGCTTTTGGTTTGCGGACAAGATAGGGGAGTTTGTTCCACCATTTCGTCGGACAGAAACGTTTGACGCAAAAACCATCCATTAAACGGATTTGGTTACGTTCCTCGTAGATGATTTCGCCTTGCTGCGTAAAGGTTTTCGGCAGTTTTTCAAGCCAGCCGCGCAAATGCTCATATTTTGGATTGATAGTCAAGTTATTGTTTTTTCAAGGCTGTTATTATTTGTTCGGGGGCGATGTTCAGGCAACGATAATCGCCGAAACGGCAGGTTTTGTTGCCATAAATGGAACATGGACGGCAAGGCAGGTCGAGCTGAATGCAGTCTTCCGGCTTTTGTCCGACGCCGAGGAAACCGGCTTTCGGATGTGTTGCGCCCCAAATGCTGACAACACGTGTGCCGACCAGCGAGGCGAGGTGCATGTTCCCGGAATCCATAGTGAGCATAACGCGCAAGGTACGGATAAGCGCCAATTCTTCGGCAAGCGACATCTTGCCCGCAACGGACGTGGTATTGGGATATTTGGAAGCCCAACTTTCAAGAATGTCTGTTTCCGCTTTGCTGCCGCCGAAGAGGTAAACCGGTTCTCCGGTTCGGCTTATGGACGCGATAACGGATTCCATCCGCTCCAAAGGATAGATTTTACCCTTGTGTGCCGCGAAAGGCGCAATTCCTATGCCGTTTCTTTCATCCATTTGCTTTGACTAAATTATGTTGTGATTATGTTATGCTTAGGTTAAGAATATGACGGTATTTTTCGGGCATCGGAGTGAGGGGCTGCCTGTTGTGATTGAAACGGCATGTGAGCCACCATTTGGCAAGGCGGTCTTTGGACATGACGGAAACCTTTTTTCCGGCAAGCCGGAAACGGAAGTCCAAGTAACGGCTGCGGAGCACATTGTGGCAGTCAATGATGGTGTCGAACTGCCGGAAATGGATGTCCTGCAGGAGCTTGTTGAGTCCTTTGATGCCTTTGTGACGGCCTTTGAGGTCTGCACCGAAGAAGTTTCTACCTTCAAAAAGCGGAGCAAATCGAGCCTGCGAAAGCACCGTGATTGCAACGTCCGAAGGCATTCGGATATCCTTCAGCACAGCTGCAAGCATGGCTACATCGCCTAAAGCCGAGAACCGTATGACAAGGACCTGTTTCACTTCTTATTGGCGTAAAGAACCGGATTGAGGGTCGGGTCGTTGTACATTTTCATCTGGCGATAAACCTTCATGACGCGTGTTCCGTCCGCATAGTCCGCCAAAAGTTGGGTGATAGAGGTGGTCATGTCGGAAAGCTGCTCCTTGAGGACTGCCATTTTTGCGACGCATTTGTCGTGCTGTTCGGGCGAGACGTCGGTTCTGTCGACTTGTTCCTGCATGTGCCAAAGTTTGACATGCAATATGGAAAGACGGTCAATCGCCCAAGCCGGACTTTCGGTATTAATGCGGGCATCGGCTTTGGGAGTGATGTTGTGGAACTGCTCCCAGAAATAGGAATCAATCCGCTCAACAAGGTCTGTGCGGTCCTGATTGCTACGGTCGATGCGACGTTTGAGGGCAAGCGCTTCAACAGGGTCGATTTGCGGGTCACGGATGATGTCCTCCAAATGCCATTGGACAACATCAATCCAGTTCTTGAGATAGAGGTCTGCCTCGATAGTGCCCTGTTTGTAAGGGTTTTGAATGGGTGCGTCGACGTTGTCGGTCTTGTGGTAGTCTTTGACCGCTTGCGCAAAAATGGTGTTAGCAGATGTTACGAAATTCATATTAGTATGATTTGATTAGTCCTTGTTTGGTGATAGTAAACAGGCAGCCGTAGGAGGTGCCGAACCGAGTTCCGAAATCCGATGAGAAAGCAAAGCCAAACTCCAAGTCCCAAGCCTTCGGGACACGTTTCTTTACTTCAAGCAGCAAGGTTGTGTTGGTTGTCTGTGAGGGATTGTTGTAGGTGCCATAATAGGTGGCAATTGATTCAATGACGCGGTAGCGGAAGCCGAAAATGTCGCCCCGGACGCCTGCAAAGTGGGCAGAGACGCGGTTGTCGTCAAGACTGAGGAAAGGCGAGCCGATGATGTTGCCGTAGTAGGTCCAGCCCTGCCGGTAAATGCTGTTGTTGAAGTAATTGTCGTTGCCGCCATACACACAGCCGTCGCGGTCGTGGAAGGGGCCGGATTGGTCGGTTGTGTGAAGGTATTCGTAAGTGAAACCGCTGATGTACGGCCAGCGTGTCTGGGTCACATTCACACCCCATAATCCGTCCTTGTTGTTCATGCCGAACCCGATGATTTTGGTCGGGCCATCTTCGTTGATATATTGCCAATAGGTGGTCACTTTCCAACCATCGCCTTTGACATCGAGTGCAAGTTGCTGAAAGCCGATGTGGTTGCCCTGGGCATTGAGTTTATCGTTTTCGGAAGAACCGCCTTTGCGCTCCAGAAAAGCATTCATAAAGGCCGCGAAATCGTTGCCGAGATCGCCGTATTGGGCAGAGTAGCCTCCCCATTGGGCGACATGGTGAAACTCGTAACTGATGTTTACGGGCAGTTTGCCACCCAATCGTCCGCCGACGAATTTGTGGTGGAAGAGAGTGCCCTTGACAAATGTGTTATTGTCTGCAAGCCAGCCGTGCGTGATGCCACCTTTGAACTCAAAATAACCAAAAAGTCCCGGAAAGGCGGTCCAGTTGTCAATGCCGATGCTTATGCGCGGAATCGGATGGGCGTTGTTGGAGAGGAGAATACTTCCGCTTGTCAATTGCGAATCTCCTGCGCCGATATAAACCGGATGAATGCCGGCTGTGATGTCAATTATATAAAGCCGGACATGTGCATATAGCTCACGGAAATAGCCTGTGATGGAGGCTTTTCTGTCAGGCGTCATGTAGGCGTACTGTTGCGGGAACTGCGCGCGGGCAGTAAGGACAACGGCTCCGTCATAGTCAAACCAACGGGTCGGACACGTGGCAGGTTTGAGGATGCCGAGCGAGAAGTTCAGACTGTGCGGAAGTGATGAAATATTGCCGTTAGTGTTGGTGTAGAGCAGGGTAGGCGCCTGATTTCCTGTGGAAGTCAGGAGACTGAATTCGCCGAAGTAGTGGACCGCTTCGCTGTTGGAAGTTGAGCTGTCGTTGGAAATCGGCAACGACCACCAGTTCCACGCAGAAGCGGGAATTGCGAGGCAGAGACACAATATGGCGAGCAGTTTATTCAAGGCGGTAGAGTTTGTTTATAGGTTTGCCGCAGGCATCTTCGCCCAGACCGAAATAGACTATGCCGTCAATAGTGAAGGCGATTTGGTTTTCCGCATGTCCGCATGGCATTTTGCCAACCGCCCACGAGTCGGTTGCGGGATGGTAACGCAAGTAGGTGTCAAAGACTTCTCCGCCGGATATATCTCCGCCGAAATAACGTCCGCCAAAGAGATAAACATGGTCATCAGTGGCGGTGCAGGCACTGAATTCGCGACCTTTTCCCGGAATGTCTTTGCGTGAAGTCCATTGGTTGTCAGGCAGTGTGACCATAAACCAGTCGCGGAGATTCTTGCTGTTGAAGCCGGTACCGAAATAAAGAACGTTTGCGCAAACAGCTCCTTTGCAGCCGAAAGCCCGTGGCAGGGCGTTATCTGCTTCCGGAAGTTGCGACCACGTGTCGGTTGCGATAGTGTAACGCCATACTTCCTTTTGCTGGGCGTGGCCGCAACCGTAAAGTGCGTATATATCTTTTCCGATTACAGCCAATGTTGCGGCAACGGTGTTCTGATTTGGGAAGTTCGCAAGACGTTTCCATTGGCTGTTTGCAGGCGTAAAGCGCCACCAGTCGCGCTGGTAGGCACTGTCGTTGTAGGCGTGCCTGGCAGAGTAGCCGAGACCGAGATAGAGCGCGTCATCCACCGCGGTTATAGCCGCATTTACACGTGCTTTGAGTGGTGTAGCACCAAGAGTAGTCCATGTGTCTTGGGCAGGGTCGTACTGCCAAAGGTCATTGCGGAACACTCCTGCCGAATCGCGTCCGCCAAAGGCGTAGGCTTTTCCGTTGAGTACGGTTGCGCAGGCACTTGCCCGACCAGCCGGCAACGAAGCACAGGACACCCAACAATCATCCACTTGCGGAGGGTCCGTAGCGCAGGAAGCAAGCAAAACAAGCAGGCAGATTATATAAACAACGAATGACTTATTCGACATGTGTTTTCTTCTTCAACTCAAAGTCGCGGCCGAGATAGTTCTTGCGTACAACGGGGTTAGCCGCAAGTTCTTCGGGTGTGCCGTGGAACAGGATTCTGCCTTCAAAAAGCAGATAGGCGCGGTCGGTAATCATGAGCGTTTCGTCTACATTGTGGTCGGTGATAAGAATGCCGATATTCTTGGTTTTGAGCCGCCATACAACATCCTGAATCTCCTGCACGGCAATAGGATCTACACCGGCAAACGGTTCGTCCAGCATGACAAACTTCGGTTCGATGGCAAGGCAGCGTGCAATCTCCGTGCGTCGCCGTTCTCCGCCGGAAAGCCGGTCACCGAGGTTGTGGCGGACATGGTTGAGATTGAACTCTTGAATGAGCTGTTCTACCTTCTGCTCCTGATATTCTTTGGAGAACTTGGTCATTTCGAGCACGGCACGGATATTGTCCTCAACGGAGAGTTTGCGGAATACACTGGCTTCCTGCGGAAGGTAGCCGATGCCCATTTGTGCACGCTTGTACATCGGAAGTCCGGTAATATCCTCGTCATTGAGGAAAATCTTGCCGTTGTTGGACGTAATCAGCCCGACCGTCATATAGAACGTAGTGGTTTTGCCTGCTCCGTTAGGACCAAGCAGACCGACAATCTCACCTTGTTCCAGTTGAATACTTACGTCATTGACGACGGTGCGTTTGCCGTATTTTTTGATTAAATGTTCGGTTCTCAGTTTATCCATAATCCGACGGGGCAATGGTCGCTGTGTACGACCTCATTGAATATTCTTGCGTTATAGACGCGATGCTGCAGCGGTTCGGTGACCCATTCGTAATCGATGCGCCAACCGGCATTGTTAGCCCGTGCTCCGGCGCGGTACGACCACCAACTGTATTTTTCGGGCGATTTGTCAAACAGGCGAAACGTGTCCACCAGTCCGCTTGCCTCCCAGCGGTCCATCCATTCACGTTCTTCGGGCAGAAAGCCGCTGACTCCGATTTGTCGTTCGGGGTGGTTGATATCAATTGGCTTGTGACAAATATTGTAATCGCCGCATATGACGAGGTTCGGACGTTCTTTGCGGAGATCTTGAATCCACAAGAGGAAATCTTCAAGGAACTCCATTTTGAACTCCTGCCGGATATCTCCTGTGGTGCCGCTCGGGATATAAACATCCACGATGGTGAGGTCTCCGAAATCGGCGCGCAATACCCGTCCCTCGCTGTCATAGCGGGGCATATTCATGCCTGCGACAACCTTGTCGGGTTCAGTACGGGTGAAGATACACACCCCTGAATAACCTTTCTTCTGTGCGGAGTGGATATAACTATGATATCCCATTTCCTGCAGCGTCAGCACATCAATCTGCTCAGGCTGCGCTTTGGATTCCTGAATACAGAACACGTCCGGCTGCTCGTCTTTCAGCCATTCAAACAGCCCTTTCGCAATCGCGCTGCGAATGCCGTTTACATTATACGAAATGATTTTCATAATCGTTCTCCCAAAACAGAATATTTGATACCGTCACGAATAATGACCATTTGTCCGCTCTCCAGAACTTTTTGTGTGGATTCAGACGGGGTTGCCACAATATCTTCAACGGCGTTTGGCATTTCCAACAAGAACGTGACTGTGCCGGATTGCTCCTTGATATTGGTAATGGCGTAATTTTCGATGCCTGTGTACCATTTGCAGCCACGGGGGAACAAATCGGTGGATTTCCCGTCGTAGCCGGTATTGCCGTAAGTCGGCTGTTTGCCGTCTGCTTCGATGAGGTCAACGCCCAAGTTGTTGCGGCTGTTGTTGACGGTGTTATAGAGCCATTTGGAGTAACTGTAATTGATTCGTGTGAGCATCAGTCCTCTGCCTTTGATATACTGGTCCCAGCCCTGCTTGAAACGGCTTTCGAGGACATAGAAGATGTTCGGGTCCGGGTCGTTTCCAATGCCGTTGAACTGACCGCTTGGAGTAATGACGCACACGTCGTTGTATTTCTGCAGTTCGTTGATGGTCACCTCTCCATATGTGTTCAGCATGCGCGGAGTCGCCCAACCGAAGAACATCCGTTCGTAGCCAGAGTAGGAAGGCGGCGTATTGCCATCGTTGTTGTATGGACCGTAGTCCATAATATCCCACGAGCCGCTGGTTTTCCACGTGGCATTGCTGATGGTTACATAGATGTCCGGAAGTCCCATCACATGGCTGAACTCGTGGCAGAAAGTAGCAATTCCGGCGCGGCTGTTTGACGAATAATTTAGTTCGCTTCCGCAGGCGTACAAATCCACTTGTTTGTCGTTCAGAATCAAGTTCATATAGGCATAGGAGAGGCGATGACTATGCGGCCAGATGGTGTTTGCACTACCACCATCCGCTTCGCTGTAACCCGCATAAATGACGTAAACGAAATCGACTTTCCCGTCATTGTCATTGTCGTAAATGGAGAAGTCGACACCATCCTCAGCAGCCAGTTCGCAGGCTTCTTTAACCATGATTTCAGGATGTTTGTCGGTCCCGCTATAGTCGTTGCTGCCGTAGTATTCCATATTCTGTGAAACGGCATAGGGCCCTACAACGTCAAATTCCGGCTGGTATTGCCCCATGGACTGGTCCATGAAATACTTCCGCACAGAGCCTTTTGCAGTGACGGTGTGTGTGGAATAGGACGTGTAGCTGTACGTGTAGTTGTCGCCATTGTGCATGTCTTTCATTGCCTCCAAGGTGTTTTCCGGTTGAAATTCCACGTCTTGGAAGTTCACTAAAATCACCAATCCGCGCGGGGCAAGATTAATCGGATAAGCCGTTTGCTGTGCTTGACCGGCACGACGAGCGGAGGTGTTGCGGCGCAAGTCAATCTCATCTTCGGACAGGGCAGCCACTTTGACCAAATTGCCGTCAGCGGTTTCTTCCAGCCACGAGCCTTGTTCGTCGGTCAGCCAGTGAAAAAACTCGTCGCCGTGAAGATAAACAGTCGTTTTACTACCATCGGGAAGCGTTCGCTCAACAGGCCCCCGATAGGCAGGTTTGGCGTTGCATAAAGCACAGCCAAGCAGACACAATATTATTCCAAAGGTATTTCTCATATCGTCTTTTTTATTCCTTTCCGTCGAAGCCAGCGTGTTTCGCATTTGGTGCGGTCGGCTTCATTGTGAGCTGTTTTGCGGCTGGGCACAATTGAACCGTCTTTCTTCTGCTTGGCATAGCACAGGAAGCCTTCTGCATTTTCTTTGATTTGCCAACCGTCAATTGTCATGGCAAAATGGCTGCGTTCATCGCCGCGCAGGTAAGTTTTCAACTGATAGCCGTCAGGTTGCTCGCGCACGATTTCACCGCGGTATGCAGGTACTTTCTGTTGAGCATTGGCGCTCAGCCCTAACGCAATAATTGTCAACAGTAATGTTATTACTCTGTTCATATCAGTCCTGATTTTGCATTCCTGATTCCTTAATCCGCTTGAACAGTTCGCTCGCAAACACAAAGTCGTTCAGCGCTTCATCATCACTGCTACAAATTTCGTGCCGTGAGCCCTGCCACTCTTTCATGCCGTTCTTAAGGAACAGGATATTGTCGCCGATTTCCATAATCGAGTTCATGTCGTGGCTGTTGACGACGGTACAGATATTATATTCCCGGGTAATGTCCTGTATCAGTTGGTCTATGACAAGACTTGTCTTGGGGTCCAGACCCGAGTTCGGTTCGTCGCAGAACAGGTATTTCGGATTAAGCACAATCGCCCGTGCAATCGCCACGCGTTTCTGCTGTCCGCCGCTGATTTCACCGGGCATCAGGTTATAGGTATGTTCCGGCATGTTCACGCGTTTGAGGCAGAATACGGCGCGTTCCCGCATTTCGGCTTCGCTCATGTGGGAGAACATCTCCAACGGGAATGCTACGTTTTGCAGTACGGTCATCGAGTCAAACAATGCTGAACCTTGGAACAGTGTGCCGACAGTGCGGTGATAGGCGCGCATACGTTTCTCGTTGAACGTGGTGATGTCCATCCCGTTGTCCACTAAAATCTGTCCGCTACTGGGCTTGAACAGACCCAGCATCGTTTTCATCAGCACGGTTTTGCCTGATCCGGACTGACCGATAATCATGTTCACTTCTCCGTCACGGAAATCAGCGCTGATATTGTTCAGCACGGTCACGCCGTCAAAACTCTTGACTATATTCTGTATCTGGATCATTTTGGTCGTTAGTCGTTGGTTGTTAGTACTAATTCAGCATCAGGTTTGTCAGTGCCACATCCAATAGCAGAATGACGATACTGCTGTTTACCACGGCTTTGGTGCTGGCTTTACCGACTTCCAAAGCGCCGCCGTAGGCATAATAGCCGTAATAGCTTGACATGCTTGCAATCACGAACGCGAACACGACTGTTTTGATGAACGAATACCACACATAGAACGGCACAAACGCATACTGGATACCAATCAGATACTCCGCCGTCGTCATTATATCGGTCACGTCGCTGATGATGTAGCCGCCTACCAGACCTACCGCCATGGACAGTGTCACCAACAGCGGCATCATCACCATGAAAGCCACCACTTTCGGCGCAATCAGGTAATTGGCGCTGTTTACACCCATAATCTCCAAGGCGTCAATTTGCTCCGTGATGCGCATCGTTCCAATCTCTGACGCGATATTGCTGCCAACCTTGCCCGCTAATAGCAGACACAGAATCGTGCTCGAAAACTCTAATAATATGCAGTCACGCGTCACAAGTCCTGTCGTGTATATGGGCAGTAACGGGTTGCTTGTGTTCAGCTTTGTCTGCATCGTCATAATCGCCCCCATGAACACGCTCACAATCAGCGTCAGCAGTATGGACTGCAGCCCCTGCTTTTCCATTTCAAACGACAACTGGCGCCAGAACATCCGTTGACGGTCCGGCAAACGGAAGGCACGTCCCATCAACAGAAAGTACTCACCGATATGCTGTAAAATTTTCATCTCTCAACTTTTAGCCCGCAAAATTACAACAAATATTTTATTTATGCAAATAAAATGTTATTTTGTTGTTATGTTGTTGTGTTTTTATTTGCAGCCTTTGAAGGCGTTTTTGCCTATTTCGACGTCTTTGGCGAACATCGGCGTTACCAGCGAAATGCAGTCTCTAAACGCGTTGGCACCAATCTTTTGCAGGCGGATAGGGTAGGTCACTTGTTTAAGGTTTTTGCAGCCGAAGAATGCTTCCTCACCGATGGTTTTGACGCTGTCCGGAATATCAAAGTCCTGCAGTTGTCGGCAGTTGTAGAACGTGCCCGCTTCGATAGAGGTCAGCTTCGAGTCCCGTGCAGTGATCACTTTCGTGAGATTGATACAGGTAGAAAACGCACCTGCGCCGAGAACGAAAAGACTTGCAGGCAGTTGTATTTCGTATAGTTTCTTGCACTCCATAAACGCCTCGTCCTCAATCTGTTTCAACTGCTCAGGCAGTAATATGGCAAATAGTTGCTGGCAGTTTTGGAATGCGTTTTGCCCGATGCGGTACAGGGTTTTCGGCAGGCTTATGCGTTCAAGGCTGATGCAGTTCATAAATGTTTCGTCATCAATGGTGTAAAGTCCTTCGGGCAGACTGACGTCAGTGAGGTGTGAGCATTCACTGAAGGCACCTTTTTTAATCTCGGTTACGTGTGCTGGGATGTTGACTTTTCGGAACCGGGCACAGCCTTTGAACGCCTGTTCGCCAATCGTTTTGAGTGTTGCGGGCAGCATGATATCTTCCATGTTGGTGCATCCTGCGAAGGCGCCGTCGCTGATGATTTGCGTTTTTGCCGGCAAAGTGATTGTATTCAGGCTGCTGCAGAGCGTGAAGCAGGCGGTTGGAATACCCGTCAGGTTATCGGATAGGGATTGCTGTTTGAGGTTACGGCATTGATAGAAAGCTCCGGCTTCAAGGCGTTCCAGGTCTTTCGGCAACGTGGCGGCTTTGAGCAGTCCGCATTCCGCGAATGCCATCCGTTCGACGGATTTGACTGATTCGGGGATTGTAACATCGGTCAGTGCGGCACACTGATAGAAGCACGCGACAGGAATAATCGCTATTCCGGCCGGAAGTGTCACGGTCTTGACTTGTTTGGCGCCACGGAAAGCTCCGGCTGCGATGAGGCGAGTCGGAATCTTGTCCTTAAAGACAAACTTCGCGGGAGCATCCTTGTTGACGGCGATGAGGCATCCGTCAATATAGAGTGAGCCTTTCTTCCATTTCTTGTCGTTAAGCCATATGCCAGACCCGACGAACACGTCCTGCCCGATCCATTCCACAGAGGCCGGAATAACGACCTTTGTCAGGTTCTTGCAGTCCCGGAAGAGGTCATTGTCAATGCGTTTGAGCGTTGCCGGCAGTTCGACACGTGTCAGCACTTTGTTGCCTTGAAACGCTCCGGCAGCGATGAGGCGTGTGCCGGTCGGGACGACGAATTTTGGTTTGACGGTTTTGTCCGTAGCGATGAGGCAGCTGTCTATAAAGAGTGTTCCGTCACGCCAATTCTCCTTGTTGAGCCAGATGCCTGTGCCTTCGAAAGCGTTGCGGCTCAAGTACTCCAGTCCTTTTGGGAATACGATTTCCGTGAGGTTTTTGCAGCCTTTGAAAGCGTTTTCGGCGATTCCGATAACACGGTAGGTCTCCTGTCCGACCGAAATCTCATCCGGCAGGCGGAGAGCCCCTTCCACTTTTCTGTTCTCACTTACTTCTGCCGTTTGGGCGATTTCATCTATCGTGTAAGCTAAGTCATTATACATCGCCTGTCCTGCATAAGACAGAAAACAGAGCATAAGAC
This sequence comes from Paludibacteraceae bacterium, assembly GCA_905233415.1. GTDB lineage: Bacteria > Bacteroidota > Bacteroidia > Bacteroidales > Paludibacteraceae > Colicola. The sequence goes on from CAJOEX010000011.1 coordinate 12,580, forward strand.
AGGCAAGCGTGATTGTTATTCGTTTCATATTGTTAGGATTGTTTATGTGACATGATATCAATAATGAGGTCGTCTGTTTGCGACATGGCGTCGTGTCCGATTCGTGTAAGATTATGGATGGTCCGGTCAATGTCATCTTCGACGATGCCTTCCGTTGCTTCCGCAAACGAGTGGTGCATTGCCATTGACGCGGACAGGACGGCCGTAGCTACGCCGCTTGTAACTTTCAGGGCACAGCCCGGTTTTGCGCCGTCACAAATCATGCCGGAAAGGTTGGCAATCATGTTTTTAATGGCAAAGGTCACTTCGTCATACTGTCCGCCCATGAGGTAGGTGAGCCCGGCCGCCGAGCCTGTAGCCGCGACAACACAACCGCATAGTGCCGAGAGCCTTCCAAGTGACTGCTTGAAGTATATAACGGTCAGGTTGCTCAGCGTCAGCGCCCGCAAAGTCTGTTCTTCGTCACAGTTATGTTCCAGTGCATACAGATAAACAGGAATGGAGCAGCTTATTCCCTGGTTGCCGCTGCCGGAGTTCGACATGACAGGCACTAACGCACCCGACATACGGGCATCGCAGGCTCCGCAGGTGTAGCACAGAATTTTCGTGAACAGGGTATCACCGAAAATATTTGACATATGTGTCGGCTGTGCGTTCGTCAGGTGCTGATTGCTTACTGTATGAAGGAGTCTTCCGAGTCCGTGACCGTAATTGCCCATAAATGACTTTTCCGCGGCAGCCATATTCATTTTTGCGCCGTCCATAAGGAACTGCACATCGTTCAGATTAGCTTCCAATGCAAAGTCATAGACATCCCGAAGCGAAGAGATTTGGTAAGTATCTGAAGATTCTTTGGCGGAACCTGTGTGGGTGCCTTGTATGACTTCTTCCGCTGTTTTGCCGACCGCACTGACAACTGCCCGTACGTATAAGATATCGGGTGCTTCGGGCGACACAATAATCTTTGGCGGCACACGCTGCATATAACTCTTGGCGTATTCCACGGCAGCCGGAGTAGTGTCGCGCAGCACTTCCAGTTCATATCTGCTCTGTCCGATGGTTGCGCCCAAGGCAATAGCAATAGGCAGCCCCGTCATGTTTGTTCCCGGGATGCCGACCGCCAAGGCGTTCTTGTAGATGTTTTTGCTCAGATAAACGGTTATTTTGTCCGGCTCGGAGCTCAGTTTCTCTTTGGCACGCGCCACACACAATGCCACACACATCGGCTCTGTACAACCGATTGCCGGAATAACTTCCTGATGCAGCAACGCCAATAATCCTTCCTTGTTCATTTCTTGAAATGCATTTTTAGACGGAACAACGTGTATATTTTCAGCCAAAACGGTACTTGTATAGTACGAATGGCCTGAAACAGTTTCTGTTGGGCGGCGGTATCTTTGTGCGCCGTTGTTGAAGACGGATTCAGACGGTAATTATAGCCTAAATAGGGAATAATCGTCACTTTGGGATGCTTCGCCCATAGTTTTAGTGAAAATACCACGTCTTCGTAGATTATGCCTTCGGGGAAGCGAATGTCTTGCAGTCTTTCGCTACGGTATAGCCGTCCCCAAGGCACAGTGAACTGATATTTGCTGCGTGGCAGTTTCGTTTCTGTGACCTTGCCGTCATCCGTTACGCGTTTGTAGCCGCATTGCACCATGTCTGCATTCCGCATTTGCGCCAGCCGCTCCAGATAATCCTTGTCCAACCAGTCGTCCGCGTCCACAAATGCCACATAACCGTTACGGACAGTTTTCAGGGCTTTGTTGCGGGCAGCTGACTGACCGGCGTTCTTCTTTTGTTGCAGCAACTCGAACCGCTTGTCCGCTTCGGCAAACGCCTGAGCGATGCCGACCGTGTTGTCCGTGCTGCCGTCGTCCACGATGATGCACCGCCAGTTCGGGTAACTTTGGTTTTTAATCGAACACAGGCACTCCGCCAGGTATTTGCCTGCATTATATGCGGGAACAATAATGTTTATCAAGCTTTCAGTGGCAAACATTTCCTCAAACTGCGAGGCTTGGTATTGCCGTGAGAACTGCTCCTTGTTTTTGACAGCCTGCCGTGTGAAACCGTTGGCTTTCCATTCGGCATATTTATCCAGTACAAACGCTTTCACATCTTCTATGTTCGTTGTGGCTAATCCGGCATTGGTGTCGCGGATGACTGCTGCCAGGCATTCTTCATCCGAGCGCACGCATAGCACCGGTTTCTCAACGCCAAGTGCCTCAAAGAACTTCGTCGTCATTATGCCATGCGGCCCTTTATCGGTCGTTTTGTTGGTCAGTATCAGGCTGATGGACGAGCGATGAAGGATGGTTAGCACTTCTTCGTTCTTAACGAAAGGATGAATGCGCAAAATATTGCTTTGATAATCTTTGAGCATTGCCTTTTCGCTTTCGTCAATATAGAAATCCACACGTAACTCTTTCGGCAGGCGGTCCTCCGCACGTAACTCGTCAATCGCTGCAAACAGTAACTGCGGGTCACGCAGTCGGAAGTCATAAATCCGTCCTGTATAACTGATGACAAACTCATCCGTTTTGACATTCTTTGGTACAAACGTCATTTCGTCATAGCCGTTGTAAATCAGCCGGACGTTGTGGTGTTTGCTTCGCAGAAACTGTTTATGCCATGGCGAAACGGTGGTGACGGCTTGTGCCTGTTTCAAGGCTTTGTCTCTCCGGCGGATAGCGCGCTTGCGATAGAGGCGTTCTATTGCCCGATTGAGCCACGCCAAGCGGGTTTGGATACCGTTTTGGGCATTGGAGGTCTCGCCCCATTGCTCTGCAATGTCCCGCAAATCCACATACAGAGGCACGTTCCTTTCATGCGCCAGACGTGCTGCCGAAGGCAAGGGAAACGTGTTGAATACGGAACATAGAAGCGCGTCAAACGGTTCGTCCTGTAAGGTTTTGCGTACAAAACGGTAGAACAACTTCTCCTTGCAGCCGAACAACTGGTCTGCCCACCAGCGCAAACGTTTGTGCTTGCCGTAATATTCCACGCCGATATATCGGCAGTCGGGGAACACGAAATCGCTATCCGGCATTTTCTCGCTCACTACGGTGCAGTCCCAGCCGCGAAGATGCAGGTTCTTAACCAAGTATCTGACCCTTGGAATATACAATGGCGCCATTGGCGCATCCGTCAGTATCAATAGCCGTTTCATAGCAATTCGAGCAATGCCGGATACAAATGCTTGTGATAATTGTTTTCCGCGAAAATATGGTTGTGCCACAACAGGCACAAATCGCCGTGGTGCTGCTTTACTTTCTCAATCAGTTCGGCGCAGTAATAATATGCCTCATCCTCTGTCAAATGCATGTAATTGTCGTTACTGAGCGTGCAGTCCATTATCGTCAGCGGGTGTAATGTGAGGTCAGTCAACTGCCAACGCTCCGGATCTATCCATCTTACGGAACGGCTTGTCTGCAGACGGAATCCCGCCATGTCCGCAAAACCCATCGTGAAGTCGTCCGTAATGCCTGCGTCCGCTAAACGGCGCATTTGCTTAATGGAGCATCGCAGATAATGGCTTCGATGGAGCTTCCACGCCATTTGTTTTGGCAATGTACCGTAGTAGGACGAATGAAGTCCCAATTTCGCATGATGAAACTCAAGATAGTTCTTCAATCTGCGCCAGTCTTTGCCGTGCAGGTTATACTGCGGGTAATCATGACCTCTGCCTTTCGTGTCCTTGACGAAATAAATGCATTCGGCATTTTTCACCTTCGCATCGTGCTCTACTACCCACGGAAAAGTATATGCAGGGTCGTTGTGAATTTCCAATTGTGCCTGCCACACCGCTTGCCAGCCTTTGCGCAGCAGACCTCCGGCAAAGCCGCGCAAATGGCGATAATGGGCAATGGTGTCAATATCATGAGTCAGATAGACTTTGTTGAAACCGTATCCCGGCAACGACAAGCCCAGTAACTTCATCACACTACGCGAATATTCGTCCAGTAGCGGAATCTGCAAGCGGTTGGAATTGCCTAACAGCGAGTATTTCGCTGCGAACCGGCCGTGTTCGTCCCGCTCATTGACCAACAGTTCTTCTGCCCGAGAAATAAAGAAAAAGCAGGTATATAGTATATCGTCAAGGATAACATGCGTTTTATGTTCTTTGCACGCAACGGTTTGTGTCCTTATCCCTTCCACATATGGCAGCACAATACTTTTGCTGAGATGCCCGTTGGGAACAATAACCACTTTATATTTTTCCCATTCGCTTTCATCTGCGGTATAGCCGATTTGGTCGGCTGCGGCTGCATCTCCGTAGCACAAAAGACATTTGATATATGAGATAATATCTTCCATATCGGCGGCGAAGGTAGTATTACTTTGTGGCACCTCCAAGAGCGATGTAGAGTGCAATGAGCGCGCTCGAACCTTCGTATAGGTTTTTAGCCTCGTTAATTTGCGCGGAGAGCAGTGTCTCCTGTGCAGTCAGCACCTCCAGATAATTCGCCTTGCCGGCGTCCATGAGTTCATGCGTGCCGGTATAAGCATCCTGCAGCACTTCAACCTGACGTTTGTAATAGGCGTCTTTCTCGGTAGCAACCTGACAGTCTGCCAGTGCCTCATTTACCTGATTACCGGCATTAATGACAGTCTGCACATATTTCTGCGTCATATCTTCCTGTGCCAGTTTGCTGATTTTGAGGTTGGCGCGCAGTTTGCCTTGGGCAAAAATCGGTTGGGTGAGTGAAGCAAGTGCATTGAACAATAACGCACCCGGATTGGCAATGATGCCGCTGTTGTTTCCCCATCCTAAGATACCCTGTAAGGAGAGTTTCGGGAAGAACGCTGACCGTGCCGCCTGGGTGTTGTAGAATGACTCTGCGAGAGCCTGGTCTGCAATTTGTATATCCGGTCTGTTTTCCAGCAGCTCGGCAGGAACGCCGGTGCTGATGCTTTGCGGCAGTTCGAAGTTCGTCCATTCGTTGCGTTCGATAGTGCGGGGCGTGATGCAGAGTAGTTTGCAGATAGCATTTTCTACACCACGAATGCGGCGGCGCACATCCACAATCTGCGCCTTGACATTCAGGTAGGAGTTTTCCATCTGATTGACGGCTGTTGAGTACGTCTTTCCGTTTTCCCAAAGGGCGCGTTGTGTTTCCAATGAGGCATTCCACAGGCTGTCGGTATTAATTAGAATCTCCAGTTGTTTGTCTAACAGTTGTAGCATGAAGTACTGCTGCGCGACGGCAGAAATGAGGTTTGCCTGTACAGCCTGGTGGCGATATTCTGCCTGCTTGACGATAGCTTTAGACTTGCGTACTTGGTTGAGATTTGCGCCGAAGATGTCTATGTCCCAGTTCATCTGTAATGGCACGTTGTAAACAAGCGTCCAAGAATCACCGGTAATGTTCCCGTTGACGCCAACGTTAGGCGCGAGGCTGAATGACGGCAAGTAGCCGAGTTTGGCAGCTTTCAGTGAGGCTTGGGACTGCTCCACGGCAATGCGTGCCGAGTTCAGGTCCGTATTACGCGCCAAGGCTGAATCAATCAGATTTTGCAGTAACGGGTCGGTGAACACTTCGCGCCAAGAGATGGCTGCAACGGAACTGTTTTCTGCGGCGGCGGTTACATCTTCAGTGGTGCCGTATAGGTCAGATGACACTTCGTTCTGTGACGAGTATTTGCCATAAATGCCACAGGAACTGAAGCTGACGGTGAGCACTATTAGAAGTGAGACAACTACGCTGTTAGACCGTTTAGGACTGTTTGCCGGTTTGTCTTCAACCGTTTTGCCCTGGACTTTTTCGTGGAGTGTTTGGAAAACGATAAAGAAGGCCGGTACTACAAAGAGCAGCGCGAGTGTACCGACGGCCATACCGGCTGTGACACCAAGCGCAAGTACACGATTTCCGTTGGCACCGGCGCCACCGGCAATGATAAGCGGAATCATACCGGCAATCATCGTCACGACGGTCATGAGAATAGGACGCAGACGTTCCTCGCAGGCTGCAAACGCAGCATCGCGGATGGACATGCCTTGTGCACGGCGTTCCTGCGCAAATTCGGTGATAAGAATGGCTGTCTTGGCGAGCAAACCAATCAACATGATTACACCTGTCTGCAGATAGATGTTATTCTCCATGCCCGGCAGATGGAACAGCGAAACGAGCCATGTAACACCGAACGAACCCATCAAACCGAAAGGCACAGACAGCAACACCGCCCAGGGTGTGAACCAGCTGTTATAAAGTGACGCGAGGATGAGATAGATAAGGATGGCGCAGATGACGTAGATGAGGGCTGTGGCATTGCTGCCGGCAGTTTCTTCCACTTCACGCGACATGCCTCCGTACTCGTAGCTGTAACCGGAAGGCATCGTCTCTTTGAACACTTCGGCGATTGCTATGTGCGCGTCACCCTCCGAGAAACCGTTAGCCGCCATTACACCGCAGGTGATAGACTGATAAAGGTTGAAGTGCTCCACGGAAGCCGAGCCGACAATCTCTTTGAGCGTAACGAACTCGGAAATAGGCGCCATCTTGCCGCCACTAACCCGAACAAACATATTATTCAGGCTCGACGGGTCTAAACGGTATTCGGGAGCGGCGTTTGCCATGATACGATAAACCTTACCGAACTGATTGAAGTTGCCTACATATGCTCCGCCGCAGTATGCCCCCAGGGTTCTCAGCACGGCGGACGGTGTGACACCGGCACGGTCGCACTGCGGCGCATCAATGCTCACTTCGTATTTCGGGAAGCGCTCGGAATACGTACTCATTGCCATCATGATTTCCGGCCGTTCGTTGAGCTTGGCGATAAACTTGTTCGCATCGTCGTTGAACTCCGACATCGGGCGGTCTTGTGTATCCTGTAGCACGAGGTTCACGGAGTTGCTGGATCCGTAACCGGGCACTTGCGGCATCTGGAATGGAATGACAACGGCGTTCTTTATTTCCTTGCAGTCCATGGCGAAACGACCGTAAACGAGTTCGATGATATGATTCATACCGGGACGGTCATCCCAGTTCTTGAGTCGGATAATGAGGGTGGCATAGGAACTTGCCGAACTGTTGGACATCATACCGTAGCCGTTGATGACGGCGTAACTCTCCAATTCGGGGATTTTCTTGATTTTCTCTTCCACCTTGCTTACAATCTCTTCGGTTTCATGGAGCGTACAGCCTTCCGGCGCACGTACTTCGGCGAAGAATACACCCTGGTCTTCCTGGGGCACAAGACCTGACGGCAGACCCTTCATCGCGAAGACAAGCACTACAGCCGCTACAGCCAGCAGCGTCCATGCCAACCACGAACGTTGAAGGAACTTCTGCACGCCGTTTTTGTACTTGCCGGCAATGGCATTATAGCTCACCGTATAGGCTTTTTTGACATAGTAGTTGAGACTCTTTGTCTGACCCTCGTTCGGGTCGAACTTCATCATCAGTGCACACAAAGCCGGACAGAGCACAAGTGCCGATATGCAGGACAGACCGACAGCCGAAGCCAATGTCACACCGAACTGCAGGAAGAAACTGCCGGACGTACCGGGCATGAACGCCACCGGAATGAACACCGCCATGAAGACGAGCGTACACGAGATAACCGCCACAGAAACCTCGCTCATCGCCTGGCGGGTAGCCTCACGGGCGTCCGATATGCCGTTTTCCATCTTCGCCATCACCGCCTCGACGACGACAATCGCGTCATCGACGACCGTACCTATGGCAAGTACCAGGGCGAAGAGTGTCAGTATATTCAGCGAGAAACCTGCCAGTTTGACAATCGCGAACGTGCCGAGCAGCGACACAATAATCGAGATGGACGGAATAACCGTTGCCTTGAAACTCTGCAGGAAGAAATATACCACGAGAATGACGAGCAGAATGGCAATGATGAGTGTCTCCACCACATTATGTATAGCCGCGAAGAGGAAGTCATCGGAGGTCTGCAATATCTCGAACTCCAGTCCTGCCGGCATGGTCGGTTTGAGGTCTTCATACAACTGATGAATGCGTGCGTTCACTTCGGTAGCATTGGCACCGGGTGCCTGGAATACCATGAACAGCGTACCCGGTTTGCCGTCAATGTTGGAGGTGAAATTATAGCTGACCGCACCTATCTCCACATCCGCCACGTCGCTCAGGTGCAGCAGGTTCCCGTTGTTGGTTGTGCGAAGCACAATGTCGTTGAACTCCTCAACGGTCTTGAGCGTTCCCTTGTACTCCATGGAGTACTGATAAGCGTTCTCCGAGCGTTCGCCCAACGAACCTGTAGCAGCCACGAAACTCTGTCCGCTGATTGCGGCAAATACGTCGTTGGGTTCGAGTCCGTACTGCGCCATCACATCGGGTTTGAGCCATATGCGCAAGGCGTAGGTGTTACCTAAAGACATCACGTCACCCACGCCGGTTATACGCATTAGACGCGGCTTGATATTGATGTCGATATAGTTGGAGATAAAGTCTGCGTCGTACTTGCCGTCCGTTGATTTGAGGGCACCGATATGCAGGATGTTGTTCTGCTGCTTCATGACTTGCACGCCCACTTGGGTCACTTCGGAGGGCAAGAGGGCAGTCGCTTTGCTGACGCGGTTCTGCACGTTAACGGCTGCGAGGTCGGGGTCTATTCCTTGCGCAAAATACACCTGAATGGAAACATCTCCCGACGAGGAAGCAGACGAGGTAATATAGGTCATGCCGGGCACACCGTTGATGCTCTCTTCGAGCGGTTGCACCACTGATTTCATGATGGTTTTTGCGTCCGCACCGGTATATGATGTCGAAACACGTACGGTCGGCGGTGCGATGTTCGGATATTGCTCAATCGGCAGGGTGGTGATGCTGATGAAGCCCACCAACATGATGACAATGGATATGGCACATGCCATCACGTATTTATTGATAAATATATTGCCTTTCATAACTTAAAACAAAACCTGTTGTCCTTCCTGTACGTTATTGGCGCCGATGGTGACGATTTGGTCACCTACGTTGAGGCCGGAGGTGACGATTACATCCTTTCCGTTCCCGGCATCTTCCGTCGTGACGGAGACAGCCGAAGCGGTGCTGTCGGGTTGTACGACATAGACGAGGCGTTTGTCTTGCAGGCGAACGACTGCCACTTGCGGGATAACCATTACGTTTTTCTCATTCAGCGGCAATATCACTGTTCCTTGAATACCCGAGAACAGGTGCCCTTCGGGATTCGGGAATGTTGCCTTGCAGGCGAGTGTACCCGTCGTGGCATCCACTACGCCGGTGAGACTTGTAATGCGCCCTTTATGCGGATACTCCGTGCCGTTCTTCATCACAAAGGTCACGTTAGGCAGTGAGCGGAGGTATTTTTCCACATCAGCCTTGGACAGCCCCATTGACACCTGTTCCTCTATGAGCGACTCGTTGATGGAGAACTGCGCCGTCATTTTCTCGTTGCCGCTGAGCACGGTCAATTGCGTGGCAGGCGATACTTGGTCGCCCTCGTGTACGCTGATGCCGCCGATTACGCCGGTCACGGGTGCGGTGATGGTGCAAAATCCGAGATTCACGCGTGCACGGTTAACGGTTGCTTTGGCTTGGCTGACTGCGGCTTGTGCCTGTTTGTAGTTGTTTTCCGCATTATCCAACATGTACTGGCTGACAATATTTTTCTCAAACAGTTTTTTGTTCGACTCCCATTCCATTTTTGCGCTGCTTTCTTTGGCTTCAGCGGCAAGCAGATTTGCTTCGGCAGCCTCAAGCTCCAGTTCCGCATTACGTGAGTCAATCTTAAAGAGCACAGCCCCTTTCTGTACCTGCTGGCCCTCACTGACGCACTTCTGCATCAGCTGGCCGCTCACTTGCGGAATGATGGTCACGTCGTGCAGACCTTTCATCTTTGCGCTGAACTTGATGGGAAGCACAATGTCCGATTTTGCAACGGTCATGGTTTCATAGGAGGATGGAGTACTCTTGGGCATATCTATACCGCAGGAAGCAAGTGCTCCGACAGTGAGTGCGAACACACCAATTCGCTTTAAAAGAGTCATTGTTGTTTTCATATTTTTTGTAGATTCAAAAACGCGGCAAAGGTAGTGCTTTTTTTGCATATATGCAAACAAAAATGAAAAAAGTGCAGAAATTCCGCACTTTTTTCGTTAAAATAGTCGCGATGCGACGTTAAAGGTGGAGGGGTGGCGTTTTTGGAGTTCGACACGGAATTGTAGCTTGGTGAAGTTACCTTTTACTGACGCGCGAACGTCGTATGACAGTCGGTTGATTTTCGAGTGACCGTCGGGCGACCGTCGGGTGACTGTCGGGCGACCGTCGGAATTGACAAGGAGTAAAAAAACGGTGCAAAAGTACAACAAAAAATCGACATATGCAAATATATGCCGACTTTTTGTTTATAATGCTTGAAAGATTTACCACTGGTCGTTGGTAATTTCTGTACTCATATCCATTTCCCCATCGCGACTAACGGCTTGCATCAATGTCATGCTCTCGACATGCATCACCATTGTTTGCGGTTGAATATATATATTTTTCATAACTTTACTCCTATTTTTTGTTATTTTACAATCAGGCCAACAGCATTATATTCAACCCCTTCACGAATAATAATCAACTTGCCATCACGAAGTACTTTATTTGTTGCTTGGGATTTGACCTTCTCAATTTCCTCTACGCCTGTAGCTGTTTGTTCGTTTTGGAAAACAAATGCCAGTCGTCGAGGAGCAGCGGATAATCCTCCATTGTGAATCACGTATGCTTTATGCGCCTTTAATCTGTCGGGCATTCGGTATTGATAGAATCCTACTCCTTCCGATCCACCGCTAAGTACATAACAGTTATCCGGGGTATCAGTCTCTACATCAACACCCAGTAGCGCATTGGCAGCTGTAATAGTCACGCCAGCTGCGTCAGATACCGTCAATGTAATTGTGGATGATTTGGCTTTCAAAATAACTGCTTCATCTGCAGGAATGACGTCTCCTTCTCCGGCAATCTTGGATAATAACAAGCTATTACCGCTTATAGTGGCTATATATGCCTCTACTTCAGCCGGCAAAGAGTATTTGACGGAACTGTCGTAAAAAGTGCAATAGTAATCGGTTGAGTGTTCCGGGTCCTGGTTGGCTGTAAGATTTATTGTTGCGGGAGTGGGCGGAACATAGTCCCCAACGAATGTAACATTGACATCCGTTGAACTATTTCCCGTACTCCACTTGGCTATATATGCATCAAGGTATTCAGCCGGAACATGGCACAGAGTTGTCTTGCCCGGTTTGAAATCATCACATGCATTATCATTCCACGTCAAATCATCCGGATTGGCGGAAATATAAACATCCGTTATAAATGTGCAATCTTTAAAGGCATCTCTAGCGATAAGCGTCATAGTACTTGGGAGATTTAGGGAAGTCAAAGAAGTACACCCTTTAAAAGCAGTATTTCCAATTAAAGTGAGGCCTTCCGGAACGTAAATGGATGTCAAACTATTGCATCCTTCAAAAGAACCATCGGAGAATCTTTTCATGCTGTTAGGAACATACACGCTCGTCAGACTTTGGCAATTTTTGAAAACGTTCCAAGTAATATCCGTAGTTCCCTCCGGAATAATAAATGTCTGCAAACTGGTACAATTCTCAAAAGAATAGGAACTGAAACCATGGCACGTTTCCGGGACAGAGATGGAAACAAGATTCGTGCAATCTTCGAAAACACTACTGCCCATATTAACCACGCCATAAGGAATGACTATTGAAGTAAGGCTTTTACATGCACAAAACGCACTATTACCAATGTATGTCACACCATCAGGAATCGTCACGGAAGTCAGATTGCTGCACGAATGGAAAACATAACTTGAAATTCTTGTAATGCCTTCGTCCATCTGAATAGTTGTGATGGCATCACGATAATTGTACCACGGTACAGTATATACCGAATTATGATTGGACATTGGCCCTGTCCCTGAGATTGTGAGAACGCCGTTTTCCAGCGTCCACGTGAGATCCGTACCACATGTGCCACTCTGTCCAAAAGTGTACACACTTAACAGTAACATTAATACTGCCGAAAGAATTTTTTGTTTCATAAAGTTTGTGAGTTGAGTAAATATAATTGTTTAATGTGTTTTATATTTTTGGGGCATAGAATAGGGAGTCCAGTATCCTCCTTTAATTTTCATAAAACCTTTGCGGCTGCAAAGGTACAACATTTTTCTCTTATATACAAAAAAACTGCATTTTTCGTGCAGATTTATATAGAAACGCCATATAGCGAGCGGCAATAAACGCTTTTTGTATGTCCTTCTGTTTTCCGTCGGTCAGTGACATGCTGCTTTTTTCCGTTGCCAGCCTCAACGATTCCGTTTCCCGTCATGACAGAACGTTTTTTTGTCTTGCACGCAGAATTTCGTACAAAATTACAGCTTTTTTTTGATATGTGCAAATAAAAAATGCGGGGAGGGTAAAAAAAACGAAAACTGACAAAATGGCAGGTGGGTTTGTTTGGCACGATTATTGCCGTTAATGAGGTGGATTTGTGACAAACATTGAACAAAATATACTGACAAACATTAAACAAAATATACTATGGCAAAAGGAAATATAGGGGTGACATCAGACAATATATTCCCCGTCATCAAGAAGTTTTTATATTCAGACCACGAGATTTTTCTGCGTGAGTTGATATCCAATGCCGTTGATGCTACGCAAAAGTTGAAGACGTTGGCATCTGTCGGTGAAGTAAAAGGCGATTTGGGCGATTTGCGCGTGCGTGTCCTCATTGACAAGAAAAAGAAGACGCTGACGGTGCAGGACCACGGCATCGGCATGACAGCGGAGGAAGTGGACCGCTTCATCAACCAGATTGCGTTCTCCGGTGCGGAGGAGTTTTTGGACAAGTACAAGGATAAAACGGAAGCAATCATCGGGCACTTTGGCTTGGGATTTTACAGTGCGTTTATGGTTTCGGATAAAGTTGAGATCTTCAGCCAAAGTTACCAACCCGATGCGAAAGCCGTTCACTGGTCGTGCGCGGGTGACCCTGAATATACGATGGAAGAGACCATCAAGTCAGAACGCGGGACGGATATCGTGCTGCATATCAACAGCGAATTTGAGCAATATCTCGAAGATGCGACCATTGAAGGATTGCTCAAGAAGTACTGCAAGTTCCTGCCGGTGGAGATTGCATTCGGCAAGAAGAAAGAGTGGAAAGACGGCAAAGAAATAGAGCTGGACGAGGACAACATCATCAACGACACCAATCCGGCATGGACGCGCAAGCCTGCAGACCTGACGGAAGAGGACTACAAGAAGTTCTATCACGAACTGTACCCGATGCAAATGGATGAACCGCTGTTCCATATTCATTTGAATGTCGATTACCCGTTCAACCTGACAGGCATTCTGTACTTCCCGAAAATCAAGACTAACCTTGATGTGCACCGCAACAAGATTCAACTCTACTGCAACCAGGTATTTGTGACCGATGAGGTGGAAAACATTGTACCGGAGTACCTGACGCTGCTTCACGGCGTGATTGACAGTCCGGATATTCCGCTGAATGTAAGCCGTTCGTACTTGCAGTCGGACAACAATGTAAAGAAGATTTCAGGTCACATTACCAAAAAGGTGGCTGACAAATTGGCAGAGATGTACAAGAACGACAAGGAGGATTTCGAGAAAAAATGGGACGACATCAAACTGTTCATCCAGTTCGGAATGCTCTCGGACGAGAAGTTCTACGAACGTGCCATAGGCTTTGCACTACTGAAGAACATTGAGGGCAAGTACAGTACATTGGAAGAATACAAGACGCAAATCAAGGATGCCCAGACAGACAAGGACGGCAATCTTGTCGTGCTTTACACGCAGGACCCGGATGCCAACTATACATATATTGAGCGTGCGAAGGCAAAGGGCTACGATGTGCTGCTGATGGACGGCGAATTAGATGTACATGCCATGTCCCAATTCGAGCAGAAAGCAGGCGACGGGAAGCTGCGTTTTGTACGTGTGGACAGTGATATCATAGAGAACCTGATCAAGAAGGAAGAAGCAGCCAAGGACAGTTATTCCGATGAACAGAAAGAAGGTCTGCGCAAGGCATTTGAAGCCATTTTGCCCGAAGACAAGAAACTGAACTACTACGTCTCATTCGAGGCGGCAGCCGCAGACGCGCTTCCGGTGTTCCTTACCCAGAATGAGTTCATGCGTCGAATGAAAGAAATGTCTGCCCATCAGCAAGGCATGTCGTTCTACGGACAAATGCCCGACCAGTACAACATCGTCCTCAACACGTCGCATCCGCAAATTCAGGCGCTTATAGGCAAGATGACCTCGGAAGAGGTGGAAGAAGTGCCCGAAACAAAGGAAGGCGAAGAGCCGAAAGCAGCCGTCAAGAAGACCGTTTATACGCTGTCCGGCGAAGATGAGAAACTGCACCAGCTGGTGGACATAGCGTTATTGGCTTCCGGCCTGCTGAAAGGCGAAGCGTTGGCGAAATTCGTCAATCGGAGTGTCGAGCTGCTTTAGAACTTGATGCCGATTAGTACCGGGTCATGGTCGGAGTAGCGGAAGAGAAGATTCTTCTTTGCTGCTTTGGACATGACCTTTTTTATGTTGTTTGTTTCGGCGTTATATTCGGTGGTGTTGAAGTTGTATTTGCTGTAATAGGAGGCAGAGTAGTAATAATCGGTGTTCCAATGGACATGTCGGACGCCGGTTATTTGTTTTGCCATGCCCGGACTGGCAAAGACGCGGTCCAAACTGCCGCATTCGCCTTTGTAGGAATAGGAGTAGTTGAGGCTGTCAGACGCAAGCATGTCCTGATAACCCATTCCGACAATGGTTTGCAGCGGTTCCTCATAGCGGTAACAGTTGAAGTCGCCGAGCATGAGAATGTCGGGGTCTGTATAGGTGCCGTCGTTGTATGCATTTTGAATGGTCCACATAATATTTGCGAGATTTTCCATCCGTAGCGCATTGGCAGTAGCGGCATCACCTCTTTTGCTGCGCGGGTGGTTCAGCGAGACGACAAATCGTTCACCTGTTTTGAGGTCCTCAAAGCCCTGCAGCATAAACCGGTAGGCATAAATATCGGGTGCCTGATAGGCACAGCGCAGTTCTCCATAGGGTTTGATTTTGTCCTTGCGATAAATAAATCCGACGGAAATGGTATCGCCGTCCGTAGCTGAGGTGCGCACGAAATCATACTGTTCCTTGCGGACGATTTCATTCATGGCGTCGGTCAAGTCTGCTGGGGCAGCAGTGCCTTTCTCCAGTTCGCACAGGGTATAAAGGTCTGCGTTGAAACGTGTAAGTGCGGAAGCCACTTTGAGGCGTTGCAGCGCGCGTTGTTTGGGAGTCGTGCGCCGTGAGGCGTAACCGCCGAGGTGAACGAAGTAATTCTGTATATTTGCCGAGCAGACAAGGATGTCGTGTTTGCCGACATCAGGTACTTTCTTGGACGGCTTGTAATTGCGGAAGTGCGGCTGCTGTCCGGTTTGGAGGCTGCGTTCGCCGGTAACGTAGGCTTGCAGATTCTTCACTGTTGCACCGAGATTCAGGTAATAGGGTACTTTGCAGACCAGTTTAATACTATGCTGCCGGTTATAGTTTTTGAGTTGCCAATAGGTGGTGCTGTCGCCCTTGTCGAGACCGATAGCCCGTTCTTCGGGGACATACAGCCGCTCGGGTGCAAGAATAAGCGAGTCGTAGAACGAACCGCAAACCACCAACGGAGTGGTGAGCGTAATTCGTTGACCTTGGTACTTCTCCCAACCGCCGTTTTGAAGGTCTTGGAAAGAGACAGCAGACGTTTCTGCCGAACAGGTGAGCGCAGCAAAAACAAACAGAATGCAAAATGTTTTTTTCATGGTTTATTCTTCTTTTTTCCAGTTAAAATCGTGTTTGAATACAACGCCGACTCCTTCAATCATGGTGGCTTGACGAAGGGAATACTTGTCCACAGTGTGCGTATAGCCTTTGAGCCGGACTTTGCCGTTGGGCGTGAGGTAGTACTCAATGTCCAAATCGCCGAAGAACGGTCTGTTAGAAATATCGTTGTAGCGGTAACCGAAATTGCCGTTGATGACGAGCCTGTCAACCGGTTGTAGTGAGAAAACCGCTTCATATTCCTGTTGCGAGTCGGACCCTTCACCGTCGGAACGGATATTAAAGCCCATCGTAAAGACATTGGTCAGTTTGCCCAACCATGCGTTGATTTGACCGGTGATGGTTGAGGACAGAATAGAGTAGGTTTCATTAACACCGGATGAAGCGGTGGAGCTGC
Source organism: Paludibacteraceae bacterium (assembly GCA_905233415.1). Taxonomy (GTDB): domain Bacteria; phylum Bacteroidota; class Bacteroidia; order Bacteroidales; family Paludibacteraceae; genus Colicola. The sequence goes on from CAJOEX010000011.1 coordinate 28,827, forward strand.
GAATATATTCGGGCGTGTAGAACTTGCCGAAAACAAGCAGGTAAACGACTTGACGCATCATCATTTCATCCGTGTTAATGACGGATTTGATTTGGCTGGCAATCGTCTCTTCCGACTTGGGCAGTTCGATGTCAAAGCGGATAATAGGGTCATTGAGAGGACCGGTGAGGTGCACATTTGTCAGTACAGGCACGTTCGTCCGCCCTGAGATGAGATTTTCGGTTTCGGTGCCGAACAAATCTTTGAGGGAGGCGGTTACCTGATATTTGGCGGTGACGTTAAGCATCGGATTTTCAGGGTCGCCGTTCCAAATAATCTGTGAGCCCTCGGCAATGGTGAAATCACGGCGGATGACGTTGGCGATGGTGAAGCCCATTTTTCCGCTTAACAGGGTGTAAGTGCCCATTAACTTGTACTCATCCGTGGAGTCGTCCATAGTAAACTTGACAGAGCCGTCCCCACGGGCTGTAATCTTGTCACCTGTTCGCTCGTTCAGTACCAGTTCAAACAGCGTTTGCGGGTCAATGTCAATATTCAACCCCAAGCGGAAACGGGAAGATGATGAAGAAGCGGCAGCTTGTTTGCGTCGTGGAAAGAGCGTGGAGTGCTCTTCTTCTTCCGCCCCTTCCTGTTTTTTGTCGTTGCGGTTGTAGAAGGTAATAAACGAATTGTCGGCAGCCGAACCCGGCCCGTCAATAGACAGCCTGAAACGTGATTTGCCGACGGCTTTCGCGTTTGCGGTCAGCATAATATCCGTGTCAGGTCCCTCTAAAAAGATGTCTCCGTCGGCGTAGATCTTACCCTGCATAAATTGTCCGGGTTTGTCAGGGAGATTGATGGCGAGTGTATGCGCACAATGTCCACTGAGCTTGATCCGGAAGTCGCGGAAATACTCGTCATGCGTCAGACGTCCGTCAAAGAAGAACGGGTTACCCTCCTCGTCCCGAAGCGTCATGTTGGGGAAGATAATGGAGGTCGAATCCATAAATACCGAGTCGTTGAACGTATAGCGGCAGCCGGTGAACGGAATGGTCAAACCGGCGTCAATGCCTTTGACACGGGTAATGACCCACACTTTTTTGCCTTCGCCGCTGACAGTAACGCGTCCGGAACCATAGCCGGAAATATCCGTCAGGAAATTGGCAGTCCAATGGCCGATGAAAGCCAAAGGAATAGAGTCAGGGAATATATCAATGAGGAAGCGTCCTTTCTTAGGTTCTGCCAAGCCGTCCACGTGTGCTACACGGTGTGAACCGTTGTCAACGTTTCCGTCGATGACAATACTGCCGGTTTCACGGTCGAGTTCAATTTTCGCCACAGCATTCCCTATGTGTGCACCGCCCATCAGTGCCGAATCCAAACGTACTTCGGCTTCAAAGACCGGCTTTGAGAATACACCGAACAGGTTCGCCCAACCGGTGAGTCTGCCTCCCACGGAAAACGCTTTTTCCGGCAAGGCAAAAGGCATCAGCAGTCCGGCGTTGATATTTGCCAGCGTAACGCGGAGCGAGTCCGTCTCACGTGGTGATGCAACACCTTCTGCGGCAATTACCTGCGATGTGCCAAGTATATGAAAATTGGAAATGGTTATCGATGTGTCTGCTACGCAGTAAGCAATGTGAGAGTCTCCGATTTGATATACCGAGTCGCCCAATTGGACAATGCTCGGCTGAATATGTGCTTCCACCAACGGTTTGCCTGCATAGTGCGTAAAGCGTGTGTCAACATCCAGTGTGCCAAAGCTCTTGGACGGTGGTAAGGCACGAAGCGTCAAGCCTAACTGCAGCGAGTCTTGAACGGCTTGTGTGTGCATGGTTAAACGGGAGCTGTCCACTTGCAGCGAAAGGTCTAATTCCGCCCATTTGGAGGCATTGCCTGCAGTAAGTGTTACGTCTTGCAACAAGGTGTTTCCCGCCACCAATCCGGGAATATAGGTCTGTAATGACCAACGGCCTTTTTTCTCATTGAAAGAACCTTTGATTACAGGGTCGTCACTAACCATCACGGGCAGTTGCAGCATTTCCTGAATTTTGCGAATCTTGTGCCCGTAGAGGTAAAGCGATAACTCATTGTCAGACGGCATTTTCATCAGTTGCTCGTAACGCTTGGTCGAATACAAGGAAGGCAGATAACGGGCGACCTGTTTGTTAATGGATGTTGCAAGGGTTGTGTATGCAAAGTCACCTTTGACAGTGCCGGTAAGATAGTCGGAATTCAATTTAAGCGTTAGCACGTCTTTATGCCGGTCGGAGGTCAGGGCGAATGTATTCATTACTACGGTATCATCGGCAATGCGCAGCTGCATAGACTCAATGTTCGCCGTTATTTCCGCATGGTCAATGTCTTCGCCGAGGTAGTGCAATTGCATGTTGGCGCTCAGTTCGGAATCGGGATAACGTTCTGTCAGTTTAAGCGCGCCCGGACATAAACGGTCCAATGCAAGGTGTAATTCGATTTCGTTCATTTCGGAATTGAAATCCATCAAACCTTCCAGATTAAGGGCGATGTTTTGGTCTTCAATTCGAAGCGTTCCTTCGGCATATTTGTCGTCAAAGTCGCTGTGTAATTGAATGTTCTTGTAGTTGTACTGCTTGTACGTTATTTCACTGATGGTAGCGTCAGCGTTACCTCTCGGTTGCCTCTCGGCGTTAATGTACCAATCTGTAGTAAGATTAAACGAAACGGTTCCGAGGTCATGTGAGGCAAGCATTCGCCCGAGATTGAAATGCTTGGTTCCCAATTCGCCGGTTAATGCCAGGTCTGTAAAGTCCTGATTGGAAAAACAGGTGCCGTCCGTGGTCAGCACACCCAAAGCTGTGCGGAAAGCACCGTGTAATGTCAGTTTGTGTAATCTGCCTCGTACTTCGCCTTGATAGTGAACATCTCCCAATCGGCAAACCATCGGCGGCAAGTGGAACGGCCGACCTTGCAAGCCGGACACAAAGTCTTGGACTTGTGCCGTTGTGAGCGATAAATCCTGACAGCGGGCATTGATATAAACGCTGTCTAAAACCGGCAAACCAATCGCGGAGAAGTTACCGAGAAAGACGCGCCTGTCGTCATAAAACAACGCTAAGTTATCGGCAGCTATACTGTCCAGCGAACCTTCCAAGTCTGCTGAAAATGCCAAAACTCCTTTTACGCCGCTGAAATCCTTCATAAAAAACTTGAGGTCACGCGGTGTAATTTGCGCCTTGTTCACGTGCAACCCCATTGATATGGCTTCTGCATTTTCGCGGAAATAATGCCCGAAAGACTGGGTTATGTCTTTTTTGGGGAAACGTGTGTGAACGCCCGAAGCGTCCAAATGTGAATTCGGTAACCGGACGTCTAACTTCGGCAGCATTATCAAGGTGTCATTGATGCGTAGGCGTGCCTGTACATCACTTACAACAAACTCCTCTGAAAAGCGTGAAAACGGCGTGTGTGTGGCGGTCGTCATGGTCAGGGAAACCGCTAATTGGCGGATTTCCGCGTCTAACGAATCTTTTGACAAGTGGTGCAATGATAATGATGACTCAGGCACATAAAATGAAAAAGTGTCGTATTTGGCTTGTATATCTTGCAAATGAATGTTCTTCAGAACAATGTTCATGCTTAGGGGCGTTTTTGTGGTGTCTTCGGACGCAAAAGCCTCTAAGAGAAACGTGTGGTTGTATTCGCCTGACGGCAGTTGGTGCACATCTGCCCGCACGCCGTCAATGTTAATCGTCGGAAAGCGTAGGGTCTTTTCTGCAAGTGCCAACGGTGAGAAACGGGTATATAACTGCCGGACATACAGCAACGTGTCTTGTTGCCGGTCTTCGATATAAATATCGTTGAGCGTAATTCGCATCGGAAACTGGTACTGAACAGTGCCGATGTGGACGGTTGTATTCAGACTTTCGCTCAGTTTTTCAGTCGCCTTTTGAGCAGCATAAGTCTGAATTTTACTCGACGAGAGAAACCCGACCACCAAACCGACTATAACCAATATACAGCCCGCCAGTATGAGTAATATGACCCAAATCTTCTTCAATAAACGTTAGTTGCTGTAGCAAACAGTATATATGTAATCCTCTTTTACGGTTGTTTCAAAGTGCACGTTTTCCGTGTGTGCCAGCACGTGCTGCAAATCATCAATAATGCCTGTCCCGAGGTATTTGAGGTACGCCTCTTTCTGCGTCCAGAGTTTTGTAAATTCAACGGCACTGTCACCGATGATTTTTTGTTCTTCCTCATTCATCGTCCGTGCCACCAACTCCGGCTTGATTGCTCTAATACTCTCAATATCTATGCCAATCGGTTTTTCATCAACTGCAACGGCTATTCCGTGCTTGCAGTGACTGAGGGAAAACTTCGGTCCGTTTTCAATGTACGGTTTGCCGTATTCGTTGTATTTCCAATCGCCTGTTACACCCGCTTCGGCAAGCATTAGCCATGATTTGAGGCTTGCCCATTGCCCGAAAGTATGTCTGTACTTTAACGCTGTTTCGCGGCGTTGTGCATTTACCAGCGGCAGCATTCTTGCCACTTCCGCTTCAGTGCACAGACTCATATCATCAAAGACCTCAATAGACACGTTCGCCGAAGATACTTGACCCTATTCTGACCATATTGGAGCCGTCCGCAATCGCCAGCCGATAGTCATCTGACATGCCCATGGAGAGTATATTGTTGCCCCCGTTTTCTGTTGCCAGCGCTTTCAGCCTGCGGAAACAGCGGTGTATTTCCGCTTCGTCGTCTGTGTTGGTCGCCATGGTCATCAGCCCGCAGACCTCCACATGTTTGTATTTGGGCAGCAACGGCAGCACTTCCGCCAATTCTTCCGGCAAAAAACCGGACTTTGTCTCTTCATGTGCCACATGCACTTCCAGCAGCACTTTTACAATTCGGTTTATCTTTGCCGCCTCTGCTTCGATGGTGTCTAACAAGCGCACGCTGTCAACGGACTGAATGAGGTGAACAAAAGGCACTATCTGACGCACTTTATTCGTTTGCAAATGTCCGATAAAGTGCCACCGGATGTCTTTCGGCAGCACTTCGTATTTGGCGCGCAGTTCCTGTACACGGCTTTCGCCGAAGTCCCGTTCACCGGCTTTATAGGCTTCTAAAATCGCTTCGGCTGGGTGGAACTTGCTTACACAGACCAACGTTACCGTTTCCGGCAACGTTGATCTGATTTGTCCGATATGTTCGTTAATCGACGGCACGCAGCACTTCCAGTATAGGTGACTTGGTGACGGAAATAATTTCGCAGTCGTAGCCGTTCATGGCTTCCGAGAGGTTCTTCATCGCCCAAGTGATGTTTGAAGCGCAGACCAGCACAGACACCGCTTTGCGGGTCTCTTTGCCGTTGTCCTCGATGGTAATCAGTTCCACGCGGCCTCTGTACCACTTGTCGCCTTCGGGGGAGTTGATTATTTCAAAGAACTGTTTCTTGGTGCATGACGGAACCTCCAATTCGCCGAAAACCAGCGGCTTGATGTGTTCCATCAAACGTTGCTCCACGTCAGAAGGCGTAAGCCCTTCCACCAAATAGGTTTCCTTTACATTACCCGGGTTATCTTCACCCGTTTGACGCTGGTAATTGACTCTTATTTCGTAAAACAGCATAGGGATAGTAATTATAATTGTCTTCCAAGAACGTCATAAACGACGCCGTTATTGATAATAAACAGTTGTCCGTCGCGGAGCACTTTCGTAGCCGGAGCAAATTCCGTTTGCGTATTTTGCTCCACGTTTGTCGGTTTTGGAACTTCATCAAGGTGGTATTTCGAAGTCTTGGAAACACCGGGTTTGCCGCCGTAGTTCGACAGCGTACCGTAAACCCACACTTCCTTACCGATATTTTCGTTGTGTTCAGCTACGTTCAAACCGTTGCGCACGCGTCCTTGCGGCAGTTCTACAATAATCATGTTCGCCAAGTCCGTTTCGCCTTTTTCATCGGCAATGGCGATGGCGTTGGTGGCTTCGCTGCTGAGCGCACGCACTTTGATGTTGGAGTCAAAGCCGTCGATGATAAAGCCGTGAACCCATGCTTTCCAGCCGGGATTGCCTAATTCCTGTACATCTGCTACGGAATACGGATTCAGCAACGTGCCGTCTGCACTTACGTTGGCAATCGCATAGTGTACCGTCAGAATCTCACTCTTCACACCTGCAAGGATAGCGACTGCCCGCAGCGTCTTGGTCTTGTCTATGGTAATGGACTTGTCGTACTTGGTGGCTTTCTCTGTCGGACGGGAGCCGTCTAACGTGTAGAATATTTCGGCGCCTTCTGTATAGCAGGACAGCGAAACGAGTTGTTCCGTGGTATAAACGCCTGCAGGAATGTCCACTTCCGGTGTCTCCGGTGCGCCTTCTACGGCGGCATAAATATCAATCGTGGTAATGCGTGCAGAGTGGTCGCTGAGGATGGCCAAATCATAGATAGTTCCTGCCGCACGGAAGTCACGGTTAATGAGGAATATGTTGGACGATGTTGCACCTGTAGCCTTTTTGCTGACGGGCTCTTCACCAACCAGAATGTTCGTTTCCACATATTCCGAAGCATATTCTTCGCCGGTGACAACAATCTTGGTAACGTCGTGAGCAAATGCAGGCAGCGTCAGTTTGGAGTCTTTCTTGCCCAACAGCAGGTAGCCGGACTTGTTGAAATTATAGCCGTTGCCGTTCTTCACTTCCCCGACGCTGGTCAGTGTGATGGACAAGTCTCCGTTGGTATAAGTGTTCGTGCCGACAGTGTGTTCATTCGGGATTCCCCACAAGTTGGCTTTGTCAGAGAAGTCAAACATCGCTTTGGGCGAACGGCCTTCAAACTCTGCCGTTACAACCACATTGGCTGCCGGCATTAGGAATTGGCTGTCTTCAATGACGGTATAAACTTCTTCTTCGCCGGCTTTATATACAAATGCAAGTGAACCTTCTACAAAGTCATAGCCTTTTGCCACGGTATAATCCACTTCGATGATGACGTTTTCGCCTGCTTTCGGATACGAAACGCTAATCTGACCGCCTTCCACCTCTGCGGCGGTAACGGTATATTTCGGTAGCGACGGGTCGCCCGAAGGACTGTTCACATAGAGCACAAATGTTTCGTCGCTGATAAGTTTCTTCCAGCCGCTGTTACCGCTTGTGGAGTAGGGGTAGCGCGCAAAGTACGTTAATGTGGCAGGGTCGCCGTCTTTATGCCAAACGCCGATAAACTGCTCTTTTGTGTTTATTACCCCGTACAAATAGCCTCTGTATTCCTCCTCGGCACGTACGTTGAATACATCCGTGTAGGTCGTTCCGGCTTTGGGTTTGCCAACACGCAGACCTTTGGTGTCGTCCAGCATGTAAAGGAACTCATCGCCGCGTGTAAAGCGGTAACCGCCTTCCACTTCTTCGGCTGTAAAGATGTACTTGGCTTCCGGATCTTCCAATGCGCCGTCTGTTAACGTTACTGCCTCGGATTTGGGAGGCGTGCCTGTTGCTTCTTCAGCGCTAAGCGCGTACGTCGTTCCTGCATAGGCCATTGTGATAACTGCCTCGTCACCGGTTACAAGGTTTTTGAACTGGGCGAGTGGTTTGAATGTGGTTGCTTGTGCCGCCATAACTGCGGTAAGTGCACATAGCACGGTGAAAATGTTGTTTTTCATACTCTAAATGTTTTGGTTAATTATGTTGATTATAATGTTTTTAAGTATTTGTCTGCGTCAAGTGCTGCCTTGCAGCCCGAACCGGCGGCTACAATCGCTTGTCTGTAGCGCGGGTCACAGCAATCGCCTGCCGCGAAAACGCCCGCAGCGCCGATACATGCCTGCGAATCAGCCAATGTCTTTAAATATCCCTCTTCATCCGTTTCCAACATTCCGCGGAACAGTTGCGTGTTCGGATGATGACCAATCGCTAAGAAGAAACCGTCAATGGCGATGTGGTGCAGCTGCTCATCCGGCTCGCCTTTGCGATAGACCAGATCTGCACCTTGCACTTTGCCTTCGCCGGTCAGTCGGACCGTGTTATGCTCAAACAGTACTTCTATCTTCGGATTGTTCAATACGCGGTCTTGCATGATTTGCGACGCACGCAGGAACGGCTTGCGCACAATCAGATAAACCTTCTCACACAGATTGGCAAGGTATTGCGCTTCCTCGCAAGCCGTGTCACCACCGCCTACTACGGCAACGGTTTTCTTGCGGTAGAAGAAGCCGTCACACGTCGCACACGCACTTACGCCGCGCCCGCGGTAGGTCGTCTCGGACGGCAGACCGAGGTACTTGGCACTTGCTCCGGTGGCGATGATGAGGGCGTTCGTCTCGTAAACGTCTGTGTCTTCCACCCATATTTTATGCGGTTTGCCCAATTCGACTTTGGTGACTACGCCTGAAACAAAGACTGTGCCGAAACGCTCTGCCTGCCGGCGCAGGTCGTCCATCATCTGGAACGGCTCCACACCGTCGGGATAGCCGGGGAAGTTCTCCACTTCGGTCGTCGTCATCAGTTGACCGCCAAGTTGCGGACCTTCAATCAGGATGGGATTCCAATTCGCTCTTGCCGCGTAAATGGCAGCGGTATATCCGGCAGGACCGGAGCCGATGATAATCAAATTATGCACGTTATTATTCATGTGTTGTTTTTTCAATTAGGTTACAATCAGGTTACAATCAGGTTTCTATCAGGCTTCTCTCGGGTCAATCACGCAATAATCACCCAATAATCACGCAATAATCACGCAATAATGGCTGCTTGAAGATGGGCAAGCCGAGGTGTCAATAAATCAACAAGTTATCGCAAATCATTGACAAATGTTTTTGGGTCGGGCGTTAATATGTATGTTTGTTGTTCCGTAATGTATTTCGTGTTGCGGAGCAGAAGAGAAGTCGTTTTTCTGCCTTCGCGGACTTCAAGGCGTATAGGAAGATTGTCTTTGTTGAGCGTTAAGGTGAACTTCTGAATGCCAATCGATTGGTCTTTCGGCGTGAGCGTAATAATGGTAGAACCGTTGGCCTCGCGCTCGGTAATATTGCAAACCTTGCTCAACGCACGGGCATAAAGGAACGGATTGGTTTCCAACAATTCCTGTTCGGTCGGGTGGGAGAGCGTCAGTTCGTCGGTATCTTCCTGATAAATATACAAAGTATTGCCGTCATAGGCAGCCTGCATGTCAAAAATGGCAAGACGGAACCGTTCGCCGGACATGGTTATCGAACCCGTGTGATTGAGCGGCTGTGATGCATCCGCTGCAATCGTCAGGGTAAAGTCTGTTTGCAAGGTTTTCGTTTCCAACGAGCTTAGAAACGTTTGCAAAACGGTTAATATAATCAGAAGCATTTTCATACGTTCAGTGATTCCAACAGTCTTTCAAGTGATTCCATATCCTGGATTAAGACGTCACGGCCCTTTGGACCTTTGTTCGGACCGACAATGCCGGTGGCTTCAAGTTGGTCGGACAGTTTGCCGGCACGGTTGTAACCAATCTCAAATGCCCGTTGCAAGCGGGATGTCGAGCCTTCCTGCTTGCTGACAACATAGCGTGCAACATCTGCAAACATCGGGTCGAGACGCTTCGTATCCACGGACCCCGGAGCAACGGCCTCTTCCTGTCCTTCCGGCACATATTCAGGCAGTTGGTAAGGTTGTGAGTAGCCCTGCTGTTCGTGAATATGATTAACGATGGCTTCCACTTCCGGCGTATCGACAAAAGCACACTGTATGCGCGTAAGATTACCGCCGCCGGAGTACAACATATCGCCTTTACCAATCAGCTGGTCGGCACCTTTGGCATCGAGCACCGTACGGCTGTCCACAACGGATTGTGTGCGGAACGCAATGCGGGTCGGGATATTGGCTTTGATGGTTCCGGTAACGATTTTCACATCCGGACGCTGTGTGGCAAGAATCATGTGCATGCCGACGGCACGGGCTTTCTGCGCCAGACGCTGAATCGGACGTTCCACCTCTTTGCCTGCCTGCATAATGAAATCGCCGTACTCGTCAATCACAATCACCAGATAGGGCATGAAGTGGTGGTGCAGAATCTTCTTCGTGACCACGTTTTCCACGTCTTTTTCAGGATTGAGGACGCGGGAGTTGAACTTCTCGTTGTAATCCTCAAGGTTGCGGCAGTTGGCTTCTGCTAACAACGAATAGCGGTCCTCCATCTCAATTACAAGCGAGTTCAAGGTATTGATAACTTTCTGGCAGTCGGTAATGATGATGTCGCGGTCCTCTTGCTCGGGCATTGCTGCCATGTAGTGCTTGAGCAGCGGTTTGTAAATGGAGAATTCGACCATTTTCGGGTCCACCAGCACAAACTTCAGTTCTGCCGGATGTTTCTTGTATAGCAAGGACGTAATAATGGCGTTCAGGCCTACCGACTTACCTTGTCCGGTAGCACCTGCAACCAGCAAATGCGGCGTTTTGGCAAGGTCGAAGCAGAACACTTCGTTGGTGATGGTGCGTCCGATTGCCACAGGCAGTTTCATCTTCTGTTCCTCTTGGAAGCGTTTGGAGGCAATGACGGAGTGCATGGAAACGACTTGCGGTTTCTCGTTCGGCACTTCAATGCCGACCGTTCCTTTGCCGGGCATTGGAGCGATGATACGGATTCCTATGGCGCTGAGTGACAGCATAATGTCGTTCTCCAGGTTCTGGATCTTGGCGATGCGGATACCTGCTTTCGGCACCACTTCGTAGAGCGTAACGGTCGGACCGACGGTTGCCTTGATTTGCTCGATTTCAATGCCGTAATTGCGTAGCGTCGTCACGATTCGGTTGGCATTTGCCTGCTGTTCCTCCTGATTGATGACGGGGGCAGTCTCGTTGTCATAGACTTTGAGCAGGTCGAGTGTAGGGAACTTGTAGAATTCCAAATCCTTGCGCGGGTCGTACGGCTCTAATTGCTTGGAAAGTTCTACTTCGTCGGTAGCGTTGATGTCGAAGTCCGGTTTTTCCGATGTGTCCGTATCATCAGGAACGTCCGGTATTTCCGGCTCATCCGGTATTTCCGGCTCGTCGGGCGTCTCCGGCGTTTCGATTTCGACCGTTATGACGGACGGGTCTTCCGGCTCGTCCGGTTCGCCAATGGTCAATGTAATGGGCTCGGATTTTTCGGACGGGTCTTCGGGGCTTTCAGGTGCGTCGGGCGTGTCCGGATTATCGTTGGGAACAGCCGGCGCTTCCGGTTTGCGGAACAGGTTTTTGCACCACTGCCCGAAACGTTTGGTTTTTGGAATAAAGGTCTTGTCCGCGATGATAAAGAAAATCAGCAGTACCGCCACAAGAATGATGGTCGAACCGATCGGCTGCACATAACTCGTCATCAGTTCGCTCAGCCATTCGCCGTGTGCACCGCCCCAACGGAAGAATGTTTCAATGCCGGTAATGAGCTGAACAAATCCGAGTGCAATGCTTCCCCAAATAATCCAGAATACCGTGCAGAAAAGCAATCGCCAGCCGTTGAGCTGCAACAGATGTAGCAGTTTGAAGGCGTAAAGTGCCAGCATAACTAAAAACATCACGGACACCAAGCCGAATGAACCGTCCACCATAAATGCTGCCAAACGGGCACCCGGCAAGCCCATTAAATTGGTAATTTGCAGCCGTGCCGCCACGCGCTCGGCATGGGACATGCTCAACAGGCTCTGGTCCTGCGTGCCGGTGAAGAAATAACTGCACCATGCAATCAGCGCAAACAGCGAGAATGCCAGTAATATCACGGCACACACGACTTGTGTCCGGCGGTCTGCAAAAAACGCCTGGACTTGACTGAAAAACGATGTTTTTTCAACTTCGATGCGGCGTGATTCTGTAACGTTTTCGTGGCTCGAAGTGATGGTTGAAGACGGTCTTCTGGGCATAATACATCAAATTTGGCGCAAAGATACGGAATATTTTTTGTAAATGCAAGTATAAAATGCTTTTTTGCATTTTTTCTTTTGAAAAAAGCATTTTTTTAGGCAAAAGCTTTGTGTATATCAAAAAAAAAGCTTACTTTTGCAGGTTATTTTGTGTCAAGTCATGTCCGATTGCGAAAACAAACCTTCCGGAGCCTGTGGCGGTTGTGCATTGAAGTCCCATTGCACGATTGTGGAAGATGACCGGTTCACCCGCCGTCAGCGTTGGAAAGCGTTGAGTTTGGGCTACATCGTGCCTTTCGTGCTGTTGGCGGCGGTGATTGCCGTGACGGACTTGCTGACGGACAATGAATACCTTATCGGCGGACTTGCTTTGGCAACGATTGCCGTTTACTATTTAACATTGTTTTTTATAAAACCGAAAATATGAATATAGTATTAATTGCATTGCTTATTTTGGGCTTGACGGGTTTTGCGGCAGCGGTACTGCTGTTCCTGACGGCCCGGAAGTTCAAAGTGGAGGAAGACCCGCGTATTGACC
>CAJOEX010000011.1:41262-50176 GCA_905233415.1 Paludibacteraceae bacterium
CCAAGGTCGCCGGAATTCTCGGCTTGGAGAGTGTGGCGGCGGAGCCGATGGTGGCAGTTGTCCGTTGTAACGGAACCTGTGAGGCGCGTCCCCGGACAAGCGAATTTAACGGCTCACGCAGTTGTCAGATTATGCACAGTTGCTATGTGGGCGAGACAGGATGCCCGTTTGGCTGTCTCGGTTGCGGCGATTGTGTAGCGGCGTGTCAGTTTGGCGCATTGCACATGAATCCGGAAACAGGCTTGCCCGAAGTGGATGAGGCAAAATGTACTTCCTGCGGCAAGTGTGTCAAGGCATGTCCGCGCGGTATTATTGAATTGCGTAAGAAAGGCATTGACGGAGCCAAAATGGTTGTCCTCTGCAATAACAAAGAAAAAGGCGCTATTGCCCGAAAGAACTGCAAGAACGCATGTATCGGCTGTGGCAAATGCCAGACCGTCTGTGGTTTTGATGCCGTTAAGGTGGAGAACAATCTTGCCTATATTGATGCCGACAAATGTGCCCTGTGCCGTGAATGTGAAGCTGCCTGCCCGACAGGTGCCATACACGCTTTGAACCTGCCGGCGTTGGCAAAGAATGCCGCTCCCGCCGCTCCTGCAAGCGTGGAAACTGCGCCGGAGAAAGACGGAAGCACATTCGACCCCGTTTGTGCGGCTATCATTCGTTCGCTGCCTACCAAACGTGCACAATATCCGTATTTGCAAACATTGGCTCAAAAGAAGTAACTAATCTATAGACACTATGAGTACATTCAAAATTGGCGGAGTTCATCCGCAGGATAACAAGCAATATAGTGCGTTGAAACCCATTGTGGACTGCCCGCTGCCCCAGAAAGCGATAATCCCGCTGATACAGCACATTGGAGCACCCGCGCAACCTGTCGTTGAAAAAGGTGACAAAGTGCGTGTCGGGCAGCTCATTGCCAAAGCGGGCGGTTTTGTCAGTGCCAATATTCATTCGCCGTTTAGCGGTATCGTCAGTAAAATTGACACGACCATTGATGCATGGGGAATGCGTGTTCCGGCAATCTTCATCGATGTGGAAGGTGACTTGTGGTTGGACGGCATTGATGCATCCGACACGTTAGTCCGCGAAGGTACACTTGAGCCGAAGGAGATTATCGACCGCATTGCTGCTGCCGGAATAGTCGGACTCGGCGGAGCCTGCTTCCCGACACACGTCAAACTGATGCCGCCTCCGGGCAAGAAAGCCGAAGTGCTGATTGTTAACGGCGTGGAGTGTGAGCCGTACCTTACTTGCGACCACCAGCTTATGCTGGAGCATGGCGAGGAAATCATCATCGGAATAAAGCTCCTTACGCGGGCGTTAGGTATCAAACGCGCAATAATCGGTATTGAGAAGAACAAGCCCGATGCCATTGAATACATGCAGAAACTTACAGGGCGTGTTTTGGGCATATCGGTAATGCCGCTTAATCTCAAGTACCCGCAAGGCGGAGAGAAACAGCTTATTGAAGCATGTATCGGTCGTCAGGTGCCGAGCGGCGCACTGCCCATTGAGGTCGGTGCTGTTGTGGATAATGTGGCTACCGTCTATGCTGTTTATGAAGCTGTTGTCAAGCATAAACCGCTTATTTCCCGTGTCATAACCGTTACCGGCAAGCATGTCGCCAAGCCGGGCAACTACCGTGTTCGTTTCGGTACGCCGTTGGCGGATGTGGTGGCGCTTGCAGGCGGAATTCCTGAAAATACCGGCAAGATTATCGGCGGCGGTCCTATGATGGGGCGTGCCATGAACAGCATTGATATGCCTGCCAACAAGCGTGTCAGCGGCTTGTTGTTCATGGATGAATCCGAAGCGCGCCGTGTAGAACCGGAAAACTGTATCCGCTGCGCCAAATGTGTGGGTGCTTGTCCGATGGGCTTGGAGCCTTATCTATTGGCGCGACAGGCGGAATTGCAGCTGTGGGACGGCATGGAAGCGCATAATATCATGGATTGTATTGAATGCGGCTGCTGTACGTTTACTTGCCCGAGTCATCGTCCCTTGTTGGATTATGTCCGTATGGGCAAAGCCAAAGTAGGCGGTATCATCCGCGCCCGCAATGCCAAATAATAAATGACTAAATCGTAAATGACAAAATGAATAAATTAATTGTTGCTCCTGCGCCTCACACCCACAGCGGTGACAGTGTGCGCAGAAATATGTTGCTCGTGATTTTGGCGCTCATGCCTGCCTTCGCCGTTTCAATCGCGGCTTTCGGCTGGGGAGTGATTATCACAACGGCAATTAGTATCGTGGCATGTGTCGCTTTTGAGTGGCTGATTGCGAAGTTCCTCCTCAAACAGAAGCCGACAATCCAAGACTTATCCGCTATTCTGACCGGTCTGTTGCTGGCGTTTAACCTGCCTTGCAACTTGCCGTGGTGGATTGTCGTAATTGGTGCGTTTGTGGCGATTGCCATCGGCAAAATGTCTTTTGGCGGACTTGGGCAGAACCTCTTTAATCCTGCACTTGTCGGACGCGTGTTTCTGCTGATTTCTTTCCCGGTGCAGATGACCACTTGGCCGAGACCGTTGGGATTTGTGACGAACTACATTGATGCCGCCACAGGTGCCACTCCGCTGGCTGCCATGAAGCAAATCGTCAAAGGCGGTGACGCTTCTGCCTTGAATAAACTGCCCGATTTGTGGGACACGTTCATCGGTCTTGTCGGCGGCTCGTTTGGTGAGGTTTGTGCCTTGGCGCTTATTTTCGGCGGCTTGCTGCTGATTGTTACCCGCGTCATCACATGGCATATACCGGTCAGCATTCTTGCGACCGTGGCTCTCTTCGCATGGATTGGCACTCCCGCGTGCATGCACCCGCACACGTATATTCTTTATAGTCTTTGCACGGGTGGTCTGATGTTGGGTGCATTCTTTATGGCTACCGATTACGTAACCTCTCCGATGACTGCGTGGGGCAAGATAATCTTTGGTGTCGGCATCGGTTTTATTGCAATGGTCATTCGTACATGGGGTGCATATCCGGAAGGCGTTTCATTTGCTATTCTGATTATGAACGCCTGTGTACCTTTGTTGAATAAGATTCGCCCGAAACGCTTCGGCGAAATTAAGAAATAATCTTCAAATATTCAAATCTTCAAATCTTCAAATTTCCAATGAACAAACTACCCAGTACATTTATAAACATGATGTTGTCGCTGACGTGCATTACGTTGGTGGCTGCGGCTGCGTTGGCAGGTGTCTATTTGTTGACGCAAGAGCAGATTGAGCAGCAGAAACGCGAAGCGGAGAATGCTGCACGTGTCGCTGTGTTGGCGGGGCACGAAGATGGCGTGGCTATTGAGACGCAAGCTGACGGCTTTGGCGGAGTCATTCGCCTTATGGTCGGTTTCGACCCCGAAGGGCACATCCTGGGCTATGAAGTCCTTGAACAAACTGAAACACCGGGTCTCGGAACTCATATCGTGGAGTGGTTCAAGAATGCGGACAAGCCCGGTCAGAATATAATCGGTCGCGAGGCTACAGGACAGTTCCGCGTCTCAAAGGACGGCGGTGACGTCGATGCCATTACTGCGGCAACGATTTCTTCACGTGCTTTCCTTGCGGCAATTAACGATGCTTACGTGCAGTTCAAGAACATGCAGGGCGAACAGGTTGAGGCATGGACAGGTGCATCGACAATGACAACAATAACGACAGAGTCATCCGACTCTTTAACAGTAAAGGAGGAAAGCCATGAGTAAAGCTTCAAAAACATTCTTCAACGGTATTCTCAAGGAGAATCCCACATTTGGCCTTGTGCTCGGCATGTGTCCGACTTTGGCAACGACCACAAGTGCCATCAACGGTATGTCTATGGGCTTGGCAACGCTGTTCGTGCTGGTTTGCTCGAACGTCGTTATTTCGCTCCTCAAGAATCTTATTCCTGACAAAGTCCGTATTCCGTCATTCATCGTTGTAATCGCTACGTTCGTTACGCTGGTGCAATTGCTTATGCAGGCTTACTTGCCCGCTATTTACAACGTGCTTGGCCTCTTTATCCCGCTGATTGTGGTTAACTGTATCGTGCTTGGCCGCGCAGAGGCGTTTGCCGCCAAAAACACGGTCGGACTTTCTGCATTGGACGGATTGGGCATGGGTCTTGGCTTTACGTTGGCTTTGACCATTGTGGGTGCCATTCGTGAGTTTCTCGGAACCGGCGCAATCTTCGGCCTGCAACTCTATCCGGACAACTACGGAGCACTTGTCTTCGTCCTTGCTCCCGGTGCATTTATCTGCCTTGCTTACGTCATGGCGGTTATGAAGAAATGGCAAAATGACTAAATCACTAAATAAATCGCCAAATCGTAAATCACTAAATCGTAAATAACATGATCTACTTTTTGATTTTCATATCCGCGATATTCGTTAATAATATCGTTCTCAGCCAGTTCCTCGGCATTTGTCCTTTCCTCGGTGTCAGCAAGAAGATTGACACGGCGCTTGGAATGGGCGCAGCAGTAACATTTGTATTGGTTTTGGCAACGGTTGTTACCTATTTGCTACAGAAGCTCCTGATTCTCTGGCACGTGGAGTTCCTGCAGACGATTTTGTTTATCCTTGTAATTGCCGCACTCGTGCAAATGATTGAGATTATCCTCAAGAAAATCTCTCCGTCGCTTTACGAGGCTTTGGGCGTTTTCCTGCCGCTGATAACCACCAACTGCTGTATCCTTGGTGTGGCTATTCTGGTCGCTAACGGCACGAACAAACTGCCTGTCGGCGCTGACCATAATCTGCTTACCGGCACACTCTTTGCCTTGGCAACGGCTATCGGCTTTGCTTTGGCGCTGGTCATCTTTGCCGGACTGCGTGAGCAACTCAGTATGAACAAAGTTCCCAAAGCCATGCAGGGCACGCCGATTGCACTTTTGACGGCAGGACTGCTTGCAATGGCATTTATGGGCTTTTCGGGTGTTGTTTAAGTCCTTGTCAAAGACGAAAGATTCACGATAGATTTACGATAGATTTACGTTAGATTTACGATAGATTTACGATAGATTGACGATAGATTACCGTAACGTTACTATAAGGTAAAAATCGAATACCATTATGTTACACAAATTAGCCTCATCACTCCATCGCGAGGAACTCAAACTTCCGTTTGAACCGGATCCGAAGTGGGTGGAAGATAACCAAGTGGTTGCCGTCTTGAGTGGCGGTAGCGAAGCATTGTTCCTTGAAAAGGTCAACAAGGGAGAAATCACTCTTGACAAACCTATTTATCTCATTGCCGGCGAGCAAAGCAACTCGCTTGCCGCAAGCTGCGAAATACTTAGTTGGATTAATCAACATCACGGTCATGGAGAGATTAGGACTCATCGGTAAGCCCTCGGATTGGCTTATCTCATCTACATTTGACGCGGACATTATCCGCGAGAAACTCGGCTGCGAGTTAGTGGAAATTCCTATTGGGGAAGTTCAGTCGCTCGGTGAAGTGGAGGAAGGCGAGAAAGGCGCCTTGCGCATTTATGACCGCCTCAAGGAACTGGTTGCTAAATACCGGCTTGACGGCTTGACGCTTCGTTGCTTTGACTTGCTGACGATTTGTAAGAACACCGGCTGTCTCGCGCTTGCCAAATTGAATGCGGAAGGCATTCCGGCTGCCTGCGAAGGCGATGTACCTGCATTGCTGACGATGGTGCTGGCGAAGCGCATTGCCGGCTGTTCAGGCTTCCAATGCAATCCTGCCCGCGTCAATGCCGAAAACGGCGAAATGCTCTGGGCGCATTGTACCATTCCGTTGAATATGGTGGAGAAATACGAATACGATTCGCATTTTGAGTCCGGAATTGGTATTTCCATCCATGCTGATTTGCCATTAGGCGATTATACGTTGGTCAAAGTAAGTGGTGACCTCAAGCGTATTTTTGCAGAAGATGTACAACTTGTCCGCAATCAGTACCAGCCGAATCTCTGCCGCACGCAGGTTTGGTTGAAAACGAAGCATGTCATACCGTACTTGCTTTCCAAGCCGATTGCCAATCACCATATTTTGGTGCCCGGACATCATGCTGCGGAGTTCATAAAAGCGGTAGATTTACACTTTTTTGCAAGAAAATTGCAGAAAAATGCAGAAATATTTTGCAGTATCAAAAAAAAGCAGTACTTTTGCACCCGCTTTTGAAAAAGCTACTACCAAATCGACGAGAAACCAAGACGGGCGCGTCTGTTTCGAGTCGAAGAGGAGGAAACGCGAGCCGCCCAATTTCGACGGAGTTGAAATTCTTTCAGGCAAGCCGTTTCCGACGAGGAGAGATGGGTGAGTGGCTGAAACCAACAGTTTGCTAAACTGTCGTACGGGTAACTGTACCGGGGGTTCGAATCCCCCTTTCTCCGCCAAGACTTCGAATACAAGAGCGAGTCCAAGCTCGCTTGAGTGAGCGAATGAAGTCGAAGGATTGAATAGCCTGCCGCCGGCAGGCTATTGGATTGTTAGGAGCGTAGCGACGTGAGAATCCCCCTTTGCGGAGCGGGGGAATGACAAGCTTGCTTGACAGGCCAAACCGTTTCGTGAAAAACAAAAAGAGCACTCAAGAGAGTGTCCTTTTGTTGTTTTGCACAGGATGCCGTCGGCAGACTGTGGGGATTACGTAGAAATCCCCCTTTCTCCTTTGCGGCGTCCAAAATCCCCCTTTTTCTTTTTCGGGATTTACGTCGTGTTTGACAGCATCGATTTTGCTACCAACCGGAAGATTAGAGTATTACCCAATGTCCCGCACTGGTATTGCCCTCACGAATTAAAACGCCTTTTTTCTGCATGTCGGCAAGATGGCGTTTTATCGTTCTTTCAACTAGTGACAAAGCTAGTGACATTTCTTTTATAGAGAAACGTGAGTTTTTTCTTATCAATTCAAGTATATTCTTTTGTTTTTCAGTCAGTTGTACTGGTGACAAACTGGTGACAGAACTAGTGACATCACTTACGACATTTCTTGCGACATGCGACATCTTTATAAAGTTGGTTCGCTCAATGGTGACTTGGACACTTCCGCAGAAATTCTCCACTTTGGGCATAGGGATTCCCTCCGCTTCAAA
The DNA here is from genome assembly GCA_905233415.1 of Paludibacteraceae bacterium. GTDB lineage: Bacteria > Bacteroidota > Bacteroidia > Bacteroidales > Paludibacteraceae > Colicola. Next base: position 48,309 of record CAJOEX010000011.1, read on the forward strand.
GCCATTGCGAATCTTTTGGAAACCTCGTCCCCACGTATCTATGAAACCGGCTTTGAAGAACACATTGGCGATTTTATGGTTTCGCGGCTTGGATGAATGGCGAGCGAACAGAATATCCTGCGTATATCCGGCAGGTAGTTCCCCTTCGTTCCAAATCTCAACATGATCATCATAGACATGCATTTGAATGTCGGCTCCTGCATAATCCTTATGCGCGATAGCATTATATAGGATCTCGCGTAATGCTTCCCTGGGCAACTCCAATTTCTCATAGCGCTGCATGCCTTCGAAACGCACGGGAGAAACAAGATATTTAGCCTTCAGCACATCCATGACGCGGTCTGCCATTTGGAGAATATTGCCCTCGATAACATCCTGAAACATCAAGTCGGCTTCGTCACACCCAAAACGACCAATCTTGAATACTGCGCTTGAATAATACCGCTGAGGATTTTTCCCGAATAGTAAAACAGCAGCATTGGTTAGTCCCCCATTATCGTCAATCAATCCGAGACTCGCCAACACATCTTCCGGCTTAGCATTATGGGGGTCTTCCGGAATACGGTCAGCTTCGACGCCTTTGCCAATGAAATATTTGATGGCTTCCGGGTCAATGTCATTAAGCGTTGCATGGTCATTAATCACCTCATCCCATGAGCGTCCCATCTTTTTGATGACGAAGTTTTGCAGCGCAGCACCATTCAGTTCCTGCAGAGTGCTGCCGGAACGAACATAGTATTTACCCTTGTAACTGATAGGCACAAAACTGGGGGGTACGGCTATTTCAAGATAGTCTTTGCCATCCTTATTGAGTACAACCACATCTGCTACTATACCAAGGAATGAAACTACCTTGTTCGGTATATCCTCTGACAGTTTGTGTGCATTATCTACACCACAGATTTCGCCTTTGTCGTTGACGCCGATATATAGTTTGCCTCCTTATGCATTAACAAAGCCGCAAAGCCATTTCACATACTCGTCACGCCAGGACTCTTTGTACTCAATATTTTGGTTCTCCATATTCTTTTTTTGTTTCTACAAACAATCGGCTGCAAAATTACTGCTTTTTTTCCATACATGCAAAAAAAGTGCGGTTGTTCCGCACTTTTTCTGTCGTTGGTCGTTTGTCGTTGGACTACCAATAACCAATAACCAATAAAAAAGCGGCATTGCCGCTTTTTTTACTCCTCGTACGACATCCATTCCTCATGGAACAGATACCCCAAGAGGGTCGTGTACTTGGACTGCGCCTTGAAAGTCATTTCGCCATCGTTGCAGAAGTTTTCGAATAGATTCGGTACTTACACTTTGTCCCTTGCGCTCGCATTTTTGTGGCCGTTTTGTTTAATTTTTGCAAAAAAATTTGTGTATGTCAGATTTTTTTTGTACCTTTGCACGCAAATTCGTGCAAACAACGATAAAATGAAAAAACTAATCATCCTTGCTATGGCAATAACGATGTGCAATGTTGGTTGTGCGCGAGCGAACGAACCCGAGAACCCGAACGAAACAACAGCTATCGTTGTTACGGTTAGCGATCGGTCTTTCGAGGCTACGGTGGATAACTCTGCCACAGGCAATGCTTTCCTTGCATTGCTGCCTATGACGCTGTCTATGAACGAACTGAACGGCAACGAGAAGTACTGTTACTTATCGACGAATCTGCCTTCGAACACCTATAGTCCGGGCACTATTTATGCCGGAGATATACTGCTATATGGTAACAGTTGTGTCGTCTTGTTTTATGAAACGTTCAGCAGCGGATATAGTTATTCGCGTATTGGTCGGGTCACCAATCCGACCGATCTGGCAGACGTGTTAGGAAGCGGCAATGTGTCCGTCACGTTTGCATTGGCTACCACCAC
>CAJOEX010000012.1:0-79452 GCA_905233415.1 Paludibacteraceae bacterium
GGACACTACAAAGTTACTAAAAATCAACGAATTGTGCAACTTTTTTTGTTAAAAAATTTAATCAAAGAACACTTTTTTTAATTCCGCCAACAGGTTATATCATTTATTTTCATTTTTATTTATGCGGGCTTGGAGTTCCCACGTGCGAATACGGTCCTTGTACCAGTTGTTGCGGTTCATAGCCACGATGTCACAGTTGGCATCGGAATTGTCCTCCCAGCGGCGACAGTTATAAACGACATCGTAGATGCGGCCGATTTTGTATTCGCGGCTGATTCGCAAACCGACCGCGTAATCCTCGCCATACTTGGTAGTCGGGAAGTTGATTTCACGCAGCAACGGGACATAAAAACCGCGTGGAGCTCCGAGACCATTGATGCGGAGGGCATTGTTCATACCGTTTTCGGGCGTCCACTCGCGGTGGTCGATGATGCCGGGAGGCAGTTCATTGCCGTTAATGTCGGTCATGCGGTATGTACCGACCACCATGGCGCAAGACTGCTGCTCAAAAGCATCGATAAACTTTTGGACGGTGTTTTCGTCGAAATAAGTGTCGTCGCTATCAAGTTGAATGGCGTATTTGCCGCAGGATGGATGGTGAAGTGCAACGTTCCAGTTGCCACCAATGGCGTGCCAAGTCGGGTCTTGTGCGATATAAATCAGTTTGTCATCGGCAATTTGCCTGATGATGTCAACAGTGCCATCGGTGGAGTTGTCGTCCACGACGATGACGTTATATGAATATGGCGCACGAACCTTCTGCGAAAGAGCGCTACGGATTGCATCGCCAATCGTGCGGACGCGGTTCTTGCAGGGAATAATGACGGACGCGGTAGTCGAAAATTGATCGTTGGCAGTTGCAGTTTCCTTCAAGGTTGTGTGGTCTATCAGCGCATTGAGCGCACGGAGATGCTCGGTCACACAGGCCTCCATCTCGATTTGCACGGCACGGTTCTTCGGATTCACGTAATCAAAGAGTTTCTCGCCGGACTTACGCAGGTCGGTTTCCACGTCATAGTACAGGAACTCCGGAATATGAACCAACTCGCCAATGCGACTGAGGCGCAGACGCAAGTCGTAGAAACCGGCAAATTGGTAGTCTTTGTCCATTTCAGCGGCAACTTTTTTGAGCGCCGTTGTGCGGAGAAGAATGGCACTTCCAAAGTCAAAATCATCACGAAGTGCACCTTGCTGGTAGTCAATGACAGGTGCCGGTTCGGGATTAAAATGGTCCGAATAGACCATTACGGCGTTGGTGTCGTTGCCTATTTGAATCATGCGTTCCAAACCGAAAAGCACCCATTTGATTTCAGGTTTGAGTTGTAGCAGCACCCATTCGCCGGTAGCTTTGTCTGCTATTCCACGTATCTTTTCCGTCGCACAAAGGCGACCCTTCAACACAAATGTTTCCATTATTCTCAATTTTGCGTGCAAAATTACACTTTTTTTTGCATATATGCAAATATTTATGTAATTTTGCGCTATGATTTTAATTACAGATAGCGGCTCCACCAAAACAGCATGGAGTCTGATGACCGCCAACGGACATCACCAGGAATTCAAGACAGACGGAATTAACCCGATGTTGCAAACGGAAGACGAGATTTATTCTTCAGTCTCCAATCAATTGCTGCCACAACTCGGTCCAAACCTTTGGGCAGGGAAAGTGACCGCCATTTTCTTCTACGGAGCCGGATGTACGCCGGAAAAGAAAGTGCTGGTAAGCCAAGCGCTCTGTAGGATTTTCCGAGAAGCAGCAATATCCGTTGAATCGGACATGTTAGGGGCTGCCAGAGGACTTTTCGGCAGTAAGGAAGGTGTTGCCTGCATTCTCGGAACAGGCAGCGGTTCGTGCTTCTACGACGGTAAACATATCGCTTGGGCAGTGCCGTCATTAGGCTATATTCTCGGCGATGAAGGAAGTGCGGCAACCCTCGGAAAACGGTTGGTGGGCGATATATTGAAGAATCAACTCGGCGAAGACCTGAAGAATGCGTTTCTTACGGAATACCAGCTCACGCAGGCGGATATTTTAGACCATGTATATAAACAGCCTTTTCCGAACCGATGGTTGGCAAATCTCGCACGTTTCTGCCACGCGCACTTGGAGGACCCGCGGATTTACAAACTCGCATATGACCATTTCGACAGTTTTGTCACCCGTAATGTGAAGCAATATTATGACCATGAAGGCGTTATGGGAGACTGGCTGCATACAAAGCCTGACGGCTTGAAGGTCGGTTTCGTCGGAAGTGTGGCCTACTACTATTCCGACGTACTGCGAAACGTAATGGTTGCACACAACTACAAGATAGCCAAGATTGTGCAAGCCCCGTTGGAAGGGCTGATTGCATATCACCAGAAAGACGTTGTTCCTACAACATGAATATCCGCGTCGGCATATTAACAGCACCCAAAATTGACTTTGAACAGCGCGAGAAGACCTTTGTGCTGCACAACGTACGCATCGGTATCGGCTTTCACTGGGACCGCCGTGAGGACCAGGAATTTGCAGGCAAGTTGGAAATTCTGCACAATACCAACGGTACGGAAACAGCAGTAAATGTGATAGATATAGAGGACTATCTATGCAGCGTCATATCATCAGAAATGTCCGCCAATTCTCCTGTTGAACTGCTCAAAGCCCACGCGGTTATTTCCCGTAGTTGGGCAATCCGCGCTATAGAGGCGAATAAATCATCAAATCTTGAAACCTGCCAATCCTCAAATTCCTTTGAATCGAACGGTCATGTGGGATTTGATGTATGTGCAGACGACCATTGCCAGCGGTATGAAGGGTTGACACGAATGAACAAACGAGCAATAGAAGCTGTTCGTGCAACGGCAGGAGAAGTGCTGATGTATGACGACAAAATTTGCGACTGCCGTTTTCACAAATGCTGTGGAGGAAAAACTGAGGAATTTGAGACGTGCTGGGAAGATATTCATGTGCCATATCTTAAATCGGTCGAGTGTCCGTTTTGCGCACCTGATTACCTGAAAGACAAGGCATTACTGCAACAAAGCCTTAACGATTACGACCTTGAAACGACGGATTATCACGACTGGGAAGTGACCTACACGCCTACTGAACTTGGCGCAATTATCCGTGACAAATCCGGTTTGGATTTCGGCGATATAATTGACCTTGTTCCCCTTAAACGTGGCAAATCCGGACGCATTTATGAATTAGAGATTATTGGCACCAAACGTCACCAAGTAATCGGAAAGGAGCTTACTATCCGCCGCTGGCTGTCGAAATCCTGCCTGTACTCTTCTTGGTTTGATGTAAAAAAAACTTTAGCCTCTCACCTTTCGCCTCTCGCCTTTACCCTATCCGGTCACGGTTGGGGGCACGGAGTCGGTTTGTGCCAGATTGGTGCAGCAGCAATGGCCGCTAAAGGAGCGACATACGAACAAATCCTGACATACTATTATCCCGGCACTTCCCTCGCGCACGCGTAAGCGCGCGTTCCTTAATTTATATAACAAACAACCGGACTTGACAGCCCGGTTGTTTCCTTTATAAATCCAAAACTTTTTACTTTCTTTACTGGAAGTTTGCACGATTGTCTTCCACGTCTGCCTGCTCCTGAATAAGCGCGATTGCCTGATAAGGAATCATATAAGCCACACGTGAAACCAATTGTTGTTTTTCAGTCTCAACATCCAATTCTCCTTCAGCAATAGTCTTTGCACCTGCCTTGAGCACGAACACGCCTGTGCGACCTTGAATCGGTTCGGACAATTCACCTTCAGCCAATGCCAATGCGGTACCGATAACGGCAGGTTCATTTCCTGCGTTACCGAAACGGAACGATGCCAAAGTAACGTTCTCTGCCGTTTGAACAGGCTTTCCGAGAATCTCAGCAGCCTCTTGCAATGAAGTGATGCCTGCCAACTGCTTCTTGATGTACTCTGCTTTTTTGTTGTTGGTTGCTTCAACGGTCAACTCGGAACGAACAGCATCCAGCGAACGGTATTCGCCGTCGTTAGCTTCAGTCAGTACAGCCACCACAAACTGGTTGCCACACTCGAATACATCACTAACCTGACCTTCCTTCGCATCAAACGCCCACCGAACAATCGCACGGCTGGCTTTCAAGTCTGCCACTTTCTCGGTATTCTTGTTGAGGTTGAACTGCGGATGAACTGCCAGTCCTTGCTCAGCTGCAGCAGCGCGGAAAGCATCCTCGGTCGGATTATTCACGATGAACTGCTTTGCATTGTTGTAAATAACAGAATACGTCTTGCTGGACGGAGTTACATTACGCTCAAGAATAGCCACTTTCGCTTTCGGGGTAGCAGCACTGATGTCCACAATTTCAAATGTTTGTTCGCCCAAACCTTGAGCCACCGTAAAGCGAGTACCGCGTTTGCCAGCAAAGGCAGGCTCTGCAATATTCTTATTGAGTTTGTCAGCTGTAAACCAACCGAGCTCGGTGTCTTCCTGACCTTCCTGCGAAGCAATAGCTTTCAGGCAAACGCTGTCCGGCAGCGAATAACCCACTTGCATGAGGCGTGCCATTGAATAAGTGTCATCAGCGAAGCGCAACTCGGTCACGTCACCGGCTTTTGCACCCTTTGCAAATGCGAAATCTTTGTATTGCTCAGGAATAGTGGTCTCTGAATAGTCACGACCATCATACATAATGTCGGAATTGGTGTTTACAACAAGTGCCACATCATCCGTCGTTTTGAACTCTTCCTGAAGATCTTCCATCAACTTTTTCGTGTCAGCAAAATCCTGCTCCGAGGGTTTGATGTCAAATGCCACATAAGCAATTGCACGATTCGGAGTCTGTTTATACTCTTTCTTATGCTGTGCGTAAAGTTTCTTAATGTCGCTGTTGCTAACCTTCACCAGTGAATCCGCAACGGCATAGAACGGTTGCATCACGTACTCTGCGCTCACACTTTCCTGACGGGCGTTGAACGCATATTTTGCGTCAATGCTGTTCGCTTTAATCAGACTTTGCAGCAGGTTTGTATATTTCTCCTGCATACATGTCAGACGAACTGCGTGCTCCCAATACATCCAATAGTTCTTTGCCTGTTTGAGGTTGGCTGCTTGTTCGGGAGTCTCTGCGTCCTGCTCTAAAGAAGCAAGGAAACGAACCAAATAGTCGCGGTTGAAACTGCCGGTCTCGTCAAAGAACGCACGACGTCCGGCTATCAACTCATGAGGATGTTCGCCGATGCACAATTCGCTCAACTCGTCGGCTGTCACATCCATACCGATTTTCTTACCCTCTGCGCGCAGCGAGTAATCCATCAGCATCATCTGCCATACTTGGTTGCGGATTTGTGACGACAGTTCCTCGTCAAAGTCCGAACGACCGGTCTCAATTTTGTAAACTTCTGTTAACTGTTCCTTGGCTGCCTCGTACTCCGTGTAATGCACATCGTGACCGGCAATGCGGCCGACGTTTTCACGGCTACGGTTGAAGAAACTGCTTCCTGAATTAAGGAAGTCGCCAAGAATGAATGCTAACATGGCAAGTCCCACTATCACCAGCAGGGCTACACCATGATTCCTGATTTTTTGTAATGTTGCCATCTTTTTTGTTAATATTTTTTATTTAGTTTGGTGTCGTACCGGGCTGCAAGAGCGGATTATTGGAGTAATACAGTTTGGCTCCGTTATCGTTCTCGTAGGTGCCGCTATAGTTCTTCAGTCTGCACTCAATCACGACAAAGTCGCCTACTTTGAACTCGTCAAGGCTGTTAAAGCGTGCATTGTTTAGTGATTTGATACGATATGCCGTGAAACTGAACGGGTCAGTCTTGCCATCGTTTGTCGCGCAAATCGTGAAGGTGGCATTACCGTAATTCTTTACGTCAGCTTCTGTCGTGTTTACAGAACGAATCCAACCTTTCACATGGTAGGTTTCTGTGGTAGATTTGCCCGATGCCAAGTCTTTGCAGATACTGCGTGCCTCATACACATTCAGGCAGTTCTCCGGCACATTGGCGCCTTCCGGATCGGGAGTAATCTTCGTCGGGTCTTCCTTCGGGTCAAACTCAGGGTTGGACGATGCGTAAAGTACTGCTCCGTTGTCTGTCTCATACGTACCGTTATAGTTCTTCAGTTTGCCGTAAAGCACTACAAAGTCACCCTCTTTAATCTGGTCAAGGCTGAACAGTTTCGTGCCGGTTTTGCCTTTCACACGGTAAGCCTCAAAGTCAAACGTCTTGGTTGAACCGTCTTCTGTCGCACAGATATAGAATGTTGCGTTGTTATAAGTTGCAATGTCCTCTGCAGAAACAGCTACTTTATATACCCAGCCTTTGACATAATAATTCTCTGACGTTCCCTTGCCGGACGGTAATTCTGCACAAATATGACGTGCTTGATATACGTTCAGGCAACCTTCCGGAACTTCTACGCCTTTGGCATCGGGTGAAATCTTCGTGGTATCTTCAATCATGGTTTTGTTCGACGTACGAACCAGCACTCCGCTCGAGATTTCTGCCAAACCGCTGTAGTTTTGCACTTTACCCTTAATAACCACGGTGTCACCTACTTCAATATTCTCCGGTTGGCTGAAACCGTTGATGCGATAACCGACCAAATAGTTCTTGTTATCCGTAATATTAAAGGTCGCATTCTTGTAGCCGCTTACCGGACCGTTTTCTGTAATCTCACTAACCACACCGATTACCGAATATTCATCGGGGGTCGTTGCGCGGTCTGCCAGCTTCATCGCCATATTAAAGGCTTCTGTTACACTGATTTCGCCTTCACCGGGTGCCGGGCAATCGGGCACCGTCTCAGGAGCGACAATGCTGTCATAGCGGACAATGAATCCGGTGGCTGCCTCGTACGAACCGCTTTCTCTGTTCTTGTTCCAATACCACTCCAGTTGCGCAATAATCTCAATCTTCGAGCCTACGCGGGGAACTTGGTTGCTGCTCGTAAACGGAAGGTTGTACAAGTTCTTGATATAGTAGCAGTCCAATTTCTCTTCGTCATCACCCAATTCGATATTAATCGTAATGTTACTGTGCGTATTTCCGGGTACAGATACAGGGTTTGTAATGTTCTTTGTTACGGTACCTACCAACTTAAAACGCCCGGGCACATAAAGGGTTTCTTCTTTACGACCGCTTTCCGACAACGTATCAACAGAAATACTGTCAATTAACGCTTTCGCCTGTTTCAGCGTAATCAATTGCGCAGTCGTATCAGGTGGTGTCATCTCCCCCTGATTGTTTTCGTTGTCACCGGGCGCAATTACGTGTTCTTCGCAACTCGTTGCTAACATAGCCACAGAGACAATCGCGAGTAATAATTTGTGTAGTTTCATAATGTATTAATTTATAGTTTAACGTTTTTTATGCGCATTTTCATCAATTTGGCTGCAAAGGTACACTTTTTTATTCATATTCACAAATATTTACAAAGAAAAAACATTTTTTTTCAAAAATATTTGGTAGTATCAAGAAATTGTTGTACTTTTGCGCCGCTTTTTTATTAAAGGAGGACAAAACTATAGCAACACAACCTGTAAAACGACCCTTTAGAGGTCGAGTAGAAAAAGAGAATCCAAATCGTATCAACGATGAGATTCGTGGCGTAAACGAGGTGCGCCTCGTCGGAGAAAATGTCGAGCAAGGTATTTACTCTATCAAAGAGGCTTTGCGGATTGCGGATGAGCAGAATTTGGATTTGGTCGAGATTTCTCCTTCGGCAGTTCCGCCCGTTTGCCGAATAGTCGATTACCAGAAGTTCCTTTATCAAAAGAAGCGCAAGGAAAAGGAGCAGAAACAGAACTCCAAGAAGATTGAAATCAAGGAAATTCGTTTCGGACCGCAAACAGATGACCACGACTATAACTTCAAACTCCGCCATGCACAAGAGTTCTTGAAGGACGGAAACAAAGTGAAAGCGTATGTATTCTTCCGTGGCCGCTCGATTGTATTCAAAGAACAAGGCGAATTGCTGCTCGCACGTTTTGCAACGGACCTTGAAGATTGCGGAAAACCCGAATCTCTGCCCAAACTCGAAGGAAAACGCATGATTCTCATGCTTGCACCCAAGAAATGACCGAACGATAAATAAAAATGGTCAAAGGGCCTTACCAAACTGGCTGCCCGAGACCTTATAATAATATTAATAACTAATTTTTAACAAAATGCCAAAGGTAAAAACTAATTCCGGTGCAAAAAAGCGCTTCACGCTTACCGGAACCGGTAAAGTTAAGCGTAAACACGCTTACAAAAGTCACATTCTGACGAAGAAGACCAAAAAGCAGAAACGTAATCTGACCCACGTTGCTATGGTCGATCAATCCAACATGCGCAGTCTCCGCGAAATGCTGCTTCTGCGTTAAGTATTAACCACCAAAAATTTACAGAACTATGCCAAGATCAGTAAATCACGTCGCTTCACGCGCTCGTCGCAAGAAGATCATGAGCCTCACAAGAGGTAACTTTGGTGGCCGTGCTAATGTATGGACTGTCGCCAAAAACACATGGGAGAAAGGTCTCCAGTACGCTTATCGCGATCGTAAGAACAAAAAACGCACTTTCCGCGCATTGTGGATTCAGCGTATCAACGCCGCCGCTCGCCTCGAAGGGCTGAGCTACAGCCAGTTGATGGGTGCTTTGAAGAAAGCCGGTATTGAAATCAACCGCAAGGTCCTTGCCGACCTCGCCATGAATCAGCCGAAAGCTTTCAAGGCTATCTGCGACAAAGCGAAAAAGTAATCGTCAACAACGATGTGCAGGAAAAAGCGACTCTTCCGAGCCGCTTTTTTTGTTAAATCTTCGAAACTTCGAATTCGCGAAGTCCCGAATTCTCAAAGTCCCGAATTCTCGAAATTACGCCTTTAGCATTTAACCTGTCACCCTTCTCCAATATTAGGTTGTTATTAGGTTATTATTAGGCGATTATTAGGTTATTCAGCTATTCTTGCCGTAAGATCAACCCTATAACGACTTGGTAATCTGACAAAACAAATTCGGAACCCGTTTTTTTACAAATAGAACTCTTCTGTCAGTTTGGCGTACTCTTCGCTTCTGGAAGAAGTTTCAGACTCAATATGGAAATCGTTCGTTTCACAGCATCCGCCTGCTCCTTTCTTGAAAGCCACAAGAATCCGTTTCAATGGTTTGCCGGACTTGGAATATACATGCGTCAGACGTTCGGCAAACAATCCTACCCTTTTTGCTTCTGCAAAAATGATAGTTTCTGCTTCCGCCGGCAAAATAAGTGCCAGACGACCGTTTTCACCAAGTAACTGCGCCGAACAACGCAACAAGTCCCGATAACTCAAGCTATCCGTATGGCGCGCCGTTTGCCGCTGTTTGTCAGGATTCTTGAGGGAATCCACAAAATACGGAGGATTGGAGAGTATCAAATCAAATTGATAATTGATACTTGATAATTGATGTTCTTGCAAAGAGATGCGCTGTGCATGGAGGCGTTCGGACCACGGAGAAGCGGCAAAGTTCGCTTGCGCCTGCTTCACAGCTGCTTCGTCTATATCAATGGCATCAATCTCAGCGTCGGGACAGCGTTGCGCCAACATTAAGGCAATCAAACCGCTTCCCGTTCCGACATCGAGGATTCGAGACCGTTTCTCCGGCAGAGGACACCACGCACCAAGAAGGACGCCGTCCGTGCCTACTTTCATGGCACACTGGTCATGCCAAACTGTAAACTGCTTAAATCGAAAGTTCAACGTGCTCATGGTGATGCTCGTGTCCTTCGCAGAAAATATGTACGCTAAGATAGATGCCGTAACCGATAAACAGCACCGCACATACATATCGGAACCATTTCTCGAACTTGCGAAGTTTCTCGGTAAGTTTCTGCGTACTGATGGCACTATAACAAATCAGCCATGCAATAATAAGAATCGGCAGACCCGTTCCCAAACCGAACACTATCGGCAAAATCCAGTTCAGCGGCGCTTCCAATGTAATCGCCGTATCAATCATGGTGAAGAAATACACCAGCCTATGAGGACAAAAAGCAATTGCGAAGAAGATTCCCAACATAAAAGCCCATAACCAGCTGGACTTGTCATCAACAGACTGCAACCATTTGTTCAGCCCGTGGTCGTGATTATGATGGTGATGCCCCACAACAAGCAGCAACACACCGCACAGCAACATAAAGGCGCATAGCAACGGTTCGCCCCAGTGCTCAAGCACATGGTGTATAGATTCTGTCTGCGCACCCATGATAAATGGTACTGACAGCAACACATATGTCACTAATTTCCCCAACACAAACATCAAACCCGTAATCAGGACTCGCCTTTTGTTCTGCATTTCACGGTCGATATAACCGATAGCGGCAATACTGGTAAAAAGCGTACACGGATCCAAAATCATCAAAAAACCAAGCAATAATGCACTAAAAATAGCTATCATTTGCAAAAAATATAAAAATTTCTTGCAAAGGTAAGGATTTTTTTGTAATTTTGCAAGCGAAAATGAAAAAAGTTGTCAAAATAGTGTTATTTTTGTTGTTTCTGCTAACTATTTCATGCTCAAACACACAATACGATATCCGAAGAAAGGAGAAGCGGGCGGAAAACGAACTACAAGACCTCAGTGCTGCCATTCTTGCTGACAACACGGATTCCATTTGGCTAATCTCACGCCGTTCTTCTGACATACACTATCTTATTTTTTATAATGGGGAAGTGGTATTTTGGTCAGACAACAGCCTGACTGCACCTAATATATATAGTCCGCGCGAGGGAGGATGGTTCGATTATGACTTTTCCAATGCCCGTTGCCGCGTCTTGTGGCAACATATCGGCGACTACGATGTAGAGACGATTATCCCGATTGAATGGAACATCAAAGCGCGGGAAGAGATTTCCCAATCTTTCTCATACCTGCCTCTTCTTGCAGCCAATTCCACCAACGACACCGGTCTTTTCTCATCTCGTTCACGGGCAAGAATGTTCTATTGGCTGACAATAATGGCTTTTCTTGCACTTATTATCGTCGGATCGGTATCTATTTTCCGTGCCCATGGTGTAAAAAACCTCCGCCTCAGCAGCCGTATCACATATACGATTATGGCAGTTGTATTGGTAAGTTTTGTAGCAGTATTTGCTGTTTCAGTACGTTATATCCGCACTCGCTACCGCACCCGTCAAGAAGCGGAACTGACCCAAAAATGCCGGTTCATACAGGCAGCCCTGCAGAATCTCTATTTCTGGGATTTCTCCACGCACTCCATCTCCGCCTCAAGCCTGAATGCCGATTTGCGTGACTTGGCATATTCATATGGTACAGATATCCATATTTATGATTTACAAGGGCATCTTATTGGTTCCTCGACGCCACAACTCTTCCGGCACCGCCTCCTCTCAACATATCTGGCTCCGGAAGTAATGTTCAAGCCCAAACAAACCATGACATGCTATTCCACATTAGGGGATTTTCGTTATCTTTCTGCTTATACTGAATTCGTTAACGGCGGTTATGTGCAACTCGGCTATATTGCTGTCCCTTCTTTCATTTCCCAGGAGGAGGAAGGCCGCGAAGTGGACGCATTCCTTGCCCGTCTGTTACCGGTTTATCTCATTGTTTTGCTTGTAGGCGCATTTTTGGCAATATTGCTTGCCCGTGCATTAGCCGCGCCAATAGCTTCCATCGGGGAACGAATGCAGTCTTTGTCTCTCGGCGGAGAAAACAAACACATCCCCTATGACCGCAAAGATGAACTTGGCATCCTTGTCGAACGATACAATGAAATGGTAGATGAAATCGAACGTTCCTCGCAACAACTCGCGCGCTCGGAACGTGAAGGCGCGTGGCGGACTATGGCCAGACAGGTGGCGCACGAGATAAACAACCCCTTGACGCCGATGAAACTGACGGTACAGCAACTTCAACGCCTCAAAGGAACTGACCGTTTTGATACGCAGTTCGATAAAGCCACCTCAATGCTTATTTCAGAGATGGATAACTTATCGCGCATTGCAACATCCTTCTCCACCTTTGCCAAACAGCCGGAGGTGCAGCCCGCCGAAGTTGACATAGCGCAAAAGCTCACAGCGGCAGTAACGCTCACATCCAACAACCCGCAGAAAATCCCCATCCGTTATTTTGGTCCGGATTCAGGAGTTATCGCATATGCAGACAAAGAGCAAATTGGACAAGTATTCACAAATATCATCCGCAACGCCGTACAAGCTATCAATGCGGCACCGGACGGAGACATTATTGTCATTCTCAAAACTGGTGACAAGGACTACATAGAAATTTCCATCTCTGACAATGGTCCCGGAATTCCGGAAAACATACAGCCGAAAATCTTCCTCCCGAACTTCACGACTAAGACAACCGGTACCGGATTAGGTTTGGCAATATCAAAGAATATCGTTGAAGGCGCAGATGGAAAAATTACCTTTGAGACGTCTCCCAAAGGCACAACCTTCCATATTTTCCTGAAAAAAGTTTAGAGATTCCTTATCCGCCACTCGTTCGGATACTGGTTGTTCAAGCGATTACCCACATTCTTTGCGAAACCCAGCGGTACATCTTCATATGTTAGCAGAAGTGTTCCCATAGGCACATTTTGAGGCACTAATGTCTCCGTCCTCAAATAACTCAATGCCATTTCCCGCGTCAAATCCACTTGATGGAAAGCATCACGTTTAAGGTCTTTAACCATGCTTAAGCTATGCTGCGGAACAACACCCTTACCACGCTCTTCGCCAATTCCAAAGCCTGTCAGCACACATGTCATATTTGTGCACAAACTGTCAATCAATGCCTTATGCCGCATTGGATAGGCCGTCATAAATCGGTCATTTTGGCGCATCGCCCATGCTTCCGGGTGCTGCAACCAAGTGCGCATAACTTTCTCATGTTCAGGATTACAGAACGTCGGACGTTTCGGTTCCTTAATTTTATACGCCCCGAACGGCTCAAGGTTTTTGCGTAAAACACAAATATAGAAACCTTCCCCTTTCACCTTATGCGGATAGAAATGATAGCCCGCATAACTTTCTTCAATACCCCAAGAAGGCTCATAATGCAACGGCAGAATTTCAGCACCCAAACACTCCGCTATCCATTGTGCATTTTCCTCGTTTTCTTCCTTATTGAAAGTACATGTTGAATATATCAATATGCCACCCGGTTTCAGGGCTTCCCATACATTCATCAATATACTCCGTTGCCGCTCGGCGCACATCCTCACATTCTTCATACTCCACTCGTTACGCGCTTCGTGGTCTTTGCGAAACATTCCCTCCCCCGAACAAGGAGCATCCACCAAAATACAATCAAACAAGTTTTGGGTTCGCTCGCCAAAGTCAGCAGCCGAATTGTGCGTAACCACAGTATTACCATTGCCCCATTTCTGGATATTCTCACTGAGGATAAACAATCGCTGGCGAACGACTTCATTACTTATCAACAATCCATTTTGCCCGAGATGCTGACTTATAAGAGTGGATTTCCCCCCGGGAGCAGCGCACAAATCAAGTACAATACTCTCTGGTGCTACATATTGGTCCAACGCCTGCTGCACAAACATTGAACTGGCCTCCTGTACATAATAGCACCCGGCATGAAACAACGGATCCGAAGTAAATGAAATTCGCTGGGTCAGATAATACCCGTCAATATGCCACGGCACTTCCTCTGTATCACAAGGGAACGTCAGCACATCCTTCTTGTCATTAAGACGAATAGACGTCACGGGCTCTTGTTCCAAAGCCCGAAACAGTTGCTCCGCTTCCGCGCCCAACTGTTGCCGCATATTATCTAAAAACTCCAACGGTAACATTTTCGCTGCAAAAGTACAACTTTTTTTTCAATTACGCAAATTTAATCTGTTTTTTTATGCGTTTCTTCACTTTTCCCTAAAAAAATTTGCACATATCATAAAAAAGTTGTACTTTTGCGGGTTAATTTGTCATTGTATGGAAAAACAATTGAATTTTGCGCTCATCGGTGCCGCCGGATATATTGCCCCACGGCACATTAAGGCCATCGCCGATACCAGCAACAATTTGATGGTCGCTTATGATAAATTTGATTCTGTCGGACGCCTTGACAGCAGTTTTCCTGATTGTTCATTCTTTACAGAAAACGAGCAGTTTGACCGATTCTGCTCGAAGCAGATGCGTACAGACAATCCGCTTCATTGGACAGCAATCTGCACACCGAACTATACTCATGATGCGTTCATCCGTTACGGTTTGCGCCTCGGAACGAATGTAATTTGCGAAAAACCGCTGGTTCTTAACCCGTACAATATTGATAATCTCGTCGAATTGGAAGCAGAAACGGGACATCAGGCTTATACTATTTTGCAGTTGCGTCTGCATGAGGCTATTGCAAACCTTAAGAAAAAAGTGGATGCCGGTCCTATTGACAAAATTTACGATGTGGATTTAACCTACATCACCTCTCGCGGCAAATGGTATTATTCCTCATGGAAAGGCGATGTACACAAATCCGGTGGTGTGGCAACAAACATCGGCATACATTTCTATGACATGCTCCAATGGATTTTCGGTCCGGTACAGAAGAACATCGTTCACGTAATGAGTTTTGACCGCGTCGCAGGTTACCTTGAGTTAAAGAAAGCTCGCGTGCGCTACTTTTTGAGTATCAACGCTGAATGTCTGCCGCCCAATGCCGTTCAAGGCGAGAAAAAGACCTATCGTACTCTGAATATTGACGGAGAAGAGTTTGAATTCTCCGCCGGATTTACGGAATTACATACCGAATCCTATAAACGTATTCTTGCTGGACAAGGTTTCCGTATCAGCGAAGCTCGTCCGTGCATTGAGATTGTCAGTCAGATTCGTCACGCAGAACCAGTTGGTCTTGTAGGAGATTATCACCCGTTGGCTAATTTACCGTTAGCAAAACACCCGTTTGGTTGGGATGAGAAACGTTAAATACATATTTTTGCTTGTTGTGGCAGTTGTATTGGCATCTTGCGTGACTTCACGCAAGGTTAACTATATGCAGGAGCCCGGCAAGCATAAGATTCCGTCTTACGCAGACACGTTGGACTACGAGGAATATACCATTCGGCCGGACGACCGGTTGTATGTTTATGTATATTCGCTGGACGAAAACATAATGAAGATGTACAATGCAGGCACAACCAACCGAGGTCAAATGCGCAACATGATGCAAAATAGTGTCAATGGCCGCCAAACACAAGAGTTATATACATATCTCGTTGATAAAGACGGTTTTATCGACTTTCCAACCATCGGCAAGATTCAAGTGGCAGGTCTCACTACCCGAGAAACCAAACACAAACTGGAGGAAGAACTCAGCTCGTTGCTCAAGGAAATTCCTGGTTACGCGACTATCTCTGTTGAAGTAAATATTGTCCAACGAACCTATTCGCTTATCGGTGTTAAAAGCGGAAGATTCCCCATCGATAAAGAAAAACTGACTATCTTCGAAGCGCTCGCACAAATGCAAAACTTGCAAACATTCAGCGACCGTGCCCGGGTTAAGATTATCCGAGAAATAAACGGAGAAACAACCATTCGTGAATTTGATCTTCGTTCGAAAGATATTATCAATTCTGAATTTTACTATATCGAACCGAATGACATTATCTATGTCCGCGAACTGACAGGTAAAGCCTTTGGACTCACCTCTGCCGGTGCAGTGGTTGGAGTTATCGCATCGACTCTGTCATTCGGTGTATTCGTTTATACAGTCGTCGCAACAGGTATAAATCACGTTAACAAGTATTACCCCAAACAACCATGAAAGCAATGAAAAACATATTCCGATTGCTCGTGGTTTTAATGACGGGCGTGATACTTACTGGCTGTTACAGCCACCGTGTTATCGGTCTCTTGCAGGAGCCGGGAAAACATAAAATTCCTGAATACGAAAAGGATACTGTTCACGAACCCTATCGTATCCATGTCAACGATGAGATTATTTATCGCCTCATCACAATGGACGAAACAATCTCGAAAGTACTTGGCAGCAATGAAAATGTATCTTCTACTCAATACGCAAACTCCTATCGCGTTTATAACGACGGAACAATTGACCTGCCTTTCTTGCAACCCATTCACATTGAGGGATTGACCGTTGTAGAGGCGCAGGAAGTCGTTAAAACAGCTTTCCGCGAGATTATTCCTGATGCAGACGTCAAACTGGCACTTTACAACAAAACCTTCACCGTCATTGGTGACATTAATTCCGGCGAGTATTATATATATAAGGAGAACATGAACATCTTCGAGGCACTCGCCATGACAGGCGACTTAATGAATTCCGGCGACCGGCGGCACGTACGGATTATACGGCCTAATGGTGCAGAAGATCCCGAAATCCTTGAGTTTGACATCCGTTCCAATTCGATTATTGATTCTAAATACTACTATATTTATCCTAACGACGTGATTTATGTGGCTCGCACCAAAGACAGTTTTGTCAAAGTCGCAAGCTACACGGGCTTCCTTGGGCTAATCACGTCTTCCGTGTCACTCCTGATATCGGTACTTAACTACGCAACTACGCTTTCCAAATAATCATGGCAAACAGTCATTACACATCCGACAACGGCAATTACCAATACGGAAACGCCCCATACGGCAATAACCAGTATTATGCTAACAGCCAGTATACCAACAACCAATATGGTAACGGCCAGTACGGTAACAACCAATACAATAACTACAACAACTTTCAAGACCCGAACGAGGAGGAGTCTCAGTTCAACATTCTTGAATGGGTCTTCAAAGTATTACACTATTGGTATCTGTTCGTTATTGCATTCATTATTGCATTCGGCATTTCCTACCTCCAGAACCGCAAATGGCTACCGTCCTACTACTCGCAGGGCACAATAATTATCAAGGAAGTTACCGGATATGGCAGTGGTTCCGTGCTTATGCAGGGATTCGGAGTTGATGCAGGATATAAAAACGTCCAGAACCAGCTCATCATGTTGCGTTCTTACGACCTTGCATGCCGGGTGGTAGACTCTATGCCGTTCCTTTATACGGATTACATCACACAGGGACGATTCAAGACCCGCAATCTATACCGCGAAACCCCGATTCAGGTGGAACAGCACTACATCGCTCCAAATGCCTATGGAATGATGTTTCGAATTGAATTTGAAAAAGATGGTTCCATGACCATCACAACCACGGACGAAGACAATCCGCTGAAACTCACGGCTTATTACGGCGAACCCATTGAGTGCCAGTTCTTTAATATTACTATTTGGCCGAATGAACGTCTTGCTAATCCCGGCCGAATCTTCATTCGTTTCCGCACCCGTGAAGGATTGGCTAACGAAATCATGTCCCGTCTCACTCTCAATTTTGTCACGCAGGGAAGTTCCGTTTTGGCTCTTGGACTGGTTTCCGAAACGCCACAACGTGACTGCGAGATTATTGACATGCTCGCAAAAATCTTCCTAATACAGAACCTCGAGCAGAAGAACGCCGTAGCGGAAAAATCCATTCGTTTCATCACAGAACAATTAGGCACTTTGCAGGAGTCTCTCCAAATCAGCGAAGGAGCCATGACCAACTTCCGTCAGGAGAACAAGTTTGTCGATGTCGGCTCCTATGCCGGACAACTCATGTCCAAAATCTCCACATATGACCAGGAAATGATGCGCATGAGACTCCGTGAGACCTACTTTGACTATCTCACGAACTACCTCAATACCAACTTGGAAAGTGGTGCCGTCATAGCTCCCACAACGATGGGACTGAACGATGCGTCCCTTGTCTCTCTTGTCCAGCAGCTTAACAATCTCCGCATCCAAAGAGGCGAACTCACAGAGAAAAATGTCTATTATGCCAAGTTCACAAAGGACATAGAGAATATCAAAACCATGATTAACGAGGTCGTCAACTCCATGCGGGCTTCCCTTGAAATAGAAAAAGAAGATCTTAAGGAACGCTATTCCGAAGTGGAGAAGGAAATACAGAAACTTCCGAAGAAAGAACTGCAAATGGTTGCTATCGAGCGTAATTACCGAATCGACGATAACTATTACACATTCTTTCTCCAGAAACGTGCCGAAGCCGAGATTCAGAAGGCAAGTAACACGCCTGACAACACTATCCTCGATAAAGCACGTACCATCAGTACTGTCAACTCCAAAAAGAAGAAAAATAACAATACAACTGCACTTGCACTTGCCTTTATTATCCCTCTTGCTTTGGTGATTGCCAGCGAGTTACTCAACAACAAAATCCGTTCGCCGAAGGATGTCATCAAACTCAGTCCTTTCCGCCTTATTGGTACCGTCCGCCACGCCAAGTCCCAGAACCCGACGCTTGTGCGTGACCATCCGAGGTCTTCGTATGCAGAAATGCTACGCTCCATCCGGACGCGCATGGAGTTTATCGTCAAGCGCAAAGATAAAATGGTTGTCGCCGTTACTTCCACAGAGTCCGGAGACGGTAAAACATTCCTGTCCTCAAATCTTGCAGCATTGTTCTCAATGAGCGGAAAGAAAACGCTGCTCATGGATCTGGATATCCGCAAACCGAACATCCACACAAAAATGGGTCTGGATCCCGGTCCCGGTCTTTCGAACTACCTCATTGGCGATTGCGAACTCAATGAAACATTCGCTGAATCGCCGTTTGACTTTGACATCATGCGTGCCGGAACAATTCCGCCCAACCCGGGTGAACTCGTGCACTCCGACAAATTGGCCGAACTTATCAAGCAGCTCCGCGAAACCTACGATTTCATCGTCATCGATACTTCGCCTATCGGCTTGGTTCCTGACGCTTATGCCGTACTCGAACTTGCTGACATCGGACTTTTCGTCATTCGTTGTATGCAAACCAATAAATCTTTCTGCAAACAGACCTTGCAGCAGATTGCCGAAGTCATTGACGCTCCCGAAAAAGTCCAATTGGTTCTTTCTGATATTCCGACGGAAGGCATCCACGGCTATGGTTATGGATATGGATACGGCTATGGATATGGCTACGGTTACGGCTATGGTGGTCGTTCCTACGGCTATGGTTATGGTCAGAAGCGTTCAGGCCTCCGATACAAATACGGCAAACTGTATGGAAAAGTGTTTAATAAGTCCGAAAAGAATTCTTATAACTACTATTCAGACGATGATATCTAAAACGTCGGTCAGTATTCACTTTTCCGCTACCCTAACCGAATGTTAACCGAATGATAACCGAATGTTAAGGCCGTCAAAACCGAGACGTCACCTTTATACAAGCGGTTCCCGGAAGGATTTGTTAGATATTATTGCCGGGATTTTAGCACTTGCAAACCGACCAATTGGTCATACCGGCTGCCGAAAGGCTTATAATAAACATAGATGGTATATTCATTTTCTGTCTGCCAATGTGACCCTTCAGTTCGCTGAAGGGTTACTTTTTCCTGTCCTTTCGGCACAAACCAATACTGATAATCCACCCCGCCCTGTTTCACTAAGGCCGTCAGCCAGTAACATTTCCGTTCTGCATCATACTGCATTCGGTTTCGCGGACGAATAGTATTCTCAAACACATCGCCTCCCACATAAACAATCCCGTCAAACCACGGCTGTTCCGACATCAAAGTCCAATGCACCCACATATATTCCGCTTCCGTGTCAATGTCATAAAGCGTCCGTTCTGCATTTACAACCCGCTGCCCGTCAACGTCAAACTGATGAATATAAATATCGTTTCCACGCAAAGCATCTGCAAACAACACAGCGTGATAATCGTTATGGTCATGCACGATTCTGTCAACACCTGTTCCCGCAAAGTATGTCGAATACGTATCAAAGTGCCGATATTCGTTGCCGCCTTCAAAAATCAAATCCCTACAATTCGTAAACCGCAACTTGCTGCTTTCCAAGAACGTCGGTTTTGGAGCAAAAGCCTGATTGTCGTAACGACCGTTCTGACGAACCACAATAAAATAATCCTCATTCCTCGTATTCCGCATACTTCCGCCAAAGTCAACATCTATATCCAATTGCTGAAACCTTCCGTTCAACTCAATATCCGTATTCGCACGAACATCTGCTTTGATTACGACCTTTGGCGTCGCCACAGCAAAACAAACGATTGCAACAGTCTTGTCGGTATCTCCATCCTCATAAATCCGAAGGGCATAATTTCCGGAAGCCTTGATATGCATGTCCGAATTGGGAAAAGTAAACGAGTAATGGGTGTATAACTCGCTTGTATTCAGCGAGTGTTCATACTGAGTAATATCCTGTGTCGTAAAACCATCCACATACTCCGAACTGTTCAGCCGGCTCTCTGTCCCATCTGCATTCAAATGAACAAGTGAATACGTGTAATGACGCACTTCATGGGACATCTCATCAAAACTAATCTCCAAAACTCTCCCATAGACATCGCCGTTTTCACCTATGCCACCATCTTCCATAACAAGAAACGGCCGCTGTGGGTCGCCTTTGACAGCTTCATCGCTTCGAGTGTCCCAATAACGTATCTGCAAAGTCTTAACGGCATCAGGAGTTAAAACTCTTGTCTTGTAAACATTTTCTGCAACACTCGTTGCGGCAGACAACAATAAAAACGATACCAATATTTCCTTTAAGCCTCTCATTCTGCCTGCAAAAGTACAAAAATTATTCCATTCTCACAAAAAAATAATCTAATCTTACAAAAAAAGCAAGAAAAATTTGGTCATATAAAAAAAAAGCAGTACTTTTGCACCCGCTTTTCACAAAACGCACCGCCACTTTGGCTCAGTTGGTAGAGCAACGCATTCGTAATGCGTAGGTCCCCGGTTCGAGTCCGGGAAGTGGCTCAACGGAAAGGAATACCTGAAAAGGATTCCTTTTTATTAAATTTGAACATATAGTTATGGCTACACAGGAAGAAACTTTCAAAAAACTCGTCGCACACTGCAAGGAATACGGATTCGTGTTTCCATCCAGCGAAATTTATGACGGACTCGGCGCAGTATATGATTACGGTCAAAACGGCGTAGAGTTGAAAAACAACATCAAACGGTACTGGTGGGACAGCATGACGCTGCTGCATGAAAATATTGTGGGTATTGATGCCGCCATCTTCATGCACCCGACTACATGGAAAGCATCCGGACATGTGGACGCATTCAACGACCCGCTCATTGACAACCGCGACAGCAAGAAGCGTTACAGAGCAGACGTTCTCATCGAGGACCAACTCGCAAAAATAGAGGAGAAAATCAACAAGGAGGTCGAAAAAGCCGCCAAACGTTTCGGCGACAGTTTTGATGAGACAATGTTCCGTCAGACCAATCCGCGTGTACTGGAGCACCAGGAGCATTGGAACCAACTCCACGAGCGTTACAGTAAGGCGATGAACGCAAACGACCTCGCAGAGTTGAAGCAGATTATCCTTGACGAAGAAATCGTCTGCCCGATTAGCGGCACACGCAACTGGACAGACGTTCGCCAGTTCAACCTCATGTTCCAAACTGAAATGGGTTCGACTGCTGACGGCGCAATGAAGATTTACCTGCGTCCTGAAACGGCACAAGGTATATTTGTCAACTACCTCAACGTGCAGAAAACCGGCCGTATGAAGATTCCGTTCGGCATCGCACAAATAGGTAAGGCTTTCCGCAACGAGATTGTTGCCCGCCAGTTCGTGTTCCGTATGCGTGAATTCGAGCAGATGGAGATGCAGTTCTTCATCAAACCCGGCACCGAAATGGAGTGGTTCAAGCACTGGAAGGAGTTCCGCCTGAAATGGCACAAAGCACTTGGTTTGGGCGATGAGAAATACCGTTTCCACGACCATGAGAAGTTGGCACACTATGCCAATGCCGCTACCGACATTGAGTTCCTCATGCCATTCGGTTTTAAGGAAGTGGAGGGTATTCACAGCCGCACGAACTTCGACCTGTCACAACATGCCAAATACAGCGGCAAGAAGATTGAGTACTTCGACCCCGAACTGAACGAAAGCTACACGCCGTTCGTCATCGAAACCTCTATCGGAGTAGACCGTATGTTCTTGTCTATCATGTGTGCCGCCTACAAGGAAGAGAAGTTGGAAGGCGGTGATACTCGTGTGGTACTGAATCTGCCGCCGGTATTGGCTCCTGTGAAAGCATGTGTGATGCCGCTCGTGAAGAAAGACGGACTGCCCGAAAAAGCTCGCGAGGTGATGGATATGTTGAAATTTGACTTCAAGACCACATACGACGAAAAGGATTCCATCGGAAAACGCTACCGCCGTCAGGACGCTATCGGAACGCCGTTCTGTATTACCATCGACCATGACACGCTGAATGACGGCTGTGTAACCGTTCGTTACCGCGACACGATGGCGCAAGACCGCGTGAAGATTGAGGACTTGCACGAACTGATTCGCAAGGCGGTGGACATGAAACAACTCTACCGAAAGTTAATGGAAGCCTGATAAAACCAAAAGTGCGGATAAAAATCCGCACTTTTTTGTTGTCCATACATTTTTTCTAATAGTACAAACCTACCTATTGATTGTCAGCTCAAGATTACTTCAAGTTGTCTGAAATATCTATTTCTTGGTCTTCAAAGATGTTGGTAATGTCTATTGTTTGCGCACCACCACCGTTATTGTTGAAAATAACGTTAATCGGAGGAACCACATTCTTGAACTCGTAAACGACTTCGCCGTCCTCAACTGTAAGCTTCGTGCCGAGCCAATCACCGCAGAGGGGGCCTGCAGCGTTCCAAGCGTAGATAGCCACTTCATTCCAATCATCGGGGATATTTACACCGTAAACGGTGATGTCGGTGGTCGCAATCGGTGTACCCGGAGTGAAATCGGCCTTGAAAGACGAAAGTTGTTCGCCGTTCCAGATGACAGTGATTTCGATGTCGTACGTTCCTACAACGCCTGCGATGTTACCATCTTGTTCGACAAGACTAACACCTGTAACCTCATCAACAGCGTCCAACCCCAGCCAGTTACCATTAAAGCGGAATTTGAATTGGTTGTCGGCTGCAAAGGTTACACTTGTCATATTGTAAACATATACTCCGGCTTTGGTAGCAGCGTTGGTAACGGTCGTTTTAGCGGCATTATACTTAGCAAGCGTAACACCCGATGGGTCATTCCAGTTGTTCATGTAGCCGGAGATGCCAACTACGAATGTAGCGGGGTCGTAAACGAGGTCGCCGACTTTGGTTACTTCGTAAGCAAAGCTTTGGCTGACCTCTCCGCCGGCAAGGTGGTAGGTGAGTGTGATATCGTAGATACCGCTATGGTCAACTTTGATGTTCTCACCGCCAAGTTTCATGTCTTCACCTATAGAAGCATGAGCCTTAACTTGTTCTGCGCAATCAAGATTAACCTTCCAGAAATAACCTGATGAGAATTTGAATTCCACACCGGCAGGCAACTCTTGGTTTTTCCAAGTCCATGTAATCGTTCCTTCGTCATTGCTTTCGCTTTCATACTTGGTGTAGCCCCAACCGTTCATATAACCGCGTACACCCCATGCTACGGGAGCGATAACCACTTGTGCGCCAGCACACATATCCAAATTGCCGTCGAGGTTAAGGTCAAGAATCACGTGATACAGGCCGGATTCTGCCACTCTCATAGAGTTTGTGCTTTGGTTGAGTAATCCCCAATAGCCATTTTCGAGTTCATAGCTGTCCGTAGCAAGGTCTTTTTGCTCCAGTGAGGCGGCATATTTGGTAAGAGTACCATCCTTAGACAGTGCAAAATTAAACTCCTTTCCTGCTTCCAGATAAATGAATTTTTCATACATACCATCGCGGCGTTCCATTGTTACCTCGTTGATACCGTCAGCCATCTGGCAAGACAAATCACTATTGGATAATTCCGTAATACCCGTAGCCTCGCCAACGATGTAGCAACCGTCAGGAATTACCGGTATCGGGTCCGGTTTGTTTACTTCTGTTTGGATAGAGCGGTAATACCCCACATAGCTTTTGGTGGCATCGAACACGAATGCCAAACCTGCAAAATCATTGCCGGATGATGTGATATAGTTCTCGTTAATGATATAAACCGATTTCAGGCTTTGCAGCACAGAGACGAAAATGTCATGATTACTGGATGCTATGAACTCGGAGTCTTTGGAATCCTGAACTCCTCCTCGCCATGTTACCCAGTCTATCAGTTCGTCGGTGTAGATACTCCACGCTCTGTACGTATCCAAAGCGGAGGCATTGTCTATATGAAAATCTACTTCCACGATTTCCAGCTTGTCTGCATCCGCAGGGAACGAACAAAGGATGGTGTCGTTGTTGGCATTGACATAGGCATCCGTTTGTGCGCCATTAGTAGCATTAGGTTCATTTGTTAATGCCGCTTTGCTGAAACCGATGCTTCGCAGGTACAGATTGGCATCGGAAGCCGTTGCTCCCATTATTTTCTCAATCTTGGCGGGAATGTTCTCGATGCCATTGACAGGCGGATTCTCGTTGGCGAATTGTAACGTCACACTGTCTATCAGGGAATAATCTCGTTGATATACAATCTGACCGCCATACCAGATACTTAATTGCGCCATCGCGCAAAGACTTAATGTGCTCAAAAGCACTAATGTCAATAATTTCTTCATAATTTGTTATTGTTTGATTACACGTAATACTTGGTTTTCACATTGTAACAGATAGTTTCCGTCAGGAATATCCGTCACATTGATACTTGTGCCTACTGCACTTTTGATCAGCTGCCCTTCCAACGAATACAGCCGCAACGTTGTTGGTGCTTCCAAACCATTTACTACAATCGCAGTGCTGGCCGGATTAGGATAAGCCGAATAGCCCGTTTCGCTATGAAAGAGCGACTCAAAGCCTTCGTCTTCATTTCCGAAGTCGGTTTCTTCGGCAACTTCATCAAAGGTCATCACCAGTGTTCCACCGGTTTCAAATGAGTGTAGTAATGTGCCTTGATGGTCATAGAATTCAACCGTTTTGCCTTTGATGACAAATTTGCCTATTTGCTTTACCGCAAGAGCCAAATCTGATGAATTCAGTTGTTCAACGTGCAATGTGGTCGCTATTGCGCAGCACATGCAAGAAAAACTGAAGATGAATAAAAAAATTGCTTTTTTCATGATTTAATGGAATATATTAACGTTTGATAACTTCGTCATTTTATTTTAACTTTTTACCGCCGGTTATGCAGGTTGCGTCATGTGCGTTCAAGTTTGGCATATGTGAGAAGAAGTGTCTTCAGCCCCTTGTCGGCAAAAAGTATGTCAATCTTGTCGTTCCCTGTACCTTCGTCACGATAAACTCTCTTCACGACTCCGGCACCAAACACCTTGTGACGGACTTTGTCGCCTGCAGCAAAAGAAGCCGATAATCCCGTCAAACTTACGGTTTCGGATGATTGACTAATCGTCGGTGCAACTTTCACGCTTTCTTTCGGCTTCTCTGCAGCCATCGGTTTCGACCAAGTATTGTTTCCCCACATCGGTCTTGCCGGTTGCGGGAGTGTGTTCTGCACAAGTTGGATATACTGTCTGTCAATATCCTTAAGGAAGCGCGAGGCAGAAGAGAACTCAACACTGCCGTTAGTGAAACGCTGACGCGCATAACTAAGCGTACATACCTGCATGGCACGTGTGATTGCTACATACAACAGGCGGCGCTCCTCTTCAATCTCGGACGGCGTAGTGCAGAAGCGCGAGGGGAATAGCTGTTCCTCAAGTCCAACAATATGCACGTTCCGGAACTCAAGTCCTTTCGCAGCGTGTACGGTCATTAAAGTCACTCGAGATGTATGGTCCTGAAGGTTTTCGTCTTGATCCGTCAACAGACTCACTTCTGCGAGGAAATCCTGAATGGGTGTGAAGTCCACGCCTTCCTCCTGCCGTTGCTGTACAAACTCATGAATACCGGACAACAATTCGTCAAGGTTCTCTTTGCGGTCTATTCCTTCAGGCGTTCGGTCTAAAGCCGCAGCAGTCATAATACCGGAATCCCTGAGAACCATTTCTGCAAATTCGTAAGCGTTTAATGTGTCAATCGCTTCCGCAAAACGATGAATGAGCCGTGCAAAGTCCGTAAGGCGTTTGGAAGTCGCCGATGACACGGAAAGTTCCGCCGTAGCAGAATCAGAAACGACATCAAACATAGATATGTCCTTTAGCGCAGCCTGTTCGGACACTTTGCGCAGTGTAATGTCACCTATTCCGCGAGCGGGAAAATTGATAACCCTAAGCAACGCCTCGTTATCCATCGGATTCGCCACAAGCCGGAAGTATGCCACGGCATCCTTTATCTCCTTTCGCTGGTAGAAGGACGTTCCTCCATAGATTCGATATGGGATATTCGCACTGCGCAGGGCATTCTCAATGGATCTGGACTGGGCATTGGTGCGATAGAGGACCGCTATATCATCATAAGTCATCTGACCTCCGCGAATCTTGTCCTCTCGAATCATGGCAGCCACCCCGTTGGCTTCGTCACGGTCGGACATAAAGGCATAAAGCCGAATCGGGTCCCCCGCTTCCTTTTCAGAATAAACCTCTTTATATATCTGATGTTCGTTTTTGTGAATAAGCGAGTTGGCAGCATTGACAATCGTTTGCGTGGAGCGGTAGTTGCGCTCCAATTTGAACAGCCGTGCATTGGGATAGCCTTGCTGGAAAGTCAGGATATTGCGAATATCCGCCCCTCTGAAAGAATATATAGACTGTGCGTCATCGCCCACCACCGAGACATTGTTCTGCGGTTCAGCCAACATTCGAACGAGAAGATATTGGGCATAGTTTGTATCCTGATACTCGTCCACAAGTACGTATTGGAAGATTTGCTGGTAGTTAGCCAAAGTTTCCGGATCTCGCCGGAAAAGCAGGCATAACTGCACCAGCAAGTCGTCAAAATCCATAGCGTTGGCGCCCTTGAGACGTGCTTCATAGAGATGATACACTTCCGCCATGTCATACATCCGGTCAAAACGGTTAGCCTTGTTAATATCTTCCCGTAAGGCGTAGTCTTCCGCCGTAATTAGTGCATTCTTCGCCGCCGAAATCTTCGATAAAACAGTAGTAGGCTTGTATATTTTTTCGTCAAGCTGTTTCTCCTTGCAAATCTGTTTGATGACAGACTTGGAGTCGGCATTGTCATAAATCGAGAAATCACGCGTATAGCCCAGACGTCCTGCCTCTTGCCGCAGAATCTTCGCACAAATGGAATGAAATGTACCCATCCACAGATAACGCGCGTACTCCGGCGGTACTAACTTGCAAATGCGCTCTTTCATTTCCCGGGCGGCTTTGTTGGTGAAAGTGAGTGCGAGAATATGGTTTGCCCGCACACCTTGCTCCAGCAAATAAGCTATTTTGTAAGTAAGCACACGGGTTTTGCCGGAGCCGGCTCCGGCAATAACGAGTTGCGGGCCGTCTGTACAAACGACCGCCTC
Organism: Paludibacteraceae bacterium; assembly: GCA_905233415.1. Classification (GTDB taxonomy): domain Bacteria; phylum Bacteroidota; class Bacteroidia; order Bacteroidales; family Paludibacteraceae; genus Colicola. The sequence continues at coordinate 27,330 of CAJOEX010000012.1, forward strand.
CCGTTGCGTTTCATTCAGGTTGTCAAGAAAGTTCATGTATATTCTTATTCAACCAGAAAACCTGTAGTGGTATAACGTTCTCCGTCACGATTGATATAAAGTACGCCATTTATAATTTCCTTGCGGATTGTGGTGGTCGGCGCATACATATTCTCTACTGCTGTTGACTGCGAGTTGGTACTGATGGTAATCGTATTTGAATTATCCTCGACTACATCTGTTTCGTCCAAGCCAACATAGTTGTAGAAAATACTCTTGCTCATGTTCTGCAGCACCAGTCTCGGTGCAACAAGTAACGTTTTGACTCCCGTTATTAGAAAAGCGTTGTCTTTGCACACATAGCTGATATAATTGTCAAAACCTGTCATCACGGCCTGTTGTTTGGTTTCTGGGTCATAGAGTTGCTCATCACCCGCCGACAGTTCATTCACCATTACTAAAAACGCCTCCAGCATATACGTCTGCATATCCGTTGACATAGCAGATTGGGAAGCCGGCAGATTGAGTTGTGCAGCAAGTGTCGGCATTTTGTTTTTTACTGTATCCACATAGGGATATAGTTTGGCAGCTAATGTACTAATCAATCCTTTGGCAGTATTCGTATTCCGCTCCTGTTCCAAGGCGTGGTAGATATCTATGGTTGCTGTCGTAATAGTCATTACACCGTTATCAGAAAGGTTTATCGAACGAATCGGTGAAGGATAGGAACTGAGCGAACCGGTGCTAACGTCAAATAATGAATGTACACCTTCCAAATCGTCCACGCGGCTAATACTGTTCATATGAAAATGACCGGTAAAAATAACCTCTACACCAGCAGCCAAGAGACGGTCCTGCATGTCAATCAGAGCAGGATATTCGTCACCTGTGTTTGCGACATACGTAGGAGTCATTGTCGATTCGAGGTTGAAGTGGTCCATTGCTTGATGGTGCATCAATGTCAGAATCATGCGATGGTCTTCTTTTGCTTTGGCAGCAGCCTGTTCCGCAAAAACGAGTGTTTCTTCGTACAAACCGCCGGCATTATATTGAGTAGTCGGCGTATTCTCTTTGGCGCTATTAAGGCAAATGACCGCCAGTTGGTCATTAGGATAAACCATATATGACAAGCCGCTTTCCTCGCGCAAAACAGCCTGCTTGAAACCGAAGTCATTGTACATAGTTTCAAACTCTGCAGCCGTTACAGAAGGAACCGCCGTTTTCGAATTGCCAGAATACGATTTCGCATTGGGATTGGCAATATCGTTATTGCCGGGAATAACCAGCGTCTGCACACCGGCTTCTGCAAGTTGTGCCAATTTAGCAACGATGTGCTCATGGCTGACGAGCTCGCCTTCATTTGCCAAATCGCCAACAATAAACAGTAAATCAGGACATTCTTTTGCCACAATGGTCATCGCCGAGTCAAAGAGTTGCATACTGTATTCGGGCACACGCGGATTGCCCGAGCACATGTTTTTGGCAGCTGTGCCGTCATCAAACAAACTGTTGTCCATTACGTGCGGATCAGCAATAACCATGATTCGCGTGTCAGCGGCTACACTCAATGCCGCAAAAAGAGAAAGAGATAAAAAGATTTTTTTCATTGTTTTAAATTGTTTAAATTATTTATCGGGTTACTTTTATTCATAACAATTACATCCGTGGCGTCGTTTTTGCATTCGCGGAGCAGAGGTCAGACGATAGGCCACCTTTATTCCGACATCAAAACTGTTAAACTTCGCCACTAACGGCCGTTCGCTATGCCAAGCCTGCAAAACAGGAGTTGAGATGCGAGATAATGGCAGCCCGTCCTTCATATCCGTAAGGTGTAATATTCCGTACCTTTCCTCCACAGGACAAGTCGTAGTAGGCATCAGACAGACATCGAAATACACGCCGACGCTGAGGAATGACTCTGCTCTTCGATAAGACGAACCATGTAGAATATCATACGTCAGTTCGCCTGCAAGCGCACATTGCCAGTTCTGCAGAGTAAGTTTGCCGGACGCCTCCATTTCAAAATTCCGGCTTGCCGCCAAAGGATAGGATTCCTCTACCAGATTATCGTATTTCGGGAAATATACAGACAAAGACGCATCGGAAATTGTTTCTTTCCATGAGCCGCTTAAAGGCAATACAAATCGCGGTCCTATAAGAAATATGAACTGCTGGATATTGAAGCCAACCTGTAGCGGGAAAGATACCGAATAGGTTTGATGGCGTTCGCGCAGCATACCAATCGTATATTGGACACGCATTTTTTCATTATCTACGTCAATGGTGGTATATTGGTCTTCGTAATCGGTTTTGCGGTAAGATGACGAAGCCGTCTCTATACTTGCACCGACGCGGAAAGCAATCCAATAAGGCGATTTGTACAAATAACCTAAGTCAACCGCCAGATGGTAGCCAGGGGAAGTTCCGCCGTACTCACAGTCATAGATAAGCCCGCTTAAACCGGCACGCAAGCCTGCGTCAAGATATGAGCGAGCATGAAGCACACAGGAACTGAAAAGTAATATGGCTATTAGCAGACGCTTCATTTACGGGATAAGGATTTTCTCTGTGCGGATAGTTTCTCCGCGTTGGTAAACGTATATATACATGCCGGAAGGCAATTCTGACTCGGGTATATCAATCGGGAAAGAGCAGCCGAGATGGTTGTAGCAGGCAATGCAGGTTTCGGGCAGTTCTTCTTTATTGATGTACAAAATGTTTGACTTGACTGTCTTTTGGTTGTCTAATGTCAAATACAATTGGAATATTCCCTCTAACTCATTCTTTTCCGAGTAGTCGTCTTCCGTGGCACCGGCTATCACTTCGCCATTCTTGTACCAAGTATAAGCCACGGCGTGACGGTCCGGGAAAAATTCCGCTACACGGATATTGTCGCAAAGAATAACCCAGTTATATTTGTTGACGATTATCGGATATAGCCTTTCGCATAATACGGTATCCAAATGGAACGTGTAAGTCTTGCCCATGCAGTTTTTCCATTTATGGTGAGGATACGATATTTCTTTTTCGCCTACGGCATCAAATAGCAGCATCGTATCGCCAAATTGCCACATAAACGGCAGTAACGTGTCACAAACCACCGTGTCTATACGGAAGGTTTGCACTTCCGGGCAACAAGGCTCTACAATCAGGCTCTGACTTATATACACACTATCTGTACCAGCCTTGTATTTGAGGGTGTCGGTTACTGTTCCTGCTTCCTGCCACGTTATGCCTCTCCAAGAAATCGGCATCAATGTGTCACAAACGGTAGTATCCATCTCAATTATTACCGGCACAGGTGTTGGCTGAGGTTGTGGTTCCGGTTCAGGCTCGGGTTGTGGTTCAGGTCCGGGTTCCGGTTCAGGCTCAGGTTCCGGTTCTGGCTCCGGTTCGGGCTCTGGTTCTGGCTCTGGATCTACAGGTGCTTCACATTGTATGACATCAAAACGGAAGGACTTGGTGGTATAACTGCCTTCAATGGCGGGATGTTCGTATGTTACGACCAGTCTATACCAACCTGAGTCGGCGGCAGAAACAGCAGGAATACACAATATCTCGCCTTCCGAATAGAAACCCCATTTACGACTGTTGCGAGTAAATTCCCACCGATAGTTAAATTCGGCAGTATCAGGGATAGCCGCAGCATTTGTGACCTCAAACTCAAAGCAGTAGGTTGAATCCAAGCAGGCAACCGCATCACTTGTGATGTTGACAATCGGTAACGGCGGTGGTGTGCAATCTTCCGTGCGCAAACGGAAAACAGTTGTATCGTAAACAAAATGCGGCCATTGTTCATATTTCAAACGCAAACGATACCAACCTGAATCCGCCAAAGCCACTTTGGGCAGGCAAAGCACCAAGTCTGTCGTGCGTTGTTTCCAAGTAATGCTGTCCGTGGAATAATCCCACGCATAACTGTACGGCATTTTGGTAAAAGTGGTTTTATTCAGCGTGTCCAAGTCAAAGCAGTAACTTGAATCCATGCAGACCCAATTGGCATTATGTAGCGCGAACTGCGGCAGTACCAGCGGCGTGCAATCGGCTATGTACAATTGATAGGGTTCGCTTTCGGCACAGCAGACAGGATTATCAATACTTGCTTTCGGGCCTAAAACAACTTTGTACCAACCCGTATGTTGGTCTATTTTCAACTTGTTGATGGTTAACGGCAACGAGTCTGCTCCGGCAATCGGTTGCCACGTTTCATTATCTTTTGAGAAATACCATTGGTAAGCCACGTCATCGGGCAATAAAGACGGGTCACTCAAAGCCACGTTAAAGCGGAAAGGAGAATCCTGACAGAGATTATGTTCGGTATTGGTGATTTGCACATCGGAAAGACAGAGACGGATTTCAATATCATCTATGGCAAAGTCGTTTCCCTGTCCTGATTGGGTATTTTCGTTGTAAATCTCCAGTTGAACAGATGAGACATTTGATTTTGCCAAATACGTTGCGCCGACCTGTTGCCAAGCGGCAGAAAAACGCCAGTCCTGCAAGCCTGTCAGTTCCGTGTCCGGCTCAATCTGGTCCGTAAGGAATGACACTAATTCCGTATTTGTTTCGGCATCACGGATTACAAAGCGCAAAGTGGGAACATAAGGACTCTGATGCATCGCGATGAGCGCGTCATACTGTGCCGGTGTCATCAAATTAACCACGAAAGCGCTACAGCTCAATCGTGCTCCTTCACAAATAGGTATGGCGGGCGACTGATAGAGCCGCTCCTTGTCTTTTGCGCCTTCGACTTCCAAGAAGTAACCGCGTTTTTTGTCGTTGGGATATGTATGATCGTCCTGAATGAACCAAATGGATGAACGTTGGCGCATTTCCTCTTCTGTTTGGGCGCTTTGCCAAGCGGTAGTATCGCCATAGCAGAAGCCTGATTTCGTTACGAGGTAAGTACCGCGCTGGATTTGGGTCTGTAACTCGGTCATTTGCTTGTAGGCATCAGACATTCCGGGAACAGGATTGACAGATAAAGCGGCATCTGTGATTTCGTTTCCGCCAAAGTCTTCCTTGAAAAGCAAGACACCGTCCGAGCAGAATTCGTTCTGCTTCAGATTGCACTTGGTTACGTTCAGTTTGAACGGCTGACTCACGGCGCGGCAGTTCGGATGGTCAATATTTCCGTGTCCGGCGACAATCAGCCTCCACCAGCCGGCATCACTTTCCTTGACGTTGTGAATGGTTGAATCACGATTGGCAGACTTGAATACTTTGGTTTCCCAAGTGATGCTGTCAGCCGAATGCTCCCAACGATACTCAAACGGTTCCGGGAAGGAACTGTCGTCCGTGACAAAGGCTTTAAGGGTATAATCAAAGCCGACACAGACTTCTTCTTCGGACGTTACGGTTACGGTAGGCGTGCAGAGGTGGATTTCAATATCATCCATCGCGAAGTCGTTACCAGATCCTGTTCCATCTACATCATTAAATATGGATAATTTGACTTTATTAACGCCTTGAGGCACCTTGAAATTCATACCGACCAGATTCCACTTGGCAGAGTGATACATCTCTGCGCTAGTTACCCCAAGCCATCTGGTATCCGGTTCAACAGGTCCGGAAGACGATTCTCCAATTACAGCATTCGTTTCTGCGTCCGTAACGACAAAGCGAACCTGTGGCTTTAACGTACCACTGCCCAGATGGTTGTATTGCGCCGCGGTCATGACGTTAGCCACATAGGCAGAGAAGGACAAGTCCAACTCGTGGCACACTTCAATTTCGGTAGTATAGAACGGCGAATTTCCTCCTTGTCCGTCCACTTCAAGGAAATATCCGCGCGAATAATCTTCAAAATACGTATGATCGTCCTGGACATGCCATTGACCATACATGTTACAATAGTCGGCAGTATAGTCTCTCGTTCCTTTCCGATTGCCATTGTCCCAGCCTGTTTTGGTAATCCAATAATGCCCCGAAGCACCACCTGTATTGAGTGTTGTTTGCAGATGATACCGGGTATTATCCATCGTTGCCAACGGCGTTGTGCTGAGAATCGGGTCTGACGGGGAATTACCACCAAAGTCTTCACGAAAAAGCAAGGTACCCTGTTCGCAAACGTACGGGTTATCCTCGTCTTCTACCGGTTCAGGAACAAGGCGTGTGCAGGTTTCGGCTTCGGGCATGAACATCGGGGCGCTGAACGTACATTGGTCAAGGTTGTCTATAGTTTCTGCATTTCCGACCGCCACCCGATACCAACCTTCGTGTAACATGTCGGTATAGTGGGTGTATGCCATGCGATTTCCCTTGGACAACGTTTGCCATGTATTTCCGTCTGCGGTATATTGATAAGCATAGCGCAAAGAAGTGCCGTAAGTGCCGTCATCGGTGTAATCAACGATAAAAGTTGTGAACATATTGTATTTGCACAAAGCATCATAGACACAGGTCAAGGTCGGTTTTCCTGCTGCGAAAAGAGTATCGCAGAAGAAAATTATGCTGAATAATATGTATGCCCTAAACTTTGTCATCTTTATGCAAACATCCGATAATGTATCGTCAATCTATCGTGAATCTAACGTAAATCTATCGTAAATCTATCGTGTTTGGCAAGGAAATTCCTGTGCATTTTTAGTGCGCTTCGAGCCAGTTGTGACCATAAGCAGCTTCGACAACCAAAGGTACCGACAAATGAACCACATTCTGCATTTCGCGAACCACCAAATCTTTCACCTGCTCAATCTGCGCTTCGGGGACGTTGAAGCAAAGTTCGTCGTGAATCTGCAAAATCATTTGGAGATTTGAAGATTTGGAGATTGGAAGATTTGAAGATTGGAAGATTTGAAAATCGTGGTCGATGGCAATCATAGCCATTTTGATGATGTCGGCGGCTGTGCCTTGAATCGGCGCATTAACGGCATTCCGTTCGGCAAAGGAACGAACCGTTGCGTTGTGGGAATTGATGTCCGGCAAATAACGACGTCTGCCAAACAAAGTCTCAACAAAGCCGTGTTCGCGGGCAAAGCGCTTCTGCGATTCGATGTAATCAATCACTTTGGGGAATGCTGCAAAATAGCCATCAATCAAGGCTTTTGCTTCGGAACGGGAACAATCGAGCTGCTGTGCAAGTCCGAATGCCGAAATACCGTAAATGATACCGAAGTTGGCAGTTTTGGCACGCCGGCGTTGCTCTTTGGTAACAGATTCAATCGGGACATTGAAGATTTTGGCAGCGGTAGCCGCGTGAATGTCTTGTCCGTTTCGGAAAGCAGCCAGCAAATGCGGGTCCTGCGAGAAATGTGCCATGAGCCGGAGTTCGATTTGCGAATAGTCGGCACTCAGGAACAGGCAGCCTTCGTCCGCAATCACGGCACGCCGGATGAGTTGTCCACGCTCGGTTCGAACGGGCAGATTCTGCAAGTTCGGGTTGCTGCTGCTCAAACGACCTGTAGCAGTAACGGTTTGGTTGTACGTGGTGTGAATCTTGCCCGTTTGCGGATTGATGTAGGTCGGCAGGGCAGAAATATAAGTTGAAATGAGTTTTTTCAGTTCGCGTTGCTCCAAGATTTTGCCCACAATCGGATGTTTGTCATTGAGAGATTGGAGGATTTCCTCGGACGTGGAGTATTGTCCGGACTTGGATTTTTTGGCTTTTTCGTCCAATTTGAGGCGGTCGAAAAGGATTTCGCCGACTTGTCGCGGGGAATTTATATTGAATGGAGTGCCAGCAAGGTTGGTGATTTCTGCCTCCAAAGCACTCAGTTCTTCGGACAGCTGTTTTTCAGCCAGTTTGAGCAAATCAAGGTCAAAACGGACACCAGCCTGCTCCATTTTGCGAAGAACAGGCACTAAGGGCAGTTCAACCTCGTTGTACAGATTCCACAGCGACGGATTGGCTTTTAGCGCCGCCCAATCCGGCTCGCGATACGGATTGAAGGCCAGTTCGGGATTGAGAAGATATGAACACAAACGGGCCTCGATAGTATTGACAATTGGACGATTGACAATTGGACTATTTATTGGGGCATCGGGTTGATTGTCGGATTCGGCAAAGAGGTCAAGGGTCAGTTCGTTCTTTTTCGGCGTTGCAGGAGACGCTTTTGGAGTCTCTTTCGGGGCGTTCTGCACAGCAGGCGCGTTGCGGAGGAAAGAGTTAAACTCCAACGCCTCGTACAACGGGCGAAGCCGTGTCCAGTCCTTTTCCTGCACAAGCAATTTGTCCGGCTCAAAGGCAATCGGTACATCCGTGCGAATGGTTGCCAAGAACTTCGAGAAACGAATCATATCCGCTTGGGTCTCGACCTTTGTTTTCAATGCACCTTTCAGTTCATCCGTGCGAGAAAGCAGGTTTTCGATGTTGCCAAACTGCGTGAGCAGTTGCACCGCCGTTTTCTCCCCTACTCCTTTGCAGCCAGGTATATTATCCGACGCATCGCCCATCAAAGCGAGCAAATCGATAACCTGTTCCTTGCTTTGCAGTCCGTATTTGGCGCAGACTTCAGCAGGCCCCATCTGCTCGAATCCGCCAGTATGACGCGGGCGGTACATGTGCACGCGCTCTGTCACCAACTGACCATAATCCTTGTCGGGCGTTGCCATAAAGACCTCAAAACCTGCTTTTTCAGCAAGTCCGGAAAGCGTGCCAATCACATCATCCGCCTCAAAGCCCTGCACTTCCAAAGCGGTAATATTCATTGCGGCAAGGATATCCTGAATAATCGGCACCGCCCGGCGGATGTCTTCGGGCGTTTCGGGTCTTTGGGCCTTGTATTGCTCAAAAGCCTCGTGGCGGAAAGTCGGTCCATGCGGGTCGAAAGCCACAGCAATATGGGTTGGTTTGATGCGCTTGAGCAAGTCCTCCAAAAGTACCACAAAGCCATAAACCGCCGAGGTGTTTTCGCCTTTGGAGTTCATTCGCGGTGATTTGATGAAGGCGTAGTAAGCACGATAAATCATCGCATAAGCATCTATGAGGAGCAGTCTATTCATTTTCTCATTTACTCATTTTCTCATTTACCAATTTATTGGCGGTTCACCGTGACGAATGAGGTAATTGTTTGCCGCCGAGAAGTGCCCGCAACCGATAAACCCGCGATATGCGGACAAGGGACTCGGATGCGGAGCTGTCAGCACAAGGTTTTTGCGGCGGTCGATATACTGTCCTTTCCGCTGGGCATATGCGCCCCACAGCATATAGACAATATGTTCCCGTTCCCGATTCAGCGCTGCAATGGCAGCATCCGTCAGTTCCTCCCAGCCTTTGTTCTGGTGGCTTCCGGCGCGATGCGCCTCCACCGTCAAAGTGGCATTGAGCAACAAGACTCCCTGCCTTGCCCAATCGCTCAAATCGCCCGAAGCCGGAATAGGTTTGCCAAGGTCGCGATTAAGTTCCTTGTAGATATTTTCCAACGACGGCGGAATCGCAACGCCTTCATTCACGGAGAAACATAATCCGTGCGCTTGCCCGACTTCATGATACGGATCTTGACCGATTATAACCACCCGCACCCTGTCAAACGGACATGAATCGAAGGCATTGAAAATCAGTCTCGCAGGCGGAAAGCATTGTTTTGTCCGATAGGCGTTCCGCACAAACGAAGTGAGCAACTCAAAGTAAGGTTTGTCAAACTCGGGTTGCAGCACACGCTTCCACGATTCGTCTATTCTAACTTCCATAACTAATTGATTATCAGCATTGCATCTCCATAATCGCCAAAACGATAGCCTTCCTCAACAGCCACTTCATAAGCGTGCATTACATTCTCGTAACCGCCGAAAGCAGCCGAAACCATCAACTGACTGGATTGAGGCATATAGAAATTGGCAAAGAACGTGTTAGCCACAGTAAAGTCATAAGGCGGATAGATGAACTTGCTTGTCCAACCTTCGTAGGGTTTGAGTTGTCCGCCGGTACCAACGACGTGCTCCAAAGCCCGCATAACCTCCGTTCCTACTGCACAGACTTTCGTATGGGCAGCATGTGCCTTGTCCACAGCAGTCACGAGTTCCTGCGGCACAAAAATCTGCTCGGAGTCGCTCTTGTGCTTCGTCAGGTCATCTACATCGATTGCCTTGAAATTGCCCAAACCAACGTGTGATGTAAGGGTCGTGTATTCGACTCCGTTAATTTCCAGACGTTTTACGAGTTGCTTTGAGAAATGGAGGCATGAAGCGGGAGCTGCCACAGCGCCAATTTTCTTCGCGAAAATCGACTGGTAGCGCTCTTCATCCATCTCTTCAACCGGCTGACCGCGGAATATGCGGTCATATTCCTCCTTCACTTCCTCATCCATCGGACGACGGATATATTTCGGCAGAGGAGTCGTTCCCAAGGCATACAAACGCTCAATGTATTCCCACTCGGCATAATCCGACAGGAAGCGGAATGTACGACCACGGGAAGTTGTATTATCGACTACTTCCGCCACGATTGTCGGGTCTTCGTCAAAGAACAGTTTATTTCCGACACGAATCTTACGGGCAGGATCAACAATCACGTCCCAATAGCGTGTTGCGTGATTCAGTTCCCGGAGCAGGAACACCTCAATATTCGCCAAAGTTTTTTCCTTTTTTCCGAACAAGCGTGCCGGAAAAACCTTTGTGTCGTTGAAGATAAAAAGGTCTCCTTCACCGAAATACTCCACAATGTCCGCAACTTTTTTGTGTTCGATTTCACCGGTCTTGCGGTGTAAAACCATCATACGCGCATCTTCCGGATACGCAGCCGGAAACTGAGCAATCAGTTCATCAGGCAATTTGAATTTGAATTGACTAAGTTTCATATACTAATTTTTCAAAAGTTTCAAAGTTAATGCAATCCTGCAAAGTAATATCCCCCACTCTTGTCCTGCGCAACGCAATGAGGTGTGCGCCGCTGTCCAACCGCTGTCCGATGTCCCGTGCCAAAGCCCTGATATACGTTCCTTTGGAGCAAACCACACGAATCACCAGTTGCATTTTTTCCGCATCGAAAGACAGCACTTCAATCTCATCTATCACCAAGAGTTTCGGTTTCAGTTCCACTTCTTGCCCTTTGCGTGCCAACTCATACGCCCGTTTACCTTCCACCTTTACTGCACTGAACATCGGCGGGACCTGCCATTGTTCGCCCAAAAATGTCGGTATAACCGCATCTATCAAGTCGCGGGTTATATGATTTGTCGGATAAGTGGCATCAATCGGTTTCTCCAAATCGAAACTTGGTGTGGTTGCTCCGAGTTGCAAAGTCGCCACATATTCCTTGGTGGCATATTGTAATTGGTCTATCTGCTTCGTTTTTTTGCCTGTACAAACGACCACCACACCTGTCGCCAGCGGATCTAATGTACCAGTGTGCCCGACTTTCAGTTTCTTCACGCCCAAGGCATGACACAATAACCAACGTGCCTTACCCACGACATCGAAACTCGTCCATTTGTAGGGCTTGTCAAACGCAATTATCTCTCCCTCAACAAAGTCCATAAACGATGGCAAACACGCCTATCAAGAGGCAGTAGATTGCAAAATAAATCAATTTGCTCTTCTTCACAACCGCAATCATCCATCGACATGCGGCACAACCTGTAACAAAAGCCGCCACGAATCCGACCAACAACGCCCAGACACTCAAGTGAGTATCGGCACCAAGACCATCAAAAAAGAGAACTGAGCGACCTGCTCTTTTTTGTTTCCGAGCAACAAACCAGTGGCAATAGTAGTACCACTACGGCTCAATCCCGGCAACACGGCAAGCGCCTGTCCAATACCGATAATAAACGAGTCCAGCCATCCGATTTGCTCTTTTTGACGTGGCTTTGCGAAATGTGCAAATGCAAGCAATGTCGCCGTTACCAGCAGGCAGCAACCGACAACAAGCAATCCACTGCCAAATATTGCTTCCACCTTGTCCTTAAAGAACATACCAACCACAAAAACCGGAATCATCGAAAGTAAAATCTTGCCGGCATATATCTTTTCTTCGTTCCAAGCCGTAGTCGTAAAAGTGCCTCGCAACAACCATGCCACCTCTTTCCAGAGAATGACCAACGTCGAACAAACCGTTGCGGCGTGGACAATGACATCAAAAAGCAGCATGTCGCCTTCGGCAAACTCAACTCCCAACAAGGTCTGACCAATAGTCAAATGACCGGATGACGATACAGGCAGAAACTCCGTAAGGCCCTGCACAATACCTAAAATCAACGCTTCCCACCAAGACATAGCATTCAATTATTTAAGCATTTTTACTTTATCATTTGGCCTTGCGACGCCAAAGAATGGCAACAATCATCAACACAAAGCCAGCCAACGAAATCATCGGTCCGACAGTGATTCGCCGGACAGAAAAGATGTCGGGGTTATATTCGGTCGCGCCACTTGGAGCGCCTGCCATCAACGCAAAGCCCAATACGATTATCAGGAATGACACGCCTATAAGGATGAGATTCCATTTTGCAACAATCTTTGAGTGCGCTTTCTGCGCCTCCTGACCAAGTTCCTGTTTGTTAGTCTGTTCTTTAATAGCCATTTTACCCTTAATTTATAAAAAACGCGCAAAGGTACAACATTTTTTTTATTTATGCAAATAAAAACGTATTTTTCTTGGATTTCATTGTTTTGCGAGATCAGAAGGAATTCAGAAAGGACTCTTTTAGATATCCTTACCCTCCACTATTTGACGGTAGTAACATTCGGTTAACATATGGTTAACATATGGTTAACATTCGGTTAACATTCGGATAAAATAGGGAGAAGTGAAATGACACTTTATGATTGACAGGTGAAGGATTTCAGATGAAATATATTAACAGGCGAAGATTTTCAGCCAAGCGAAGAATTTCAGACAGGCGAAGATTTTCAGCCAAGCGAAGAATTTCAGACAGGCGAAGAATTTCAGACAAGTGAAGATTTCCAAACAAGTAATGGATTTCAGACGAAATTTTATGCGGTTAAAACACAAAATATGCAAATTCTTACAAAAAAATGCAGAAAAATTTGCGGGAATGAAAAAAAAGCAGTACTTTTGCAGGCTTTTTCGTGTTCAGGCTTGAAAAAGACGCCCGTCGGCAATACATGAGAATTTGAAAATTTGAAGATTTGAGAATTTGAAGATTGAGAAATCGAAGATTTGAGAATTTGAAGATTTGAATTTAGCAGTATGGAAGCCCGGCGATAAGCCGCCTGCACGATGGAATTCGGATTTGAAGATTTGAAGATTTCTTATCTCGGCAAAGCCTCAAACAATCGGCTGAAGCCGTATGGAAAATTTGAAGATTGGAGAATCCATTAAAAACAATTAATTAAATGTACGCTATTGTAGAAATGCAAGGCCAGCAATTCAAAGTAGAAGCTGGCAAGAAACTGTTCATCAACCGTATGGAAGCCGAGAAAGGCGCCGTGGTTGAGTTCGAGAAAGTGCTGCTCGTTGACAACGACGGCAAGATTAAAGTAGGTGCTCCGACCGTTAAGGGAGCAAAAGTGGTTTGCGAAGTTCTTGACAACGAATGCCGCGGAGAAAAAATTCTCGTGTTCCACAAGAAACGCCGCAAAGGTTACAAGAAACTGACCGGCCACCGTCAAGATTTGACGAACGTGATTGTAAAGGAAATCGTATGTTAATTGACAGTTGAGAATTGACAATTGACATTGCAAAGTTTAACAACAGATTAAAAATTACACATTATGGCACATAAGAAAGGTGTCGGTAGTTCAAAGAACGGCCGTGAATCAGAAAGCAAACGTTTAGGCGTAAAAATATGGGGCGGACAATTCGCGAAAGCAGGTAACATCATCGTTCGTCAACGTGGTACACAACACAATCCGGGTCAGAACATGGGTATGGGAAGCGACCATACATTGTATGCGCTGACAGACGGAATCGTGACTTTCACCCGCAAACGTAACAACAAATCATACGTGTCGATTGCTCCCGTAGCGGAATAAGCAATCAGCGGCGACGTGTCGCCAAACAACAACAAGAGTGGCGGCGTCATGCTGCCACTCTTTATTATGAATCAAGACTATGCTGACATTAAAACAAATATACGAAAACAAGGAAGGCATCATCGCGGGACTGGAGAAGAAACACTTTGCCGGTGCGCGAGAAGCTATCGAAGGCGTTATCGCCATTGACCAGGAACGCAAAGCCGCCCAACAGAAGAAAGATGCAGCCAGTGCAGAGATGAACCAAATTTCCAAGAGCATCGGTATGCTGATGGGACAAGGCAAACGCGAAGAAGCCGAAGCCGCCAAAGCCAAAACCGGTGAGCTGAAAGAGAACATCAAAGCCCTTGAAGCAGAGATGGATGAGGCGGAAAAGAAACAGACCCAGGCGTTGCTGCAGATTCCGAATGTGCCCTACTCCATCGTTCCGGAAGGACGCGGCGCAGAAGACAATGTGGCTGTCAAGGTCGGCGGTTGGAACTTCGGCGAACCGCTGAAGAAACTGGCGGAAGGCAACCGATCGTTTGATGCGGACGGCAACGGTATCGCCTTGCGCGACTGGCCTGCAAGCGAAGACCCGCAACCTGAGTTTGCAAAACTGCCACACTGGGAACTGGCAAAAAAATACAACCTCATTGACTTTGACCTCGGCGTGAAGATCTCCGGCGCAGGATTCCCTGTGTATATCGGACAAGGCGCACGTCTGCAGCGGGCGTTGATTAACTTCTTCCTCGCAGAGGCCAACAAAGCCGGTTATATGGAGATTATGCCGCCAACGGTGGTAAATGCCGCTTCCGGTTACGGAACAGGCCAATTGCCCGACAAGGAAGGGCAGATGTACCACTGCGAAGTGGATGACCTCTATCTGATTCCGACGGCGGAAGTACCCGTGACAAACCTCTATCGCGATGAGATTATAGACGAGGCGAACCTGCCGATTAAGAATTGCGCTTATACAGAGTGCTTCCGTCGCGAGGCAGGCAGTTACGGCAAGGACGTGCGCGGGCTGAACCGTCTGCACGAGTTCTCGAAGATTGAGATTGTCCGCATTGACACACCCGACCACTCGGACGCTTCGCATCGCGAGATGTTAGCGCATGTGGAAGGTCTGTTGCAGAAACTGGAACTGCCGTATCGTATTCTGCGTCTGTGTGGCGGTGATATGAGTTTCACAGCAGCGCTGTGCTACGACTTCGAAGTATATTCGGAGGCACAACACCGCTGGCTGGAAGTGTCAAGTACGTCGAATTTCGATACCTATCAGGCAAACCGTCTCAAATGCCGCTACCGCAAGGCAGAGGACAAAAAAGTCTATATCGCGCATACATTAAACGGCAGCGCGCTGGCACTGCCGAGAATCGTAGCTGCGTTGTTGGAAAACAACCAATGCGAAGAGGGAATCCGTATTCCGAAGGCTTTACAGCCGTTCTTCGGAGATGATATGATTCGATAGTTATTTCTTCGCCAAGCGGATAACTTCTTCCGCGATACGACGAGCAGAATCGGGCTGCGCAAGAGTGAGAATATTCTTGCGCAGTTCTATTAATTTCCGGTCATCCTGAATGAGCGCAAGGGCTGTATCAACCAGTTTGTCTGCCGCTTCTGCGTCACGCACCAAAACGGCTGCGTCTTTGTTCACAAGCGCCATCGCATTGTGCGTCTGATGATCCTCTGCCACATTCGGCGACGGCACAAGAATGCACGCTTTACCGAGCAGGCAAAGTTCGGAAATCGAACTGGCTCCGGCACGGGAAATGACGAGGTCTGCTGTGGCATATCTATCAGGCATATCTGCCAGAAATGGCAGAATTTCAAGATTTCGGGATTCCGAAAGAGACTTATACTGATCATAATAAATCTTTCCAGTCTGCCAGACGATGTTGATGCCTGCTTTGACAAGACGGTCGAGGCCGTTGGCAATCGCTTCGTTAATGGTTTTTGCACCGAGACTGCCACCAATGATGAGCAGCGTCTTCTTGCCGTTGCCGGCTTGTTTTTTGCCTTCCAACAGATTCTGCCGGACAGGATTGCCGGTGAGGATAATCTTGTCTTTCGGGAAGAAACGCTCCATGTTTTCGTATGCCACGCAAATCTTCTGTGCATCATCTTTGAGCAGTTTGTTCGTCACGCCGGCAAAGCCGTTCTGCTCCTGCAACAAAATAGGCACACCCATTTTTGCGGCGACCTTCATTGCTGCGCCAGAGGCATAACCACCAACTCCGACACCGACATCGGGACGAAAGTCCTTGATAATCTTCTTCGCCATGCGCATGGAACGTAGCAGGTCGATAAGTACAGCGATATTTTTCCATGGACGCTTGCGGTCAAAGCCACGCACAGGCAGGCCGATAATCTTATAGCCCGCTTGCGGGACACGCTCCATTTCCATACGACCAAGCGCACCAACAAAGAGGATTTCCGCCTCGGGATCCAACTCGCGCAATGCATTTGCAATACTTACTGCGGGGAAGATGTGACCACCTGTTCCTCCGCCGGAGATGAGGTATTTCATGATATTTACGATTTTGTCATTTACGATTTACAGATTTTTATTCAAGCGTTATTTCCGGCACTTCTTCCTCCGACTTGATGGTTGTCAAATCCTGACGTTCCTTCAGTTCTTTCTGCTCGCGGCTGACCGCCATAATGATACCAAAGTAAATACTCGTTATTACAGCGCTCGTTCCACCACGCGAAATAAGCGGCAACGGCTGTCCCGTGACAGGTCCAAGACCAACAGCGACCATCATCGATACCAATGCCTGACATGTCAGCATCAAAGCCAAGCCCATCACCATCAGCATCGCCGCATAATCACCGAAACGACTGCTCGTCAAACATGCACGGAACAAAATCATGATATAAATAATCATGAGAAATATCGCGCCTACAAGCCCTGATTCCTCCACAATAATTGCAAAAATATAATCGGCAAACGCCTGCGGCAGGAAGTCGCGCTCCTGACTATTGCCGGGCAACACTCCAAACGGAGTTTTACCGCCACGAGCTACCGCCACTTTGGCAATAGAGCGCTGGTAGTTATCGTCCGTCAACTTGAATTCCGCCGCGTCTTGGTGGTGTTCCGTAAAAATATCATCAATACGTCCAACCCACGTCACGGCACGAGCAAACGGTCCGCCCATTTTTTTGTGCTTTCGCACAAAGCCAAACTCAACAATCAGATAACCCGCCACCAACAATGCCGCAGCAATACCGACCGTTGCCAAGATATACTTCCAAGGCAAACGCGCCAAGAACCACATCAACAACACGATACCACCCAACAGAACAGCCGTTGACAGGTTTCCCGTCATAATCGGAAGTGCCGTTGCCGCAGTAATCCCCAATGTCCAGAAAAAATATTTCTTTTTGTCCTCTTCTGTTTTGACCCGCGCCAACAGATCCGCCACTACAATAATCAAGCTCAATTTCGCCAATTCGGACGGCTGAAACGTGAAACCGCCAATTTTCATCCATCTGCTGGCGCCGTTAATCGTTGCCACCATCGAACTATGCGGGAAAAGCATTATAAAATACAAGCACAACAACGAAATTCCCAACAACACATAGCCTCCGGCACGAATATACATGCTCGGCACAAATTGGATAAAAAATGCTATCGCAATACCAAGAAACAGAAAAAGCATCTGCGACAACACCGGACCAAGTACCGAGTGGCGCTCATAAACCAACGTACTTCCCGCCGAGAACAGCGCGATTATCGCCACCACAACCAACGTCAGGAAAAGCACCCAATACGTTTTGTCAACATATTTCAAATCAAAGCGTTTCATCATAGTTTGCGCACCGCTGCCATAAATTGGTCGCCACGGTCTTCATAACTTTTGAACAGATCAAATGAAGCACAACATGGCGAAAGCAAGACTGTGTCACCTTCGTTAGCGGCGTTGTATGCACCGTTCACCGCATCTTGCAAGTTGTCTGTATCTATGATTTTCAGTCCGAAACCGCCAAAATGTTCGCGCAGTTTTTCATTGTGCAAGCCCATAAAAACGAGCGTGTGGCACTTCTGACGCACCAGTTCGTCGATTTCGGAATAATCATTACCTTTGTCCTTTCCACCAAGGATAAGCACGGTCGGCGTAGTCATCGACTCCAGCGCATACCAACAGGAATTAACGTTCGTCGCCTTGCTGTCGTTAATCCACCGCACGCCACGAACCGTTGCCACATACTGCAGACGGTGTTCCACACCTGCAAACTGCTTCAGCGACTCTCGGATGGTTTCATTCTTGATATGCAGGACTTGTGCCGCGATAGATGCCGCCATGGAATTGAGTTGGTTGTGTTTGCCTTGCAGCGAAAGTTCTGCATAAGGCATGACCAACGGTTCAGCCGCTTCAACCACCAAATCGTTTCCGCGAATATACGCCGCGTTACCGGACTTACCGAACGGATAGAGTGTCGCACCAAGTGACATCTTTTTTATTTCACGGTCGATTACCGGGTCTTCCGACCAATATATGAACGCATCGTCCTTCGTCTGGTTCTGTGTGATGCGGAATTTGGCGTTGACGTAGTTTTGGAACTCAAAATTATATCGGTCCAAATGGTCAGGCGTGATATTGAGCAAAATAGCAATATTCGCACGGAAATCGTACATATTGTCAAGTTGGAAGGATGACAATTCAATAACGTAGTAGTCGTGGTTTTCATGCGCCACTTGCAAAGCCAGCGACGCTCCAATATTTCCCGCCAGACCGACATTCAAACCGGCACGACGCAAGATGTCAAAAATCAGCGAAGTGGTTGTCGTTTTGCCGTTCGAGCCGGTAATACAAATCATTTTGGCTTTGGTATAACGTGCCGCAAACTCGATTTCCGAAATAATCGGTGTGCCGAGTTCCTGAAGTTTTTGAATCAGCGGCGCTGTCAAAGGAATGCCAGGCGATTTAATCACTTCATCAGCATTCAAAATCCGCAATTCCGTGTGTTGTCCGTCTTCCCATGCTATTCCGTTCTGGTCCAACAACGCACGATATGGCGCCTTGATTTCGCCCATATCGGAAACAAAGACCTCAAAGCCTTTTTCTTTGGCGAGAATAGCGGCACCTGTTCCGCTTTCGCCTGCGCCGAGAATAACAATCTTACTCATCTTATCTTCAATGTCAAAATGGTAAATGCGGCCAAAATAAGCGTCACAAGGCAGAAACGTAGTACAATCTTCGTCTCATGGTGAAGGTCTTTGCTTCCTTTGAAGCGGATAACGCAGGTCGGGTCGAACTTTAGTACTTGTTCAACAGACGTGCGGAAATGGTCATGCAACGGCGTGCGTTTCCAAATGCGCACATGTTGCCCGCGTTTCTTGTAGAATTTATAGACCTGCGTTTGCAGAATAACCGACACGCTTTCCATAAGGAACACGCCGCACAAAATCGGGATCAGCAACTCTTTGTGAATGATAATCGCACTCACGGCAATAATTCCGCCGATTGTCAAACTGCCAGTATCGCCCATGAATATCTGTGCCGGAAAACCGTTCCACCAAAGGAAACCCAACAACGCGCCCACAAATGACGCAAGGAACACTACCAATTCTTCGCTGCCCGGAATATACATCACATCAAAATAGTCCGCCCAAACGTACGAACCACTAACGTATGCCAGCACAATCAACGCCACACCTATTATTGCCGAGTTTCCAGCACACATGCCGTCCATACCATCGTTGAGGTTGGCGCCGTTGCTGACTGCCGCCACCACGAAAATCGTCAGCAGCACAAAGAAAATCCAACCTGCGCGGTACATGTTTTCTTCGCCCAAGAAGGCAAACATATCCGCATAGTTGCAGTTGTGGTTTTTGAAGAAAGGTATCGTTGTGCGAGTGGATTTGACTTCCGGCGATTTCTCTACAACCTCAATGTTATTTTCGATTCGCGTGTTGACGGTCTCATTCATCGTGCAAAGCGGGCTGTAACGCAAAGTCAGACCAATCAGCAGACCAAGCGCCACCTGTCCGCCGATTTTCACCCAGCCATTCAAGCCGTCCTTGTTCTTGCGGAAAGTCTTGATATAGTCGTCTGCGAAGCCAAGTGCCCCGAGAATAACCGTGGTCGCCAACATCAGCAGCATATACACATTACTCAGTTTGCCCATCAGCAGGCTTGCCACAAGGATTGCTACCAAGATTACGATGCCTCCCATCGTAGGCACACCTTTCTTCGCCACATTAAACGGGTCCAGTTTCTCGTCCCGCTGTGTCTCGGAGATGTTCTTGCGATGGAGCAGATTGATGAAAAACCTGCCAAAGAATACACTGACCAACAGCGCAATTACTCCGGCAATTATCGCACGGAACGAAATGTAAGTGAACAATCGCGCTCCCAATACATTACTAAAATGTTCAAATAAAGAATATAGCATAATCAAATCATTTTTCGTACTACTTCATGGTCGTCGAAGTGGTGCTTCACGCCTTTGATAATCTGGTAATCCTCATGTCCTTTCCCTGCCACAAGCACCACATCGCCTGCCTGCGCTATCGTACAAGCCGTTTTGATAGCTGATTCGCGGTCCACAATTATCAGCGTCGAACGCAATTCGTCTTCCGCCAGACCTGCCGCCATGTCCTGCAAAATATCTTCAGGTTCCTCGTCACGCGGATTGTCGGACGTCAAAATCAGTTGGTCGCTTCCGCGTTTCGCAATCTGCGCCATCATCGGTCGTTTGCCTTTGTCACGATTTCCGCCACAGCCTACAACAGTAATGAGTTTGCCCTTGCGAATTTCGTTAATCGTCTGGATGACATTCTCCACCGCATCCGGTGTGTGCGCATAATCCACAATCGCTGTCCATCCTTTTGGGCTACGAATCGTCTCAAAGCGTCCGTTTACTGGTTTCAGCGTACTCAACACGCGCAACACGTCCATTTTCTCAAAACCAAGATTCAGTGCCGCGCCATAAATACAAAGCAGATTGCTGACGTTAAATCGTCCCACCAACGGCACAAACACCTCCTGTCCGTCCATATTCAGCAACATCCCCTCAAAGCCTTCCTCAAGTATCTGCGCACGATAGTCCGCCATTGCGCGTACCGAATAAGTATAGACCTTCGCCTTCGTATTTTGCGTCATTACGAGCCCGTTCCGGTCATCCTTATTCGTTACGGCAAAAGCATCTTTTTTCAATCCGTCAAACAGCCGTTTCTTGGTATCGCGGTAGTTGTCAAACGTCTTGTGATAGTCAATATGGTCACGTGTCAAGTTGGTGAACAAGGATCCGTCAAAGTCCAGGCCAGCAATCCGTTCCTGCGCAATGGCGTGCGACGAAACTTCCATAAATGCGTACTCACAACCAGCCTCAACCATTCTCGCCAGCAAACTGTTCAATTCCAGCGCGTCCGGCGTTGTGTGTGTGGCAGGAACAGATTCTTCGTCCACATAATTCATCACCGTCGAAAGCAGCCCTGCCTTGTGTCCCATCGCGCGCGTGAGTTTATATAATAAGGTGGCTATCGTTGTTTTGCCATTGGTTCCGGTTACACCGACCAGCTTCATCTTCCTGCTTGGTTCCCCGAACCACTTGCTTGCCATCAGACCCAACGCTTTGTCGGTGTTTTCCACAAGCACATAGCACATGTCACTTGCCGCAGCAGGCAGAAACTCATCCTTCGACAGCACTACTGCCGCCGCACCTTTGGCGACACAACCATCAATGAACTCATGTCCATCTACTGCCGTGCCGACCTGTGCAACAAACAGATTCCCCGTCTCCACTTTGCGCGAATCAAACTGAATGCCGGTAATCTCGACATTCTCATCGCCTACCACTTTCAACGGCTCGATTACCGCCAATAAATCCTTCAGTTTCATAGTCTATCGCTTTTCTAAAACCAAATTTCCTTCATTAATCCCGTAGCAATCGCTATATGCAATTGTCTTTTCGGCAATTGTCCGCACTACATTTCCGCAATCGTACCCCGCATCATATGCCGGCCAGTTTCTCGGGTTTTCAATCATACAAATGCACGTATATTGCGGTGCTTCCTCCGGAAAATATCCCACAAACGTCATACGGTGGTTTTTACCCGAATACCCGCGATGCGGGATAAACAACTGCGCCGTGCCCGTCTTGCCGGCAATATGAACCAACTCGCTTTGCGCCTTGTATGCGACAATCTTTCCTGCCCATTTGCGCACGGAAGCCGTTCCGAGGTTATTGTCCCAAACCACGTCATGCAGGCACAACCGGATATCGTTCAGCGTCGATTTCTTGCACATAGACGATTTGATGGTCTCCGTTTTGTATTCCTTCACCGTCATTCCGTCCTGCTGCAACTCGCTTACTAACATCGGACGAACCATTTTTCCGTTGTTCGCGATGCCGTTGTAAAACGCTAAAATCTGCATCGGACTCAACTCCACCGAATAGCCGTAGGCCATCTTGCTAATCGTTACCGCATCATTCGGAATCTGTATTCTCGGCCCGTCTGCACCCGGAATTTCGCTGTAGAAACTATCCCTCAGATTCATCTTTTCCAGTTTCCGCACGAACTTCTCCGCATTTCCGTCATAGGCTTTCGTTATAATCTTCGCCAACGCGATATTCGAACTGATTGCCAACGCGCTCCGAACCGTATAAATCGTATCCTTCGGATGAGAATCCGTGTGTTTGGATTTGCCCAGATACATCCAGCCATCGCGGTGAACCTTAATCGTGTCGTACAATCCGATTTTTCCGTCATCCAACGCAGCCATCAGCGCAATCGTCTTGAACGTTGACCCGGGTTCCACCCGCGTCACAGCGTGATTCATCGTCTCCGAATAGCTTCCGTCAGTATTCCTGTCAAGGTTCGAAATGGCTTTGATATGCCCGTTTTTCGTCTCCATCAGAATACAGCAGCCCCAATCCGCATTGGTCGCCTGCAATCGTTCGCGCAAAGCCGTCTCGACAATATCCTGCAAATCCGTATTCAGCGTCGTCACCACATCCAGTCCGTCCACTTCTTCTTCAACCGTCACATTTTCCCATCTTCCGCCGATGCGCTGCCTTGTGCTCACACCGTCTTTTCCTGCAAGTTCTTTGTCAAACCCCTTCTCCAAACCCGCATTTCCGTAACCGCCTTCGCCGTAAATACTACCGATTGTCCGGCTTGCCAGACTGCCGAACGGTTTCACACGCCGATGCTGGTTCTCGAACTCGATACCTGATTTATAAACGCCACGTCTCACTAACGGCAACTGTTTGATTTCCTTCATTTCGGTATAGGTAATCCGCCGTTTCGACAGTTTATGGATAACACGCTCCTTTTTGTTTTTGCTTTTGAACGCATTCACCATGATTCGTTTGTATTCCTCACTGGTCCGGTCGCCGACGATCCGGCTCATTCCGTCCGCAATCGAATCGACATACTTGTAAAACAAAGTGTCTCCGCCCAAATGCAAAGCCTCAACACGCGTGTCCATCTTAACGTAATATTGCGGCATACTTGATGCCAACAACCTGCCCTCACAGTCCAATATATTGCCTCTGGTTGCCACAATCGGCTGGTCTGTCTTGACTTGCTGCGTCGCGATATTCAGCCATTGCTCACGTTCTTTGGTTTGAATGACAACAATCTTCACGACTACAGCCGCAAAGCCTGCTGCGATTAACAGAAATATCGCCGCAAATCGTAAAATCGTATCTCTCTGGTTGTCACTCATTGCCTAAAACCTGTCGCTTGCCCTGTCTTCCCTTACTTGACTCGTACCATCGGCTTTTTATTCTCTTTCAGTTTGCTTCCTCTTTGTTCTAATTCCTTTACCACACGCGATTGACGGGTCACAGTAGCCAATTCCGTGGATAGCGTCAAATACTCGAACTTCTTGTCCCGCACCTCTTTCCGCAAATCCGTCAGCCGATGTTGTTGTTGCATAGACCGGTATCCCGCCAAAATATACAGGAACACCAGTCCCACAATGAGCGCTATCAGTTTGTACTGATTGCGCACCCATTGGCTTCGGAGCAATTCTCCGTTCAGAAATCCCTGTATTTTTCTTGTCTTCATAGTTTTTCAGCCACTCGCAACTTGGCGCTTCGTGCTCGCGGATTGCGTTCCACTTCCTCGGCACTTGCACTTCGGCCTTTCTCAATCAACTTGAACGGGCTCAATATATTCCCGTAGAAATCCTTCTCAATCTCGCCTTCCAGGTTTCCGCTTCTGAGGAAGTTCTTCACGATTCTGTCTTCTAACGAATGATATGTCAGCACGACAATCCTGCCTCCCGGCTTCAGCAAATCCTTTGCCGCGACTAACATTTCCCGCAACGCACCCAGTTCGTCATTTACTTCAATCCGCAACGCCTGAAAAACACAAGTCAGTTCCTTCTTCTTCCATGGTTCCAAATCCGGCAGGGTAATCAGGATTTCTTCTTTTGGCACAACGGTCTTTTTTCTTTCTGCTAAAGTGTTTAAAACATCCCCGGTCGTTGCTATCGGTCGTGCCGCAATCAGTTTCCTGGCGATTTGCCGTGCATTCTTCAATTCCCCGTAAAGTGCCAGCACCCGTGTCAGTTCTTCTTCGCTATATATATTTATAAGGTCTGCCGCCGTTTGACCTGCTTTCTGGTTCATGCGCATGTCAAGTGGCGCATCAAACCGGAAACTGAATCCGCGCTCCGCCTCGTCAAAATGATGAAAGCTCACTCCCAAATCCGCAATCAGCCCGTCTATTTCCGTCACGCCGTAATAATCCATGAAATTCGCCAGATAGCGGAAATTCCCGTGTACAAACTGCCAGCGTGGGTCATCTATCGCATTCCGATATGCCTCTATATCTTGATCAAACGAATATAGCTGTGGCTTGACACCGTCCGAACCGGGCAAGGTCTTTCTACTTTGAGCGACGCGGTCGATTTCTTCCAAAATCGCTCGTGAGTGTCCCCCTCCGCCGAACGTCACATCCACATACACTCCCTCAGGCTTGATATTCAAGCCCTCAATCGTCTCCTTCAGCATCGCCGGTATGTGATAAACCTCTGCCATTATTCTTCACTTTCGCCTTTAGTCTTTCTTCATTCTCCTCCTGATTCTTTCCGCCAAATCCTTCTGATCCAGTTTCTTGGCGGCATAAACCTCCGGCTTCCACAATGCAAAGCGGTCATACATCCCGACAAACACCAGTCCGTTACTATCCGATGTTGTTTGCCCGTCGTTCAGGCATTCAAGATTCCGTTTCTGCAACAAAATTCTTCCTTGGTTGTCCGGCTCCAGTATCTCTGCGTCCGACATAAACTGCATCAGCAGCAACTGGTCTTCCGGATCCCACTCGTCCAAAGCGTTCCGAAGCGCACTCACTTTTTCGTTCCACACTTGCTCCGGATAGAAAATCAGGCAGGCATTGTCCGTATCCCGCCGCATCACTATCCGCCGTGAATCACCTTCCGCCAAAATCTTGCGGTATCCGGCAGGCACGAAAATACGTCCTTTTTCATCCGCCTTCACCTCAATATTTCCGATAAATGTACTCATAATTTTTAGCCTGTAACCGATAGCTTTTAGCCATTATTATCAAAAAACGCTGCAAAGGTACAAAAAAATTTTGATATATCACCACTTTTCCCCACAAAAAATTTATAAACATGCATTTTTACAGGTTATTAACATTTTTGCAAATGCAAAATTCACTGATTATCAGCGAGTTACGAAAGTTATTAACAATGTGGTGAAAAATGGGGATATTTACGCAAAAACCGCAAATTCCACCCAATACACACTTCCCGGAGAACATAAAAAAAAGAAGAGGCGCTACTCACACCTCTCATTTCTGACATATTTTCCTGAAAAATTACAAGGAAATAGCCCCGCTCGGGCAAACGTCTGCACAAGTTCCGCACTCCGTGCATACGTCCGGATCAATCGAATAACGTTCGCCTTCAGAAATTGCTCCCATCGGGCATTCGTCTTTGCATGTACCGCAAGCGATACAATCTTCGCCAATTTTGTAAGCCATAATTGTTATTTTTATTTATTGGATATTTGTCCCTATAACAAATTTCGCTGCAAAAGTACAACTTTTTTTGCATATGTACAAATTTATTTGTATATTTTTTCACAAACGACGATTTTATTTGCATATGTCACGAAAAAGCAGTACTTTTGTGCCGTAATTTGATGCATTATGTTTATTATTGGTATTGCGGGCGGAACCGGCTCGGGTAAAACCACCGTGGTTAAAAAACTGGCAGAACGTCTGCCTAAAGGCGAAGTAGTGGTCTTGCACCAGGACTCGTACTACAAGGATTCAAGCAACATTCCGATGGAGGAACGCCAAAAAATCAACTTCGACCATCCGGATGCTTTCGATTGGCCGTTGTTGGAGCGCCATATCCACGAACTGCGTGAAGGGAAATCCATCGAAGAACCCATTTATGACTACATCACCTGTACCCGTCAGGCGGAAACGGTACACATTGAGCCAAAGGAGGTTATCGTCGTTGAGGGGATTATGGCACTTCGCGATGAGCAACTGCGCTCCGAAATGGACCTCAAAATCTTCGTCGATGCCGATGCGGACGACCGCCTCATCCGTGTTATCCGTCGCGACATCATCGAACGCGGACGTACCGCGGAAGGTGTCATGGAGCGTTACCAGCGTGTCCTCAAACCCATGCACGAACAGTTTATTGAGCCTTGTAAACGCTATGCGGACGTCATCATCCCACAAGGCGGACACAACAACGCCGCCATAAATGTCATGGCGAAATTCATCAAACAGCAGCTCCGCGAGCAACTGCAAGTCAAAAACGGCGATTGGCGCGTGGCGAATGGATGAACTCCGTAAAATAGCGGATTTGTTCCTTGTCTATCTCAAGATAGGCACTTTCACCATTGGCGGAGGTTATGTCATGTTGGCATACGTCCAGCGTGAAATCGTGGACAAGCACAAGTGGATTGAAGAAAAAGAGTTCATGAACATGCTGGCGTTGGCGCAGGCGGCTCCGGGGCTGATTGCCGTCAATACGGCTATTTTTGTCGGATGGTGTGTATCAGGCGGCAGACACCGCTGGGCATACATCGCCGCAGCCGTTTTGGGAGCCGTTTTGCCTTCAATTGTCTGCATTCTGCTTATCGCGGTTTTCTTTTCGGAATACAAAAGCCTCCCGCAAATCGAAGCGGTATTCAAAGGCGTACGTCCCGCTGTTGTGGCGCTCATCGCCGCTACCGTCATCCGCATGGCGCGCAAAATCTAAATATCAAATATCAATTATCCATTATCAACTATCAATTATAACTTGACTTACTTCCAGCTCTTCATATCATTCTTCAAAATCGGTCTCTTCGGCTTTGGCGGCGGAATGTCCGTAATTGCCCTCATCGAGATGGAAGTCACCCGTTACGGATGGCTCACACCTACCGAATTTGTCGATATTGTCGGAATCAGCCAGGTCACACCCGGTCCAATTGGTATGAACTGCGCCACATACGTCGGCTATACCGCCACGCAAAGCATCTGGGGCAGTCTGGTTGCTTCAACGGCGCTTGTCCTGCCGAGCCTGATTATCATGCTCGCCATCTGCACCTTGTACATGCGCATCAAGGACAAATGGGCGGAAAACCGCATCTTTCAAATCACCATGCGTTGCATCCGCATTCTCATTGTCGCACTGGTCGCAGTGGCTGCAATCCGCCTGTGCACACCCGAAAGTTTTATCGACATTTACAGTTATGTCATCTGCGCAATTGTTGCGCTATGCACGCTTCTGCCGCTTTTCAAACCCGCAGACAAACCGCTCAAACCCGCAGTAAACAAATCAATTGATATAATCAGCCACCCTATCCTGCTCATCGTTGCAGCAGGTTTCGCAGGCTGGATATTGTATATTTAAGGTCTATGGCAAACGAATTTTTGGAAAAGGAGGAACAGGTCCTGAAGATGCTCAAAACGGTTTTCGACCCTGAAATTCCCGTCAACATCTACGACTTGGGACTCATTTATAGAATCGAACTGAAAGACGACGGAGTCTGTGATATTGACATGACGCTTACTGCGCCTTCCTGTCCCGCTGCTGATTTTTTGGTCGAAGATATCCGCCAAAAAGTCGCCACCGTGGACGGAATAACAAATGTGAATGTGAACCTCGTCTTCAAGCCCGAGTGGACAAAAGACATGATGTCCGAAGAGGCAAAACTCGAACTCGGCTTCCTTTAAATCATAAAATCTTCAAATAAATTGTCAAATCGTAAATCGTCAAATCGTAAATTAAAAATATGGTTTATTTCCTTTCAGACGCACATCTCGGTTCAAAAGCCATCGAACGCGGCTATGCCCATCAAATGAAAGTATGCAAACTTCTCCGGCAAATGGGTAAGGACGCAACCGCCATTTTCCTTCTTGGCGATATGTTTGATTTCTGGTTTGAATACTATATTACCGACAAATCCAAAGCCCAGTATGCCGATTTCATGCACACCATCCGCCATCTCATTAACAAAGGCATTCAAGTGCATTTCTTTACCGGCAACCACGATATTTGGACGTTTGGCGGACTCCGCAGGCTCACCGGAATGGCTGTTCACCATCATCCTTACGTCGAAACGCTTTACGGCAAAAAAATCTACATGGCGCATGGCGACGGATTGTTGCCCTCCGATTACAAAAAACTTTACCCGAGGTCTGTAGCCCGCAAAATCCGTTCTTTCATCCGCCTCCGCAGATTCTTCCACAACCCCGTTCCGCAGTTCCTTTTCCGTTGTCTGCCACCTAAATTGGGCAACAAACTCGGCTACGGCTGGGCGAAAAAGAGCCGCCTCAAGGAACTTGCCAATCCGTGTCCCTACAAAGGCGAAGACAAAGAGGAGTTGGTCCTTTTTGCGAAAGAAAAAGAGCGTAAATCGCACCACGATTACTACATTTTCGGGCATCGTCACATCGACTTGGACCTCCAAATCGCCAAAGATTCCCGCGTCATCATTTTGGGTGACTGCTTCAAACTTTTCACGTATGCAAAATTGGACGAAAACGGACAACTCACCTTATGCCAGTTACCTGAATCTTGACGAAATATTGACGAAACATTTACGTTAGATTTACGATAGATTTACGATACATTGACGATAGATTACCGTACTCTTGCTTAATTGTTATGATGCATTCACGAGAAGAACAATTGAAGGCTTTTGAACGCCTGCTGAATGTCATGGATGACCTCCGCGAGAAATGTCCGTGGGACAGAAAGCAGACATTTGAGTCGCTACGCCAGAACACCATCGAGGAAACCTACGAATTGGCGTCCGCTTTGGTCAGGCACGACATGACTGAAATATCCAAAGAACTTGGCGATGTCCTGCTGCACGTCATCTTCTATGCCAAAATCGCAAGCGAAACAAACGATTTTGACATTGCCGACGTCTGCAACCGGCTTTGCGACAAGTTGATTTTCCGTCATCCGCACGTCTATGGCGAAGAAGCCGCAAAGAATGCCGAAGACGTCTCAAAGCTCTGGGAACAGGTCAAACTCAAGGAAAAAGGAGGCAACAAAACCGTTCTTGCCGGCATCCCCGAAGACCTTCCCGCACTTGTCAAGGCATATCGCATTCAGGACAAAGTCGCAAATGTCGGCTTTGATTGGGAAAAACGCGAGGATGTTTGGGACAAAGTCAAAGAGGAAATGGCGGAATTTGAAGCCGAATTGCGGGCTGACGACCGCGAAAAAGCCGAGCGCGAATTCGGAGACCTGCTCTTTGCCATGGTGAATGTCGCCCGTCTCTACAAACTCAAACCAGACAATGCCCTTGAAAAGACGAACCAGAAGTTCACCCGCCGCTTCAATTACATCGAACGGCGCGCAACCGAGCAAGGCAGAAACCTCAAGGACATGACCCTTGAAGAAATGGAAACGCTTTGGCAGGAAGCCAAGAAAGAAGATAAACAGACGACCTCCATCTATCTGACAGGCTGACGGAAAGACAATGTTGCAGGAGAGAACTTCGATGTGGTTGATACCGTGAAACTGACATTGGCGGAACCGGACTTTTGCGCCACATACTGCATCTCAAAAGCCGCATAACGATAGCCGGGCTTGAAATAAAGCAATCCTTTTTCCGCATCCGATGTCGCTTCTAAAGCCTGGTTGTGTTGGGAGGTCAGGAATATCGTAAACGCAAGGACATTGGCATCCGTTCGGGTCTCCAACGACTTTAATTGATTGGTTAAGGCATCACAGGCAACCGCAAAACGGACCGTATCGCCGACCGAAATAGTGTCTGTTACATAGCCGTCATTCGTCGAATACACCTTTAGCGTATCATGTGCCTGTTCGGCATCTTCATGCCAAACTATCAGGTGCGACACGGAAATCTGCGGCGTATATTGCGGCTCGTCATTTTCCGAGCATGAAACCAGACACAAAGCAACTGCAAAAACAAATAAAAGATTATGTTTCATAATGGTGCGGCATATAGGACTCGAACCTACACTCTGCGAAGAACCAGATCCTAAGTCTGGCGCGTCTACCAATTCCGCCAATGCCGCGCGTGGTTAAGACTTTACTTCGAAAAAGCGTGCAAAAGTACTACATTTATTTGAACTATGCAAGAAAATAACGAAACTTTTTACAAAATATTGCCAAATGGACTGAAAATGGTCCATCGGATAACTGATTCCGAGGTCGCTTATGTCGGAATTACGGTCGGAGCCGGTACGCGCGACGAGTCGCCGAAACTGAACGGCTTGGCGCATTATGTCGAACATTGTGTGTTCAAGGGTTGCCGCACAGCTTTTGGGCATGACCTTACTGCCCGGCAGATAATCAACAAAATCGAAGGCATAGGCGGCGAAATAAACGCTTACACCACCAAGGAAGAGACCACTTTCTATGCGGCTACGCCGGTAGAGCATTACCGACAGACGCTCCAGCTCTTGGCGGATTTGGTGCTTCGCCCGACATTCCCCAAACGGGAAACGGATAAGGAACTCGGCGTTATATTGGACGAAATTGACAGTTACGAAGACAGCCCTTCTGAACTTATATACGATGACTTTGAGAGCCTTGTTTTCTCCGGTCACCCGTTGGCGCAGCCGATTCTCGGTAAGCGCAAAACACTCAAAACCGTCGCTTCCACCCAGACGCATCCTTTGGCGTGGGTCACAAACAATTTCACACCCGACAGAATGGTGGTTTTCACACAAGGCAGAATCAGTTTTGATGCCGTTTCCAAGCAGGTGGAACAGATATTTTCGGACTGCCGGGTTTCCGAAATGCCGGTAAACCGTAAATCTCCGGCAACTTACATCCCGCAATCGGCTTCCTTCAAACGCCACACCCACCAGACGCATGTCATGCTCGGCGGACGCGCTTATCCGCTTGGCCACAAGAAACAGCTCGCCATGTACTTGCTCAACAACATTCTTGGCGGAGGCAGTCTCAACTCACGCCTCAACCTGTCTCTTCGTGAACAGAAAGGGCTTGTTTATACGGTTGAATCGCAATATGTCCCTCTTTCCGACACCGGTTACTGGAGCATCTACTTTGCAACAGAAGCGGAAAATCAGGCGCAATGTATGGAATTGATTAAGGATGAATTGAGAAAATTGCGCGAGGAGAAACTCTCAACCTTGCAACTCCAACGCGCTTTAACGCAACTCCACGGACAAATGGCTATCTCTGCCGAAAATCAGGAGAATACGGTTCTTGCCATGGGAAAACAGATGCTCTATTACAACGAGGCACCGACATGGCAGGAAACTTACCGGAAAGTTGCGCAAACGACAGCTGACACTTTGCAAGATGTAGCAAATGATTTGCTTGCAGAAAATACGGTTTGTACCCTCATTTACGAATAATTCTGCTACTTTTACAGGTGTTTTTGTGAAAAAATGACACTTTTCACCACTTTTTCTCACTTTTATTTGCATATGTCAAAAAAAAGCAGTACCTTTGCGCGCTTTTTGTCGTGAATGCACGAAAAAGATGTTGAGAAACATTTTATATATTATGTAAGGTGTAGAATACAACAATTAATATAGTAATAACTTAAAGACAAAAAATGATGAAGAAATTTACTGCTCTTTTTGCTGCTGTAGTGTTCAGCCTCGCTATGTGGGCTGATATACATGTCAGCGGTGTCGTAGTAGATGAAAAAGGCGAACCGGTTATCGGCGCGAGCATCCAGGTCAAGGGCTCCACGCAAGGTACGATTTCTGACTACGACGGTAAATTTGAATTGGATGTGCCGGACGCTTCAACGCTGATTATCAGTTTCGTCGGCATGGCGAATCAGGAACTGGCGGCAAAGCCCAATCTCCGTATCACCATGAAGGAGAACTCGGAGGTGATTGACGAAGTGGTTGTTACCGGTTACGGAACGGTCAGCAAGGGCGCTTATGCAGGTTCTGCACAGGCCGTAAAAGCGGAAGACATCGAGAAAAAGAACCCATCAGACATTACCAAAGCCATGGCGGGTGAAGTCGCAGGTGTACAAGTTGTCAACTCCAGCGGTCAGCCGGGTACGGTTAGCTCTATCCGCATTCGCGGTATCGGCTCCATTTCCGCTTCCAGCGCCCCGCTTTACGTTGTGGACGGTATTCCTTTGGACGCCGGAGCTATCAGTTCCATTGACCCGAGCGATATCGCTTCCACCACTATCCTCAAAGACGCTACTGCCACCTCTCTTTACGGTAGCCGTGGTGCCAACGGTGTGGTAGTGATTACGACAAAGAAAGGTAGTTCCAATGGCGACGAGGCTAAGATTGATATCGACGTCAAGGGCGGTGCCAATATGCGTCTGCTCCCGATGTACGATGTAATTGACAGCCCCGAAGAGTATATCACACTCGCTTGGCAAAGCCTTTACGGTGAATACCGCTACAACAAAGGCAAAGACGAAGATCCTTCCGTCAAATATGCCAACAAGAGCCTGTACGGTTCTGCCGGTATTCCTGCCATTTACAACCTTTGGGTAATGCCGGAAGGAACAAAAGTCAATAAGTACGGCGACGAGTTGATTAACCCTTATAATGCAGCCGGTCAGGTTGTTCCTACATTCTCCGGTGTTGCACGCAAGTCCCAGTTCCAAAACATGGATTCGTGGTATAACACCCTCTTCCGCAACGGTATGAAACTGGAGGCTACGGCGAAGATTCACGGCGGTGATGATAAATTGAATTACTACACTTCTTTCGGTTATTTGAAAGACGAAGGTTACTATACCGAATCAGACTTTCAGCGTTTCAACACGCGTGCCAACATCAACTATCAGGCTAAGAAATGGCTCAAGGGCGGATTGAACATTCAATACGCTTACACCAGTGTCAACAACCCCGGACAGGACGATAACGCGGCAAATAACGGTTTCCTCTTTATCAACGAGATTCCGCCTATTTATCCCGTGTATGTTTATGACAATGACGGTAAGATTGCTGTTGACCCCAATACCGGCGGCAAGAAATATGACTACGGTAACAACGGTATTGAGAACATTGGTGAAGAAGGTGGTCGTCCGTATTCCTATGGTATCAACCCTGCCGGTTCGCTCGAATGGGACAAGCAGCGTACCGTTAACCACCAAACCGTGGCCAATACGTTCTTGGAGTTCAAACTCTATGAAGGTCTGAAGTTCACGGTGAACCTCGGTGCACAATACCTCAATTCGCGTGGTAGTTCGCTTACTAACAAGTACTATGGCGACGGTGCCAATATGGGTTATGTTACCACAGAGGCTGTCAATTACCTCGCAGTTACCAGCAACCAGCTCTTGGAGTATAACAAGACCTTTAGCGAGCACACGCTCCGCTTGATGGCTGGTCATGAGACCACATATTTCACCTACAATGTGCAATACGGTCACAAGAAGAAAATCGTTGAGGACAATGTAGTTGAATTGTCTAACGGTGTTATTCAGGACGGTTCGGAAGGTTACGCACGTACCAGTACATTGGAGTCCGCACTTGCTACGGCAACTTATGAATACGACGGCCGTTACCTCATCACAGGTAACTACCGTGCTGACGGTTCGAGCAAGTTTGCCAAAGGACACCGTTGGGGACACTTTGGTTCTGTAGGTGCAGCATGGAACTTCACCAACGAATCATTCATGGACCCCGTTAAGGATTGGC
Organism: Paludibacteraceae bacterium; assembly: GCA_905233415.1. GTDB lineage: Bacteria > Bacteroidota > Bacteroidia > Bacteroidales > Paludibacteraceae > Colicola. The sequence continues at coordinate 61,240 of CAJOEX010000012.1, forward strand.
TTAAAAACGGTAAATTGCGTCTCAGTTGGGGTGTGCTTGGTAACCAGGAGATCGGAGACATGCTTTTCTCTGACCAATATAATGTTGGCAACACCAACAACGACAAATCCTATGTTTGGTCTTACAAAGGCAACGAGGATCTGACATGGGAGCGCACCAGCACCATTGACCTCGGTCTGGAATTGTCCCTGAGCAAGTATTTGGACTTCGAGTTTGATTACTTCTACAAGAAGACGGACAACATGCTCTTCCCGCGTTATGTGGCTCCGTCACTCGGTTACGGCGGCTACTATGTGAATGACGCTGCCATGGAGAACCAAGGTATTGAGTTCGACTTCAAGGCACACGCTATTGATATGCGTAACGTCAAATTGGACATCCGTCTCAACGGTGGCTATTACCGCAACAAGATGTTGCAAATGCCGATTGACGGTTATGACCCCGAAACTGGTGAACCAGTCCGCATGGTTATGTCTGGCGGTATGTCTGTCGGACACTCAACGGCTGACTGGTACATGGCACACTACGAAGGCGTAAACGAAGAAGGTCAAGCCCTCTACACCGCATACTATGATGCCACAAAGGGTAATTTCGGTACAGAAACACGTGCAGACCTCATTGAAGACGGCGAAAAGGGTGACAACTACATTACCAGTGTCTATGAGTACCAGCTCAAGCACCCGAATGCAAAGATTGAGACCACAACCGTTACAGGTGACGATTACACGTATGCTGGTGACAACTACGTAGGCAAGAGTTACATGCCGGACCTTGACGGTGGTTTTGGAATTGACTTGGAGGCTTACGGTGTAACGCTGTCCATCAGTTGCTCTTATCGTATCGGCGGCTATGGTTATGATAACATGTATGCCCTGCTGATGCATAGCGACAAAATCGGTTCCATGAACTGGCACAAAGATATTCGCAATGCATGGACAGAATACAACACCAATACCAACGTTCCGCGTCTCAGTAACGGTGCTGACCAATATGCCAATGCGGCAAGCGACCGCTTCCTCACAAGCAACTCGTACCTCAGTCTGAACAACATCAATCTCGGCTACAAGTTCCCGAAGAAGTTGATTGAGAAGATTAAACTGAACAACCTGCAAATCTGGGTGGCTGCGGATAACTTGGCTATCGCTACTGCACGCAAGGGTTACAACCCGATGATGTCATACAGCGGCACCAACGCATATAACGACTATAGCCCGCTGTCAACGGTTATGGGTGGTATTAAAGTTCAATTCTAATAAAGAGGAGATACAATTATGAAAAACGTTAAATATTTGTTTGCAGCACTTGTAATGGGAGTAACGTTTACTTCCTGTGGTGATAGTTTTTTAACCCAGTATCCTGAAGGCGGCGTACTCTTGGCAGAGCAATATGAGAAACTGCCGGACAACCTGAAAGGCAGTATCTTGGGTATCTACTCGAAACTTTACGAATACGGCGGAGACCACGATACTTTCGGCCAACGCGGTATTGATATGTACGGTGACATTGCTTCTGGCGATATGGCTATGGCAAAAAGCAACTACGGTTGGTTTGAGTCATACGAGCGTGGTTATTTCTATGCATACGCTCCCAGTTACTTGTGGTCATATTATTACGACATCATTAACTTGGCGAACTTGGGTGCGATGGCTGTTGAGAACAACGTAAAAGAGATTCTTGAAGCTGTTGACAGCGAAGAAGAACCAAGAGAGGAGATTCTTTTGCAAGGTTTCTACTATGGTCAGATTCTTGCCATCCGCGGATGGGCATACGCCGGTCTGCTTAACTACTTCTGCAAACCTATGGACCAGTTGGATGGCACCATGGATGAAGTGAAAGCCATTCCGGTTTATACCGAGACAGAAGTAAAACGAGGCGATCTTGGAGCTCCCCTTTCCACAATTGCAGCAGTTTATGACCGTCTTTATGAAGACCTTTCACAAGGTATTGACATCCTTGCAGCTTACGAAAAATGGATTTCGCGTTCATCAAAATTGGAAGTTAATGCCGATGTGGCACGCGTTATCTTAGCCTATGCCATGCTCAACCACGGCGATAAGGAAACAATTATTGCTGATGGCAAAAACGCATACCAAATCGCTTTGGAGCAGGCTAAAGCCGTTATTGACGGTGGTCATTTCCCGCTTATGAAACAGAAAGAGTTACTTACAACAGGTTTCTCTGATGTAAAAGCAGATAACTGGATGTGGGCTGAGGATGTTACGGTTGAAACATCTACCGCACTGGCTTCTTTCTTCGGACAAGTCGATATCCACACCTACAGCTATGCAGCTGCCGGTGACACAAAAGGTATTGACAGCAAACTCTATGACCAAATCGTGGAGACAGGTTGGGACGCACGTGTCGGATGGTTCAACGCTGGCAGCGAGTCTTTCCCCTATTGCCCGAACCGCAAATTCTACAATCCGGGAACAAAAAATGAAACCGATCTTGAGAAGGTGGACCGTGAGTGGCTTTGCGACAACGTCTTTATGCGTGTTGAGGCGGCTTACCTCATTGCAGCCGAAGCTGCTTGGGCAAATGGCGACAATACTACCGCCGTTTCATATATCAAGCAACTCTGCGATGAACGTGTTCTTGATGGCAAGAGCGATAAATATGCTTCATGGATTGCCGGTTTGAATACCACAGATGCCGTTAAGAACGCTATCGCTTATAACTGGCGCGTGGAAATGTGGGGTGAAGGCTTTGGCTTGCAAACCTTCCGTCGTCTGACCAAAAGCGTTACACTCGGCACCAACCACCTCAGCCGCAGTGGTGAGGAAATTTCTGTTTTAGGATCGGATTACAGCAGATACCAATGCCAAATCCCGAGTTCCGAGACAAGATATAACCCGTATCTCGCAACCACACAACTGACAAAAAACAACAAACCCGTAAACTAATACAAAGTATTAGTCATAAATAACTAATTATTAATTAAAAGATTATGAAAAAGTATTTTATTGTCTTGGCAGCTGCCGTTGTAGCATTGGCAAGCTGCACAAAGAAAGAGGAAACGTACACCTCTATCAGTCTTAAACCCGCCGAGATTTCTCTGGGCGTGACTGAATCACAACGTCTGACGCTGCTCTACGAACCGGCAAGTCTCGCAGCTCCCGCTGTTACATGGGCTTCCAGCAATGAGAAAGTTGCTGTCGTTGACCAGGAAGGCCGTGTTACCGGTAAAGGTGAAGGTGATGCCAACATTACCGCAACGTTTAAGGATGCCGAGAGCGGACTGGAACTCAAAGGTGCTTGCAAAGTTACTGTTAAGAGTAGCCCGTTTGACCTCATCGAATGGGGCGGCTGGTGTCTTATTGATTTGGACAAGGAGCATATCCTCAATACCAAAGACACCGTTTTGAGAACGCTGCAAAGCGGTCAGGTTGTTAAGTGCCTGCAAATCCCGGCTGAATATTACGTTTGGGATAGTGATGTAACAATTAACGATGAAGGTTACTTCACAGGTGCCGGTTATGTTATTGAGGCTGAAGGTACAGCTCTGCTCATCACCGATGACCTTGGCAAGGGCCCGAACTACTATTATCTCGGTTATCCGTACCTCTATTTCGTTGATCCCGCTGAGTACAATCCGCAGGATACCGCGTTTGCTTATTGCTGCTCAGCAGGTCGTATTACCGGCACAGCTGAAGAGCACATGGCTTGGCTGGATGATGAAACAGGAGACGTTCCTGCTGCATTTGAAGGCGCACGTATTGCCGCTATTGACTTTGACAATGGCAAATACCTCGGCTACATGGAAGGTCTGGCAGGCGTTGGCGTATTCGCCGGTGACGAAATTGAAGCTTTCTACAACTGCAGCCAGCAATGGTTTGACGGTCTCCACGCTTACGGTCTTGCCGTTGAAGAAATTGCAGAAGGAGAGTATGATTTCAAAGACCCGCTGGAGTGGGCTCCGCTCATCACGCGTCTCTACGAGAAACTGCCCGAGGAAGATGCTGTTTGCACCGTAAAAGAGTTCGTTGCTCCCAAGCAGGATCTCCGCAAGTTCGCTCGTCCGACCAACGTACTGATTAAGAAGTAATAAATAGGAATTACTAATCATCATTATAAAAATGGCATCTCCTTCCGGCAGATGCCATTTTTGCTTGTATATAGGGGCAAAATGAGCGAAAATCGAAAAAAAATAAAGAAAAGCACATAAATATTTGCATGTATGCAAAAAATATCGTACCTTTGCCGCGCTTTTAATATATTGGAAATAGACTCCGCTTGGGCGGGGAAAACCGAGTGTAAATCAGTATTAATTAAAATAACAATCATTATGAAGACAAAGTTTACCTTTGTGGCGCATTATGTGCCGATTTTCGTATGCATGCTCTGCATGTCGTTACTTTCAGTACCGCTTCATGCGAGTAGTCACACACTCTCTTGGGACCCCAATGGTGGTACCCTAATTGATGGAGAGTACACCCACGGTGAGGTAGAAGCCGGTACTCCGATTATCGCGCCGAATGCTGAACGTGATGGCTACACTTTCCGCAGTTGGGGAAATGTGCCTGCCTTTATGCCTGATGAAGATTTAGCGCTTGTGGCTCAATGGATTTCTGATGCCGAGGCGGTGATAATTAAGTTCCAATTGGTTAAGAAAAATCTTGGTTCAGGATACTCGGAACCATTTAAAACTCACACGGTCGTTGCGAAAATAAATGAATCGGTAGAATGTCCGCCACTTGAGGATGTTGAGGGCTTCGAGACTCCGGATGGGGATTTTTTCATAAGCTTTGCAACTCCTGGCGAGCATACCTTCTTACTAAAATACGAACGCAATTCTTACGATTTGGAATGGGATGTTAATGGAGGTAACGAACTGACAGGTTCATACACGGAAGGTGATACTAAATATGAGGCTAACATTAAAAAGCCGAATGATCCAACCCGTGCTGGCTACGATTTCTTAAATTGGGAACCAGTTGCTCCGGCGACCATGCCTGCTCATGACGTTACATGCGTGGCACAATGGCAAGCCAGAACCGATACAAAGTACACCGTAGAGCATTGGCAGCAGGCCTTGGAAGGCGGCGACAATTATGTACGCGTTGAAACAGAAGAGTTTGAAGGTGAAACTGCAACGGAAGTTACTCCTGACGTGAAAGCCTATGAAGGTTTCACCGCTCCTGCTCCTACGACGGCGGTAATCCTCGGTGATGGAAGTCTGGTTGTAGTATATAAATACTCTCGCAATCAGCACAACCTGTCTTGGGATGCGAATGAAGGCGTTTTGAGCGGCGAATACACCGAAGGACTTTTGTTCTTTGGCGCAACGATAGTAAAACCGACTGCCGAGCGTGTAGGTTATACGTTCAACGGTTGGAATTCCGAAGTACCTGCCACGATGCCTGACGCAGACCAAAGCTTTACAGCCCAATGGAAAGCGAATACCGACACGAAGTACGTTGTAGAACATTGGCAGCAGACTTTGGAAGGCGGCGACAATTATGTACGCGTTGAAACAGAAGAAAAAGAAGGTGAAACTGCAACGGAAGTTACTCCTGACGTGAAAGCCTATTTAGGTTTCACCGCTCCTGCTCCCACGACAGCTGTAATTCTCGCTGACGGAAGTCTGGTTATTGAGTATAAATATACACGCAATCAGCATGACCTGTCTTGGGATGCGAATGAAGGCGTTTTAAGCGGAGAATACACCGAAGGAACTTTGTTCTTTGGCGCAGCGATAGTAGAACCGACTGCCGAGCGTGAAGGTTATGCGTTCACCGGTTGGGATTCCGAAGTTCCTGCCACGATGCCTGATGCAGACCAAAGCTTTATTGCCCAATGGCAAGTAAAAGAGTACACTTTGACTTACTTGTTGAACGGAGCGGTTTACGGTGAGATTGAATACATTGCTTTTGGCACGCCGTTGACACTTCGTCCTAATCCTGAAATACCGGAAGGCTTTGTCTTCTCCGGTTGGAGTGAATTGCCTGCTACTATGCCGGCTGAGGAGGTTACCGTTGAAGGATTCTTCATCCCGACTTACACGCTGACGTTCATCCTTGGTACAGAGACTTATTCCTACCCTGGTGTACCTGAAGGCACTAACCTGCAAGGGATTATAGATGCTTTAATCGGCATTTATGGCAACACGTATGAGACCCCGGAATACATTTATACGCTTAGCGGTTGGGAAGAGGAACCTCTACCCGAGAAAGTAACAGAGGACCTGACTCTCACAGCCACTTATACGATGGAACCGCAAAAGTACAAATTGACTTACTGGTTGAACGGAGAGATTGACGGTGATGTGGAAATCATTGCTTATGGCACTGAGTTGACGCTTCGTGATGCTCCTATAGCACCGGAAGGCTATGAATTCTCCGGCTGGAGTGAACTGCCTGCAACGATGCCTGCTGCAAATGTGGATATTACCGGTTCGTTCATCGCGAAAAAGTACGAATTGAAATACTTGTTGGACGGTGAGCTTTACGGAGCAGTTGAAAATATAGCATTTGGCTCTGAGCTGACACTTCGTCCTAATCCGGCTGACCGTGAAGGCTTTGTATTCTCCGGTTGGGAGGGCTTGCCTGCAACGATGCCTGCTCACGAAGTTATTGTAACAGGTTCGTTCATTCCGACATTCACGGTGAAGCTGGTTGAAATACCTTGGAGTTGGCTTGGCAGCATTATACTGCACGCTGAGGATAAAGATGGGCAGTCACTTGTAGGTGAAGGACTTGAAATGGTACGCAATGAAGAAGATATCTACGTAGCAACAATAGCTAACGGCAATGCTGATCCGGCTATCAAGATAAGCTTCAGCTGTGGAGAAGGACAGTCTATGGTTCTGGAAGATATTGACCTGTCTTTAACAAACAAGTTCAAAATCTACAATGATCAAGAGGATGATGGTACATACTATACCGGTGTAATGTACTTCAGCTACTTCTATGACGAAGACCAGACAACCCTGCTTTGGACTTCTCTTAGAGAGACGGACGAAGTGCCTATATACGAAGGTATAACTCCTTATAAGGATGCTTCTCATATCTTTAACGGTTGGGATAGAGAGTTTGAACGAGTTGATGGCGCTAAATACTATGCTACGTACAAAGAACAGGAAACTCCTGCTGAACTCCTTCCCGGTAAATTCTCTGTCAGCGCAACGAAGAAGGTTCAGTTTGCTCGCGGTAACCTTATTTATAATCAAGCAACAGAAGCTTGGTCAATTGCCCGCACGCAGGATTACGTGATTGGTCATAGCAATATCAATCTTGGTGATGACCATTTCAAGGGTGAAATTGACATGTTCGGTTGGAGTACCACAAGCACTTACTATGGTGTAAGCGGTTCAAATAAGGATGCAGATTATACTGGCGATTTTGTTGACTGGGCTAATCTCATCGGTGAACACTGGTACACGATGCCGCAAAGCGAATGGAACTACTTGATGAAAACACGTGCAAACGCAGGCAACCTATGGGGTAACGGTCAAGTAGCAGGCCGCAAGGGTATTATCTTCCTGCCTGATAACTGGGAGTTACCTGAAGGTATGGAGTTTAAGGCCAAGTACAAACCTACTTGGTATTTCACATACAGAAACTTTGAGCACAATGTATATACTGCTGAAGAGTGGCAAGTGATGGAGGCTGCAGGTGCTGTATTCTTGCCCGCTGCAGGTCGTCGTACAGGTGGTTATGGCAATATTTGGGCTGGCGCAGAAGTAGCACCTTTCGTTAATCCTGAGACGGGTTGGTATAGTTCTATGGACAATATTGATGAATACGGTTATTATTGGACCACTACGCAGGATAGCAGAGAGGATTATTCACATTGCGCGACCTATCTTATCTTCGGTGGTGTCGATAACGCCTATACTTACGAGGAGCCTCGCCTTTGGTCTTGTGAAAAACGTCGTGGTCAGGCAGTGCGTCTTGTTCAAGAGGTATTATATAAGGTAGAGTGGAAGAATGAAGACGGAACGCTGTTGGAGACTGACAACGAACCTTATGGTGTCGATCCTGAATACAACGGCGAGACTCCGACCAAAGAGCCGACGGCTGAATACCGTTATGATTTTGCCGGCTGGACACCGGAACTTGAACCTGTAACAGCCGATGTGATTTACACGGCAACCTTTACAGAAATCCCGCAAGAGTACAACCTGACTTACAAGTTGGACGGTGAACTTTATGCAGAAGCGACAGTTGCTTATGGCACCGAGTTGACGGTTCTTCCGGATCCGGCACCTCGTGAGGGCTATGAATTCTCCGGTTGGCGTGAATTGCCTGAAACGATGCCTGCCAATGACGTAGAAATTATCGGCTCGTTCATCGCGAAAAAGTACACCTTGACTTACAAGTTAGACGGTGAACTTTATTCAGAAGAGACAGTTGCTTATGGCACCGAGTTGACGGTTCTTCCTGATCCGGACCCACGCGAAGGCTTTGTATTCTCAGGTTGGGAGGGCTTGCCTGCAACAATGCCTGCCCACGAAGTTATCGTAACAGGTTCGTTCATTCCGACATTCACGCTGACGGTGGTTGAAATACCTTGGACTTGGAATAAGAGCATCACGTTGCATGCTGAAGACATTGACGGTCATTCGCTGGTAGGTGAAGGACTTGCTATGGTACGCAATGAAGAAGGTTTCTATGTAGCAACAATAGCTAACGGCAATGCTGATCCGACCCTCAAGATTAGCTTCAGCAGCGGCGAAAAACAATCAATTGATATCGAAGGAGTTGACGAGACTTCTACCTATAAGTTCAAAGTCTTGGACGAGGGCTGGATGGAAGATGGCAAGTATTATACCGGAGAGGTTTACTACAATTACTTCTATGACGAAGACCGGACTACCTTGCTTTGGACCTCAATTAGAATGACGGATGAAGTGCCTGTCTATGGAGGTACAACACCTTATAAGGACGCTTCTCATATCTTTAACGGTTGGGATAAGCAGTTCGTGAAGGTAGATGGAACATCATATTATGCTACGTACAAAGAATTAGCGGCCCCGTCTGAACTGCTGACAGGTCAGTTCTCAGTAGGCGGCGGTGTGAAGGTACAGTTTGCTCGCGGTAACTTGATTCATAATCTGGGTAGCAATACTTGGTCAATTGCCCGTACACAAGACTTCAACATCGGATATAACAATATCAACCTTGGTAATGAGAACTTCAAAGGCGATATTGACTTGTTCGGTTGGAGTTCGGAAAGCACTTATTATGGTGTAAACGCATCGAACGCCGATGCCGATTATACAGGCGAATTTGTAGATTGGGGTACTCTCATCGGCGAGCAGTGGTTTACAATGACTTATGAGCAATGGAATCACTTGTTTAACATACGTGATAATCACGCTAATCTTTGGGCTAACGGACAGGTAGCCGGTAGAAACGGTCTTATCCTGTTACCTGATGATTGGCAGTTGCCGGAAGGCATGAATTTCGTTCCGCAGTATAAAACGGCGAATGACCTTGAATATGATTTCTTGGAGAGTAATGTTTATACTGCTGAAGAGTGGCAAGTCATGGAGGCAGCCGGAGCTGTATTCCTGCCTTCTGCTGGTCGTCGTACCGGTGGTTATGGCAATAAGATGAATGGTGCTGCAGAAGCGACATTCTTTAATCCGGAAGGCTGGTACGCATGGGTGGACAATATTACTGTATATGGTTATTATTGGACCAGTACACCAGACACAAGAGAAGGAAAACAGCACCAAGCAAATTATCTTATCTACGGAGGTGAAAAGAACGCTTGGCCCTTGCAGCAACCCATCCTTGGACCATGTGAGAAGCGTCGAGGTCAGGCAGTGCGTCTTGTTCAAGAGGTATTATATAAGGTAGAGTGGAAGAATGAAGACGGAACGCTTTTGGAGACTGACAACGAACCTTATGGCGCAGATCCGGAATACAACGGCGAGACTCCGACCAAAGAGCCGACGGCTGAATACCGTTATGAATTTGCCGGCTGGACACCGGAACTTCAACCTGTAACAGCCGATGTGATTTACACGGCAACCTTTACAGAAATCCCGCAAGAGTACAACCTGACTTACAAGTTGGACGGTGAACTTTATTCAGAAGCGATAGTTGCTTATGGCACCGAGTTGACGGTTCTTCCTGATCCGGAACCTCGTGAGGGCTATGAATTCTCCGGTTGGAGTGAATTACCTGAAACGATGCCTGCCAATGACTTAGAAATTATCGGCTCGTTCATCGCGAAAGAGTACACCTTGACTTACAAGTTGAACGGTGAACTTTATTCAGAAGCGACAGTTGCTTATGGCACCGAGTTGACGGTTCTTCCTGATCCGGAGGAACGTGAAGGCTATGAATTCTCCGGTTGGAGTGAACTGCCTGAAACGATGCCTGCTAAGGATGTAGAAGTTATCGGCTCGTTCATCCCGAAAGAGTACAAACTGACCTACAAAGTGGATGGTAAACAATACGGCGAGATTGAGACGATAGCATTTGGCGCACCTGTGACGCCGCGTGAGACGCCGGAGAAAGAGGGTCATATATTCGTGGGTTGGACAGGATTACCTGAAACGATGCCTGCAAAAGATGTAATTGTATATGGTTACTTTGTTCCTCTTTACACGGTGACCTTCACTCTTGGTCAAGGAAAGAAACCTGAACGCGTTGTTCCTAATGGCACAGAGTTGCAACCAATTATTGACGAGATCTTGGATGTATACGGTCAAACGTATGAAACAGCAGAGGGACTGTATGTATTTACCGGCTGGGAGAACGAGCCTCTTCCAACATTAGTTACGGAAAATATGACGCTTACTGCAGTTTATGTACTGAACCCGAAAGAATACACGTTGACGTATATCTTGAATGATGAATTCTATGCGTCTCAGACAATTGATTATGGCACAACTATAGAACCTCTCGCTGATCCGGTTGCTCCTGAAGGATTTGCTTTCTCCGGTTGGATTGGATTGCCCGAAACGATGCCTGCAAAGGATGTAACCGTTACCGGCAAAATTGTTGCCAAAGACATTTGCACGATACAACTGGTTGTTGATGAAGACTTTGTTGAATCATTTGAGATTTATAAAGGTGAACCGCTCAAGAGCGTGGTTGAACAATGGCTTGAAGAACATGACAACAAGTATTCGAATGGCTGCAAGGAATACACCATCACCGGTTGGGTAGAAGGCGAGTTGCCTGAAACTGCTGTTGAAAATGCAATCTATCATGCAATATTCAAGGAGGCATGGATTCTTTACACCATTACCTTCGAGGATTATGACGGCACAGTACTGTACACGCAACAATTGCATTGCGGACAGTGGCCTGAATATGATGGCGAAACACCGTACAGACCGGAAGAAACCATCAAGATCGGCGAGGATGGAAGCTGGAAGAATGTACAGTATGACTTCCTGGGATGGAGTCCGGAATTTGAAGAAGTAACCGGCGATGCGACCTATACTGCAACGTATGATGAAAGAGAGGTTGCAACCGAAGTAGAAAAGGCCGAGAACAACAAGACTTACCGCAAAGTATTTGAAAACGGCGTTCTCTACATCATCCAAGAAGGCAGAAAGTATGACGCAACCGGCAAACGGGTAGAATAATCCGCTGAAACTGTATATATCAGAGCCGCCGGCCATTTGGTCGGCGGCTCTGATATAAAATAAACAAGAAAAACACACTTTTTTTTGTATATATGTATTTTTTTTCGTACCTTTGCAGGCTGAATATATGTAACCTTGCAAAAACGCACTCTTATGAAGAAAATATTTGTTGCACTAAGTGCCTGTTTGTTTGCCCTAACCAGTTATGCTACTATTGCCACTCCGGAGCCGGTTGAAGTAACCCAGACCGACGGAACGACACTGACTATCAAACTGGTTGGTGACGAGTTTTATCATTACCATACGCTGTTGGACGGAACCCCAATCCGCCTGAACGAAAAAGGCATGTGGGAAAAAGACGAGAGCCTCCGCGCTGAGCCGCAAGCTGCCCGTAAAGCGCGCCGCAGCACACAACAAATGCAGGCGTCCTATCCGTTGAGCGGTTCACCTAAAAGCCTTGTTATATTAGTGAACTTTCAGGATCTGAAGTTCACACACACAGCCGAAGAATTCCAAAAGATGCTGACTGAATCAGGCTATAGCGACAACGGGGCTGTCGGTTCCTGCCGTGATTACTTTATCGCCTGTTCGGACAGCACATTCTCGCCTGCCTTCCAGTGCTATGGACCGGTAACTGTAAGTGAAGGGTACGCCTATTATGGCGGAACAGTTAACGGTCACAACGACGCCCATGTACGCGAAATGATTGTGGAAGCATGTGAGTTGGTGTCCCTTGAAGGCGTTGACATGACACAGTTCGACACAAATAATGATGGCCGTTTGGACAATGTGTTTGTCTATTACGCCGGTCACAACGAGGCGGAACATGGCGGAGCGAACACGATTTGGCCGCATCGCAGTATTGTCATTTCGGGTGAACGTGTGGATGGTAAACTGATTTACGACTACTCCTGCACCTCCGAATTGCGCGGTGCTTCCGGTAATACCATGTGCGGTATCGGCACTTTCTGCCACGAGTTTGGTCACGTGCTCGGTCTGCCGGACTACTATGATACGGATAACAGTGCCCGTTATACCATCGGCACATGGGACATCATGTCGTCAGGCAACTACAACGGAGGAGGTAAGACTCCGCCGTGCTATAATGCAGGTGAGCGTTTTCAATTAGGTTGGCTGCAACCGGTGCAGTTGGATGAACCGGGGCCGTATGAGTTAGCTCCGTTGGAGACCAGCAATCAGGCGTATCTGATAGCCGCAAAAAACCATAACATGAGTTGGAGTTATGCCGACCCGAATGAATATTGGCTTTTGGAGAACCGGCAACACGTAGGTTGGGATACTCCTTCTTCGGCCATTGACGGTACAGGAATGTTGATTTGGCACATTGATTATAACAAAAACGTGTGGGAGTACAACCAACCGAACAACAGCACTCCGTTGCGCTTTGACATAGAGGAGGCTGGCGGTTCAAAAGGATATTCGGCGGGCTCAGACCCGTTCCCGGGGACAGCCAATGTTACTCAATTCACACCGATGTTGCACAGCGGTGAAATGCTGTCACAACCTATTTTGAATATTGCAGAAACTGACGGCATAATTTCCTTCACCTTTAAGACCACCGGTTCAGACAATTTGATATTTATCCCTGCTGACCTGCCGGTTTTGGAGAGTACCTATAATCCCGATACCAAAAAGGCTTACACTCCGGCCCAGAAGCTTCAATTGATAGGCAGTCACCTTAATCCGGGTGATGTGCGGATTTCGTTGTCAGGTCAGGGCTTTTCTATCTCTACGGACAGCACCCGTTGGAACACCTCTTTAGTGCTGACGGTTGGTGAAGACTCTGTTATTGCCCAGCAGTTATATGTCCGCTACGCACCGAAAAAGGTTGTTTGCGATGAGCAGCGTGGCACAATATCCGTTCGCCATGCGGGCGGTAGTGCCGCATCGTTTGTCCTCAAAGGAATCAGCCCGCGTCCGATACTGATTAACGTGCCCAAAATAACGGCGGTGAACGAAGTGTCTCCCACCTCGTTCAAGGTGCATTGGAAGCCCGACGATGATGCCGAGGAGTACTATGTGACCCTCTATCACATGGAAGACGGCACGGAATCTGTCGTGGAGAGTTTTGAAAACTTTGATGACGAAACGGTGGTACACGAGGCAGGCTGGACATCCAATTTCTATCGGACAACCACCAAAGCCAAGGAAGATGGTGCTATGTCTATGTGGTTCAAAGTGGACGGAGAACAGATGCTCAGTCCCAAATACACCCTGCCGGTGACAGAAGTGTCTATGTGGTTGAATGCGCCACAGACATCGGACTCCGAAGTGGGATGGTTTATCCTGTACGGCTATAACGGCAACAAGGAATACGTTTTGGACACCATCGATATCAAACGCAGTACCAAGAAATACATCTATTCCCGTGAATTACAAAAAAACCGGAATATTACACAGTTCAAGATTGTCTATGCGGCTTTTGGCGGAGAAGGGGTCTGCCTTGATGCTTTCACTACCACTTTCGACCGCAAAACCGTTTACACCTACAAGGGGCGTGAGCGCACCATCAAAGCCTATTATGGAAGCACAGCTGCAGATTCGGCGGTATTCTATGCGTCTGACTTGACACCGAGTACAGATTACTATGTACGGCTGCAATGTTCGGAAAACAGAGGCTGTCAGGAGCATCTCACAAACCTGAGCGAACCAAGACTGATTCGCACAAAGGACGGAGGTGATATCGAATCGAAGTACCTCACTGTGGACTATGACTCCATTTCATACGACCCTGCCACACACGTAGTTTACATACCGCAGGTATTAGAGGCCGGCAGTGTGTGCATTTACAGCACAGACGGCGAACTGGTGAAATGCATCCCGATAGACAAAGGCGAAAACGTTGTTCCGCTGCCTGACGGCGAATTGCAGCGCGGAACAATCTATCTCATCAAATACTTGCCAAACGACAAACTTACCCGCAAGAGTCCGTGGGTAAAGATACTTTACAAGTAAGTTTGTTGATTATTGTATAAGAGACTTGGCGAAAGCCGGGACGTCTATCCCGTCAAAGGTACCGCTCGACATCATCAGAAGAGCGGTATTTTTGTATTGCAGCGCCTTCAATCGCGCCTGCAGCGCTTCACTGCTGGTGAATACCTCAATATTATCCGTTCCGAAAGCCTCCCTAACCTCTTCGGAAGAAATCGGCGTCAGCCGCTTGTGCTCGATTACTTTCGGATTGAAATACACAAATGCTTTGTCCGCTTGTGCCATGCAACCCTTGTATTGCGGCAGAAAGTCAGCCATTAATGACGAGAACGTATGTAACTCCATCGCTGCTACAAGCTGCTTGTCCGGATAGCGTTCACGCACGGCATTGACAGTCGCTTTCAGTTTGGACGGCGAGTGCGCAAAATCCTTGTAGGCGACACTCGTTTCCGTCTCGCAAATCTTCTCCAGACGGTTGCTGGCACCTGTAAATGTGCTTATTTCACGGTAGAAGTCATCCGGTGCGACACCTATACTATGGCAGGCAAGCATCGCCGCCTGCAGGTTCTGCATATTGTGCCTGCCGAACACTTTCATTTTCACATTCCCCGTGTACTCACGATACGGTACACAAGTCAACGCCTGCGGTGCTTCCGATGCCAGCTGCCGCAGGTTCTCGTCACCCTCATAATATATAAAAGTGTCGGAAATCGTATGTACGAACTGCCTGAAGGTGTCCACATACTGCGGGAAGGTCGGGAATACATTGATATGGTCCCACGCTATGCCGGTCAGAATGGCTATGTGTGGTTTATACCACAGGAACTTGCTGCGCAAATCCAACGGCGAAGTCAGATACTCATCGCCCTCAAAAACGGCAAATTTCGCAGTGTCCGACAGACGCACCATCCGCTCGAATCCCTCTATCTGCGCGCCGACCATGTAATCCGCTTCTATGCCAAGCCGGTTGAGCACATACAAGATCATCGACGTCGTTGTCGTTTTACCGTGCGAACCGCCTACGACGATACGAATTTTGTCGCGGGTCTGCTCGTACAGATACTCCGGGAACGAGTAAATCTTCAGTCCTAATTCACGCGCTTTGACCAGTTCGGGATTGTCTTCCCTTGCGTGCATACCCAGAATGATGGCATCAATATCCGGCGTGATACGCTCCGGATGCCAACCCATTTCGTCAGGTAGCAGTCCCGCATCGCGCAAATGAGAGCGTGCCGGGTCGAAGATCTCGTCATCCGACCCGGTCACTACGTATCCATTCTTGCTTGCCACCGCTAATGCCAGATTGTGCATCGCGGCTCCGCCTATGGCTATGAAGTGTATTCTCATGCGAACAGCTTCCCGAAGTCTGCGTGGCTGATGGCTTTCTCCTCAATCTTTGCCACTCCTTTCAGTGCCTCGTAAATCTTGTTCTCCGCCACACGTTCCACGATGCCGCGAAGTTGGTCTTCCTTCTTCAGCATTTCGTTGGCATAGTTGGTCAGATACTGGTCGTCAATGTGCATCAGACCGTACTGCATGAACTGCATTTTCGCCACTTCCTTGGCATATGCTTCTACGTCCTCTTTCTCAACCTTGATGTCAAATTCTTTCATCAACTGGTCTTTTGCAAGGTGCCATTTAAGTTCTTCCAGCATCTTGTCAAAGTCCTTGTCAAGTTGTTCTTCGGTCATGTCCTTGTTGGTTGCCAGCACCCAGCGGCGCAGGAACGCGTTCGGGAATTCCACCTTTTCCATTTTCTTGAGAATGGCTTCCTTGGCGTCCAGACCGAACTTGTACTTGCTGTCCTCTGCCATGTTTTCCTCTATTTCGGCTTTCACCTTGGCGCGGAAATCGGCTTCCTCCTTGATGTTGTTTTCGCCGTAAACCTTGGCAAACAGTTCTCCGTCAACGGCTGCGTCTTTGTGGCGGGTGATGCCCTGCAGCTCAAACGTGAAGTCTGCTTTCAGGTTCTCTGCCTCTTCTTTCTTGATTCCGAGCAGCGAACCGACTTCAACGGCGCTGTCAAAGGCCTTCATCGGGTTGAATGTAATTACATCGCCCAACTTTTTGCCGTAGAACAATTTGGCAATTTTCTGGTCCTTCATGTATTGCGGATGCATGACTGCGTTCTCTTTCTGCAGCGGGTTTGCGTCATTGCCGACTTCTTTGAGGAGACCTTTCAGTACGTCGCCTTCCTGTGATTCTTCGGCATCCACATACTCACCGAAACGTGAAGCGTAACTCTTCACTTGATTGTCAACCATTTCGTCCGTTACGGTTATCGTGTAGTGCGTCAGTTTGCTTTTGCCGTCCAGCTTGGCGTTAAATTCCGGTGCCACGGCGATGTCAAAGGCAAACGTGAACGTATCCTGGTTGTCAAGGTCCATTGCCGGAGTCAGTTCCTCATTGGGCAGCGGGTCGCCGAGGATATTCAGTTTCTCGGCTTCGATGTACTCACCCAATTTGGCGCCGAGTGTCTTGTTGATAACGTCTGCCAGCACGCCTTTGCCGTACATTTTCTTCACCAAACCTACCGGCACCATTCCCGGACGGAAGCCCGGTATATTCGCCTTCTGGCGGATTTGACGCAGTTCTTTCTGCACTTCTTCTTGATAGTCTGCCGGTTCTACCACCATTGTGATGACGCCGGTCATGTCTTTGATTTCGGATTTTGTAATCTGCATAATATAATGTTTTAATATTGTCTTTCTACTATCTGTTCGCCCGCTTTCTTTCCAGCTCGTCAAGTATGATTTTGCGGATTCGCATGAAATGCGGAGTCACTTCCACATACTCATCCACTTTGATATACTCCAGCGCCTCTTCCAGGGAGAACTTGATTGCAGGCGGCAGAACGGCCTTGTCATCTGCCGATTTGGTGCGCATGTTTGTCAGGTTCTTTGCTTTCACCACATTGATGACGATGTCGCCTTCCTTGGAGTTTTCGCCTACCACCTGTCCGGCATACACATCCTCCTGCGGCTCAACAAAGAAGCGTCCACGGTCTTGCAGTTTGTCCAGCGCGTATGCCGAAGCTGTTCCCGCTTCCATCGCAATCAGACTGCCGTTGATGCGTGTCGGCATTTCGCCTTTGTACGGCTGATACTCAAGGAAACGGTGCGCCATGATGGCCTCTCCGGCACTCACGTTCATCACGTACGTACGCATTCCCATGATGCCGCGGCTCGGAATGGTAAACTCTAACTGCACACGGTCATTCACTAACTCCATGCGGGTCATTTCGCCTTTGCGCACGGTCACAAACTCGATGATTTTGCCCGAACACTCTTCCGGCGTATTTACAGTCAGTTGCTCCACCGGCTCGCATTTCACGCCGTCTATCTCTTTGATGATGACCTGCGGCTGACCAACCTGCAGTTCGTAGCCTTCACGCCGCATCGTCTCTATCAGTACCGACAAATGCAGCACGCCGCGTCCGAACACCGTCCATGACGAATCGCTGGTACTCGGTTCTACACGCAGAGCGAGGTTCTTCTCCAGCTCCTTCATCAGCCGGTCATGAATATGCCGCGACGTCACGAATTTGCCGTCTTGCCCGAAGAACGGACTGTCGTTTATCGTGAACACCATCGACATCGTCGGCTCGTCTATCGCTATCGGAGCCAGCGGCTCGGGATTCTCAATATCGCAAATCGTATCGCCTATTTCAAAACCTTCTATACCTATCAGCGCGCAAATATCGCCCGACG
>CAJOEX010000012.1:79519-120553 GCA_905233415.1 Paludibacteraceae bacterium
ATACCGTCTGACCGTCTTTCAGCGTACCGCGATGCACACGGCCTACGGCTATTCGTCCCACGTACGGGTTGTAGTCCAGCGACGTAATCAGCATTTGCGGCGTGCCTTCCAGTACTTCCGGCGCGGGAATATACTCGATGATAGCGTCCATCAGTGCCGTCAAGTCCGTCGTCGGTTTGCGCCAGTCCATGCTCATCCAGCCGTTCTTTGCAGAGCCGTAAATGGTCTGGAAATCAAGCTGCTCCTCCGATGCGTCAAGGTTCACCATCAGGTCAAATACCGCTTCCTGCACCTCGTCCGGACGGCAGTTCAGCTTATCTACTTTGTTAATCACTACAATCGGTTTGAGGTTCAGCTCCAACGCTTTTTGCAGCACAAAGCGGGTCTGCGGCATCGGACCTTCAAACGCATCTACCAACAGCAGCACGCCGTCCGCCATGTTCAGCACGCGCTCTACCTCACCGCCAAAGTCCGCGTGACCCGGAGTGTCGATAATGTTGATTTTGTAGCCTTTGTAGTTGATGGCAACGTTCTTCGCGAGAATGGTTATTCCCCGCTCGCGCTCCAAGTCGTTGTTATCCAGAATCAACTCTTTGTTCGCCACGCCTTCCTGACGTGACTCCTGCACCACTTTCGCGGTGTACAGCATTTTGTCAACCAGCGTTGTTTTACCGTGGTCAACATGAGCAATAATTGCTATATTTCGGATATTTTGCATACGTCTGTTGAGGTATTCACAAAAAAACGCACAAAGGTACGAAAAAAAATGCACTCCTGCAAATAAAAGTGCATTTTTATGTAAAAAATGCGGGTTGCCCCGCACTTTTTTACTCTTCGTAGCTCATCCACTCCTCGTGGACGGAGCGTCCTCCCGACGGAACGGGAGGAGCGGCATCCGCCTAGGAGGGTTACCCCTCGTAGCTCATCCACTCTTCGTGGAATAAGTACCCGAAGAGGGTCGTGTACTTCGTCTGCGCCTTGAAGGCTGCTTCGTCAACGGTGCGCTTCGTGGGGTCTGCCATACGGTCGCGCGCCAATGCGCCGACTGCCGCAAACTTCTGACGGTGTGCACGTACAGCCGTAATCTTCGCCGCGCTGATGGTGTTTGTCCAGTTGTCACGCGTTACCGTGTACTTCGTGCCGGATTTCTTGCGCTTTGCAAAACCGACTTTGTCACTTTTCTTTAATTTGCCGTGGAGTGCCTCCACAGGGCGGATGTATTCACATTTTGCCATAATCTTAAATCTTAAATTTTAAATCTTCATTTTCCCTTTTGCCCGCATATTTGCGGGCAGAGTAATCTGTGTTCTGTCAGCGCAGCGGTCTGTGTTCTGTCAGGCCGCAGGCCGGTCTGTCACAGTTTCTTCGTCGCATCATACGACTCAATGGTCTTGGTCTGAATCACCACGCTCGTGTCACCTTTCTGCCAGTACTGGCTTTGGGTGGTAACGGTCCGCGTCACATTGCACGCACTCAGCACCACCACGCTCCCAATGATAATAATAACGTGTCTCATAACGAAATGTCAACTATCAATTGTCAATTGTCAACTGTCCATTGTCAATTATCCAAACGTCGGTTTCACATACTTTTGTGCCACCGTATAGGCGAACAGCGAACGATATTTCTTCTGCGCCGCAAATCCTGCTTCGAGCGTCGCCCGTTCACTCGGGTCTGACAGTGCGGTTTTGGCGGCCAATACTGCTGTTTTCAGTGCATTTTGTGCCAGCACATTGTTCGCGTGTTTGGCTTTTGACGGATTAAGCAAGTCCATCGCCATCTGCTCCTTGCCGCACGGACAACCTTTCAGCACCAACGTCTCGGATTTGTTGAGTTTACCGCGAATACGGGCAAATAATCCTGTTAATTGTACTTTACTCATCTTCCTGGAAATTTATGGTTAATTGATTTCTGTTCACGCGCTCCAGATATGCCAGATGTTTCTCGCGACCAAACAACTGACCAAATCGGATGCGTGCTGCTAATTCTTCAGGGCTCGGAGTATGAGCCGAGCGGTTCGGGCGTCTCTGCACGATGTGCATTACGCCTCCACCGCTCTGCGGATACCGCCGAAAATAATACGGATCACTTCGTATCAATATCCCGGTCAAACTTTTCACCGGATTTTTTAATTCTACCTTTGCCATACCTTCTATCCCCTTTTTTCAAAATCCGATGCAAAGATAAGGTCATACTGATTTTTGTGTATCAAAAAAATGGAAATTTTTCTAAAAAATCGTATTTTTTTCGTTTTAAGGCTTCATGCCAAAACCATTCAAGGCTATGCTTGACACCTTTTGTGGTCATCTGGCGCTTTTCTGCTACCTGCTGCCGAGCCGCAAGCGCTGAAAGACCTTTGTCGCGTAGGATGAAATAATCATCAACCACGGCTTGGTTTCTCACCTCAATCGCATGTCGTTTCGCCGACATTCGGAATTCGTTCGGGTCACGCACCAAGTACGGAACGTCGTATAAAGGATATCTTTTCTCTTCCATCTGTCTTTGTCTTTAAGTTATAGATAAACATGACCATCACGGGAGCATCTTCCGAAAGCAATACTACGCTTACTTACGTGGATACTGTGTCCGCCAGTAAAGTGTCCCGTCTTTGCGGGCGATGAGTATTCGGGTGGTGCCGTTTTTGTCTGTTTGCCGTTCCATCACGCCCGATATCGAACGAAACGGAAATTCTAATTTGTACTTCATAATTCTAAATCCTAAATCTTAAATTCTAAATCTTAAATCTTCCCTTTCCCCGCATCTTTGCGGGCAGGGAAATCTCCGTCAATTAGCCCGCAATCTCATTGCGGTGTTCCCTTTGCCGTTATTTTTACCCGCCCTTCACATAGATTACTCTGTCTCCGGTCGGATTCGTCATTTTCCAGCCGTCTTGTTCTTCGGTTGTACCGAAGCGGGCGTAATATTCGTTCATGGAAAGCTGTTTGAGTTGCGGTCTGGCATTCTTCTGTATCGCAAAATAAGGATTATAATCCACAAATTGTCCTTTTGTCTTTTTGTCCTTTATCGCTGCATAAATAGTCCGCTGTTGTTCAATCGGAAAAGAGTTCCACAGACGAATACAAGCCTGCTTGCGGTTCGCAAATTCCACTTTTGGAGCCAGTAGCTCCCAAATATAATCAAAAGAAGTCATATAAAAAATCTCCCTTTGTCACTTTGTCTCTTTGTCATTGTCCCATGCTATACTAAGACAAAATGACAAAAGGAGAAAAAATTCTTTGTTAATTTTCTTTTGCTTCTTTTCTTTTATCAGCTTTCTTTTGCCTGCCAACCGTCTCACAGCGTCAGCGGTCTCACTTCCCACAGCGCAGCGGTCTCACAGGCGAAGCCGGTCTATTTTACGAACGCCAATCGGAAACCGCGTTTGATAGACTCGGAATCAGGATGCGCCTTTTCCAGTTTCTCGGCGGTACGCTTCACGTCCGCCCGCATGTCCTTCAGCTGGTCGTTGATGCGCTTTTGCAGTTCGAGTTGCTGCATGTAGATGCCGTGATTGGGATCGGACGTGATGGCGGAATTGGTGTTCTGCTCCCATGTATAGGTTTTAGGGCGGCTGACCACGATTTTGAATCCGTGGTATTCAATGGTGCCGGTCCAGTTTCTGGGCTTGCCCTGCTGCCGCAAAAGTTCTTGTACGGCTTCTTCCACTTCGGCACGCAGTGCGTCCATACGTTCCTTACTCTCGTTAGCGCTCAGTTGAGCCGAATAAAATTGGTCAATGACTTCTAAATTAATTTGTTTTGCCATGATTTTGAAAGTTTTGTGCTTGGCTTTGGTTTACGAAAGGCCTTTCACGTATATACAAGCTTGGCCAAAACTTCCGCGGGTTAATAATATTTTTTTATTGTCCCGATGAGAAACCAAGCCGTAGGCTGTTTCGACATCGGAGAGCGTAGAGCAAGGCGGAGTGTTCAAGGAGCTGCGGGACAGCGACTCACACGAGCCTTAGCTTAAGCGACTGCAAAAGTAGTACTTAATTTTTATGCCCGCAAGGGCTGAAACACTATGGCAGACAAATGAAACACTATGGCAGATTTTCGGCATTTATGTCATGCTTTTGGCAGATGTATTCCACCACGTTTGGCGGCAATAACTGCTGGGATGATTTTATTCCCATTTGGTTTAAAACTGGTTGGTCATTCAGAAGCCAACGATAAAAAGTCGTCCGTGAGACACCGGCTGCAACAGCAAGCTGCTTTTTAGAATAATATTTGATAATCATATATGCCCGAATGCGATTGTACGCATACGAACACAAAAATACATAAAAAAAAGTGCGTCCAAAAAGACACACTTTTTACAATTGATTATCAACGATTTATATATTGCTGTCGGTCATTTGAGCATCCAAGTCTGCCAAGTGTCTGCTACGGCAGAGGCAGGCATCACACACGGTGTCTGCGTTTTACCATTCTTGACCACAGACTGCTGACGGACATTGGTGGTAATATAGTCACCCAAGTCCTTTAATGTCACATCACCTTTGGTCTCCTGTAATTTCTTCAATAGGTAATATGTAAACATGCCATGCTGCTCGTCCATGATAGGATAAGCCGTCTCTTGACCTTGCGCAGCAGAGAAGACAACCATGTTTCCTTTCGGTTGTCCCGCGATGGATTTGAGTGCCACGCCACGAGCAGAAGCCAACATGCCATCGTTTTCGCGTTTTGAGCCGGAGAAGCAGGCATCCATAAAGACTGTCACCGATTTGGCATTCATGGCGCCGAGCTTCTGATATAAGTCGTCCAGTTTATAGGCTGATGCCATATAGCGGCCATCACCATCTACCGGCAACAAATAGGAAGATTTGCTTGTTTCATCAGGAATACCGTGCCCGGCATAATAGACAATCAGGGAAGCATTGCCGTCAAAGGCGTTGCAGATATCGTTAAGCCATGACAGTTGGATGCGGATATCATTGAAAGAAGCGTTTTCGACAAAATGAACGTTGTCAATGGGTATTCCCAAGGTCTTATGGCAGTATTTCTGGAAAATTGCGCCGTCATTCTTGGCAAAAGGAACAGATGCCTCGTTTTTATAATCTTCGTTGGCAAAAATAACAACAAACGTGTTGGGATTGGACGCACCCGTTTCCGGAATATCGGTATCGACTTGGGATTTGCCGGCTTTGAGTTTGGTGGTGGTAATGTTTTGACGTGATTGAGGCGTGTTTGAGCCCGCAAAATTCAAGTCAACCGGCGCAAAATTATACTCGATTTCCGCCATGTTGTAGTTCACAGCGTCGGTATTGCGGTATGTATATTCTTTTCTATCAGGCAAAGTGATGGAAACCAATGCTAATTTGAATTGGTCGTCCTTGATTTGGAGTTGGAAAGTTAGTTTCTTGTTATCCCAATTCTTTTTGAAATTCGGAGCTTCCGCAAACGGAACCGCCATATAAAACGTGCCATACTTCGCATCTGTCATGGCGAACACCTCATTATCCGCATCGTATTTACCCAAGGTGGGATTGAGGGTAATGGATTTTAGGTGAAAAGAAATATAATTTTGTTCCGCTTCAGCCAATAGTTCTTTGATTTTCTGTTGTCTAGTTTGGTCGTTGACACGCTTTTGCCAGTCAGCAGTTCGCTCAAACTCGCCTTTCTGCTGCCAGTCATTCACACCTTTTTCTACATATTCTTTGGCATAGGTGGAGAATGGATAAAACGATAGCAATAATTGATTTTGGGAGACTTTTATAACGCTGTCTGGTGAAAAATTTGGAACAGCGACGTCCGAGGCCGTGTAAACAATTAATTTATTACACTGTTTAAAAGCACTCCCACCAATACTTGTAACACTATTGGGGATTGCCACCGAAGTCAAATTACTACATTTTTCAAAAGCACTACTTCCAATGCTTATGACGCTGTTGGGAATTTCAATACTTGTCAAGCCGGTGCAATCAGTGAAAGCACTCCAGCCAATCTTAGTGACGGAGTTGCCAATGGTGACAGAAGTCAAACCGGAGCATTTATAGAAAGCCCTACCGCCAATCGAAGTGACGGAGTTGGGGATGGTGACAGATGTCAAGCTGGAGCAATTATAGAAAGCAGAACCGCCAATCGAAGTAACGGAGTTGGGGATGGTGACAGATGTCAAGCTGGAGCAATTATAGAAAGCATAAAATCCAATCGAAGTGACGGAGTTGGGAATAGTCACACTCTTTAGACTGCGGCAACCATTAAAAGCATCGTTCTTAATAGCCGTGACGTTATTGGGAATAACTAAATCTATCACTTTAGTATTATTCAAATACAAATCACCTGCACTATAATTAAAAGGCATACTTTTACCCTTTGAAAAATCGATAGCACACCACGCGGCAAGGTCTGTGATATAAACACTCCTCAACTTTGAGCAATAATAGAAAGCTTCTTCTCCAACGCTTGTAATACTACTGGGAATAATTACGGAAGTCAAACTTTCACAATTATGGAAAGCATGAGCTCCAATCCGTGTGACACGATAGTTACAGCCTTTATAATTAATTGAAGCCGGAATAACAGCTTTTGTTATGTCCCACTTATGATAGTGTATATCTCTATTATATTGGTCGTATTTTTTTAAGTAATTTTTGTATGTTACTTCTGCCGTTTTACTTTTATCATCAAGGTTATAATACAAATCACCTATCTTAATCCCATCGGCGAAGATAGCCCCAACACTTGTGAGAAGGACAAATAATAGTGTAAAAAGTTTTGTTTTCATACAGATTGATTTTTTGTACGTAAGTTTTCTTCTTTACGGTATCCACACTTTTTGAACACCTGTATTTGTGCGGACGATGTAAATGCCGTAAGGCAATGAACCATTACGCTCCGTAACATCCTGCCCGGACATGTTATATATCCGGAAAGCATCCGTGCAGATGACAGTGGAAGGCAATATACGGATATCAATCGGCATATTCGGGTCAATAAATCCCATCGGGGACTCTTTGAGCGACTGGCTCAAATTGTCAGGATCAATCGTACCTACTCCGCGTGTAGCCTCCCAGAAGTTATAGAGATAGGATATGCCGCCTTTTTCGGGTTTGCAGAACCATCCTATACCGGATTCGTAAGCACTCCACTCATCCGCTGTAAGCGGGTCACAGGACAGCACCACAAAGAGAGCCTTGAAAGCTTTCTGGGAAGTGGTATAATCGGGTTCTCTTTTCCCTAATTCTTCAAGAATCTTGGCCTGCGTATAATGAATGCGTGTGTCCGAGACAAATGTAATACGACCTGTGTTCTCATCATAATTATAGGTTTCCGTCGGCACTTCGGGGAAAGCGTCAAACTCCTGAACAGATTCAAGCGGCAACATTCCCATCAGGTACAATTCCATCTCGTTGTAAGGCACACCGTTTCCTCCGTTGGCATTAACTCCGAAAGACTCTACAGAGTACTTATTGGCTTGGCCATCAACATTCGTTTCAAGCGTACTCTGTTTGAATCCGCCCAATTGCCCCTTGGTGTTTCCGCCGCATATTCCCCAATGTCCGCTAACGGCAGTCGGTATGGCATAATTAGCCCAGCAGTGGCAGAACTCATGAAGGGTTGGGCCATACTTGATGGCATCCAAATACGGCAAATACATCAACGAAAACAATTTGCCCTCCGAGCCGTAATAGGACGAATAGGAGAAGATGGACCTTCCTATTCCTTTCACGCTATTGGCAATGGGCATATTGACACCATAATAAGAAAGCGTTTGCGGAAGGGTTTGTTCATTGGTTATGAACATAATCATATCAAAATCATCCTCAAAATACTGATATAGTTTTGAGGTGATTTCAGCCGGTTTGTTGGTGTAGCGGAAGTCATCATTGGTTATCCAACTGTCATAGGCGGCAGCCGGCATAACAAGATTCACCACATTGTCGGAAGGACTGATAAAAAGCGAGTCTGAGACTTGCAGTGCATAGGTACTTACTGACAAACACATCAGTACAAACAGTAAACATTTTCTCATAATAGTAGTTTTTTAGGGTTAGTATTCCACGGTCAATTATTAGGTCATATAACCTTGCAGCGGGCAAAGGTACTGCTTTTTTTTCAATTACACAAATAAAATACGCTTCCCCTATAAATTTTCAATTGATTTTCACACGCTTTTGTATAAAAAAGGATTTTTTTTGCCTATTTCTTTGGTAATTCAAAAATTTTGTTGTACCTTTGCCCCCGAATTTGCGTAAATGAGTAAATGAATGTAAAAATACGCATATGCAAATTCAATTGTCATCACGCCGAAACGGGTTTATGTCGTTTCGGGGAGTGGCAGACTTATTGACATAAAAGGCGTTTATTGACGCTGTTCGCGACTACTCAGAATCTTCGCAACATTTTGCTAATGGTCGTAGCAGTAACAGTGAATGTCCTCGGGATATGCTTTAAATCCCTATTTATGCCGTTGGCATACTTATTGTTTTTATAAGTATCCAATAGTAGAAGTAGATTGGTGTGGCATATTCGGCGTGAGGCATCAATTGTTTTTCTACCATTAGCAGGGATTGCGAAGCCCGTGAGTAGCGTGAAGAGCAAAACAGCTTCACGCTTTTGTTTGTACCGAACCCAACGTATACGCGCGCATAACAAAATCATAACAACATAAACTAATAAAAACGGAGTAAGCCGAAAATCCCGTTCAAGAGTAGGCTAACCATAAAATTGTAAAAAAATGAAAACTATTCGTATTGGCAAACATAGTGCAAACGACTATGTTGTTAGTGATGATACCGTTTCTCGGTATCACGCTCAAATGACGGTTACAGATTCCGGAGAGGTGTATATTAAGGATTTAGGGTCCACAAATGGCACATTTGTAGATGGTAAAAAGATTCTATCTGACACCAAATTGGTTGCGGGTAACGTAGTAAGACTCGGCAACAAGGTTATTAATTGGCAGGAGATTTCGAATCAAACAAATCCCAATAAAACAAAAATCACCAATTCTGCATATTCGAACGGCATCAATGGTTCAAAACGCTTTTTGATAGGTCGTGAGGAACAGTGCCAGATTCGATTCACACAATCTGAAGTTAGCGGACGCCATGCCACGCTTGAATTGAATACTAATAACGAGCCGCAAATTACCGACTTAAACTCTACAAACGGAACCTTCGTCAACGGACATCGCATCTTTGCAGCAACCATTTTACATAAAGGAGACGTTGTATTGCTCGCAAATAAATTCCCCCTGATGTGGGAACAATATTGCCCCACGTCAAACAATCAAAACAATAAAAAGAAAACATTATATACCACCGCCATTATTGCTGCTTGCATAGCATCCCTTATCATTATCGGAGGAGGTTTATATTTTTATTTAATCAACAAACCATGGAGTCCTGAGAAAGTTTATAGTACATACAAACATAGCGTTGTTTGGATAGCGGCACAAGTACACTATGCTCCTTCTTATAAAGGACAGCCATTATCCGAAATCACATATAATGAAGCATTTGATATATATAATGTTGATGAAGACGGAGATGTAATTCACGGCTTGACAGGTTGGACTGGAAGCGGAGCGTTTGTGTCACAAGATGGTTTAATTGTCACCAATCGCCACGTAGCAAGCATGCAGGCCGATGAGGATCGCAAAAACAAGGAAAAAATAAAAAAACAAATAAAAAAGGATTTAAATGTTGTGTATGCTCAATTGTATGAAGCGGCAGTACAAACACGCAACAAGCAAAAGAGGAAACTATATACTACTATAATGAACAATTTAGAGGATGTCTATAATCATGACGAAGACATAGAGTTGACGTTTGTATATGATTTTTTAGGAGTTGCATATAACGATACACATGTATCGAATATATTAAAGGACTTACACCCTTGTACATTTATTCGCAATCACCCAGATGAAAAAGTGGATGCGGCACTTATTCAGCTAAATTCTAAACGGACACCTGATGATGCTCGTATCGTTGATTTACAACACATATCAGAACCTAAAAACCATAAACTTGGTTGCAAAGTTTATACTATCGGCTTCCCGTTGGGTGCCACCCTTGCATCCACAGACATTGGCATTGAGGCAAATAATCAAAGTGGAGAAATTACACAAGATAAGGGAGATATTATTTACGGTCACAATATGAACATTAATCACGGGGCAAGTGGATCACCTGTTTTTGATTCTAAAGGCAGATTTGCAGGCATTGTAAATAGCGGAGCAATAGTGGGAGGATTATTACCTCTTGGTTATAACAACGCTATCCGTCCTGAAAAAGTGGCTGAATTAATGAAATAATAAAATAGTATCATTATAACTTTTAAATACATTACTACTATGGCAACAAAAACATGTCCAAATGGACACAAGTACGATTCAAGTATTTACGGTGACAATTGTCCTTTCTGCCCTTCTGACGCAGATAAAACAAAAGTATCAAGCGGCTTGGAAATTAATCTCGGATATGAAGGGAAAACTCATGTCGTAGGAAAAGAAGATTCCAACGATGGACTTACTCGACCGATGACAAATCCATCATTTGAACAAAACGAACCGGAAGAAGGGGGCACCGTCATTCGCGTTGTCAATTCCGTCGGCAATTCCTCTAATGCAAGTAGAAAATTGGTAGGATTACTTGTAAGCTATTCCGAAAAAGAAATGGGCGAAGTCTATAAAATATTTGAAGGACGCAATTATATTGGTAGAAGCAAACAAAATGACATCCAGATTGAATCCGACAAAAATATGTCATCCAAGCATTTGATGATTCTTTATCGTGAAGCTGAAAATATCTTCTGGGCGATTGACCAAGACTCATCTAATGGAACATATATTAATGGAGAGTTCGCAAGTGATAAAATCGCTCTCAAAACAAATGATGTCATAATCATTGGTGCGACAAAATTTACATTTTTAGCAATTCCTAATTAATATGAAAACAGCTGATTATTCCTATTGTCAAGTAATAGGTCTTACTGATCGTGGCCTAAAGCGTGCTGCTAACGAAGATTGGCTTGGCGAACGAAAAACAATCAATGGCTGGGTGGCTGTTGTATGCGATGGTATGGGCGGTCATGTAGGTGGCGCAACAGCCTCACACATCGCTGTGGATACCATCTTGGATTATCTTTCTTCCGAATATTTTGAAGATGCACGCATAGCTATAGGCAAAGCTATCGACCAAGCAAATATAGCGATTCAAAGGAAAGCGTCCATACAGCCGGAACTAAATGGGATGGGCTCTACTTGCGTGCTCCTTATTGTTCGCGAGGGGAAAGTCTATATCGGTCATGTCGGAGATAGCCGTATTTATCTTATCAGGGACCACCGCATTCATCAACTCACTAAAGACCATTCCTACGTGCAAATGCTGGTAGATATGGGGGAAATCACACCGGAGCAGGCAGAACATCATCCACGCAAAAATGAAATTACCAACGCCCTCGGCATCCCACAAATGCAACCCGCAACCGTAATGCAAAACCCCATTGACCCACAAGCCGGCGATTGCTTTTTGTTGTGCTCGGACGGATTGAGTGGTATGGTTGATTCCAAGACAATAGAGCACGTCGTTTCTCAGCAACGCCAAATGAATGCTCAGGAACGGGCTGCTAAATTAATAGAAAAAGCAAAAGAAGGTGGCGGATTAGACAATATCACTGCCCAACTGGTTGAATTCGGAGCAACTCCGACATCAAGTTCTCAGAAAACAAGTATTCTTAAAAAATGGTGGTTATGGGCTGCTACTGCAGTCTTCTTGTGTGCAATTGCCGCACTGATTTATATGTTAGTCCCCCGTACAGAACCACAACTCGCCGTTGCTATTTCCAACAACAATGCCCCCAAGTACAACAAACTAATCAATTTAGATCGATATTTAGTGGCACATCATGACACGATTATGTTATTGATGATTCAAGGGAATGGGGATACCTGTAACATTATTTTAAGAGATGCAGCAGATGAATATCTAAAGGTTAAATTAGATAACGTGGCATGGAGAGAACCAACATGTATGCCTCTTGGAATAGCTCAAATAACTTATGATACTGAAGAGGGGTATAATCGAGGGGTTGTTAAATTATTAAAAAATAAAGCGAGTCGATTCAGCATCAAGTTTGAGGCTAGAGATACCATCTATGATATTGAAATTGATATAGCAAAAAATATAGAGGAACAGCCCAAAATATCTTATGAGAAAAAAATCGGCCCACTGTTAAAAAAACAAAACTCTCAAAAAACGGCACCATCGACACAAACCGATAAGGATAATACTACCCCACCCACAGACTCGTCATCAAAAGACAATAGTTCCACCGCTAAAACTGGTGATGCCAACACCCAGAATAGTAATAATACGGGGGAGATAAAAACGGAAAATCCCAATCAAACGGAAGCCACATCACAACAAACCGAAGATGATGCCCAAGAAACAGATGAAAGCATTCCAAACGGTAACGGAGATTCCACTACTCAAGCTAATGCAATTCAAAATACAGACGAACAACAAACAGTACAGGAATCATCTGAGGCCACTGCTCCCCAAAAAAATAATGAACAGTCCTCTAAAAAGAACGATAAAGGGAAAGATAAAAAGAACAAAGTAAAATAACAACTTATGTCAGACTATCGTTTAATCCGCGAAATTGGTCGCGGAGGCATGGGAAGTGTATGGTATGGGGTACGCGATGATGGTACAGAATGTGCCATTAAGTGTATGCATGCTAAATATGTATCTATCCCTGATTATAGAGACTTCTTCGATTCCGAGGCCATGGCAATGAAACAACTTAACCATCCGGATGTTGTTAAAATCATGGGGGATACGTTCACCGACCCCAAAGGGAATCTCTATCTTCCTATGGAATATGTCAAAGGCGAAACTATTGAGCAACATATCAAAAATTGCAGCACTCCCTACACAGAACAAGAAGCCATCAAGATAATGTCAAATATCTTGGATGCTTTTGCATATATCCATCAACAAGGACAAATACATCGGGATATCAAGCCGTCTAATATTATGCTTCGGCCGGATGGCAGCATTTGCGTGATTGATTTTGGCATTGCAAAGGACATGAAAACTTCCACGGGAAAAACTGTAGGCAGACAAGTTGGAACCCATGGATATATGTCTCCTGAGCAAATTAGTGCTTTGAATATTGACCACAGAACAGATATTTATTCACTTGGGTGCCTACTTTTTTATATGCTAACAGCACACCATGCTATTACCAAACGCTCCAATGATTATGAAACGATGTATGCCATCCAGAAAGAAGAGTTTCCTTCTGTGAGGACTTTTGCTCCTAACGTTAGCCAACGGATGGAAAATATCATTTTCAAAGCGACGGACAAAGACATGCGAAAACGTTACCAAAGTGCACAAGAATTTAAAGATGCATTATTGAATAACGTGAATATCACCAAAGAGATAAAAAAAACACACAAACTCCTTCCGTTGTCAACTTTGCAACAGATGCGAGGGCATTGGAGAATCACAGTAGGACGCACTAATCAGGATATTGTTATTCCAAGCCATTATGTAAGTTCACATCACCTAGATATTGATTTAATAGCCGAATACACAACCGGAGGAGTCCCCCCATACATAAGCCATGTAATTACAATTACAGATCACTCAACAAATGGCACCGGGATAAATGGAAGATTTCTTCATAATTCAACGGATACAATACCCTTCGACATCTTTGCTGCATATACTCAGCAACTACCTGAAATTCTATTATCAGGTAGAGAAGATTGCCAACTCAAATGGGATGAGGTATGCCTTGCGCTCAAAGAAAAAATGAGCCAGGAAATTGATACTGATACGCCAATCGAAAACGAGGTCAATGAACCGTCAATTGAACTTTCGGAAGAGACAATACCTAACCATAAAAATTATAATGGGATTGTTGTCGTTTCTTTCCTATTCCCTCTTATTGGTTGGATAGTGTATGCCATCAATAAAAATGACGATTCCATTAAAGCTCAAAAAGCATGCAAAGCGGCATGGTGGGGGTTTGGAATTGGAATCCTTGTAAACTTCTTGAGAATATTAATCAACACCTAATTTTTTATATATTATGATTGGAAAAGAAATACTTAATTATACCATCGTCTCTTTCATTGGAAAAGGCGGTATGGGTAGTGTTTATTTAGCAGAGCACAAATATATCAAGCAACAAAAAGTAGCCATAAAGGTAATTAATGCTGATATGGTGAATGATTTCACACGCAGCCGGCTACAACAGGAAGCGGAAGCTCTCGCACGTCTTAATCACCCGAATATAGTCCATTTTCTCGACTATCATATTGACGAAGGAGGTAACATATACCTTATTGAAGAATACGCAGAAGGAGTAAGCCTTGAGAAATACATCAAGGAAGTCAATGGCTTAATTGTTGAAGATCGCCTTTGCGCTAAATTTGAACCCATATTGGACGCGATGAATTATGCTCACAAAATGCACATCTTGCACAGAGATCTCAAACCATCCAATATTATTATCACCGAAGATGGCACACCTAAGATTCTGGATTTTGGAATTGCCACTCTTATGCGGGAAGATGCACAAGATGAAGGGCTTATTATGGGAACCCCGACTTACATGTCACCGGAACAGGTAAAGGGAGAAAAATTGGACGAACGTTCAGATATTTATTCATTGGGCGTTGTTTTATTCCAGATGCTTACCGGTGTGGCCCCTTATGACGCAACGACTATGTCCGAATTCGACATTAACAAAGCTGTCGTAGAGGAAGATTTACCAAGATTAAAATCCTATTATAAATATACTTCAGACGCAGTACAAAAAGTCGTTGACAAAGCCACCTGCAAAGATAAAACTAAACGCTATCAATCTTGTGCAGATTTTCGTAAGGCACTACATCAGGCCATATATCCTGCAACTATTTCTTTAAAAGTAAAAATAGCAGCATCCATTGCCTCTTTACTCGTTATCGGAGCGGGACTTTATATTTGGGATTATAATCGCACTAAAGTAACATACTACAAAGATTATGCCCTTCATTGGGGAGTCCCTATTGGGATTGGAGAAGTTGACACCAATACTATGCACCATCGAAGATATACTTATCGTTTTGAAACTAAAGCTGGTAAAGTATTATCTGTCGGATTAGTCAATTCCTTTGGTAATCTAACTGATCATTCTGATTCTGAGCATTCTTCCACAAGATATTCTCTCGTTAATTATTTTTATTCCTCTAACGGAAATCTCGATTATAAAGTCATTTATTCCAGTGATAGTGTAATCCTATATCAAATGGATTATAGCGATAATATGCGTACGGTTACCTTCCGCCGCGATGACCAATTCCATACAGAAATGGATTTACAAGCACACACAACTAAATATACATCGCAGGACAATATTTTTGAACGTAGCCGCATTTCCCGTTATCTCCTTACTTACGACGAGAATGGTCTTGTCACAGAAAAATTATTTGCAGGATTCCAAAACATCAAACGTTGTGATGCCGATCATATTTATGGTATCCGCTATAAATATGACGAACAAGGACGAGTGATTGAAGAACAGTTTATCGGTATAGATGGGAATATAAAAGGTAATAGTTTTGGGCTGGCAATAAAAGAATACACCTATGATGAAAATAATGACTGGACTTCCGTTACTTATCTAAATGCAGAACACAAACAATCCCACGACGGAAATAATTGCTGCATAGTAAAGCTCAATTATGACCAATGGGGCAACCGTATTCGCGAGAGTTATTTTTCCCTCAATGGAGAACCGACCCTTCGTACCGATGAAGGAAGTTATGGGTTCTCTTATGAATTTGACGATAATGGACTATTATTAAAAACTACTACATTGGGGCCAAACTTTGAGCCGGCATATTGTAGTTATGGATTTGTTGCAATAATCAACCAATATGACGAAAATGGCTATCAGATTTCCACTCAATGTGTAGATGAACATGACAATCCCCTCTTAAACACTTCAAACGATTTCGCCTATTCGCGTATTTCGTACGACAACGATTGCAAAGGACATCCAATCGTTTTTCATTTTTACGATGAACATGACTCGCTGTGTGAATCTGACGGAGTGGCAACAATGCAGATTGAATATAATGACAAATTCAATCCTATACAATACTCCTATTTCGACGCGAATAGTGAACCTGCATTATATTTAGGCTATTTCCATCGTAGAGAAATGGAATATGATAGTCTTGGACAACAAATCGCTGAGAGATATTATGACTCAAGCGGCAATTTAACCAATAGTTCAAATGGATATGCAGAAGTCAAATGGGTTTTTGATGTACATGGGGCATGTACTCAAATTGCCTTTTATTCGAGATACGGACATCCAACGATGAATAACGACCGCTATGCTTTCAACGAAGTCCAATACGACGAACAAGGAAATATTATTTGGTCACGTTACTTCTCACCTCAACACGCCTCATGTATGACTGCATACGGATATTCCGCACAAGAGTACCAATATGATCCAGTCACTAATAATGAGACCGTTCGTATTGACTACAACGCAAAAGGTGATGTCCTCAAAAAGCACTTCTATGAGTATGACAGTCGAGGCAATTTGGCGAAGACATACACCACCAATGCCAATAACAAATTGGAGGAAGGAACGGTAGTTTATCATTATGCATACGATGATCTTAATCGCCAAACTCGTGAATGGTATACAGACCTTAACGATAACCCTTGTAACTTAAATGAAGTAAAGAAATATGCTGAAGAACGTTATGAATATGATGAAAATAGCAATATCACAGTAATATCATATTACGATTCTAAAGGAGAGAAGGCTATAAACGAAGAATTTGTACATCGTAGAGAAAGAACATTTAATTCAATGAGGAAAGTAGTACGTGAACTCTTCCTCGGTAAGGATTTAAAACCCGTAACAGGTTCCAATGTAAATCCTGAAGGGACAGTGATATATGACAATTACGGACGAATGTTGGAAATCGCTTGTTTTGATGGTTATGGGAAACCTCGTCTCTCTTCGGATGGTTTTCACAAAGAATTATTTAAATATGACTATCGTGGGCTTGTTATTGGCACTACTTATCTGGATATCAACGGCGAATTGACTGAATCGAAAAGTAATGGATATGCTAAAATGGAAAGAGATTATAATGCGAAACGTTTAGATACAGAATCTCGCTATTATAACCAAAAGAATGAATGTATTCAAATTGAGCAGTATTCTTACAATGAACGCGGTAAAGTTACTTCATGGCATATTTTCAATGGGAAACGACAATATGACGACTCTAAATATGGATTCTCCAAATTAGTTATTGACTACGACGAATCGGGTAGCATCCCCGTACGAAGGATGTGTTATCAAAAAGGAGACAAAATGCTCGCTTGGCAAAAATATGATAGTCATAAAAACGATTGGGGCGATTGGCAATTCGGGGCATTGGAGAGCAATGCCTCAACAGGAAAAAAGAAAGCACAATCACAAAGTAATTCAGCGTCCCGCACTACAACAAATAACCAGTGGAGGCATACTGTTGCTAATTTTAACAGCAAATGTCCTGCCGTTGTTAAAAAATACCAACAATATACACTCAAGGTAATCAGTGCTGTTATTGTGACCGATAGAAAAATTAAAGTTACATTCCGAACAAGTTGTTCTAAATATGAAATAATGGAAACCGATGTTAAGTCCTGCATTGAAACTTGTAAGCAGTTAATTCAAGATTACAAAAAACAATGGGACTTACCTTCCAATGTGACAATTATTTATGAATTACAAGACTCAAAAAATAGAATTTTAAATTAATCGATTATGAAACGTTTTCTTTTTCTACTCATAATATCCTCAATTGTTGTGAGTGCATCAGCAGCAAACGCCCTAACTACTCATCAAAATGATTTACGTGCTAATCTGATAAACTTTCTCAAGGAAGAAGGATTTATGCCGGAAATCGATAATGATGGCGACATCCAATTTAAACGTGAAGGAGTAAAATGGTATATCTCGATTTATTCAGTAGACGAGATGCCCATGTATATTTCATTATTCAAATGGTATAATTACAGCGAGAATTATAGCAAAGAAGCCGTCTCGGCTACACTTGCCGACCTAAACTCATACAAGGGGGTTAAAGTCATAATTGGTAATAATGGTTATATGCTCTCAGCTGAAATGTATGTAGTGGACGCTGAACCCTTAAAGTATGCTTTCTATAAATTGTTGGGACAAATTGATAATATGGATAACAGATTAACTACCCTAATTAAGAGTCAAAAACAATGACTTTTCAATCAGCGTTTGTAGCCAATGTTGATTCAAATGGTTCAATCATTGACGCTTCTGGAAAATCCCTTGTGCCCCCTACTAAATGAAAAATTTAATATCTATTAATACCCATAATAGCAATGGCATACAAGAAAATATGCAATTTTTAATATAACATTTTTTATCGTTAAATTTAGACACAAATGACTATAAATATGAAAACAAAAAAAATCAGTATTGTTCTAACATTAATGATGTGCGGTACGTTAGCACTTTTTGCTCAAACATCCGGAACTTGTGGTTCCAATTTAAAATGGTCGTACAATTCATCATCCAAGACCCTTATCATTACTGGTAGTGGGAGCTTGCCGGACTATGGGTATAGTTCCACCATACATAAGCACACCATGCCATGGGAGCCATTTCTCGAGGAAATTGAGAACATATCTCTTCCCAACGGATTGACTCGAATTGGAGCATACGCCTTTTACGATTGTAAAAATCTATCTTCCATCTCTATTCCTAATAGTGTGACATCAATAGGTAGTTGGGCTTTTTCCGGCTGCACTTCACTTACCGAGGCATCAGTTCCAACTACTGTAACAGAAATGGAGTCTGGTGCATTCTGGGATGTCCCAAATATCATTTACTATGGAAGTGCGTATGGAGCGCCAAGAGATGCACGTTGTCAAAACGGCTATATAGATGGTTTTTTGGTATATAGCGATGCTTCTAAAAAGATTCTTAAGGCATGTTCCTCTAAGGCGAATGGAGCAATTACGATTCCTTCTTCTGTCATAACAATAGATAAAGAGGCCTTCGAATATTGTTCAAAAATTACATCAATTAGCATCCCGAATTCTGTACAAGTAATAGGTTCACGCGCTTTCTCAAGTTGTCGTGGTTTGACTTCCATAGACATTCCAAATAGCGTCACGACCATTGGAGAAAAGGCTTTCACTTATTGCAGAAATTTGGAAACGATATCAATAGCCAATAGCAATATCAATCTTGGTAAAGATGTTTTCGAAAAGTGTGATAAGTTAAGTTATATATATTGTAACAAAGACATTAATTTATCCGAAGTGATGGCTCCCACTACAACTCAAAGAATGGCATATAATCCTTCAAATGCCTCAGCGAGTTCATTTGTAGCAAATACCCTAACTACTCATCAAAATGATTTACGTGCTAATCTGATAAACTTTCTCAAAGAAGAAGGATTTATGCCGGAAATTGATAATGATGGCGACATCCTATTTAAACGTGAAGGAGTAAAGTGGTATATCTCAATTAGTGCAACAGACGAGATGCCCATGTATGTTTCATTATTCAAATGGTATAATTACAGCGAGAATTTTAGCAAAGAAGCAGTCTCCGCTACACTTGCCGAGTTAAACTCATACAAGGGGGTTAAAGTCGTAATTGGTAATAAAGGGTTTATGCCCTCAGCTGAAATGTACATAGTGAATGCAGAACCCTTAAAGTATGCTTTCTATAAATTGTTGGGACAAATTGATAATATGGATAACAGATTAACGACCCTTATTGATGAGGTAAAAACATTGACTTTTCAATCAGCATTTATAGCCAATGTTGATTCAGATGATTCCATCATTGACGATTTTGGAAGACCTCTTTACAATTATCGCGCAAAATATCTAAAATTTAAAGTGTTTGCAGATGTCAAAACATCTGGAAATTATACATTTTATATCAAAATTTATAATCCGGATGGAAGACTACTGACTGATACAAATTCACCAATAGGTTATACCTATAAAAATTCTATAAAACTTGAAAAGGGGAGACGCGAAATGCACATGATTAAATGGGGAACATCTACCACAGGCTTTTGGAAATCAGGGAAATATAAAGCTGAATTTTATGTAAATGACAAAAAGATAGGAGAAAAAGAATTTTCTATATACGGAAACTAAATGCGCCTAGTTTACGCTATAGACAAGGCATTAAACAACGTACATATCAACTCTATTACTTATTTTGAGCACAAAAAACAGTCAATGTCTTGCCCGAAATGTTTATTCAATAATAGTTCTGAATCGATTATTAAAATAGCACAGTATGAAAACTAAAAATACTGCATGATTATAGCAATGCTATTACTATCTGTGTTGTAGTGAAAAAGTTTCTTCTATTCATATTATTACTCGGTTGTACTATGCTTTCTTTCGGACAGTATGAAGGTGCACTTAATGGCAACCAATCATGGACCAACACCGAATACAACACTACCGAAGGCACCGAATTTTGGGTCACATTTATGAGTAACAGCGGTGCAGCAGAGGGTGACATGGAGACGATGAAGTTATACTTATATGTTTCTTCTCGGGAAAAAGCACAAGTTACATTTTATAATCCTAACAATAATGAGAGTTCCTCTCCTATTGACATCCCTGCTGGTCAACAAATTCCCTATCAAGTGCCTAATGAGTGGGCATATATAAACACAAAAGAAGCAAATAGTGTAATACCAACATGCCTAACTGACGCTGGTGTTGTTGTATATGCGACTGAATTTGCAATTGTCGCCACTACAGAACAAAACGTAACTATAAACATTAAAAAACAACTATAAATCAAGATAAATATAATAACGGAGTTATTGACACCATCGGTCCGCAGGAAGAATATACTATTGAGAAACACTATTTCCGCTTTCAAATGCCCCCATTAATGCAGCATCCATCGGAATTATGCGATTGCCTGCGTGTACTATCTTTTTTTGGACTTCATTTTCTTCTACTACTGCCCAACCGATACTATTTGTACCCAAATCTAATCCTAAAATCTTCTTACTCATGGTATGTTCTTATTTCTATTTACCCATTGGCGGAATTAAAGTAGCGCATGTTTAATTTGCCCAATCGGTTTGTTATTAATAAAATTAATACCTGTTGGCGGAATTAAAAAAGTGTTCTTTGACTTAAAATAATTGCAAAATTGGCAGCTAAATTTGCATACTCAAAAAATTTGTTGTACCTTTGCACGAAAATAACACAAAACCACTGTTATGAAACGATTTTTACTGCTTTTAGCGCTGGTCGGACTGGTGATGCCACGGCTGAATATCTGCGTGGCGGAAACCCAAAAACAGCACCTCATCGTGCACCAGAAGTCCGGCGACAAGGTCTATTTCGACCTTCAGGAAACACCCGTTACCACCTTCAAAGACGGTCAACTGGTTATCACCACCTCCTCCGAAACGATTTATTACCCGTTGGCGGATGTGTCGAAGTACACGTACGAAGGTATCTCCGAGGGCATTGACAATGTGCTTGCGCCCGGAATGATTGAGATTAGTCACAACAACGAGGTTGTGATGGTGAAAGGCATGCCCGCCGATGCGGAAATGGCCATCTATTCGATAGACGGCAAACTGCTTGCCAGTTGCCGTGCAGTAGCCGGAAAGACGGCGATGCTGACGCTCACGCCGTTTCCGGCAGGCATTTATATTGTTCAAGCAGGAGGCACCTCCTATAAAATTGAGAAACGATGAGACGGACAGCTTTATTCATTGTGAGCGCATTGCTGCTCATCGGTTCTTTTGCGCAGGCGCAGGAGGCGTTTTACATTTATCGTAACGACAACAACTTCAACGGTTTCTTCTACGACGAAGTTATCCGTATGGAGTGTTCCAAGTTCGGTCTGGACTCCGTTGAGCACGACGAGTTCGTGGTACAGGATA
This sequence comes from Paludibacteraceae bacterium, assembly GCA_905233415.1. Taxonomy (GTDB): domain Bacteria; phylum Bacteroidota; class Bacteroidia; order Bacteroidales; family Paludibacteraceae; genus Colicola. Next base: position 101,474 of record CAJOEX010000012.1, read on the forward strand.
TCGTATTGGCAGACACAATCTACCGCATTCCGCTGTCGGCGATTGACAGTATCAGTTTCGTACAGCCGGAGATTCGTTTCCAACCCGGCGTGCGGTTTATCGGGAATGACGGTTACAGCCCATATCTAAAATCCATCGGCGTGGACGGTACCACCTTGCGGTTTGAGGACCTGCCGGATGAACTTATTCCGGAGGAAGGTCAAGTGCTGCTTGGCATGCCCAATGACCCGATTGCCGAAACCGTATATAAGGAAAACGACACGACACGCAACAGTTTCGGCTGCGTGGTGAAGAAAGTGAAGAAATCTTCGTCAGAGCCCGGCGTGGTCATCGTAGAAGGTGAACCTGTGACGGACTACCAACAGGTGTTTGACCAGTATATCACGGTTGAGCGGGTGCTGATGGACGACAAGGGCAATGTCATTGAGCGCCGCATAGCCGGTTGCACGCCGGACGGAATGCCGCGTGCCAAGAACGATGACGATGTGGAAGTGGGCAGTTATCCGCTCATAGACCTCACCGGCAAGTTCTCCAAAGAATGGGGGCAAGACGGAGATCAGTCAAAAGTTGACCTCAATGTGGATGTACGCTTCCAACTTATTCTGCGTGCGTCGTACAACGTCTCGAAATGGGCGTGCTTTGCCAAACTGACCACCGATGTCATTATTAATGCCAAAGCGTCTGTCGGGCTGAATATCAACGCAGGGTTTGAGAAAAAAGGCCGTATTTTCCACTGCCTGCCACTCTATTTCCCGCAGCCATGCTGCATTTTTATGTTCAACCCCGCCCCCTATATCTTCGCGCGCGGACAAGGAATGCTGCGTTTCAGTTTGAATCTGCCGTCAGTAAGATTGGGTTTGGGCGCAGACTATAGTTTTATGCCACTGTCGCCGCTGCCTCTTCGCGCTTCGATGCACTGGGTAGAGCCGACCAAAGAGGAAAAAGAAGCCGCCGAAAAGGACAGCTCCCCACTCTTCTCCGGAGATGCAACGCTCGAAGGATACCTCCAAGCAGGAATAATGTTCAACCTGAGTATCGCAACAGCCGACTGGCTTGAATATTTCATTTCATCCTCCGTCGGAATATACCTGTATGCAGGTCCCAAATTGACCGGACACATGAAGATCTCCACGGATATGTGGGGCGGGAACACTGTGTATAACGCCATTTCCGAGCAGTATCTTTCATTCAGCTGGATTTCGGCAAGCCTTGAAGCCAAAGCGGAATACTGGCTGCCGGCACTTGATAATGATGGGGATCCTGAAACCATCACTTTCTGGGACAGAACGTGGGAATTTATGCCGGACACGCTGCGTCTTGCACCAATCTTCAAATCGACGGAGATTCGCCAAGAAAAAGATTACTATTGGGTGAATGTCAATATTCGTCCGGCGAGGGTGTTTGTAGATAACACCTTGTACATAGGTGCGTTCAAGACCCTACACCCCGCAGAGAAACCGATTAAGACACAGGGAGGTTGGCATCTCAAGAGCGAAAGCCAACAGATTTTCAGCACCTACAATACGAGGTTTGATTACACGGATTTCCACGCAGGCGACACGGTCTATTTCGGGCCCTATTACGTAATGGACGGTTGGGGAGGAATCTGGTTTAACCTCGCAACGGAAAACGACATGCGGATTATTAAGAGCTATCTGAATTGCGATATGAAGAATGACACTGTTGCCATTCCTTCTTGCCCCAACCCCTTATACGATACCTATGTAACCGAGTTGATTACCAACTGCCCGTATAAGAGTATCTCGACCTTTGACTGGGTTGACGTGATGGATTCGGTCAAGCTTATACAAGACCCCGAAGACTGGACGAAGATCAAGTTAATGATGTATCCGGGCATCAATAAGTCATTCTTTGCCGGACGACGCCTCTGCAATTTTGAAATTTATGCAATGTCGGATATAGACGCCAAGTGGTCCTTCTACGAAACCTTCAGCATTTATTTCGACCAGGCACCCAATGACCTCCAAAACATTTATGCGAGCGCAAGTGCCCGTTTCCACGACAGTAACGGCTACGAATACATGTTGAGCTTCGATAAGGCCAAGGTAACTATGGAGCGCATAGACAAGGACAATGTGACGCTGGAAGCTGTGAACACTTCGATAGACGACGATGGTATCATCAAAAACCAGTTCCTCAAGATGAAGATTCGCAAAACCGGTAAAGACATTTCGGGAGACACCTTTATTTCCGAGGGGTCTATGCGGAATGAGACTATTGTAGGCGATGTGGTCGTCAGCTCGGATGAAATCGAGTTTCAGGACACCCCGAATTGTATAGGATATTGGATTAACGCTGACGGCAAAACCATCGTCTCCGGTAATCACTTCGAACTCGATCAGGATGACGACGGGAACGATGTTCCAACGACGTACCCTCTCGTAGTACAAGACAACAACAATATTTCTGTTTACTTCTATTTCGAAAGAGAGTAAAAAAAGTGCGGGCAACCGCACTTTTTTTGACTATTTTACATAAAAATGCAGAAAAATTTGCGGGAATGAAAAAAAAACAGTAATTTTCGGACGCCGCCTGCTTCGCATTCCCCCGAAAAGAGTTCGCGTTTCTCTGCGAACTCCAAATAAATCGTCATAAAAACCTTTTTTTTGCGAGCAAAATGATTTTTTCTGCCGATTTATTTGGTACTTCAAAAAATTTATGCTACTTTTGCACGCTTTTTTCGCGCCCGTGAATAATAAGGTGCGCAAAAAACGCGATGTTTAACCCTTTAACGTTTGGGTAAACCGATGTTGCGAAACACGGTCCGACCAAACAAATCTACCACAATGGCAGAAAACAAATCTCTCCAGAACTTCGACTGGGATGCCTATGAGAAAGAATCTAAAGGCTCATTAAACGAAGAACTTATCCAAAAGTATGACAACACCCTGAACGCAATCAAGGACAAAGAAGTCGTTGAAGGTGTGGTTACGTCCATCAACAAGCGCGAAGTGGTTGTAAACGTGGGCTTCAAGTCCGACGGTATCGTTCCGGCAACTGAGTTCCGCTACAACCCCGACCTGAAAGTTGGTGACAAAGTTGAAGTATTCATTGAAAGCCAAGAGGACAAAAAAGGTCAACTCGTGCTGTCGCACAAAGAGGCACGCGCCGCTCAAGCTTGGGACCGCGTCGTTGCTGCTTGCGACAAAGGCGAAATCGTTACCGGTTTCATCAAATGCCGTACGAAAGGCGGTATGATCGTTGACGTTCTTGGTATGGAAGCATTCCTGCCGGGCAGCCAAATCGACGTGAAGCCGATTCGCGACTACGATGTATTTGTAGGCAAGACAATGGAATTCAAGATTGTGAAAGTCAACCAAGACTTCCGCAACGTGGTTGTTTCGCACAAGGCTCTCATTGAGGCCGAACTCGAAGCACAAAAGAAAGAAATCGTATCCCGTCTTGAAAAAGGCCAAGTGCTTGAAGGTACGGTTAAGAACATCACCAACTACGGTGTATTCATCGACCTCGGCGGTGTTGACGGTCTCATTCACATTACCGACCTCAGCTGGGGCCGCGTAGGTGATCCGAAGGAAATCGTTCAACTCGACCAGAAGATTAACGTCGTTATTCTTGACTTCGACGAGGACAAGAAACGCATCGCTCTCGGTCTCAAACAACTCACCCCGCATCCGTGGGATGCTCTCGACCCGAACCTCAAAGTCGGCGACAAAGTGCACGGTAAGGTTGTTGTTATGGCTGACTACGGCGCATTCGTTGAGATTGCAGACGGCGTAGAAGGTCTCATTCACGTGAGCGAAATGAGCTGGAGCCAACATCTCCGCAGCGCAAACGACTTCCTGAAAGTCGGCGACGAAGTGGATGCAGTTATCCTGACTCTCGACCGCGACGAGCGCAAGATGAGCCTCGGTATCAAGCAACTCAAGGCTGACCCGTGGGAGAACGTAACCGAGAAGTACGCAGTAGGCACACGCCACTGGGCACGCGTTCGTAACTTCACGAACTTCGGCGTATTTGTTGAAATCGAGGAAGGCGTTGACGGTCTGATTCACATCAGCGACCTGAGTTGGACCAAGAAAATCAAACACCCGAACGAGTTCACGTCTATCGGCGCTGAAATCGAGGTTGTTGTTCTTGAAATCGACAAAGAGAACCGCCGCCTGAGTCTTGGTCACAAGCAACTCGAGGAGAATCCTTGGGAAGAGCTCGAAGCCAAGTTCGGTCTGGATACCGTTGTTGAGGGCAAGATTGTTGAACTGAGCGACAAGGGTGCCGTTGTAGCACTTGAGGACGGCGTTGAAGGTTTCTGCACCGCTCGTCATCTCGCCAAAGAAGACAAGACTCCCGCCGCTAAGGGCGAAACGCTTGAATTCAAGGTAATCGAGTTCAACAAAGATGCGAAACGCATCATGCTGAGCCACCTCCGCACATGGGAAGAGCGCAAAGAGGCTCCTGCCAAAGAAGCAAAGGCAAAGAAAGAAGCTGCTCCCGAACTGCCGAAGATGGAGAAAACCACTCTCGGTGATCTCGGTGTACTTGCTGACCTCAAAGCCAGCTTAGAGGAAAAGCCTGCAAAGAAAGCTCCTGCAAAGAAAGCTGCCAAGACTGAAGCTCCCGCAGAGGAAACTCCGAAGGCAGAAGAACCTGCGGCTCCCGCAGAGGAAGCAAAAGCAGAGGCTCCTGCAGAAGAAGCTCCGAAAGCAAAGAAAGCTACCAAGAAGGCAGCCAAGAAAGACGCTGAGTAACCGGAGAGTCTCCGGACACAGTTAGCCTTGCGGCTTCTGCTTTTGGAAAAAGATAGAGACGTTCGTTTGAGCGTCTCTATTTGTTATTCTACATTCTGTCCGGAACTTCTATGCCGAGAAGGTCCATGGCGTGGCGGATTGTCTTGGCAACCGTTGCGGCAAGCGTCAGGCGCAAGGCACGTACGGCTTCATCGGGCTCATTCAAAATCGAATAATCGTGGTAGAAGGAGTTGAAATCGCAGGCAAGCGCATAGGCATAGTTGCAAATGACAGCCGGCGAGAAATCGTCACCAGCTTGACGAACTACAGACGGATAATCCGCAAGGCGCTGGATTAACGCCAATTCCTTGCTGTTTAGACCGCTTTGCTGTTGGACCGCTACGCTGTCAGACCGCTGCACTGTTAGACCGGCTTCGCCTGATAGACTCGCTTTGCGGAGAACGGACTGAATACGCGCGTACGTGTATTGTATAAAAGGTCCGGTATTTCCATTGAAATCGATGGATTCTTCCGGATTGAACAACATATTCTTGCGCGGGTCAACCTTCAAGATGAAGTACTTGAGTGCGCCTAATCCGACCTTGCGAGCAATTTCGTTGGCTTCCTCATCTGTGATATCCGGCAGGGTATTTACCTTGTCCTTGCTGATTTCGCGTGCATCGGCGAACATCTGTTCCATCAAATCATCTGCATCAACCACCGTTCCTTCGCGGCTCTTCATCTTGCCGTTCGGCAGTTCCACCATACCATATGAGAAATGCACAAGTTCTTTTCCGAACGGGAATCCGAGACGGTCAAGCAGAATGGACAGCACCTTGAAATGGTACTCCTGCTCGTTGCCGACTACATACACCATTTTGTCAATCGGATAGTCCTGATAACGCAGCTTTGCGGTGCCGATGTCCTGTGTCATATACACCGATGTGCCGTCCGAACGCAGTAGCAGTTTTTCGTCCAAACCGTCTTTTGTGAGGTCTGCCCATACAGAGCCGTCCTCACGGCGGTAGAACTGACCGGCTGCAAGTCCCTTTTCCACTTCCGATTTGCCTTCAAGATACGTATTGGATTCGTAGTAAATCTTGTCAAAGGAGACACCCATTTTTCGGTAGGTCTCGTCAAATCCGGCATAAACCCAGCTGTTCATCTTCGCCCAAAGGTCACGCACTTGCTTGTCGCCCTGTTCCCATTTGAGCAGCATAGCTTGCGCCTCTTTCATCAGCGGAGCTTCCTTTTTGGCGGTTTCTTCGTTCATGCCGTTAGCCATGAGTTCTGCCACTTGCTTGCGGTATTCCTTGTCGAAACGCACGTAGTAATCGCCAATCAGGTGGTCACCTTTCTTGCCGGAGGATTCAGGTGTTTCGCCATTGCCGAATTTCAGCCACGCGAGCATGGATTTGCAGATATGAATACCACGGTCGTTGACAATGTTTGTCTTAACCACTTTCCAACCGTTTGCCTCCTGGATTTTTGCAATGGACCAACCGAGCAAATTATTGCGCACATGCCCGAGGTGCAACGGCTTGTTGGTGTTAGGTGACGAATACTCCACCATCATCAAAGGTCGTTGGTCGTTGGTCGTTGGTCGTTGGAGTTGGCCGTAGTTTTCATCAGCAGCAATCGCTTCCAACTGTCCGAGCCAAAAGGAATCGGCAATAGAAAGGTTCAGAAAGCCTTGCACGGCATTGAATTTATTTACGATTTTATCATTTACGATTTTATCATTTACCAACCAATCGCCGATTTCGGTAGCAACTTGTGCCGGTGCTTTGCGCGCTGCTTTGACAAACGGGAATACAACAAGCGTGACGTTTCCTTCAAACTCGGGGCGGGTCTTCTGAAGCTGAATCATTTTGTCATCCGCCTCAATCCCGTATAACTCTTTTACCGCAGATTTCACCTGCTGCGACAGGATATTTTCCAATTTACTCATTTTTTCATTTATTCATTTGGATGGGTTTGCATTTGTCTGCGAGGTAGGCTTGTTCCTCTTTGTTGAGTCTCGGAAGCGTCTCGGCTGCGACTCGAGCGTGATAGTCATTTATCCACGCAATTTCATCCGTCGTCAGCATGTCAAAATCCATCAACCGCGTGTCGTAGAAACAAAGCGTAATTGTTTCAAACTCATAATACGTCTCGCCGGTTGTGCGTTCGCTCACTTTTGCGGGAACGGCAATGACAAGATTCTCTGTACGGATTCCGTATTCGTTGGTACGATATATTCCAGGTTCGTCGGAGAATACGTTTCCTTCGCGGATGGGGTTGGTGTTATTGTCCGTGCGGATGTTTGCCGGTCCTTCGTGGCAACCCATGAAATGCCCTACCCCGTGACCTGTTCCGTGACCGTAGGTAATGCCTTCCTGCCACATGAACTGATGCGCCAGCACATCCAACTGGTTACCGCGCGTGCCTTTCGGGAAGCGTGCCTTAGCAAGAGCGATATGTCCTTTCAGGACAAGCGTAAAGTCCTGTTTGACCGCAGCGGGGATTGCTTTTTCGTCGCCAATCCACACCGTACGGGTAATGTCTGTCGTTCCGTCCAGATACTGTCCGCCGGAGTCTAACAGCAGCACGCCGTTGCCTTCAATCTTCGCGCAGTTTTCAGGCTCTGCATGATAGTGTACAATCGCGCCGTTGCCTTTCCAACCAGCAATCGTACAGAAACTCTCGTCCGTGAAGTTCTTGCCCATCGCACGGAACTCATGAAGTTTGTCAGCAAGGGTAATCTCGGTTTGCGGCGTTTTGAAAGCCTCTTTCTCAAGCCATATGAAGAAACGTGTCAGCGCTACGGCATCCACTTTCATGGCTTCGCGTTCGCCGTTCAGTTCCACTTCGTTCTTCACTGACATCATTATCTGCAACGGACCGGGCGAAGCGTTCACCTTGCGGGCAATTGCCGGATTGATAGCTTCGTACAACGCCTCGTTCACGCGGTTGCCGTCAAACAACACACCTTTAGCTTGTAAGTTTTTGAGATAAGGGAACACTTCCTCATAGCCCCGCAAAGTGATTCCTTTCGCCTGCAATTTGGCTGCATTTTCGGCGTTCACCTTTCGCGCGTCTATAAACAAGGTGCAACGTTCTGCTTCGAGGACTACATACGCAATCACGCACGGCGTATAATCCACATCGCGTCCGCGAATATTCAGCAGCCAGCCAATCTCGTCCAGTTCCGCGACAACAGCTGCATCGCAACGTTTTTCCGCCAAAGCCTCACGTACTCTGCGCAGCTTGTCCGGCACACTTTCGCCGGCATATTTGTCTTCGTATTCATAGAGCTGCGTCAATGGTATATCGGGCCGATTCTCCGTCCAGATAGGACGAATCAAATCCACCGATTTCAATTCCAGTCCGCCGTCCTCAAGGTCGTCTTTCAACTTTTTGTAGCCGTTTACGGAATACATTTCCGGATTTACACCGATAGATTGACGATTGATGATTTCTTTTTTGAGCCAGTCGGCGATACTCGGACAATCCACATCCGATTCACGCATCAGCTCCACCGTAGAGCCTTGCAATTCAGCTTCCGCCTGCAGATAGTACCTGCTGTCCGTCCACAACAAAGCACGGTCAAGCGTCACAACTGCGGTTCCCGTTTCGCCGAGAAAACCTGTTATCCAACTCATCTCCATCCAGTGCGGAGCCATATATTCCGAAGCATGCGGGTCGGTTCCGGGCACAATGTATGCCGACAAACCGTTTGCACGCATCAAGTCCCGAAGGGCTGTTAATCGTTCTAAAACTTTCATATTTTCAAAAATTCAGCCTGCAAAATTACAAATAATCTTCGATAACTGCAAATTTTTACGAAAAAAAAAGAATTTATTTGCAGATTTCAAAAAAAAAGAGTAATTTTGCAGGTTGGAATTGTTTTATACCGAACTGACAGCCAAATTATGGCGGAAACGAACCTCATATTTCGCAGTTTTGCGAGTGGCAGTAGTGGCAATTGCTACTACCTCGGCACGAAGTATTCGGGCATCCTGATTGATGCCGGAATTTCTGCGCGCACCATTCAGAAGCACCTCCGCGAGATGGATCTTGATTTCCGCAATATTATGGCGGTTCTTGTTACACATGACCACGCTGACCATATCCGTGCCGTTGGTACGCTGGGCGAAAAAGTGCACCTGCCGATATACGCCACACCGCTGATTCACAGCGGTATAGACAAGAACTACGGTGTCAAGGAGAAGCTCAAGACATCCCGCCGTTACTTTGAGAAAGAAACCGAATGGGACCTCAACGGCATGACCATCAACACGTTCTCCATCTCACACGATTCGACTGACTGTCTGGGATACGTCATTGACTATATGAACCAGCGTTTTATGATTGCTACCGACTGCGGCGCCCCCAATGAAATAATGGCAGAGTGCATCCGCACGTCCAACCATATCGTAATTGAGGCCAATCACGACGAACAGCTTCTGCTGAACGGTCTCTATCCGACCTACCTCAAAGAGCGTATTCTCTCGCCGAAAGGTCACCAGAGCAACGCCACCTGTGCGGAACTGCTGCGCAAGAACTACCACGAGGGACTGAAGAATGTATTTCTATGCCACCTCAGCCAGGAGAACAACGACCCGTTGGTGGCATATGCCACTGTACGGGATGCACTGGAAGAAGCAGGCGCAGTTGTCGGTGAGGACGTATTCCTCAAAACGCTTAACCGCACCGAACCGAGTCCGGTTTACGAACTGACAGACGAATGTATTAAAGAATAATTATGGAACGGCTTGTTATTATTCCGACTTACAACGAAAAAGAGAACATCGAGGCGATTATCCGTGCCGTGATGGAGTTGCCTCTGGAGTTTCATATTCTTATCATTGACGACGGTTCGCCGGACGGTACCGCCGACATCGTCAAAAGTCTGCAGAAGAAAGAGTTCAAAGACAAACTCTTCCTTGTGGAACGTGCCGGCAAGCAAGGTCTCGGCACCGCTTATATTTGCGGCTTCAAGTGGGCGATTGCGCACAAGTACGACTATATTTTTGAGATGGATGCCGACTTCTCGCATAACCCGCAAGATTTGCTCAAGCTCTATGATGCTTGTGCCAATCAGGGCGCGGATGTGGCTATCGGCAGCCGGTATGTCAGCGGTGTGAATGTGGTCAACTGGCCGATGGGACGGGTATTGATGTCGTACTTCGCGTCGAAGTACGTCCGTTTTGTGCTCGGCATGAATATCCACGACACGACAGCAGGTTTCAAATGCTATCGCAGGCAAGTGCTTGAGACCATCGAGTTGGACAACATCCGCTTCAAAGGCTATGCCTTCCAGATTGAGATGAAATTTACGGCGTACAAGTGCGGCTTCAAGATTGTGGAAGTGCCGATAATCTTTATCAACCGCGTACTCGGCACCAGCAAAATGTCCGGCGGCATCTTCTCTGAAGCGCTTCTCGGTGTCATCCGTCTTAAAGTATCTTCATGGTTTAGAAAATATCCCAAGAAAGTTGAAAGTTAAAAGAAGTTGTACAATTATGAGAATATCCGTTGCATTTTTGTCTTTATTTCTGATTCTTGATTCTTTATTCCTCACTTCTTGCCACCGTGCATCCTATGACGATACGCCGGAACCCGTCCGCTACGAGTTTGGCCTGCCGATTGATTCTTTCCGCATTGACACCGGTTATGTCAAGTCCGGAGAAACGCTTGGCGGCATTCTCGGCCGTTTGGGTGCTGACCGCAAGCAATTGGCGCAAATCGCTGTTTTGCCGCGCTCGGAATTCGATGTTCGCAGTCTCCGTCCCGGAAAGGAATATTATGGTTTGCACCAGACGGACTCAGCAGGCGTTGAGCATCTGATGTACTGGATTTACATTGCCTCTGTCCGGGAGACAACCGTATTGCACCTGACAGATTCCATACACGCCGAGCATCACAAGAAACCGCTTCGCTACGAGGCTAAAAGTGCCTGTGTAGGTATAGAGTCAAGCCTATGGAATGCAATGGTGGGGAACAATTTGCCGGTGGATCTGGCACTTGAACTGAGTGAGATTTATGCATGGACCATTGACTTCTTCGGTTTACAGAAAGGCGATTCTATCCGCGTCTATTACGATGAAATATATGTTGATACACTCCGCACGGGTATTGGACAAATCTATGCCGCCAATTTTTACCACGCACGCAAATGGCAGGAGGCGTTCTATTTCGAAGCCGGCGAACTGCACACTTATTTTGACGGTGACGGCAAGAGTCTGCGCAAGTCGTTCCTGAAAGCGCCGCTCAACTACAAACGCATTTCCTCGCACTTCAGTTATGCCCGCAAACATCCCGTATTCAAGATTGTCCGTCCGCATACAGGTGTGGACTATGCTGCTCCGACCGGCACTCCGGTTGTTTCAATCGGTGACGGTGTCGTTATAGAAAAAGGCTACAAGGGACAGGCCGGCAACATGGTCAAGATCAAGCATAATTCAACATACACGACCGCCTATTTGCACCTCAGCAAATACGGCAAAGGCATTGCTGTCGGCTCGCATGTGATGCAGGGACAGGTCATCGGTTACGTCGGAGCTACCGGCGCAGCAACAGGCCCGCACTTGGATTTCCGTGTCTGGAAGAACGGCACACCTGTGGATCCCTTGAAACTCGAGAGTCCGCCCGCAGACCCCGTGCCCGCCAAGTACCGTGCCGAGTTTGACAGTGTAGTCAACGTTATGCGCACTAAACTTTAGTCCGCCTCTCTTTTCTTCATCAGATACGAAGGGTGTCCGAACGGTGACAGTACCGTCATAGTACCGTCATAGTACTGCAATAAGCTCGTTTTTGTTCCCTTTCTTTCCGCTACGCACTTTGTGCATGGCGTACCATCCTGCTAACGCTGAAAGGAAGAGAATCGCCTTCCAGTCGCATTCTACAGGACATGGACAAATTTCATGGAAATTCTCATCAAAGTAATCATCATCTGACATCTCCGAGCCGCATATACTACAAACCCACATTCCAAGTTCTTCATTCCACTCCCAATGGCAATAACAACCATGCGGGTCATCCGGCAAACCGCTTCGTCTGGCGGATGAGTACATGCGTGAATACGTGTCTCCGGACGTAATACCGCCATAAACGTTCGAAGCGGATGTTCTGATTCCTTGCACCCTTTCGAATGTCGTGTTGGGATTACTTGATGTATAATTGAGCATTCGGCTGGTGGAAGTCATCCGCGCAACAGGAGTCTGCGACATTACGCTTCCGGAGCCATAGGAAGGAGCATAATTCCTTGCAGACGACATATATAACGGGTTCGCCGAGGCGCATAAAACGCCCAATAGACACACTATTATTGTTATAATCTTTTTCAAACTAATACCTTTCAATATGCCCTCGTCACGAGGGGACTCAATTATTGGACTCTTGCGCCCCAGACATTGTAAAGTATGCCGTCCTTCAGGATATATACTTGATTGTTTTGGATGAATTTCTTAACCTTACTATCACTGCCGATTGTTTCACTGCCCGTTGTAACGCCATGCGAATCTTCGCGTGCAATGATTTGGAAACGCTCCGTAAACATACTATTCGGCTCCGCATAGAACGTATATTCCGCACCCTCGATAATATCAATCGTTTCGTCTGCTTCGATATCAAATAATACCAATTCTTTTTCGCTATTCAAATGCGAGAAAATGAATGTGTATTTCTTTGAGTCGCCTGTTCGAACGCCGATATAAGTGCCGTCAATGCTATTGGTTGCATCCACAGCCAACATGCTTCCGTTTTCTACCGCAAAGATATTGAGGTCACCGCTCATGCGTTTACGGGCATCTAATCCACTTTCATACATAGGACTGTAGTCCTCATCCTCTAACAGGAACAAGTGGTCAAGCCATCCGTTTGCAAATAGTGATACCTGCAAAGCGCCAAGTGTCTCTTCGGCATTATTATGGCGAGACGGTGCACGTAACGGGGTTATCTTGTTCTCTACATAATCACCTCTATACACTAATTTATCGTAATCAAATGTAATAGACGCATCCTCTCCATTGGCTTGAACACAGAAACCTTGCATAGGTGCAATCGTTGTGGGGGTCGTCGGGAATGCCTTTTTCATGTGCATCATTGAACCGACAGGGATATAGAGGTATTGTCCGGGAGCATTTACATCAATATCTTTCGTGTCGGCAATAGAAGCAATATCTGTACGTGAGCCCGTATTAAAGAGACAAATTACCGTGTCAACATTTTGGAAGTCCGAATCCTCAAATTTGGTCATATCAATGGGCGCAGCAAAACTGTTTGCAATCACGTTAAGTCCTTTCCCTTCCCCTGAATAAGCCAAATCAACCGTTACTTTGCCTTGATTGGAAACCAATTGTCCTGTATATGTCAGCAATGCGCCATTCGGGAATGAACGTTGTGTCGTCAAGAATCCTTCAAACGGTTTTAACGTTAGTTTGGAACGGCTGTTATACCAGTCGTCATTCTCTTCGTCCCAACTATATACCCAACTCTTGGTGTAAACGGTCTTTGCCAGCACATCATCACTTGCCAAAGGAGAGCCGACAAATTGCCATTTGGCAATATTATCAGAGTCGTCTTCATAATCATAATAACCAATCGAGAAGAGCTCTACTGTTGCATTCGGCATTTCGCCTGTATATTCCGGTGAGATACGCAGATAACCGGTCTGGCCTTTGGTACTGCTCTTAGAGCATGTATCCGCTTTCAGAATCAGGTTTTCCGCTGTGGCACCGACGATACCGCCCTTACCTATTTTCATTCCGCCGTCATAGGAAATAACCACTTTGCCTTCTGAGCCAATGGTCATTTTATGAGCTGCAACTTCTCCGTTCGTGACGGTTACTTTATTCCTAATAGTAACATTATGCTCTGCAGTCGGCACGCTGTTAAGATTCCAGTTCTCCGCCACATGCCACATTTCCTTTTCAGATGGATTAGAAGCCGTGCCCAAGAAGACATATAAGTAGATAGTAAATACTTTCTCTACCGGAGTTGCGGGTTCGAAACTTTCATTACCCGGTTGAGTTGCTTGGATAGTAATCTTACCTGTTCCTGTTACAATAATCTTTCCATCTACGATGGTTGCTATCTCACCACCGCTCAATATCTGATAGTTAACCGGCAGATTGCTCGTCGCAATAGCATCCAAAGAGGGCACTTGAGGTTGATACAATGTCAATACCGGATCCCAAATTATCATTTGCGTACCTTTGGTTACCGTTGCTTTAACGCGCACATTAAACGCAAAGCCGGAGATCGGGTCAGTAACAGTCACCGTGTCTGCCCATTCGCCGATTACCATTGGATGGAATTCAATCGGTAATTGATATGTACCGGAAGCACCGCAATCAAGAGGAATAATTTCGTGCCCCAAAGTCAACACATTTTGTGCATTGGAGCCAATGGTTTTTGAAGCAACCAAGTCTCCCTTTACGCAGAAATAATCAAACGTAATATGGTCACTTCGCGTAGCACCGGCAATGACATTACCCAAGTCCACTTCAGGCATACCGTTTATGAGCGAATAATCGCACTTGAAACCAGGCTTACACGTAACTTTAATATTACCTACATAAGTATATCCATAACCGCCTTGAGGACGGACAAATTTCAAGTGAGTAGCATTCGGACTAATAACAATAGTATCCCAAATAGTTTGTTCCACTATTGGTTCAATAATTTCCAGGCGTGTTCCCCATGTGACACCGTTATCCGTAGATTGATATAGCTCAATATTTCCATTAAAGGCAAAACCTTTATACTTTTTCCCCCGAACAGAAAATATTAACGTATCCGGGTCACCACTTGTTCGGGTATGACCAAGATTGATGTAGTTTACGATTTCAGGTAATTCTAGATTGAATGCGTAGAACTCTATTTCATTCGGATTGTTGAACATCGGTGAGGCAACACAATTGCCATCCGGCAAAGCACGCACAGCTACCGGTTTTACAACTGATGCTGCCGCTTCGTACTCAGCATCTCCACCCAAAGAGGCAGTTATTGTAGCCTCTCCTGCTGTATTTGCATGAAGGCGCGTATCTTCACCAACAGAGACAATGGATGTTGAAGGCGTGTAAACAATTGATTTTGTTCGTTCTTCATCTATCGAATCTTTTTGATTGACAAGATCATATACTTTTACAACTGCATTCAAGTCTTTTGCATCCCCTACATACATGTCCGTATAATTATTTTCCCAAACAATCATCTGGACTTTCTTCGCTGTAGTATATACTACCTTGCTTTCCGTAATAGGATTCCAATGCGAATCTCCATCCGCATGTGCTGTCAAAGTCACAGGACCTCCGACTCCAACTACTTCGATAGAACGGCCATCCGGAGATACTTTAATAATACTCGGATTACTGGATGTATAGGTTATAAGATTATGACTCGAAGCGACAGCCACACTATCTCTAATAAGATTAAGTGGTAACGTAATCGGGTCACCATTAAAACCATCTCGCCATATAAGTGTTTGATCTTCCTTCTTCGTTTCTGCATAAACTATCAGCGTAACATGCTCATATTCGGTATAGATGGTTATTGTCGCAGAGAAACGAGGTTCTTCTACCATACCGGAAGTATAACTTACCGTTATTTCTTTCCGACCGGCATGTCCTTCTTTAAACGATGTCGGGTTAACGACTATTCTCGAATCGCTGCTGACCACCTTTACAATGGTGTCGCAGGTGCTATAGTTGACAAAGAACTTCGCCGTTTTAGTATTACGTCCTACTGTATTCGTTGGAATAGTAAGAGAACTGATAGGATTTTGTGCAATATCTTCTGTTTTCAGCCAAGTCTTACGAGTGATACGAATATTGTTAATATAGGGGTCGTCCGTTGTGAATTCGCCTAAAAGAGCCGCACTCTTATCAAACCGAATAGCGGTCGTATTCGGATTCAATTCAATAGGCTCCATATCCTTATAATAGGATAATAATCCTGACACTTTGATATCAATGGTATCCCATTTATTGTTTACCATTGCACACAACCGCGCATCATTACCCGTTAGGCCATTTTTCTTCATTTGAAAATACAATGTACCTGCGGTTCCAGTTTCCGGCAATGGGAAATGCCACTCAGATGCTCTTTTGTCCGTATTTGAAGAATATTCAACCAAATTACATCCTCCGGAGGCTATCGTTCCCACCGTGACGGTCATGGTTGAATCAACCGCTTTATATTTATAGTCCTCAGGCTGAGATACCATCCAAGTCGCCTCGCCTATATTATGTGAAGACCAAATGACATTATCCGGATCGGGATAATACGTAGCAATATTATTTCCGCTTGTTTGCTCTACAGAAATCGGAGAAACAGCGTAATTCGTATTTGAAGCACTAAAGGTAGTAATGGCATACCTATCAAAGTTCAAGAATTTTGAGAAACTACCCAAAGAACATGCTAAAGTATTGTCATGCTTGCTTACCGTAACTGTAAATGTTTTATTAGCAGCATTATATTTGTACGTCTCTTCCTGATACAAACGAATCGTTCCCTTACCTTGGTTCTTACCTGTTGCCGTTTTTGTGTCGGCATCATAGGTAATTGCCAATGAAGCATCGGGACTGCCTTCCGTATGCGAAGTCGTCACGCTCTGCGTTAAAGTGTAATGGAACTCTCCTTCATTGAGTGCCGGGGCACCGGCCGCAATATTATTTTCTCCAATGTATGCGTTTTTCGGTTTGGTATAAGTCAGCGTGTAAGCGGAAGTAACATCTTCATCCACTTGGGTTGTTAAGTTGGCCACATTCGCGTACGTACTTTTATACTTATATACGTTTACGACAAACGAGGCTGTATCTCCTGTGAATTTATAAGTTTCCTTTTGGCGAAGCGTAATTACGCCAGTACCGGCATTGTATGCCGTGATAAGTTTGTTACTTGGACTGAATGTTATAAACTTATTACCTTTGTTTTTCTCTTCGTTCGTAAATTCTACATCTTCCAGTGCGTAGTAGAAATTATCTGCGCTATTGGCGGTCGGCCTCGCTGCCGATGTATTGGTGTAGGTATAATCTGCCTCTTGCGTGGCATCCACCATTAAATTATACGTCGAAGTACCGGTAATGGACGTCGGATATTTATTAACCGTCAGCGTAATGGTCTTTGCGTTTGCCTCATCAATGCCTTCATAGCACGGCGTTTCGTCTTGCCAAATCTTGATTGTGACGGTTGTCGAGTGGAATGATTTAGCTTCGCTGTTGGGGATAAAGATTTTGTTCTTGGCAATGTCATAGTAGGCAATTGTCCCGTCCGAACTACTGGTATGAATCTCACCGTCACTATTTTTGGAAGTTGTGACAGATGTAATCGTCTCATCCACATATTTGGTATATGTTGCCGTTGTTGTCAGCGTATTCACGCGCTTGTTAACAACAACTGTAAATTCCTGAGGAATAGCCGCATTATATTGAGCCGTTGCGGGAGCCGAAGCACGCAAGGTATAAGTTCCAACGACCCAAGCATAAAAATTCTTGCCGGAAATATTACAATTGTCAGCCGCAGGGTCTCCACTAAGACTTGTCGGGCCGCTTACAAGTTCATAAGTCACCGCGCCATTCCCCACGTGACTGCAAAGTGTCGATAGGTCTAACTTCGTCGGATGGCTCTTATCTGTGGTTACATCAACAGAGCCGTTACTCATCGTCAACGTTTGGTTGAGGCGATTAACAGTAATCGTTATCGTTCCTGTTGTTGTAGCAGACTTCGCGTGACAATCCGTTTTAGCAGCAATATACGGATTATTGAATGTATATACTCCCGCTTTCGTTGCATAGAAATACTTACCCGTGAATGTATATGCCCCTGCTGTAGAAATGCCTAGCGGATCACTGAACGACTTGGAGCCGAAGGAAACCGGCATAAAATCATTCACGTCGCTTACTCCGATGAGCGTTGTCATGTCCAGCTTATTCTCGTCAGTCAATGACACATTAATAGTCGCCGTTGTGGCATCAATTGTGGGAGCATCAGGAGTAATCGTATAGGTAATGGAAATATTGCTAATATAGAAAGACCGACTTCCACCAATCCAACCGGAGGATGTATTCTTCAGTTGCAATTCAACATTATTACTCAATCCGCTATTATTGGAAGCAGAGATTGTCTTCATTACACCAAGCGCAGAACCGACATCAGTCGTCTTTCCTCCAAAAACCGTTTGAGTATTATTGATATATCCCGTTACATCTAAGGATATCTTTGTCACCTTTATTGATACACCGGAATTTGTTATCCAAGAAAAATATCCCTTAACGGTACTATTTTTCGCCACTTCCATTCCAGAATAATTTATTCCATTATGAGTTATGGTTTTACCCGTCACGGCAAACGTAAACGTAGCATGGTTACCCTCCATCACGATCTTGCCATTTTTCACATCATCGCTTGAGTTCTTTGAAGCGACCGTATTTGCCCACGCTATATCATTCCACGCTCCGAATATGAGCGCAGAGAGAAGAATAATAAATTTGGAGAATGTGGTAATTTTCTTAATTGTGTTTGCCATTACATTGTAAATCTGCTTCATCATTTTTTGTCCTTTCGTCTGATTGTTTGTTGTCCGCGTTTCGGGCAACCGGTGACCGTTTGTCACTACCTGTTATATTGTTGTTGTTAAATGTGCAATTTCGTTAATTTCCGGCGCTTAATTCTTAATTATCGGCAGTAAAAACGATTTAATTTTTATTAGTAATTTCCGATTTTTAAGATTTTGTGTATCAAAAAACATTTTTAAATCCCGAAAAACGGCGCAAAATTAATATTTTTCTCCGAATTGTGCAAATTTTATGCGCGTAATAGTAATAAGGTATAACTCTTTCATAAAAAAACGTCATTTTTATGTTGTAAAACATGTTTTCGGAAATTGTAAAGTCGATTTGGCAAAACGGGAACACCTAAAAGGTGTTAGGGGAGAAAAGATGTATTTTTTTGCGTTTTTCTCCATTAAAATTTGTGGGATTGAAAAAAAAGCAGTACTTTTGCAGCGGATTTTGGTGAAAATCCTACCAAATCCGACCCAAAGTGCATTGCACGCCGCGGTGGTGGAATCGGTAGACACGAAGGACTTAAAATCCTTTGGCCAGTGATGGCTGTGCGGGTTCAAGTCCCGCCCGCGGTACCAAGACAAAAAAGTGCGGTTGCCCGCACTTTTGTTAGTTGATAGTTGATAATTGACAGTTGACATCTCGTTAGTTGACAGTGGATATTCCCAATACTTCGAAAATGTCAATTGTCAATTGTCAATTACCCCTCGTAGCTCATCCATTCCTCGTGGAATAAGTAGCCGAAGAGGGTCGTGTACTTGGACTGTGCCTTGAAGGCTACTTCGTCAACGGCGCGCTTCGTGGGGTCTGCCATACGGTCGCGG
>CAJOEX010000013.1 GCA_905233415.1 Paludibacteraceae bacterium
TTTGCTTTTGACGCAACTCAACTCAGCGTTCCTGAAGTTGCTGAGGCTCCCGAGGCTGATCAAACACTGACTTTCAGTGGTATTGAGTTTGACTATCAAGGTATCTATAGTAGTAAATACCTTTATTTAGTGTTCTTGTATGGTCCTCAATCTGCCGGTTATTTGCCGCAGGCTTATTTTTGGATTACAAAGGACACCGACGAAAAGAATTTTGTAGGTGACTTTACACCGTTGCAAACTCTTTATGCTTGGGGAGCCGGTGCATCTGACTATGGTCAGGCATCTAATGGTAAACTAAACATCACCAAAGGTGAAAAATATAACTATACAATTTCAGGTTCATTCACCTACGACTCCAAACTTTACTCTTTCAGCACGACAGCTAATGCTGAATACAATGATGAATCCTACCCGTATGAACCTGAAGAAGCTACTACACTTAATCTCACCACTACTGGCGAATTTAACTTGAAATATCTTGATTATGGTTACGTTTTCGTTGAATCTGAGGACACTGATGGAAATGTGTTGATTTTGTCATTCTATACTACCGACCAGTCCTTCACCACTTTTGCTGACGGCACTTATAACATTAAGAGCGCAGCAAATTCATTCTTGCCGGGTTACTGGTATGCTGGTTGGGAGACGACTCCTGAAGAAGAAGGTCCGGATGACTCCTACGTTCAAACTGCAAGTAATGATATCTTCTATCTCACTTCTGGAACAGTCGTAGCTAAGACGGATGAGAAAGGACTCCACCTTACTATAAGCGCAGGTACGATTAATAAGAGCACCGTTAATGCTGAGTGCTTGATTCCGGCTACAGGCAATGACCAAACAGACAAACGAGCCATCTATCTCAACACCGGAGGGAATTGGTGGGGAAATAGCAATGACTATTATATTCATGCATGGAAGGATAAAAACAATCCTACAACTGTTAAGTTTGAATATGTAGCGGATTACTTGTACAGAGCGTATATTAACAAGGATTACACAGGCGCGTTCATCTTTTATTTGTATCCTAATGAGACACTTACTTCTATAGATGAAATTTGGGATAATTACATGTGGGATAATCGTGAAACAACCATTCCAAGTGATAAAGACATGTATGTCATCACCTCATCCTATATGGGTGTTTGGTCTGCTGTTGAGTATGGCGAATGGGCAGTCTATGATCCAACGAAATCCGAAGAAAGTTATGCTTATGGTTCGTGCGGTGCCAAAGTTGAATATGCTGTTAAACGCAATACAAACACGCTGGTCATTTCCGGCACAGGAGATATGGACCATTATTCCACATCCTATAACAATGAAAACCCTAAATGGTACTGGGCGCCATGGGAAGGATGGAAGAATATTATCAGTGCTCTTAGCCTTTCGGAAGGACTGACAACGATAGGCGCATATGCATTTGAATTATGTCCGAATATAACAAAAGTTACTATACCAAGCACCGTTACAGCCATTGGAACGGGTGCATTTAATGCGAAGAATTTCACGGCTATTACTTGTCAGGCCACAATGCCGCCAAAGATGGTAGAGTCTCCCAAAACGAGTACTACCAAACATATATTCCAAAATGCAGACTTCTCCATTCCACTTTATGTGCCTTCCGGTTCTGTAGCGGCATACAAGAAGGCTGATTATTGGAAGGACTTCACCAACATCCAAGCCATTGACGGTAGCGAAGGAGAAGGTGGCAGCGGGAAAACCGTACTTTCGGTTGCGGAAGCAATAGCACTGGTGAACCAAATGGAGGAGAATACCACTTCCGAGGAAGAAGTGACCGTGGAAGGTTATGTCGTGGATGCGCAAGCTTTCAACTGGGCGTACAAAGACCAGAAATTCTTCTTATCGGATACGTGGAACAACTCTGGCAAACAAGTCTTTCTGGCGTATTATTGCGTCGCCAAAGAAGGTGAAAAGGTTGTACCTGTCTTTAACGGTGATAAGGTCCGCCTGACCGGTAAACTTACCAATTATGCGAATAATGGAGAGGTTATTCCTGAAATCAAAAACGGTATTGCTACCTTTGTCAGCAAAGTGGACGGGGACCGTTCCGAACCTGTCATTGAAACAATAACGGTGGCTAAAGCCTTGAAATTGGCAGCTTCGCTTGCACAAGATGAAGTAAGTAAAGAATATTATTATATAATCGGTTATGTTACTAATATTACGCAAAACAATTTCAATACAGACTATAATAACATGACCTTCTGGATAGCGGATTCAAAAGGAACTGCCTCTTCCAATGCAGAGGGAGCATTCTATGTCTATCGTGGAAAACCCGATGTGGAACTGGCTGTAGGCGATAAAGTGCAGGTGGCTACCGCCTTGTATAACTATAAAGGCTTAATTGAGTCGGAGACAGCTGCTTTGGTGCGCCTGCTTGATTCGCAGGACACACAGAAATACACCCTCGTCGTGGCTGTTAATGACGAACGTCTTGGCACGGTTAAGGGCGGAGGCGTTTATAACCGTGGGACGAGTGTCACATTGACGGCTACGGCTGCCAAAGGCGCACAATTTATGAAATGGTCCGATGGCGTTACTTCTGCCACGCGTACAGTAACCGTATCGGCTGATGCTACTTACACGGCGCTATTCAAAGCTGTTGCATCTTCCAATGTAGACAAGGTGGACAGAGGCAATAATCAGTATGACGAAAAGAGCGGAGTGGTTGAACCGTCGAAAGGCAAAGGTCTTGCGCCAAAAAATACTGAACAACCTGAAACGGAAGAAGAAACAACGACTTTGGAACCTGCACGGAAAATCTTCCAAGACGGACATATCTATATTCTGCGCGACGGCAAAGTCTATAGTCTGACAGGAATGCCGCTTTAAGAAATCCGTAACATGGCAATAGAATAACTTCAACGCGACCGATTTAACTCGGTCGCGTTATGTTCTACTATGTTAGTCGAAGAGAGTGGGATTATCCTTGTCAAAACGTTTGAGAATAGCACGCATAAGCGTTTCGCGAATAAGGCGACTTCGGTTCTTGACCGTATAATGGTCGCAGAACCGGTTTAACGCCCGCATTTCGCTATCGTTGAGCATTATGCTGACGCGGTTTTTGCGTTGCTCTTTCTCAAATTTCTTATCGGATGTCATACGCTAAAAGGCAAAGCCGATATTCATGCCGACAGTAACCAGGCTGCGGCCGGAGTCAGTCATTAAATACGATGCGGCAGGATTACCTGCGGCTTCGATGGTTTCCGTCACTGTACAAGCGGTTTGCTGGAATTGGGCTTTGACACCAACCATCAGCACAGCATTATTTTTCAGGCGATAGCGGTAACCGATTTGGGCATAGGTATATAGACCGTGCTTGTATTTGCTGCTCAGCGCAAAGCCATAGCCGAAAGCCGCACCGACAAAGGGCGAATGCTTTCCTTCAAGGAACGGCACTTTGACAGCAACTTGAAGCGGCAGAAACGTGAAGTTCTGCTCCGGTGTCAACATACCGTGCACGCTCAAACCGCCACCGACAAATATGTGCTTTTGACCGATATAACGGGAGCCGAGCATCAGTTCGCCACCGACATAAGCGCCGCCTTTATCTTGCGGCACAATCGTTCCTCCTATACCTGCATCAACCAGAATCATGGTCCGCTTACCCTGCGGGCGTTCAGTCTTCCGTGTTTCGGTTTTCACAGTCTGCGTGGGGGTTTGTTCCGTAATGGAAACAACTTCAGAGGCAGGATACTGGAAGCGTGCACCGGATTCGTCCCTGACAATCACAACTTCCTCATTATTCACAAGGACCTCACCACGTATGACCTTGCCGCTTCGCAACGTCACGACGGATGCATCCAGTGCCCCAAAAGCGCACATAATAAACAGTGTTAAAAGAATAGTTTTTTTCATAAAATTGCAAATTCGCCGCAAAGATAAGAAAAATATTGCAAAACTGCAAATTTTCAGAAGATTATTTGCATATTTCAATAAAAAGTAGTAATTTTGCGGGCTGAATTATAAGAATATGGCAGAAATTAAATTACCGGAGAATGCAAACCGCCCATTGAAGGCGGGTGAGAAATATGAGCCGATAATGCCGGCTGGTAGTAACTTTGCGGAAGTGACGCCGTACAGTGTGCTTATGGGTGTTGTAATGGCGGTAATCTTCTCGGCGGCAGCAGCATATCTTGGTCTGAAAGTCGGACAGGTGTTCGAGGCGGCGATACCGATAGCCATCATCGCCGTTGGTCTGTCAGCTGCCATGCGGCGCAAGAATGTAATTGGCGAAAATGTGATTATCCAGTCCATCGGCGCATCGTCCGGTGTAATTGTGGCGGGTGCAATCTTTACACTTCCTGCGTTGTATATTCTGCAGGCCAAATATCCTGAAATAACGGTTAGTTTCATGCAGGTGTTTATGTCCAGTCTGCTTGGAGGATGCTTGGGAATACTGTTTTTGATACCGTTCCGCAAGTACTTTGTGCAGGAGAAACACGGCGAATATCCATTCCCTGAGGCGACAGCAACCACGCAAGTGCTTGTGTCAGGCGAACAAGGCGGTTCACAAGCAAAACCGCTTCTTTGGGCAGCCGGAATAGGTGGATTGTATGATTTTGTGGTTTCGACATTTGGTCTGTGGACGGAAAGCCTTACAACCCGCATGACAGGCTGGGGAGAACTCCTTGCCTCGAAATTCAAACTTGTTTTCTCCATCAACACTTCCGCAGCCGTTTTGGGTCTCGGATATATTATCGGCTTGAAATATGCGGCGATAATTTGTGCCGGTTCATTCTTTACTTGGTGGGTTGTGCTGCCGCTGATAGGCTCGATGCCCGGAATGGAAACGGTTGACCCGCAATTCATTTACGCCAATTACGGGCGGAACATCGGAATCGGCGCAATTGCGATGGCAGGGCTGATTGGTATTGTTAAGAGTTGGGGCGTGATTAAATCCGCTGTCGGACTGGCGGGAAAGGAACTTGGCGGCAAAGGCAAAGCGGTAGCCCAAGCAAGTCTGCGGACAGAACGTGACCTTAGCATGAAGTATGTCGTGCTGGCGATAGCGGTGGCTTTAACGGTTACATTGGTCTTTTTCTGGGTCGGAGTGCTGCATAACTTCGTACAGGCATTGGTGGCATTCCTTGTGGTGGCGCTGATATCATTTCTGTTCACAACGGTAGCGGCGAACGCGATTGCGATTGTTGGCAGTAACCCTGTTTCCGGCATGACGTTGATGACGCTGATTATTGCATCGGTGGTGTTTGTAGCCATCGGCATGAAAGGTGCAAGCGGCATGGTTGGCGCGATGGTGATTGGCGGTGTGGTATGTACGGCACTTGCAATGGCGGGAGGATTCATCACCGACCTGAAAATAGGATATTGGATTGGCACAACGCCTGCCAAACAGGAGACATGGAAATTCCTCGGAACATTGGTTTCGGCGGCAACGGTTGGCGGAGTGATGATAATTTTGAACAAAACCTATGGTTTTGTGGGCGAAAACGCTTTGGTAGCACCACAGGCCAATGCCATGGCAGCGGTTATTGAGCCGTTGATGTCGGGCCAGGGAGCACCGTGGATGCTGTATTTCGCGGGCGCAATCCTTGCGCTTATTCTAAACTTCATGGGAGTACCCGTGCTGGCATTTGCACTCGGAATGTTCATTCCGCTGATGCTGAATACGCCCTTATTGGTGGGCGGAACGATTTCGTGGCTTGTAAGCCGCAAACGCAAACAAGACGGCGACAAGGCGGAAGAACTGGCGCAAGTACGGAACAACAAGGGCACATTGATTGCGAGCGGATTCATTGCAGGCGGCGCATTGATGGGAGTAGTATCCGCCCTTGTAAAATTCTGCGGAGCAGAGTGCTACTTGACCTCTTGGGCTGCAGGTGGCGGTGCACAAATCCTCAGCATCGTGGCTTACGCTGCACTCATCGCCTACTTTATAATAGCAAGCAAGAAAACAAATGACCAATAACAAATAACAAATTTTTAATCCTATGGTAAATTACAAAGACCTTGGCCTTGTAAACACCCGTGAGATGTTTGCGAAGGCAATCAAAGGCGGCTATGCTATTCCCGCCTTCAATTTCAACAACATGGAGCAACTGCAAGCTATCGTGAAAGCGAGTGCAGAAACCAAGTCGCCGGTTATTCTCCAAGTATCCAAAGGTGCCCGTAACTACGCTAACGCTACCCTGCTGCGCTATTTGGCAGAAGGTGCTGTGGCTTATGCGAAAGAGTTGGGTTGGGAAAAGCCCGAAATCGTTCTGCACCTTGACCACGGTGACAGCTTCGAGACCTGCAAATCCTGCATTGACACCGGTTTCTCAAGCGTTATGATTGACGGTTCAGCGCTGCCGTACGAAGAGAACATCGCCCTTACGAAGAAGGTTGTTGAGTATGCCCATCAGTTCGACGTAACCGTTGAGGCAGAACTCGGCGTTTTGGCTGGTGTTGAAGACGAGGTTGCTTCCGAAGAGAGCCACTACACCAAACCCGAAGAAGTGATTGATTTCGCTACCCGTACAGGTTGCGACAGTTTGGCTATCTCCATTGGCACAAGCCACGGCGCTTACAAGTTCAAACCCGAACAGTGCACCCGTGACCCGAAAACCGGCCGTCTCGTTCCTCCACCATTGGCATTTGACGTGCTTGACGCTGTAATGGAGAAACTGCCTGGTTTCCCGATTGTTCTGCACGGTTCATCGTCTGTTCCGCAAGAGTATGTGGACATGATTAACCAATACGGCGGCAAATTGCCCGATGCAGTAGGTATTCCTGAGGAGCAACTGCGCAAGGCTGCCAAGAGTGCTGTCTGCAAGATTAATATCGACTCCGACTCTCGTCTTGCTTTCACCGCTGCTGTTCGCAAGGTACTTGCTGAAAAGCCGGCAGAGTTTGACCCGCGTAAATACTGCGGTCCCGCTCGTGACCTTATGGAGGAGCTCTACAAGCACAAAATCATCAACGTTCTCGGTTCCGACGGAAAGGCTTAATCATGGCATTACCTTTTATGACGGCTGAACAAGCCGCGCAATTAGTCCATAACGGTGCTATCTGCGGTATGGGTGGTTTCACCCCCGCAGGAGCACCGAAAGACGTGCCTACAGCGATTGCCCACAAGGCAGAAGCCCTTCATGCCGAAGGCAAACCCTTCAAAATCGGCATGTACACAGGAGCATCTACCGGCGACAGCTGCGACGGTGCATTGGCACGTGCACACGCCATTCTGTTCCGCACACCCTATCAGGGCAACAAGGACCTGCGTACCGAACTCAATGCACAAGGCGCTCACTATTTCGATATGCACCTTTCCGAACTCGCACAGGACCTGCGCTACGGTTTCTTGCCGAAGCCGGACTTTGCCATTATTGAGGCGTGCGACATCGTGGAAAAAGGCGACACCATTGAGATTGTTCCGACAGCCGGTGTGGGCAATGTTCCTACCTTCTGCCGCTTGGCGGACAAAGTCATTGTCGAGCTCAACGAGGCTATGCCTGCAACCATGCGCGGCATGCATGATATTTATGAGCCCGCAGATCCGCCGCAACGTCGCGAGATTCCGGTGTATCATGTCTCCGACCGCATTGGCACGGATTGTATCGTTATCCCGCGCGAGAAACTCGCCGCAGTGGTGAAAACCAACCGTCCGAACGAGGTCGGCAAGTTCACGCCGCTGGACGAAGTCACCGAACAAATCGGTGCCAACGTAGCTGCTTTCCTGGAGGCGGAAATGAAAGCCGGACGTATTCCATCCACCTTCCTGCCGATTCAATCCGGCGTAGGAAACGTCGCAAATGCCGTGCTTGGCGCACTTGGCGAAAACAAGCATATCCCGCCGTTTGAGATGTACACCGAGGTTATCCAAGACTCCGTAGTTGGCCTTATGGACGAAGGTCGTATCAAGTTCGCTTCGGGTTGTTCGCTCACTATTGGAGCCGACAAATTGCAGCATATCATGGACAATATCGATTTCTTCCGCGACAAGATTGTGCTTCGTCCGCAGGAGATTTCGAACAATCCCGAAGTGGCACGTCGTTTGGGCCTGATTACCATCAATACCGCCCTCGAAGCGGATATCTTCGGTAACATCAACTCGACGCACGTCTGTGGCACGAAGATGATGAACGGTATCGGCGGCTCTGGTGACTTCACCCGCAATGCCTATATCAGCATCTACACCACTCCTTCTACCGCAAAAGGCGGTGCAATCTCGGCATTTGTGCCGATGGTCAGCCACCTTGACCACTCCGAACACTCCGTGAAGATTATCATCACCGAACACGGTATCGCTGATTTGCGCGGTAAGAGTCCTATCCAGCGTGCTCACGAGATTATTGAGAACTGCGTGGACCCGCAATATCGTCCGTTGCTGCGCGAGTATCTTGAAATGAGCAAGACGGCGCATACTCCTCACACGCTCAGTTGTGCGCTTGCCATGCATGAGGAGTTCCTCAAATCCGGCGACATGCGCAACACTAAATGGGAAAACTACCGCCGTTAAGTTATCGCGCTTGAGGTATAATTTTTACAGAAATGGCACGTTTCGACGTGTCATTTTTGTGCTATTTTATTGATATTTTGTACTATATTTTATTAAAAATCACTCTTTCTGCCAGAAAAAATCATTTTTCTCTTGCATATTTCCAAAAAAAGTCGTACTTTTGCGGCCTAATTTATATACAGATATAAATTGTACTTACTTAAATCGATTATAACAACTTAATTGCCATGAAAAATCAAGGTTATTATTCATTCGCAGTAGTTTTATTTATAGGGCTTGCTTTGAGCCTTTGTGTTAGTGCACAAAATCCTTTTAACTGGTCGCAAGATGCCAGTGGGAATCCGTATGTGGCGGCGCCGAGTGTCGCCTCTGGTATGGATGTTTCGTCCTCACCATATTCGTCCACGATTTACGACGCTTATACGGACGAGGTGCCGTCGGATGCCGCTAATCCCAATGGAAACGGTAAAGCCCGCGACAACAAGGCCGGCATCCGAACGTTGGGTGGTGGTACGGACCCTGGTGAGCAGTCTGAGAAGTCGCCTGTTGGTGAGCCGTTGGCGTTATTGCTCTTTGCTTTTGCCTTCTTTGTAGCAGTTTATCTTCGCAATACTTGGAGGCAGAAAGTCTGACATACCGGAGTTCCCTTGTTTGCCCTGTCAATACCGACGGTCAGCCGACAGTCAACCGACAATCAAAGCTAATGTAAAGCAAAGACAACCCAAAGACAAACCTATAACAAAAGGTAGAGTACAATCCATCCCATCGAAGAAAGCCGAGCCGATGAAGCGTTGGTTGGCACAAATAGGGAGTGAACGCATACAGCAAATGATTGACCCGGAGCGTTCCATCCAACAAAATAAGCAAACATTAAAATCCTAAAGATATGAAAAACTTTAATTCTTTGATTCGTAAATCGAAAAACAGTGTTGCCAATTACGGCAACGAGACGGCAACGAGACGGCAACGGTACGGCAACGAGAGCCTATTGAAACGTCTTTGCGTTACCATTCTCGCCCTCCTCACCCTCTCCATCGGACAGATGTGGGGAAAAATCGTTTACTACAACAATGGAAGTCAAGCAGGCACTCCTAAAGTATACTATTGGGGAGGATCCGGTGGCCCCACATGGGATGGTTCTCCTTCCATGGTAAATATTAGCGGTAGCATTTATGCTTATGATATTGGTAACAACACCAAATGTATATTCCGTTATAATAATGCGAGTTCACAAACAAGCGATTTAACTGTCCCAAATGATAGTAAGAACTATATAGATACGTACAATGGTTCTACTTGGAGTACATTGAGTACGTTTACCAATAGTTCTACATTGTATCTTCTGCCGAACTCCGATTGGAAAAGTGATGGTGCTCGTTTTGCTGCATGTTTCTGTGGCGTAACAGGACAAACATGGGTGAGTTGCTCACAAGTTGGAACTTCTGATTATTATTCGGTTTCTGTACCCGCTTCCAACGAATATCCTTACGTTATTTTCTGTCGTATGAATGGAGCAAATAACACCAATAGTTGGAGTAACAAGTGGAATCAATCAAGCGATCTCGCTCCTAACTCTAAGAATGGCGTAGAAATAACCGGATGGGACAATAGCCAAAACTGGATTACTGTTTACACAGGTATATCTGTTAGCCGTACTCCCACTGCTGCGGCAAATGCGCCGACTATAACCAATAGTCAAACAGTAGTGAAATCCGGAAGTTCTGTCACTATTAACGCTCAAAATGCAAAAACAGGTTATCATTGGGTTAATTGGACTAAAACCAGTGGTACATTGGGTAATGCAAGTAATAAATCGACTACGTTTACTCCATCTGCGAATAGTGCCTCTGCCGTAGCTAATTATGCAGCAAACACCTATACTGTAGCATATAATGCCAATGATGATCAATATCCTGGTACTGCAACGGGTTCGACATCCAGTTCGTCGCATACATATGGCACGGCGAAGGCATTGACTTCTAATGGTTTCTCGCGTAGCGGATATACTTTTGCCGGTTGGAATACGGAAGCAGATGGTTCCGGAACATCCTATACAGATGGTCAATCTGTCTCTAATTTAACTTCTACAGATGGTGCGACAGTTACCCTTTATGCCAAGTGGACTGAGAATATGTCCACCGTTACTTTGACTGCTTCACCGAGCGGGAAAGGTACGTTCCAAGTGGGCGGAGCAACAGTCACGAGTACAACAGCCGGTGTGACAACGACACGTTCGGTAACAGCAGTTCCTATTTCCGGCTATCGGTTCGCAAGTTGGTCCATCTCTGGCGGTGCGTCTATTAGTAGCACCTCTGACAACCCGACGACAGTAACCGGTGGTGGTGCAGGTACAGCAGCCACACTGACGGCAACGTTTGAAGAAGATTTGACGTATTATAAACTTAAATTTGGTGCACGTAGCGGAGAGACTTCTTATGGTTCGGTTGCTGCCGTAGATGGTTCGGGTAGCTCGCTAACAAGTAACACAGATTATTTGTCTGGAACAAGTGTTACCGTTACCGCAACAGCTACTGACCCTGATTATAAATTTGATTGCTGGTACAATGCGTGGACAGGAGGATCATCGGTTTCAACAGACAACCCGCTTACTTTTACATTAACGGCTGCTACTGATCGGTATGCACATTTCGTTCAAAAGACAACAACAGTTACAATCAATCGTAATGGAGGTAGTGGAGGATCAGATTCATTTACTGCGACTCATGGTAGTACATTACCTTCATTCACTATGCCTGCACGTTCAGGCTACACCTTAACCGGTTTATGGACAGAATCCAGTGGGGGAACAAAAATTGTTAATGCAGATAAGACATTAGTGGCAAGTGTAACTGATTATACGACGTCCGGAAAGAAGTGGGACTATGATGATGCGACATTGACGCTTTATGCGCAATGGACAGAAAATATGACCACCGTGACAATTAATGTCAGCCCTGCCGGAACAGGTACACTGACAGTTGGCGGTGCAGCTTTCACTCCAGGCAACACAACTACTGCCGGTAAAACAACCAGCCGCACGGTAGTTGCAACAGCTGCCAATGACTATGCTTTCTCATCATGGAGCGTTACGGATAATGCAACAGGTACAAGCAGCACTAACACCTACACACTGAAAGGTAATGGTAGTGGTGGAACGGGTACACTGACTGCTAACTTCACGCAAGTACCTTGTACTTTATGGTATCATACGTCATCAGCTACGTTTGCTACAAAGACAGGGCAAATAATCATGTCGTATGACGCAGATGAGCATGCATATTACGCAGATGTTGCTTCTACTCCATCCAGTCCTTATTACTTCCGTTTCTACCATAATGGTGCAACTCAATATTCGGCTGCTTGGGGGGATGGAGGTTATCCCAATGTACAAACGGCAGTCGCCAATGGAAGTAAAATTACTTGCAACCAAAACGTGGGGTCTTGGGACAATAAATCTTCTATTAAGTATGTAGGTGCAAGCGGAACAACTATTCGTATTTGGTTCGACTTCCAAAACAAAACGGCATGGATTACCGCCGATAAGGACAAACAATATGTGCTCCGCGGAGCCAACGCAGATCATGACGACCAGCCGGATGGTATGCCTGGATGGAGTGCAAACAATTCTTATTTCAACGGACTTGCAAGCGGCAATACCGGAACATATACTGCAACCTTAAATGCCAGCGAGTGGTATCACCTCAAAGCGTATGACATGTACAATAGTACTTGGTATGGACCGAGTTCAGATACAGGTTTGAGTGACGGAGTACTTTCTACAGCGACAGCCGGAGGTGGTGGAGATTTCTATTTCCAAACCACTATCGCAGGTTCTTATACCTTCACATTTGACAAGTCATCAGGGACGAAACTCAAAGTGGACTATCCCTCTGCATACCAAGTTACATTTTCTGCCCATACTATTAGCGGTAGCAACGGTCAGTCAGATGATCCGACTGTTACTTACAACTCCGGTGCAACATCCGTAACCAGCGGAGACTACGTTCCTAACGGAACAAGCGTAACCTTTACTGCAGCAGCAGCAAAGTCCGGTTATACATGGAACGGTTGGTATGATGCAGCAACTGGTGGTACCAAGAAATCAGTAGGTTCAAATTTAAGTTACTCAGAGACAGTAAGCGGTAGTGCTATCACTCGTTACGCTCGTTATACGCAAAACACGCACAGTGTAACGCTGACTAATGCTAATTCTACCTACGGAACAGTGAACACTGCTTCGCCGGTAACAGTCGGAGAGGCGGAGGCCGTACAAATCCAAGCTACTCCCAATACCGGTTATATGTTCAACGGTTGGAATCTGACGACCGGTTCCGGCATCACGTATCACGTAGCAGCAGGTGCAGATCAAATTACGGATGGTAGCGGTGCAAGCAAATCTACTACCTATATCACCACTACCGCTAATGCTACTTTGCAGGCTACTTGGGACGAAGACCGTTCATCCGGATACTTCGTGCATTATGGTAATGACGGTAAGAATGCCGAAGGCGGTACAGATGCTTCACAAACAAGAGATTGGGCAGACGGCAATTTATACAAGAAAGCCGGTGAGACGGCAGGTACTGTATCCTATTGGACGTTTACAGCAGGTGCAGCGGATGTAACGAAAGTGATTGAGTTTAAAGTTTTGGAAGGTGATCCCGAAGACATAGAACATGCCACCGCTTGGTACGGTTATAAAGCTGTAGGTGGCGGTAAGATTGATGGTTCTATTGTTAATCAGACATTGAGTACTTCTTATGGCAACGGACGTATGGTTGTAGTTACTCCGGGTGATTATGTATTCAAATGGGATTCAAGTACCAAGAAATTGAGTATCACCTATCCCGCAGGCAACTACGTTCGCGGTGAGTTTGACTCATGGGGTTGGACACACGCGATGTCCGGTTCAGGACCTTGGACGGCAACTATCAATTTGCCTGCCGACCAACTCTACGCAACAGCCTCAGAAGGAACTACCGGTTTTAAGTACGTCATTAATGGACAACACTATGGCAAAAACGGCACTATTTCCTCTTCAAGTAACTCCTTAAGCAGTTGCACTACAGACGGACAGAATATGGGTCTTGCTACAACCATCGGCGGAAACTACACCTTCACCGTTGCAGCGGGCAAAACACAAGTTACCGTTACCTATCCAACCATAACGGCTATGACCGGTACTGTCGGACTATCTGTCAGTGGCGCAAGATATACAACTACTTTATTAGGAACTACAACTTATCACGTCTTTGCAGGTGAAAACCTGACCTTAGAGCCAACACATAGTTCTAAACCGGCAAATGACAGTCACTTTAAATATACGTATTATAACGGTGCGAAAAATGCAGATGCTGCAACTACAGAAATCACTACTATAGTTTCTACCGCAGCAAGTCTCTCGTATGACTTCAATGTAGGTTCCGAAACCGGTACATATCCATTGAAGGTGGGCGCTTACTATGAATATGGTCCAGAAGGATATAAAGCAAAAGGCAGTGCTCAAGAGTCAAGCATTGCCAAGTACCATGTACATTTGTCTCCGACAGTAACGCTTACATCTGACAAGGTATCCATTACGGACGGACAATCGGTTACGTTAACAGCAACTCCTGCACATGTTGATTTGGTTGGTGCCTTAGTTCCAATTGAATATGAGTTCTTTAATGGAAACAGCACGGATCCTGCTAACAAAATCGGTTCAACCATCAGCAAGACAAATAGCGACGCTGTAACCAAAACGGTAACACCGGATTGCAGCGGCGATGCCAATAGTTGGACGTACACGGTTAAGATGACTTACCTATTAAAAGAAGTTACCACAACGATTACTATTTACCGTAAGTGGGATATCTATGTGGATGATGCCGCATTGTGTAACTGGGGTACCATGACACTATATATGTGGGATGATGGAGGTAGTTATCCGGTTGCATTCCCCGGAGAAGCAATGCCTCTTGTTACCGGATCCACGCACTGGCACGTAGTGACGCTCGATACCCGTTATCCGCACTTCAAGTTATCCAAGCAAGCAGGTACGGAATCCGGCAACCATACTGCCTCCATTGTAACTTATCCTGCTGGTACTTATTACTATCTCAATAGTTGTACCACTTTGTCCAAACTGACGCTTACTAACCCGACGGTTACCCTTTCAGCGTCAGTCGCTAACTGCAAAGATATTACTTTGTCTGGTAATGTTTCCAATTTCGGCGGCGATGGCTTGGCTGCTTCGCGTCTAAAGAGCGTGAAGTTTATCGTTGAAGGAAGCGACCAGGCAGCAACTACCATTAGCACTTCCAATGGCAACTTTAGTGTAACATTGACAAATGCAACTGCCGGTGCTACCAACACGTTACAGGCGTATGCCGAAAATATCTACGGCTCTGCTACAAGCGGTGTGTTGCGCTATTCCAACGTAACGCTTGACCTCCAAGGGGGTACGGGTGGTACAACGGCTGTAACGGCTGTCCAAAATATGTCGATGCCTGTAGGTGCTACTGCGCCTACAAAAGAAGGCTATAAGTTTGGCGGATATTACGCAAACACCAATGGTAGCGGTAAGCAGTATTATAGTGCTTCCATGACAAGCGTGAATACATGGGATAAAACGACACAAAATGTAACCCTATATGCAAAATGGACACTGAAAGAAACCTACAATGTTTATTTCTACAATAAGGACAATTGGGCAACGCCCAAAGCATACATGTGGCAGAACGGCTCAAGCCCATTAATCACAAATGCCGCTTGGCCCGGTGAAGCGATGACTGTTCACCAAGGCTCCGTCTATAAGTTGGACTATGAATCTGCGGACGGCTATGATAGAATTATATTTAGTGACAATGGAGATGGCACAAGGAGAACAGGAGACCTTACTTTGCCTGCCACTAACTCATGGTTCTTTAATCCGGAGGATTCACTGACAGCGAACAATGGTTGGACGCGCTATATTATGGTTGCCAACTACCCGACAGAGAAACAAGTAGCCGTTGTTGGTGAAAAGAAATCAATTGATCCTGTTGTCGCTTGGGCTGAAGGTATTGGCTTTAATCAGATTAATATTACAGCAGCACGCGATAGTGGTTCTTCGGCTATTACTGCTACTATTGCCGGCACAAAGATTATTGCTACCAGTTCTGCTGCCGGAACCGCGAAATTCATTATTACATATCGTTACTCATCAACAACAATCACCAAAGTGGTTCGCTTCCAATTCTTGGAAGGTTTAACGGTACAAGCTAAAATTAATACTGCTGATGCGAAGTGGGAAGATTCCGGCAAGGTTAAAATCCACTATTGGGGGAATGCAGCCGGTGACCCCACCGGAGATATCACAATGTCATATCTCAAATTAGAAGGCGATGAATATTACTTCCAAGCATTAGTACCTAAAGGCTCTAATGGTTATGCGAATTTCCTGTTCTTCTATGATTATATGGAGGATACAAATACTAATAGATGGCGTCAGACGGCCGATCAAACAGCCAATACTGAAAGATGTTACACGATTAGTTATGCAGGACAAACAAAAAATAAGAGTAATTGTACCTCTGATGCTGGTTTGTGTGCTACCAGTTGGCAACTGCGTATTATCATGGGTTCAGGTGATATTTACACCTCAAATAGTGTAACAAGCAGTGAGGATATTGTTTCGTTCTTTGCTCCGGCTAACAAGTCTGGTGATCCTTCTTATCGCAAAGGTACTATTTCGCTGGAATACAACGGGGCAACGGTTCATACTTATTCAACCTCTCTTGTTTCAGAATCCGGTGTATATACGGCTAAGATTACTACGACATCTCCCTATATACTGACTGATATCACACCTTATACGGGGAATTACTACATCCGTACCGACCCGTCGGCCGGAGGATGGGATAACTATCTGACCACGCCTTCCAACAAACTGACCAAATTTACTCGTAACGAAAACTTCCCCAACGAAACGTTCAGTTACTATTGGGTAGATAATGTTGCCAAAACATCCGGCGGCTCCGGCACGGTCAACATCAAAGCAACCGTCGCAAACGATTATAACCCTGTACTCTGCAGCTTTAGTGCCGATGAAAATGTAGCTCGTGAAGAGCATGGTTTGAATCTCCGTTTCGGTTATGAACCTACGACGAACGACCTTATTCGTGGTATATTACGCGGTGCGACATTCAATGACTTCCTCAATCTCGTAGGATCGACAGATAATATATATAAGGAGATAACGTGTGATACATTGTTTAACGATGACTTTTATAACACCTCTTATGACTTTAAAGGTAAGTGTAAATTGCAAGATAAGTCTAACTGGGTATATGAAATTATCGTTTATGCCAAGATTGATGATACTCACCCGAGAGCGGATGTGGTACTAAAGTCATATTATAATGGTATTCATTACTTGTTAGGTATGGTTCAGGATAGCTATGGACGTGACACCTCTACTCCTGTTTCCTTCCCATTAATCAATACCGGTACCACCAACGGTATTTATGGCCTGCGCGTGATTTACGACTTCAAAACCAACCGTCTGTTTGGTGCTTGGGCTCCTGCTGACCGCGTAGTGGATGGTATATTGAATGTGGATGCCGATATTATGTTCTTGCGCCATGAAGACGGGGATGTTGCACAAATAGGCTTCAATACTACCAATCCTACAACGAATAAAATAACAGACTTGAATCATGCTATCTTTGCGTTTGAATTAGACAATGACAAATCAAAGAATATGGAGCGTCACTACTTCCTGTCACTGCCATTTGACTGTCAAGTTGGAAATATCTTTGGTATTGGCGGGTATATGGAGTACTGGGGTATCCAATGTTATCGTGGAGACTTACGTGCGAAAAATGGATGGTTCAAAGAAACTTCGACATTCTGGGAGTGGTTGGACACCAGTGATACTTTGAAAGCCGGAGAAGGTTATCTGCTCTCTGTCGATAAGAAAGCCTTGCAAGACGGCGGAGTGTGGAAAGATGGTATTATCTATCAAACACAAAAAGCTGTATTGGATGATAAGGGGGATACTATTAAGACTGCGGATGGCTTGTCGGATTCAATTGTATGGGTTACCCATACAGATGGCTCATTATTAACACTGTACTTCCCCTCCACAACTTCAGGCTTTGAAATTAAACCTGCAGCAGGTCCTGAACTTATTATTTCCTATCCGGAGCTTGAATGTAAAATTACACGTGATGACCGAAATCTATATGATAGTAACTGGAGATGTATCGGAACACCGGGATACAAGAATATTACAGTAGACACCTGGGATTCTATAGGAAGTAATTATACTCCGGATACTATTCCTCCTAGATTCCTATACGAGTTCCATGAGCAAACTACCTCCGCTACATATGCAAAAGGTACATACAAAGCTGTAGACGGAAGCACCTTCACCTACCATTCGTTCTACTCGTATATGGTTCAGTATGCAGGAACGATTAACTGGAATGTGTATTCAAAAGGCGAAGTAGCACCAGCGCCACTAAGACGTCGTCCGACCACAGAAACAACGGCAACGAGGTTGCAACTTGACCTTTTGAATGATGAAGGGGCTGAGTTAGACCGCACGTTTGTTTGGCTGCAGGACGGGGCAACGCTTGGCTACGACAAGAACTTCGACCTCAATAAGATTGTCGAATCTTCCTCGAACCAGATTTACTCACTCGCAGAGCACAATGCTCCTTATGCCGCTAATGTACTGCCCTTAGAGACAGATACCGTAGCCCTTGTTGTGAACATCACAAAGGCGGGCGAGTTTACTTTCTCGCTGCCGAAAGACAAGCACAGCGGTTTGGTGCCGATTTTGTACGATATGTATGAGAATGTGCAAACCAACTTGCTCGCTGACGACTACACAGTTGCTTTGAAGAAAGGTAAATATACCGGTCGCTTCTATATCATCTTCCAAGCAAGCGAACCGGTTGCCACGAGCTTTGAAAGTACAAGTGACGGTGGTCAGAAAGTGCTGAGCGATGAGGCCATATACGATGCGCTTGGTCGTCGGGTGAATACCGTTTATCCGGGTCTCCTCTATATCGTCAATGGCGAAAAGCGCATTGCGAAGTAAAAGAATAGAAAGAATCACAGATGATGAAATTAAAAGGTATAATTTATGTTATTGCGGCGCTGCTATTTAGTGGCGCTGCAATAACTAATTCATTTGCGGCAGATTCATTTACGGTAGGAGATTTTACCTATACTGTTTTAAGCGATGGTGAAAATGTATCCGTTAAATGGAATGGAACATCTTCACTTGTCAATATCGAAATTCCCGCTCAAATAACGAATCCTGCTAATAGCATAACATATACTGTCACAACAGTCGCGAACAATGCATTCAACGGTTGCAGTAACCTAAAAAGCATCATTCTACCATCAACGATAACTACAATATTAGCTAACGCCTTTAAAAATTGTACTATACTAAAAACCATAAAATTATCCGCCTCTCTTACAGAAATCAATTCTTCAGCTTTTTATAATGATAAGAAACTTGAAACGGTTATCTTTGAAGGAGCATCAGCCCCCATTCTAAATAATGTATTCTCACAGATTTATACACCCCAGTTTACGCTTCAAGTTATATCTACTGCTGCAAAGGAGAGTTTTGAAGCACATGGCAACTGGAGTGTTTCCATAAAAGATATCGTTATCGTGCCGGTGGCGATTAATGAAAGCGCAGATAATTCGTCAGCTTTAACGGCACATGCAGGACATACGGCGGATGTAAATCTGACAAGGACGATTCGCCACGAGAGTTACAACTCGATTTGTCTGCCATTTTCCCTCAGCGTGGCACAAGTGGAATCAGTTTTTGGCGCGGGTTGTGATATTGAGGAATTGACCGATGCTTCTTTTGTTAATGACGAAATAACTTTGGTGTTTACGCAGCGAACCGCTATGGAAGCCGGCAAGCCGTACTTGATTAAGCCTGCAAGCACAGTTACCAATCCTACTGTTCATAACGCCGTTTTGACAAACGTTGTTGTACCGTCTGGCAATACAGATGTGACGTTTTCTGGAATCTTTTCAGCAACACTGATGGAAGCTAGCGACAACATATTGGTTGTCGGGGCGGAAAACACGCTTCATCCTGTTACTGCCGGTGATATGCTTGGGTTGCGCGGTTACTTTGTGCTGAATTCAGACCGGGCACGTACAGCGGCAAAGCGTGGTGTTCATTTGTCAATGGGTACCAATAACGAAGAAACTGCAGTTGAAGCCGTTCGGCATATCGAAACGCAAACAAAGTGCATTATTGACGGGCAGTTGCACATTATCCGTAATGGCGTTCATTACAATGCCCGGGGTGTCATCATTCAATAGTAACGGAACCATGAAACGCACGTATTGGACACCTCAAACAAACACGTTGACCGTTCACTTAGGAACCGTTCTTATGGCAAGCGGCAACGGACGGCACGTGAGCAGCAATTTGGGAGTAGGTATCAGTCCTGTGGCTCTTGACCCTGTTAATGCCTGGTAAGGGATACACCTTAATATATTATATAACACATGAGACGAATAATTCAATTGCTGATGGTAATGCTGTGCGGATTGTTCGCACAGGCTTCCGATTGGTCATTCGCAGGCGGAATGATGTATTTTGACAACTCTCAGACCCGATGGGAAGACAACAGTTTCATGCTTATTATCGGACGAGGCACAAACGGAAGTAGCAGTTATTCTTCTGTTTATGAAATGTGTCCTTCGGATGAACCGGATATCTGGTACACCGCTTTACCCTCATCCGGTTGGGAGGATGCCGAGTATATGGCAGTTATAAGTGGTTCTTCGGTCTGGCGCAAAGGCACATGGGGAAAAGACAATCTGACCAACGCCCACCATTATTCTGCAGCCTACACATCCGGACTGAAAGCCCAAAAAGGACAGGGATTCATGTTCACGCCGCAGAGTACAGGTAACGGCTGCACGCTGAAACTGACTTATCGCGGAGAAAACTATTACGGATTATCGTTCACCTCAGCGGAAAAGAACGCCTGTTACAAGATAGACAGCAACAAAGGTACAATTACTTTTATCTTTTCCACCTCGGAAGGACGTTTCAACACGTCGCGCTCTGCGGTATCACGTGTATATGTTTACGGCTCTGTTACAGCGTGGAACCAAACGGATGAAGCCTACCGTTTAAACGGATTTTCGGATGACGGGTGTTTCTACCGCACAATGCCCTTGTCTGCCATAGAGCGGATTGGCAACAGCGGACAGCCGGAGTTTTTGTTCAATATCTTCAAGTACGGTGACAACTACGCAGAGAATGAAGGCTATACCGACCGCGCCCATTCCTCTTGGTCGGGGGTAGATACCCGTCTGCTGTTTAATAACAACGGCGTAAATATGATAGTTGCACTGCCCGGAGATGATTTGGATGAGATACACAGCCGCAGCGTGCAGGCGCAGAAAGTAGATAAACTGACAGACTTCGACTTGACACAGTTGTCCGAGCAACAACGGATAAGCAATTTCCGCCTTGTTCCTGCGACAAAGCACCTGTACCGCAGTTATCATCCCTACGACCCTTCCCGCCCGCAGTATGACACCGAGGAAAGACGGTTGTACTGGGTAGCAGAATTGGCAACGCAGGCAGGTATACAATGTGACATTGCCCTGTCGGGTGACTGCACAGGCAATGCAGGCAAGACATACACCTGTGGAGGCAAAGACTATACGATTACCATTCCCGATTATTACAAAACGATTATTGCCAACAACCGCGTGCTGTATGTAGGCACCGGCAACGGACACACCCCCTCCTACAGCACCGCATTATATGAATCGGACGGTGAACGGTTTGCCCAATGGATTCAAGAGGTGGTGGCATTTATCTTGGACGACGCCCACCCCGCACCGTACCAGATACATTGTGCCTTGGGTTCGGACAGAACCGGCGCGTTTTGTGCAACAATAGCGGCGTTATGCGGTGCAACATGGGAAAAGATTGCTGCCGATTATGAGGCGACAAGCAACATGCAGGTGAATGAATACCGCCACCGTAACTGCATCCGATATTGCCTCCGGCACATGTGCGGCGTGGACCCTGCAACAGATGCCTCGTTCAATACTGCCGTGCGGAAACATTTTACAAACGGAGGATGGCTGACTGATGCACAAATAGAGGCGATGAAAGCGAAATTGAACAATACACCAACAACTGTTTCTACCCTGACAGATAATTCCAAACCGCGCAAGATTATGCGGGAAGGAGTACTATATATTCAACACGGAGAAGACATATATAATTTAACCGGAGGAAAAATAAAATAGTCTGATTATTCAAGTATCATAAATAAACAACCAATCATATGAAAAAGACAATTCTATTAACAATGGCCTTTGTGTGGGCAATGGCGTTAAATGCCGCGTCATACGGCATAATGATTAACTCTTCTGACTATCATGACGGAGTAAAAAACCCTACCCCCGGTGACCCTTCTTTCGAAGAGTATATGGTATTAAATGTATCTGTGTCTGCCGGTGACAAACTGCAATTATGGGACAAGGACAACCATGCAGGTTGGGCAGTAACGCTTGACGGAGCCAGCGTTGCAGGTATTTCCCGCGACGGAGACCATTACAATTGCACAGTGGACGGGTGCTATGATTTCTATATCAAAATCAAATACCCAAATGACCAACTCTATATCGGTAAAGGTTCCGACTGCGGCGGAGGCGACGCCCCTGCACCTGCCACAGGCTGGGTGTTGAAAGGCTCGTTCAATGGATGGGGAGACACCCAGTTCACGGCTAAAAGCGGAGGCGCTGCCAATACCATTTATGCTGTGGCTACATTGAAAGATGCGGGCAGGGAATATGAGTTCAAGCTATACAACAACGGCACATGGTATGGCAATGACGGTTTGATGACACAGGCTCATTGCACAGATTGGACAGTTTCAAGCAGTGCAGGTAATTGCAAAATCATGGCGACCATAGCCGGCAACTATGAATTTGCATACAATACCTCTACCAAGAAAGTAACGGTCACTTATCCGTATAACCCGAAACAAGCGACGCTGTACAAGTCAGCGGTGCAGGACAAGAACGGCGATGTGATGATTCAGGCATTCTACTGGGCACATGAAGGTTCAACATCCACACCTTATACCCAATATGGCGATGTGACATGGAAATCCCTGCTACAAGAAGCGGAGACGTTGGGACAGTACTTTGACCTTGTATGGCTTGC
Source organism: Paludibacteraceae bacterium (assembly GCA_905233415.1). Lineage (GTDB taxonomy): Bacteria > Bacteroidota > Bacteroidia > Bacteroidales > Paludibacteraceae > Colicola. The sequence goes on from CAJOEX010000013.1 coordinate 22,686, forward strand.
CCCGTCTCAAGAGACAGCAGACTACACCGGTTATCTGCCGGTCAACTACAGCAATCAGGGTACAGTGTCCGGCAATACGGAAGGACATTCTCCATGGGGCAATGCCCAAGAACTGCGTGAGCTGATAGACAAACTGCACGCCAACGGAGCAAAAGTGATTGCCGATATTGTGCTGAACCACTCCAGTGCCAGCCATGCTGATGAATACCCAGGTCCGAACTACAACTGGTGCACATGGAATACCTTTGACTTCGGGCGTTATGGGAAATTCAATCCTGACTATTTATGGGTGACGGCAGATGATGAGATGTATGCCACTGACCATGTGGACGGACGTATTGACAAAACCGTAACTGGTGAATGCGGTTCCCATGCCGGTAGCAAATCGCTGTTTGGCGACGAGCGGGGTTATACCTATATTGATGTAGATAACGGCTATAAAGAGACTACAGCCTATTGGGATTACGGCGAGTATAACTGCATGTATTCGCGTGACTGGGCACACGTAAAGACCGAGGTACAGGAAATGTCCCGTGCTTACCTGACATGGATGCGTGACAGTATGCGCTATGACGGTTGGCGGTTTGACTTCATGAAGGGTTTTGAAGGAAGACATTTGGAGGATTATCTCCGTGCCAGTGCACCGTATTTTTCCGTGGCAGAAGTGTTTGACGGTGCTATGGGCAAGCAGTTGGGCTTCTTGAAAGATGCCAACTACAGCACGTATGTGTTTGACTTCCCCGGCAAGTTTGACCACTACAATAAAGCAATCGGTGTTTACCAACTGAGTAATTTGAAAAACAAAAAGTATTCACTTATCTTTACCGACAAGAAAAAATATGCAGTAACATTCATTGACAACCATGATTCATTCCGTGAGGGCAGCAACTTCACCGGCTCTGTGAATCAGGTAAGTGCTGAAAGGTCGCCGATGGCATTAGCATATTTGCTCAGTATGCCTGGTGTTCCGTGCGTAATTTATCCGTACTGGAACAATTATAAAGAGGAGTGTCTCGCGCTAATCAAAGCACGTAAGGCTGCCGGTGTACACAGTGAATCGACGGTAGAAAAAGAATGGGCCGGCTCAGGCGCTATGGGCGACAACTACTACATGGCTATGATTAAGGGCGAAAAAGGCTATTTGTTCCTGAAATTAGGTTATGACTGCTCGCCGAAAGTGTCCCCATCCGTAGATGGCAAGATTCTTGCGATTGCATCGCCTGACGGCAAGGAATGGAAATGCGCCTGGGCAAACCATGACCATGCAGGTGTTTGGTACACCGGTGACGATTGGACACCGATAGTACCGACAGAAAATGTGGAGAATGTTGTGCCGGCAGTAAAGGCTACAAAATTCATTGAGAACGGCGTGCTGTATATCCAACGCGGAAATGAGATATACAATGCACAAGGACAGCGTATCCGATAATGCATAAAGGGCAGTATGAACATAGCCCTGCGTGGGTAAAAGTAATACAATGGTTGGGAGTGAAAGCACTCCTGACCATTGTCGCGATGGGAGCTTGGATAATTGTGCCGTGCGACCATGCTTCAACGGGTGCGCTGAAGTGGTTTCAGTTTATGCAAACCGTCGGCACGTTCCTCTTGCCTCCGCTGATTTGCGCTTGGTTATGGTCGTCTCAACCGCTCAGTTGGCTGGGTTTGAAGCAAAACGTCGAAGCATCGAAATCTCGAAATACCGAAGTTTTCTTCTGTGCGATCGTGCTGATGATTATCGCTATGCCCGGAATAAACCTGTTAGCTGATTGGAACAGCAAAATGGTGCTGCCGGAATGTATGGCAGGTATAGAAGCATGGATGAAAGCACAGGAACAAGCAGCTATGGCGCTGACAGAACGATTCCTGAAAGGTGAAGGAGTCGGCATTCTGTTAGTCAATATAGGGCTGATGGCTTTACTGCCGGCCTGTGCGGAAGAACTGACATTCAGGGGAGTGGTGCAGGGATTAATAGCAGGAAGCGGTCAGCAGTCAGCAAGACAACATGTGGCGGTGTGGGTGACAGCAATATTGTTCTCGGCAATCCATTTGCAGTTCTACGGGTTTGTGCCACGGATGCTGTTGGGAGCATTATTCGGCTATATGTTAGTTTGGACGGGCAGCTTGTGGGTACCGATAGTGATGCACTTTACGAACAACGTCATAACAGTAGTGGCATATTGGGTGATATACAATAAAGGTATCAATCCCGAAACTGTTGAGTCCTTCGGAACAGGCGAAACCGCTTGGGTAGGATGGCTGAGTCTGGCGCTGACGGCAGTAGGCGTTTACTTCTTTTGGCGTCTTTCGCGGCAGATGAGGAGTGCTTCTTCACGGATGTCCTGAGGCAAGGCAATATTACGAAGCTGAATGGAGCGGCACCACGCAGGAACATCCTTTTCTTGAAGGGTATCGAATACGGCACGAATCTCTTCGTGCTGTTCTTTTGTAAAGTCTTCGGGATTTATACCGGCAAGGGCATCAAGTTCCTCGTCATCGAAGTATTCTATTTCGGCGTTGGTCTGCAGAAGGGTTTCACGTTCGCAAACGAGATGCTGACCACAACACTCGCCGCCGTCGGCGGCAAGTTGACCGCTATCGCTGTTGGAAGTTAGACCGCTTCGCTGTTGGACCGCTTCGCTGTTGGATTTTTTGCGGGCGCGGAGTTCGAAGATAATAAGGATAACGAGACCGAGTAATATGAAAATAGCCAGTTCAATCATGTTGCGGTTTTCTTATGGTGCTATCACGGTCATGTAATAGCGAGCACCCGATGAGCATCCGATGAGCATCCGATCAGTACCCGATGAGCACCCGATGAAAACAGCGGAATATTTAGGGTGTTGTTTATCCAAAATCTTCTCCTACTTTGTCTTCTTCGATGACGAGATTGTTGATGATGAAGTTCTGGCGCTCGGACGTGTTCTTGCCCATATAGTAGGCGAGCAAGTCGTTGACAGCATCTTCCTTGCGGAGTGTGACCTGATCCAAACGGATTTCTTTGCCAATGAAGCCTTTGAACTCGTCGGGACTGATTTCTCCAAGTCCTTTAAATCGGGTTATTTCGGGATTTTTGAGGTCTGCAATGGCTTGCAGGCGCTCTTCGTCGGAATAGCAATAGCGGATTTCCTGTTTGTTCTTGACACGGAAAAGCGGCGTTTGGAGGATATAAACGTGGCCCTTCTTCACGAGTTCAGGGAAGAACTGCAAGAAGAACGTGAGCATCAACAAACGGATGTGCATACCGTCCACATCGGCATCGGTTGCGATGATTACTTTGTTGTAACGTAGTTCGTCAAGACCATCTTCGATGTTTAGTGCCGATTGAAGACAGTTGAATTCCTCGTTTTCGTAGACGACAGACTTGGAAAGCCCGTAGGAGTTGAGCGGTTTACCGCGGAGAGAGAAGACCGCCTGTGTGCGGACATCGCGGGATTTGGTAATCGAACCGGAGGCGGACAAACCCTCTGTGATGAAGATTGCACTATCCTGACGGAGATCATCATCTGCATCTTTTGCCGATTTCACCGGCTTTGTGTCGTTATAATGGACTTGGCAATCGCGAAGTTTCGGGTTGTTGAGAAGGTTCTTTTTGGCACGTTCGCGGGCAGCCTTAGTGACACCTGCGATGGCTTTACGTTCCTTTTCGGAGTCCTGAATCTTCTGCAACATGACTTCAGTGATTTCAGGATGCTTGTGCAAGTAGTTGTCCAACTGGGTCTTTACAAAATCGTTGACAAACTTATTGACGGAAATATCGCCGTTAGGTGCCATGTCCTTTGAACCGAGTTTGACTTTGGTTTGTGATTCAAAGACAGGTTCCTCTACGTTGATTGCGATTGCTCCGACTACACCATTGCGGATGTCCGCCAATTCCTGATTTTTATTGAAAAACTCCTTGATAGTTCGTCCTATTGCCTCACGGAAAGCAGCCTGATGGGTACCTCCCTGGATAGTATATTGACCATTGACAAAAGAATAGTACTCGTCGCCGGGCTGATTGGTATGAGTAAGTGCAATCTCAATGTCTTCACCGGTAATATGAATTATCGGATAAAGCGGTTCAGCCGTCATGCGCTCTGTGAGCAAGTCGAAAAGACCGTTTTTGGAAACGAACTTTTTGCCATTATATATTAAGGTGAGTCCTGTGTTGAGATATGCATAATTGCGCAACATGGTCTCAATATACTCGTCACGGAAAGTATATTCGGCAAATAGTTTCTTGTCATTATCCGGCGTAAACTGAATCATCGTTCCGCGTTTAGGTTCGGATTTTTCGCCTGTGCGCTTCATCCATTCGGAAATCGGAATAATGCCGGTGTCATCGGTCAGTTCACCCTGGTGGAAAGTGGCTTTGCGGGTACTATCATCACGGAAAGATTGTACGGTGAAATCGAGCGAAAGCGCATTCACCGCCTTCGTTCCGACACCGTTCAGACCAACGGATTTGTGGAAAGCCTTATTGTCGTACTTACCACCGGTATTGATGATGGAAACGGCATCTGTAAGTTTGCCAAGAGGAATTCCACGACCGTAGTCACGGACAGTTACCGTGCGGTTTTCAACCGTCACATCAATGATTTTGCCCTCCCCCATGCGGAATTCGTCAATAGAATTGTCGATGGTTTCCTTGATAAGGACATAAATTCCGTCATCGGAGTGGCTTCCATCGCCCAATTTACCGATATACATACCCGGTCTAAGACGGATATGCTCCAGACCTGTAAGGGTAATGATATTACTCTCGTCGTACTGCGGAGTCTGTGGATTTACTTCTGCCATAATCGTACCAAAAAACGTGCAAAGATACAACATTTTTTTGAAATATGCAAGAATTTCACCCCTAAATAACGAATTTCACCCCTAAAAACGGCTTTTTTATCCCAAAAAAGGAGTTGTAAGACCATTTTTTTGAGGATGTGGTCGGAAGAATGTACTTTTGCAGCCGTTTTTGAAAATTACAGTATAATATATTTAAGGTATGAGACATTATTTTGATTATTTGGAAAAGACAATCAAGTCGAATTGGAATGCACCGGCTGTTTCGGATTACGGCGGAACAGTTAACTACACGTACGGCCAGTTGGCGGAAAAAGTGGAATGGTTAGGCACACTGTTTGACAAATTAGGTCTGCAACCCGGCGACAAAGTAGGTATTTGCGGTCGCAATTGCAGCAACTGGGGTATTGTATATTTGGCAGTGGCTTCGCGAAGATTAGTCGCAGTGAGTCTGTTGCCGGACTATACCTGTGAGAGCATTTATGAACTGGCGCATCATTCAGACTCAAAGGTTCTGTTTGTCGGTCCATGGGTTCGCGGCCGCGTGGAGTTGAACCAAATGCCGGGTATTGACACATTTATTGCCCTGTCGGATTTCAGTATTCTGCAAAGCAAACAGGAGTTTGATATAGCGGAAGTAGATAAAACTTTTGCGGAAAAGTATCCAAACGGGTTCGGAAAAGACGATGTTACTTTCCCGAAAGACAATCTGGATGACCTTGCACTGATTAACTATACATCCGGTTCAACGGGCAATCCGAAAGGTGTTATGGTTACGCACCGCAACCTTAGTTCAAACGTAGTGTTCGGTCAGGAGCATATTCCAAACGACCCGTCTAAATCAATAGTTTCAATGCTTCCGATGGCGCACATGTTCGGTCTGATGTTTGAATTTCTGTACCAATTGGCAGGCGGAACACATGTATATTTCATCGTGAAAAGCCTGACACCGTCGCTGCTGATGCAAGCATTCAAGGATGTGCATCCGTATATGATTTTGACAGTGCCATTGTTAGTGGAGAAAATATTCAAAAAGCAGATATTCCCTGCAATCCAAAAACCGCTTGTAAAAGCATTGTGGTACACGCCGTTAGTTAATATTCCAATCCGTAAGAAAGTACACCAACAGCTACAGCAAGCATTCGGCGGAAAATTAGAGATTCTGATTATCGGCGGCGCAGCTTTGAATAAGGATGTAGAGCGTTGCTTGAAGCAAATCAAGTTCCCGTTCACTGTCGGATACGGTATGACAGAATGCGCTCCATTGCTATGCTATGAGAACTGGAAAAAGTATGCGTTCCGTTCCTGCGGAAAAGTGGTTGACCGCATGGAAATGATGGTGGATTCGCCAGACCCGCAAAAGGTGGAAGGTGAATTGTTAGTTCGCGGCGAGAACGTAATGCGCGGCTACTACAAGAACCTGCAAGCGACCGATGACGCTTTCACTGAAGACGGTTGGTTGCGTACAGGCGATATGGGTGTAATTGACAACAACGGCAATGTCTATCTGCGCGGCCGCTGCAAGAACATGATTCTCGGTTCAAGCGGACAAAATATCTATCCTGAAGAAATGGAAGACAAACTGAATTCCATGCCGGGCGTGGCCGAATCTGTAATTGTTGACCGTAAAGGAAGACTGGTGGCACTGGTATTCCCTGAGGCAGATGTTAAGGGCGACGAACTGAAGAAACTGATGGATGCCAACTTGCTAACCGTCAACAAAATGCTGCCCCGCTATTCCCAGATTGCAGAAATCGAATTAGTGGAGAAAGAGTTTGAAAAAACACCGAAAAAATCCATCAAACGGTTCCTATACAAGTGATCGCTCTTTGGCGAGTTTGTACAAATAAGCCAACGCTTCGTTGTAATCGTTTTTGATAACGCCGTCAAGGATAGCCTCTTTGATGGCGTTTTTCAATTCGCCAACCGTCGAGCAAGGTTCAAGATGCAATAATTGCATGATTTCATCGCCTTTGACAGGTGGCTGGAAGTTGCGGATACGATCACGTTCTTCCAATTCGACCATTTTGCGACGAACCAGTTCATAATTGCGGTGAAAACGCTCCACTTTCTGGGCATTGCGGGAGGTGATGTCAGCATCACACAATAACATCAAATCATCGATATCATCGCCTGCCTCAAACAAAAGACGGCGGACAGCCGAGTCGGTAACAGTATCTTCAATAAGATTGATAGGGCGCATATGGAGATCAACGAGTTTGGCGACATAATCCATTTTTTCGTTGAGTGGCAGTTTCATTTTCTTAAAAATGCGCGGCACCATCTTTGCTCCGATATAATTATGATTGCGGAACGTCCATCCCGCTTGCGGATCCCATGCTTTGGAACGAGGTTTACCGATGTCATGGAGGAGAGCCGCCCAGCGAAGCCAAAGACCGCTTTCGCCGTCGGGTTGGAGGGTAGCCACATTGTCCAGGACTTGCAGCGTATGATAAAAGACATCTTTGTGTCCACGACCGTCTTTGGTTTCAACCCCTTTAAGAGCTGCCAATTCAGGAAAAATCAGTAATAAAAGTCCGCATTCATCAAGTAAGCGCCAGCCAATGGACGGACGTGAAGAAAGCATAATTTTATTGAGTTCATCGGCGATTCGTTCCTTGGTGATGATATTGATGCGCTCTTTATTGCGGCAAATAGCGTTGAATGTTTCCGAACAGATCCTAAAATCAAGTTGCGTAGCAAACCGAATAGCCCGCATCATCCGTAACGGGTCATCAGAAAAAGTGATGTCCGGATCAAGGGGCGTACGAATGATTTTATGCGAGATATCCTCGATTCCACCGAATGGATCAAGCATTTCGCCATAACGATTTTTATTCAAACAAACAGCTAATGCATTAACGGTGAAATCGCGCCGATTCTGGTCTTCCTCCAATGTGCCGTCCTCAACAATCGGATTGCGACTATCGTGCCGGTAACTCTCACGGCGGGCACCAACGAATTCAAGTTCGATATCCCGATTTTTAACCTGTGCTGTGCCGTAAGTCTTGAAAACCGACAAGTGTGTGCCTTTCCCCAATCTTTTAGCGACAGCCTCCGCCAAAACGATTCCGGAACCTACGGCAACAATGTCAATATCCTTGCTGTGACGTTGCAAAATCTGGTCACGTACCCAACCTCCAATGACATAGCACTCCAAATTCAGTTTATCAGCCTCATCACCGACTAAATGGAGCACCGGAATATCAATTTGTGAGCCGTTATAGGTCATGTTCGTATATTTCAGCGTGCAAATTTACAACAAAATTTGCGTATTTCAAAATTTATCACTAACTTTGCGGCAAAATGTGCAGATTTATTCAAATAAACAGTATTTTTTGGTGCATTTTGGCATTTTTAGGGTGCTCCAAATCCACGACTCCGAAACCATACGGATACTACCGCATTGATTTGCCGGAAGCGGTCTATATCGGCTCACCGGATGATGAACCCTACCGGTTTGAGCAGTCCATTTATGCAAAACCTTGCAAGATTACCAACAAAGGAGACGGGGAGTGGATGAATCTGCACTACGATATTTTGAATGCCGATATTCACTGCTCGTATTTGCCGGTACATGGCAATTTGCGCGAACTGACCGACGATGCAATGGAATTTGTATATAAACATGTCAGTCAGGCAAGCGCAATCCCTGAGCGAGTATTTGCTAATGACGAAGCAAAAGTGTATGGTGTGTTTTTTACACTGCAAGGGAACACGGCTTCGCCATTCCAGTTCTTTTTGACCGATTCCACCGGACATTTCTTCCGCGGAGCAGCCTATTGCAACTGTCGCCCGAATACAGATTCACTACAACCGGTATTGGAATATTTATCACATGATATAGAACATCTGATTGAAACATTCGAATGGAAGTAGATGAACGATATATGTCCTTAGCCCTGCAAGAAGCGCAAAAAGCATTTGACGCAGGCGAAGTACCGGTAGGCTGTGTCATTGTTGCAGGAAATCAAGTAGTGGGACGAGGGCATAACCTAACGCAAACACTACAAGATGTGACTGCACATGCCGAGATGCAGGCAATTACAGCCGCGGCACAGACTTTAGGCGGAAAGTACCTGACTGACTGTACATTGTATGTAACTGTAGAACCATGTGCCATGTGTGCCGGTGCCATCGGTTGGGCACAAATAGCACGACTGGTATATGGCTGTAAGGATGAAAAACGCGGATACAGCCAATTCGCGCCGAATGTCTTACACCCAAAAACATCGGTGAAATCGGGTGTTTTTGAGGAAAAATGTCAAGAATTGATGCAATTATTTTTCATAAACAGACGATAATCAAACACTTATGAAACTAACAACTTTCACACAAAATATCGTCAAAGCATTGGCGTTCATTTTGTTAGCTGCAGTGACTGTATACCTGTATCCGAGGTATGACAGTTCGTTCCCTTATCGTTATGAAGTGGGAAAACCGTGGGTGTACGACCGAATTGTAGCAGAGCATGACTTTCCCATATACAAAAGCGAGCGCCAACTGGCACAAGAACAGGAAGAGGTGCTGCAAGACTTCACACCTTATTATAAATACATTCCGGAACAACCACAAACTCCATTGGTTGTTGTATTGCAGGAACGCGAGCAATTGGTGAAGGAAAACGTTGAACACATTGCTATTGTAACCAACAAAGTTTCAACGACATATCCGTTAAGCAATGTATATACGCCCAAATCAGCCTATGTCGCTTTCGGGAAAAATTATAATCCGAACATCGTTCGCGATACAGCAACCACTGAACAAATGCGGACAGCGCTATTGAGCGGAATTTCGCTGACGCGCGGGGTTGTCCAGGCTGGTGAAAAAGTTGTAGATCGAGGCGATATAGTAACTGAAGAGACGGCGGTATTATTGCAATCGCTGAAGATAGCATATGAAAGTGAACACGCCACGAAGCAGCAGACAGCCCTGTCTATCGTTGGAGAAATAGCACTTGTTTGCCTGCTGATAATATTGTTCCTGCTGTACATATATGTATTCCGTCCGTCATTTTTCCACGAACTGCCAACAATGTTATTTTTTGCGATTTTATCGGGAATCATTATCGTCTTGGCACTTGTGCTGTTACGCTATACACCCTTGAGCATATATTTGATTCCATTTGCCTGGGTACCGATTATCACAAGAGTATTCTATGATTCGCGAACAGCATTGTTTTTACATATCATTACCGTGCTGTTGGTTGCTCCGGCTGTGCCGGATTCATTTGAATTCATCATGGTTCAAATTGCAGTTGGTATGGTGGCTGTAGCCGGTATGAAAGACATGACCAAACGGGCACAATTAGCACAGACGGCCGGTTTGATTTTGCTGACATATGCCTTGACTTATACCGCATTTGTACTCGGGACCACCGGTGACTGGCATAATATTGATGTTTGGACATACCTGCATTTCGGTATCAACACTATTCTTATCATTTGTGCGTACGGTTTGATTTATCTGTTTGAAAAGACATTCCATTTGTTGAGTTCCATAACTCTGGTCGAATTGACCGATATCAATTCATCATTACTATTAGAGTTTGCCCAAAAGGCACCAGGCAGTTTCCAACACTCCATGCAAGTAAGTACGCTGGCAATGGAAGCGGCAAAAAAGATAGGCGCCAAATCTCTTTTAGTACGTACAGGGGCCTTATATCATGACATAGGCAAATTAGCTCATCCCGAATTCTTTACCGAAAACCAACCTGAAGGGCAAAATCCGCTGTTAGACATGACACCGGAAGAGGCCGCCAAGACAGTTATCAACCACGTGGCTGACGGTATCAAGATTGCACGGCAAAATCGTTTGCCGGAGGTGCTGATAAACTTTATCTCCTCCCATCACGGAACATCATTAGTACGGTATTTTTACAACACAGCAGTCAATAATGCAACACCGGAAAATCCGGTGAATGCGGAAAAATTCCGCTATTTAGGTCCCAAACCGAATAGCAAGGAAACGGCTATTCTGATGATGGCGGATGCAGTAGAGGCTCGTTCACGCAGTTTGAAAAATTATACGGAAGAGAACATCAGTGCGATGGTGGATGACATGATAGAACAGCAAATCGGAGAAAAACAGTTCTCGGAAACACCGCTATCATTCAAGGATGTGGAAGACATCAAAAAAGTATTCAAAGAGCGGTTGATGGCGATTAACCACCATCGCATCAAATATCCAAGCATCACCAAGTGAATGGCTCCTTAAAACATAATAAGTTATACCTTGCTCCCATGGAGGATGTGACCGATCCTGCATTCCGGCTGTTGTGCAAACGATTCGGGGCAGATCGGGTTTATACGGAATTTGTCAATGCCGACGCTTTGGTTAGGGATGTCGCATCCACAACGCGGAAGCTGCAAATCTCCGATGCAGAACGACCGGTAGCAATACAGATTTACGGTCGTGAGCCGGAATCAATGGCAGAAGCAGCCCGCATTGTGGAACAAGCCAAGCCTGATTTTATCGATATCAATTTCGGATGTCCCGTCAAAAAAGTGGCAGGTAAAGGAGCCGGGGCCGGTTTGCTGCGCGACGTGCCTAAAATGTTGGAAATAACGCGGGCTGTAGTAAACGCCGTGCATGTTCCCGTGACCGCCAAAACACGTTTAGGTTGGAACGAAGAACAGAAGATTATTGTTGATTTGGCAGAGGCACTACAAGACTGCGGCATTCAGGAACTGGCTATTCACGGGCGGACAAGGGCACAAATGTACACCGGAGAAGCAGACTGGACACTGATTGGCGAAGTAAAGAACAATCCAAGAATGCACATTCCCATTATCGGGAACGGCGATGTGACAACACCGGAACGTGCCAAAGAATGCTTTAACACCTACGGTGTGGATGCCATCATGATTGGGCGCGGCACATTCGGCTGTCCGTGGATATTTGAGGACATGAAACATTATCTGGAAACAGATGAGTTGCTACCCGCTCGTCCGATGGCTTGGTGTGTTGATATACTAAAAGAGCATGTTGAATGCAGTATTAAATGGATTGGTGACGAGCGGAAAGGCATCATCCACTCACGGCGGCATTTTGCCAATTCGCCCGTTTTCAAAGGACTATATGATTTCAAACAAACACGTATTGCATTGCTTCGAGCAGATACAAAATCGGAAGTTTTTGAGATAATGGACCGCATTGTCAAACAATGGGGAAGCTAAAAATGCAGCAAAATCAATTTTTATTTGCAGCATTGAAAAAAATATTGTAACTTTGCGGCGGCAAATATGCAAACAGCAAATATTAAATAACAAAATATCATGACACTTACATTTCAAATCAATTATCGCACACCTTATGGGCAATCCATTTGCGTGATTGAAACCGAGCATTCCGTTCTCGGTTGGACAGAGGAACATCCGTTGGTTCTCAACTGCCAGGGTCAAGATTTCTGGACAGCAACGCTACCTATTTCAGACTTCGCAGGCACAATCAGTTACAAGTACGCCATCCGTCTGCCGGAAGGCGGATATTTGTACGAAGCCGGTCTGCCGCGACACCTGAACCTGCGCAGTAGCGACAAGAAACTGGTTGTTCGTGATTTCTGGCAAGCACAAGATTACGAAAAAGCATTCTACACAACGGCATTTTTGAAATCATTGTTCCATCGCCATAATCAGGCTAAAGCTAAGGCTCCGAAAGGTAATATCCGTTTTTCAATCGACTTGCCGCAGATTCTGCCGTCGCAAGGTGTCGGTATTATCGGTAACGTACCTGAATTAGGCAACTGGAACGCAGCCAACATGCTTGTGATGTCGGACGCAGATTTCCCGATTTGGCACGCAGATGCAGAGATCGGGCATGACCAGATTGTTGAGTACAAATATCTTATATATGACCTCCACACGGGAAATGTCGTTGATATTGAGTGGGGTGAAAACCGTCATGTATGGGGCATTGAAAAAGGCGTGAAGATTGAGCAGCATGACCGTTCGTTCCGCCGCACATTACCTCGTTTCAAAGCCGCAGGTGTTGCAGTTCCCGTATTTTCACTGCGCACCAATGACGGATTTGGTATCGGCGAGTTCCTCGACCTCAAAAAAATGGCTGACTGGGCTGCGCTTACAGGCCAGAAGATGATTCAAACCCTGCCTATTAACGACACCACGCTGACGCACACAAACAGAGACTCCTATCCTTACAACGCTGTTTCAGTATTTGCCCTGCACCCCATATATATAAATATACCGCGTATGGGTAACCTGACACCGGCACAGAAGAAAAAATACGAGGCTACCAAAGCTGAATTCAATGCCAAGCCGATTGCCGACTACCAATGCGTTTATGACGAGAAGATGAAATACTTCAAGGCTATTTATAAAGCCGAAAAAGAAGCACTCTTCTCTTCGAAGGAATATAAAGATTTCTTTGCCCGTAACCGCGAATGGCTCGAACCGTATGCCGAGTTCCTGCACAAACGTGACAAACAACCGGCAGATTTCTACTATTTCCTGCAATTCCACGCAGACCTGCAACTGAGCGAAGCGGTGGCTTATGCCCACTCCATCGGTGTAGCCATGAAAGGTGATATACCTATTGGCATCAGCCCCGACTCTGTAGATGCATATACGGACCCGCAACTGTTCAATTTGGATGCTTCGGCAGGTGCTCCGCCTGATGATTTCTCCATTTCCGGTCAAAACTGGGGGTTCCCGACCTATAACTGGGATGTAATGGCGCAGGACAACTACAAATGGTGGCGTCGCCGTTTCACCAAGATGCAGGATTACTTTGATGCCTATCGCATTGACCACATCCTTGGGTTCTTCCGTATCTGGCAAATGCGCAAAACGGATGTATGGGGATTGTGCGGACATTTCTCACCCGCTATGCCCTATTCGCTACAAGACCTGTGGAACATGGGTGTCGCATTGGACGAGGACCGCATGACGAAGCCCTATATACGTGCTAATTTCCTCGGTGACACATTTGGTTTTGATACCGAGTATGCCAAGGAGCATTTCCTCAACACTCGTGACGGATGGATTTTCTGGTTCAAAGACGAATTCGATACACAGGTTAAGGTCGAAAACTACTTTGACGAACAGCTTGCCCGTCCGCAGGCAGAGCGTTACAACCAACTTAGCGACGACACGCTCAATAATCTCAAAAACGGCTTATTGTACCTGCATTGCGAAGTGCTCTTTGTGCGCGACCAGCGTCATCCGGAGTTGCTCCACCCGCGTATCTCCATTTATCAGTCGCACTCCTATAACGAGCTCTACGACGACCAGAAGCAGATTATCATGGGCATTTACAATGATTACTTCTTCCGCCGTCACACCCAGTTCTGGCGTGAGTCTGCCATGCGCAAGCTCCCGACACTTATCAACTCAACCGGTATGCTATGTTGCGGTGAGGATTTAGGTATGGTTCCCGCTTGTGTGCCTGATGTAATGCACGAACTGCAAATTCTCAGTCTTGAAATTCAGCGTATGCCGAAAGACCCGACTATTCTGTTTGCTCATCCGGCAGATGCTCCCTATCTGAGTGTTTGCACCACGGGCACACACGATACTAATCCGTTGCGTGCATGGTGGGAAGAGGACCGCGAAGTAACCCAACGTTTCTACAACGAGCAAATGGGCTGGTGGGGTGAAGCACCGAAAGAGATGACACCGCAAATTGCCGAGTTCATCGTTAACCAGCACATGTATTCGCCTGCCATGTGGGTAATCCTCCCGCTGCAAGACTGGTTCGCCATTGACGGCGAAATCCGTCTGCCTAATCAGTTCGGCGGTATGCATATTTCGCTTGAAGACTTGCTCAAGAAAGATGCGTTCAATGAACATATTCGCCGCTTAACATCGGTTCGTTAACATCAAATAAATAAAGCTATGAAACGTATATTAGTATCGGCTATTGCCTGCATTTTGCTTGCTCTCCCGAGTATGGCACAGGAAGAGACCTATCGCCCTACTCAGAACTGGTTTCCTGCTGACGCTACGGCTGCGGGTTCTTTTGAAAGGTTCGAGGGCGTCAAGGCTGCCCCTACACCCAGAACAGTAGCGGAGGCGGTTGCGGCACTTCCTGCACTGCCTACTGTTGAGCAACTATGCACCAGCCAAGCCAAAGAAGCCGCCATTCGCTCTACGTATCAGCCATATTATATAGCTATCGAACAGGCCTTAATGCTTGTAGAAAAAGACCACGCTGCTATTCAGGCACGTATGGATGCCGTAAACAAGAAACAAGCCCAGCGTAACCAGCAGGCGGTTCAGCAGTATCAAAGCAACGTCAACGCAGGGTTAATGCCTTCTCAACAGGAGATGATGGCACTCTATATGTCCGGCGAAATTAACGAGAAGATGTCTGAGGAGCAGATGATGGACGTTATGGCAGGTAAGTTTGCTGAAAAATGGGGCATCTCCAAGCAGGAGTACCTTAAAATCATCGGCATGGCGCAATCCAATCCCAAGCAAGCGGAGGCATATATGAAGAGCAACCATCCGCAACTGTACAACCGTCTCTACGCCGCGAACTCCGGTTATAGTACTCAGGACGACAAAGAAGACCCGCGTGATGTACGGTTTCACGAGATTAACGACGAATTGGATGCGTTGCAGGAGCAGCTGTCGGCAGCAAACAACTCATACGGTAGCACCGATGTGCGCATTGTCGATCAACTTAATGCCGAATGGCTGAAATCCGATGAATCGCACCAGATTGATGCCATCGAGACTGCACTCTGGGAACGTGTAGAGAAATGGGAATCCACTCTCCAACTCAACGAATACGGCTATGCGGATGTTCCCTTCCCTGCGTGGTGGACAGCCGAGCGCAAGAAAGAGAATGCCCTCATTGACAAATGGAACAGTCGGGCGGCTGTACGTTGGCTCAAGATGGCCCAAGACGGTGAAAAGCAAATCAAAGGCATTTATGAGAAAATTGCCGCATTGGAGACCGAAAACGAACAATTAGGCAAGCAGGGGGACACGGAAAACATTCTTTATTTGATGAACAAGTTGCGTTTTTGCACCTTTATGGGGCAACTGCTTCTACTCACCCGGCCATTTAACGATGCGCTCCTGTTCCCGTGTATTGACCGCTTGGAAGAAACCCAAGTTTACCACGTTGGGAAGGGATAATACTTAGAAACCGAATTGTTTGAGAACGGAATAAACCGGTTCAACCGGAAAGCCCATTACGTTAAAGTAAGAGCCGTTCATTTGGCTAACACCGATATAACCGATATATTCCTGTACACCGTAAGCCCCCGCTTTGTCGAGGGGCTTATATTTTTCCACATAATAGTCTATTTCCTTGTCCGTCAGTTTGCGGAACGTCACATCCGTGCAATCCACAAGCGACTGTTGCGTTTGGCAGGTCGTGAAGGTAACGCCGGTATAAACCTGGTGTGTATGCCCTGAAAGCAGATGCAGCATCCGCTTGGCATCCGCTTCGTCAACAGGTTTGCCTAACATCTGTCCGTTAAGCCAAACTATCGTATCTGCCGTAATCAGCAGTTCATCGGGTTGCAAATGTGCCCGATAGGCAGCTGCCTTTTCGCGCGATATATGTAAAGGTATATCTCCGGCCTGCAAGTCTGCCGGATAGGATTCAGCCGAGTCAATCGTAATGGCGGTAAACGGAATATCCAGCCCTGCCATTAATTCGCGACGGCGGGGAGACTGTGAACCAAGTATCAATTTCATAGCATACGTTCAATAACAAACGAATACAAAACGCCGAGGAACATAATGAACTTCATCAGCGACTGGGCATGGCGGTAATCAGACGGAATACGCGCCGCCCAAAGCAGCCATAGTTCGCACGCCAACGGGATAAGCAGCCCGAAAACAATATACTGTGTATTGAGGCTTCCCCAAGTATGCGGAAACGGCAGTACCACAAAACCGATATAACAAATCAGTCCCGCTGTACCGGCAATAAGAATTGTTAAAATAATCTTCGTCCACAATTCACCCAGCACAATCGGCAGCGTGTGACACTCCAGTTCACGGTCACCGGTTTGGTCCTGCAGATCTTTGATAATTTCCCGAATCCAAGTAGTAAGAAACGCAAAAACGGCGAATCCGCCTGTCCAGAAAAACAAGTCCCGCCCGACGCTCAAATACGGCATGACATCCGGGTAATGCAGGTAAAGATATGCCACATTGGTCTGTGCAACAAGAATCGGAGGCAAAGCCGATGAGAACGAAATAATCAGATTCCCGAGCAGGAACTGCCGTTTGTAACTGGACGAATAAAACCACAGTAATCCCGGCACAAGCAGAAAAATCGTCGCTATCGCCCAATTACGCACCACCCAAGCTACTGCCAAACCTGCCAAAGCGCCTGCCACTACCAAAATCCGATAGAGCCACATCGCTTCGTCTTTTGTTACTGTTTGCGTGACTATCAGTCGGTCAGGGCGGTTGATGCGGTCTATCTTCACATCGAAATAATCGTTGATAACATATCCTGCCGCAGCCGTCAGTACCACCGCCAACAGTAACAACCCAAGCAACCACCACGGCAGCACCTCATAAAAGCGCACACTGTCCAAAACGGGTACACAAACCCATTTCTCCATAACCCAAACCAGTATGCCGAGGAACAGCAGGTTCTGCCAACGTATCAACCGCAAGTAACTCATTCTTTTTTCTTTTTCGTCGCATCCACAATGCGATAGACGGCTCCCGTCCAAGCCGGCAGCGTAACCGCTAACGGCTTGTCAGCCGTGAAGGAAACATTCGTCAGCACAGTGTCTGTCAACAAATCCGTCGCTACTGCTTTCTCCAATTGCGGCTGGTTGAGATAATGGAACGCATCTTCAGGGATAGTCACGCAAATATCCCGTTGCTTGTCATCAAAATTAACCACTACCAACAGCAGCTCCTCATCCGCCTTACGAAGGAAAGCGAATTGCTCATGTTTGTCAAATCCTTCGTTTTGCGCATACTCCAAATCATACATCAAACCGTCTGTAACAGCCTTATTGTCACGGGCAAGACAAAGCAGTTTTTGGTAGAATTGCCGCAGTGACCGCTGCTCGTCACTCAGGTTCTTGCCGTCAAATTTGCCATGGTTTGCCCATGCCTGCAACGATTTGATTCCCCAGTAATCAAATATGGTTGATCTGCCGTCCATGCCCGAAAAGCCCTCGGCATCCATACCTTTTTCGCCCAATTCCTGTCCGGCATAAACCATCACGGGATTGCGCCCGAGCAAAGCCGCAACCGTCATTGCCGGCGCTGCACAATGGCCGCTTCCGCAGAAGAAACCGCTGGCGATACGTTGCTCGTCATGATTCTCAAGGAAATACAGCATTTTGTCGCGAATATCATCCACAGCCTGCCAGTGATGGGTAATACCTTCCGCCGCCCACGATTTGCTGGTTACGCCGCGCAAGTAGTCATACATTCCGACTTTGTCATACAAATAATCAAACCCTGCATTGATGAATTCCCGATACAACCGCGGATTATACACTTCACCGATAAATTCCACGTCCGGGAAGAACGTATGAATCTGCGGAATCACCCACCGCCAGAACTCTATCGGTACCATTTCCGCCATATCAACCCTGAACGCATCCACTCCTTTGCGCGCCCAGTAACTGAGGATATAAATCATCCTGTCCCACGTCGATGGAATCGGATTGAACTGTTTCTCACCGCCGCCTTGATAGAACACCCCGTAATTCAGTTTCACCGTCTCATACCAGTCGTTTTGACTCGGATGTGCCGTAAAACAGTCATTGCCGGTCACTTTAGCCGGAAACTCATTATAATCACCTATGTCGAATGATGGTTGAAACTTTTCACCGGGCAGGTAATAGAAGTTATTGAGCGGAGAGAATGCCCATTCCGGATGGTCATCTTCGCCCAAATCCTTGAATCCTTCGGGTTTGCACAACGATTTGTATTCACGGGCAACATGGTTCGGCACAAAGTCGATGATTACTTTCAAGCCTTGTTTGTGGGTGCGACGGATGAGCGCCTCAAACTCCGCCATGCGTTTGTTCACATCCACTGCCAAATCGGGGTCCACGTCGTAATAATCCGTTATGGCGTAGGGGCTGCCGGCTTTGCCTTTGGTTATTGCGGGAGTGTTATATTCGGCGGTAGCATGGCGTACCACGCCGGTGTACCAGATGTGCGTAGCGCCCAGATCTTGAATTGCTTTCAGGGCTTTAGGGGTTATGTCTGCAAATTTGCCGCAGCCGTTTTCTTCTTTTGTGCCATTGGGTTTCCGCGTTTCGTTGTAATTGGTAAACGTACGCGGAAAAAGTTGATAAATAATCGGTTTCATGGATAGTTTTCTTTTCTGCCTGCAAAGGTAGCAAAAATTTTTTGAAGTACCAAATAAATCGGCAGAAAAATGCCTTTTGCCTGCAAAGAAGGTGTTTTATGACGATTTATTTGGAGTTCGCAGAGAAACGCGACCTCTTTTCGGGGGAATTGCGGAGGTCTAATCGACATAGCTATGCTATGGAGAATACCTACTGCAAGGAGGTATAATTGTCTTTGCCCTGTCTTTTCAGTACCGTTACAGTACGGTCACAGTACGGTCACAGTACCGAAAAGGCGGGGCAATTACCAATAAAACGATAACCAATGG
>CAJOEX010000014.1:0-4049 GCA_905233415.1 Paludibacteraceae bacterium
GCGTTGGAAAATAAGACTGCCGTAGTTGGGGAGCAGTTGCTGCACATGTTTCCCGTTGACAAAACGCGGGTCATCGCTAGGCGGAGCCATCGTATCCGTCGAGCCCTCTGCCTTGACAAACACATAGCGGGAAATATATGGTCGTAAAGCTTCTACCGGTTGGATAATTTGGAAAAACATGCTACATCTCTATTTGACTGCAAAATTACTGCTTTTTTATGATATATGCAAATAAATTTGCTTTTTAATCGTCGTTTCTTTCTCACAAAAGTCGCACTATTTGTTCCAAGTATTGTTTATCGGTATCGTCGAAAGTGTTGTACGCTGCGCTGTCAATGTCCAGCACAGCGATGACGTTGCCGCTACTGAAGACCGGCACAACAATCTCACTTTTGGACTCGGACGAACAAGCGATATGCCCTGCAAACTCATGCACGTACGGAACAATCACAGTCTCTTGTCTTTGCCAAGCCGTTCCGCACACACCCCGACCGAACGAGATATGCATACAGGCTACCGGTCCTTGAAATGGTCCGAGAACCAGTTCGTTTCCAACGACGCGATAGAAGCCCGTCCACCAGAATCCGAACGACTGATGCAACATAGCCGCCACGTTTGCCATCTTGGCAATCATGTCGGTTTCGCCGGCCAGCAGTGCCTCTATCTGCGGCAATAGCAATTGATAGTTTTCTGCTTTAGTCATTATTGTTACAATATCTTATATCTCTTTTGAAATGCCAGACGTTCGTCGCCTGAAAGTAAATTATACGATGCATACTATATCAAATCGCTTACTTCTAATGGTACATAGTTAATCAAGTCTTGCGGAGTTAGGCGGAGTTGCATTCCGCGCTGACCGGCAGAGACGTAAATCTTTTCATGTAGCAGACACGTCTCGTCGATGTACGACGGGAAAGGTTTCTTCATTCCTATCGGACAACAACCGCCACGGATATAACCGGTGAGCGGCAGCAGTTCTTTCTGCGGAATAGGTTTGCAGGACTTATTGCCGCTGGCGCGAGCCGCTTTCTTCAAATCCACCTCACATGCACCCGGCACGACACATACAAAATGCTTGGTCTTATCGCCCTCCAGTACGATAGTTTTGAACACGGCATCCGCATCTTCGCCTAACTGTTCCGCTACGTGCGTTGCGCTCAAATCCGACTCATCCACGGCGTATTCAATCAGTTCATACGCAATCCCTGCTGCATCGAGCAACCGACATACATTCGTCTTCTGTATCTTCTGCGCCATATCAATGCCCTCTCACAAACTTCATTTTACTTCATTTGCGTCGTTTACGGCGCAAAGGTACACAAAAAATCCGACATACGCAAATAAATATGCATTTTTTATTATTCTGTACTGTCCAACAGCAAAGATATAAAAGGAACAATCGTTCGAGACAAATCGAGAAGAGATTTAATGAATGGACGTTGAACGAATCGGTGTTGTCCAAGACTCCGTCGAAACCGCCCTCAACAGCAGCGGCGATGTGTTTTTTACGGCTACGGCCGAGGAGTTCGATAGGAAGGGAAAGGGAGAAGAGCGGGCGATTGACAATCGTATGAAATACGAAGAAAACAACAAGCGCGGGGCATGTGCTCTGCGCTTGTATCATTATTCTCAATTATATCACTATTTGTAAACTTTTATCAGACAAACAAAATCTTTATAAGTCTTAACTTTGTCTGATAGCTTAGGTATTTCTACTGGAGTTGTCATTAGGTTTCTTCTTTTCGGTAACATTTGGTACAAGCTTAAAAGATATGAAACCTTAACAGCATAATTTACATTTTCAATTTTTCTCTTCACGTACGCCTCATGCTATTAAACAACGCGCCACCACTATTTCCCGGTTGAATTGGAACTGTGATTTGATAATTTCTAACATCGTCCTCTATACCGGTAGTAGCGCTAATGATACCATTTGTTACTTTATAATTTTCACCCATCGAATTTGTTAAAGGGAAACCAATAGTAAATACATCTTCCCCTACATCTGCTTGAGTTTTAAAGGCATATGGTGTATTTTCTCCTATATAAGAAGAATCCGTAATTTGCAGTAGAGCGACATCATTATCTTTATCGGCTAAAAGCACTTTTGCTTTATATTCAATTTGCTCTACTCCGTCAGTGAATATTACTTTGATTGCTGAAGCGTCTGCGATCACATGATTATTTGTTCCAATTATACCTTGATCATCCATTAAAAATCCGGAACCAGTTCCTGCTAATTTCAATTTGTCTGGATCTTTCGGAGTAGATTTGTCATTTGGCTTTCTGGAAAGATTAAGATTGGGATATAATTTTACATATTTTTCCTCACTATTCTCTCCAAATGTAAATGTTACAAATCCTTCATTATATGTAGCAAACACATCCCAAGGTGTTGATTTCATTCGAGGAAGCCAAGATCCACTATATACATCAACTACAGCTGTAGATTCAAGCCTTCCTTTCATATCGCCCTCATGCCATAAGAGATACTTATCTCCAAGGTAATATACATCATAGCCAAAATCTTCATTTTTTACTATGTATAGTTTGTATTTCGAAGAAAGTGCTTTATAAATGCCTTCTATATTATCTGTTTTCACTGAATCTAAGTAGGCGCGACAACTTTTGTTGCTAATGTCTGCTTTAGGATAATTTGGCTTTGGGGATTTTGATGCATCGAAAACATGTTTCTTCAATTCGCGTTTAATATCGCTAAAGCACAAATCTAATCCTGCTATTATTCTTCCCCTAAATGTTGCCATTTCGGACGAATTCATGACCACAGATTTTGTAACCGTATACACATTTTTGTGGTTACAATTATAGAGACTAATTGATACTTTTAACATATCTCCACTTCCTGCAGTATGAGATAAATCTAAAAAGAGGTATGCCGCTTGATTTTGAGAATACTCTTCATCAAACTCTTCTGATAGATTGTCCTCCGTATAACATGGCAATCCCATCTTTGTCATACGTCCACATATGTACTCTTCTAGAGTGTATTTATCTCTCTCCGTTAAGATGTTGCCATCTTTATCGGTTTTAGAATATTCCAAAGGATACATAATAACACCTTTGTACCCATCGAATTTGCCGTCACCGGCATACATTGACAAACATGTCAACAACACAATCCAAAAAAATAATAACTTTTTCATATAACGATAATTTTATAATTGTCTATAATGTATTAATTTCATGTTACGCTTACAACACATAAAATAAAAGTGCGAGTTTCTTTCGCGCAACCAAGGCAGCCCTGCAAGGAAACCTTTGCCTGTTCTAAGAAACTCACACTAAATGAGCATCTATTATGAACAGGCAAGGCATACCTATAGATATGCTGCCAGTTATTATTTCTTAGCGTTATTTCCGTCAGTTTTGCAGGGCTTTCGGTTGTTTGCGCGAAATAATAGTCTGCTAATTATTTTAATATGTTATAGCGCAACGCTTTGCGCTTTGGTTGATCGGTCAAGCTTGGCCGATAGATTGTTTGTGGAGTATAGCGGACTCGAAAGGGAGGTGAGATGAGCTAATACCCCGATTATTTTATATTTAACGCCATCGGTAACATGCAAAGGAAGGGAATGCTCCTTGCATAGTCAGCTGTTGCGTAGTTGTCTCCTTTTAAATGAAGATTCTCATAGTACGATTGTCTTCTGCTATAGTACAATTTCTCAGACTGGACCGCCCATGCCACATTGCCGAGTTTCTGCGCAAGGAACCATTTCTCCAATAAGCGTGAAGCACGACCGTTACCATCTGCAAACGGATGAATACTAACACAGACAAGATGAATCATACTTGCATAATAGAAAACCTCCTCGTACGACAAATCGGTTTTAACAAGCACACCTATATCGTGCATGAGTTTATCCATTTCTCCCGCCACGATACTCGGCTCTGCGCCGGTATAGACTTTCACGCCGCCTCCAAACACGCCTACAGGCATGTCACGGAAAGCGCCTTTGTATTTGTCTGCAATACCGGAACTGTTGGAAAGAATCTTGTGCGCTTCGAGGAATGAGCCAATATTGATAGCA
>CAJOEX010000014.1:4081-77020 GCA_905233415.1 Paludibacteraceae bacterium
AGTTTCATGTAATCATCTTCGGTCATCGACGAGCCCTCAATAAGGCTGGAGTTACAGGACGAACTGAGCAAGTAGAACTTGAAGTTCTGTGGCGTGAGCAGCTTAGAAGCAAGTTTCTTGACGCGCTTCTCAATCGTAATCGGTTGCTGTGCTTGGTAGTCAGCAAAAAACTCACTATGTATAACCTGTAATGACTCCATTTCCGTGCGCCTTTGCAACTTTAGGCTGCAAAATTACTGCTTTTTTATCATATATACAAATAAATATGTAAAAATCGTGCAGGAAAGTGTATTTTCTCCCGAAATGCTATTTTTGAGGACTTGAGTTGCGCAGAAAGGGAACCATTCTTGTTGCGTTTTTACAATCTAACGTCAATGTATCGTAAATCTATCGTCAATCTAACGTAAATCTATCGTATATGTATCGTAATTGATAGCGGATTTTTGGCTGCATAGGTACAGCTTTTTTCTGACACATGCAAGAGAAAAATGCATTTTTATGCGTAAAGCCTTGCACATTCAAAAAAAATGTAGTAATTTTGCACGATTTTTGGCAAATCATTAAAGATACTACCAAAGATAATACCTTAAAGATAATACATTATGATAGAACATTTAATTCCCGCGTGGATGCTAATCCCGTTTGCAGTAATGCTGTTGTGTATCGCCGTGCTGCCACTTGTGCCGCACGTTGGCGAATGGTGGGAGCATAACCTGCACAAGTTGTACGTGTCGCTTCTGTTAGGTGTGCCTGTAGGCATCTGGCTGTGCGTGCACAGTATGAGCCACGAACTCATGCATCAGATGATTTACGACTATGTGCCGTTTATCCTGTTGCTGATGGCGCTGTTTGTCACCACCGGCGGTATCTGTATCCGAGGTGACTTGAAAGCGACTCCGCAAGTGAACACCATTATTTTGGCGATTGGTTGGGTGTTAGCCTCGTTCATGGGAACGACGGGTGCTGCGATGCTGCTTATTCGTTTGTTACTGAGCACAAACCAACAGCGTAAATACCGTGTACACACGGTGCTCTTCTTCATCGCCATTGTAGCGAACTGCGGTGGTTTGTTGTCACCGTTGGGAGATCCTCCTTTGTTCCTGCTGTTCCTGAAGGGTGCTGAATTCACATGGTGGTTGCAGAACATGGTGTTTGAGTGGCTTGTTACCGGTGGATTGCTGCTGATAATCTACTTCCTGATTGATGTTTATTTCTACAAGAAAGAGCCGATAGAGAATATCATGGCGGATGTTCGCGAGAGCACAAAGACAGAGATAAGCGGTCTGATTAACATCTTCTGGCTGCTTTGCGTAATTGCTTCCACTATGTTCATTAACGAGAAGTACATTCCTGCTATGGGCGGACACGCACCGTGGTACCTCAAGTTGCTGCGCGAGTGGTGCTTCATCGCCATCATCGCCGGTTCGTGGTTAACGACCAAGAAAGCGGTGCGCGTGAAGAACAACTATAGTTGGACACCGATTTTGGAGGTGGCATGTGTGTTCCTCGGTATTTTCGCAACGATGACTCCGGCGCTGATGTATCTATCGGAGCAGAAAGAAGTAATCGCTGAATTCATCAACGCTCCGTGGCAATACGTGTATGCAACCGGTTTGCTGTCGTCGTTCCTTGACAATGCCCCAACTGCAATGGTGTTCAACGAGATGGCCTCTCCTGAAGGCTTGAAACTGGCTACCGATCCGTTCTTGAAAGCGATCTCAATGGGTGCTGTGTTCTTCGGTTCAATGACGTATATCGGTAACGGACCTAACTTCATGGTTAAATCGATTGCAGAACAGGAAGGAATCAGTATGCCGTCGTTCTTCGGCTATATGATTAAGTTCAGTCTGATTATTCTCCTGCCGGTATATATCATCGTACAATTGATATTTATTTAGGAGCACAGAACACAGACCGGCCTGCGGCCTGACAGAACACAGATAAAAAAATGCACTTTTTACAGAAGTGCATTTTTTTTGTTATGAGAATAAGAATTACTTGTACAAGTAGCGTTTGATGGATTGCTTCGGAGTCTTGGCAAACGGTTCCGTGCGCAATTCGAAGTCGGTGAGTTTACTGTAATTCGGCAAGACGGTATTTACTTCCGCCAATGCCGTTTGAAGGACCGCTTTTTTCTCATCAACCGGAAGGTTGACAATATCGTCAGAGGGGTAAACAAGTGCAACCAGCTTGCCCTCACGCTCCAGCACGACCGACTCACCGACACCCCGCATGGAGTTCAGTTTATCCTCCAGTTCCTCCGGATAGATATTTTGACCGGATGCTCCAAGAATCATATTCTTACTGCGACCACGCAAGAAAATATTACCTTTTTTGTCTATCACGCCAAGGTCACCCGTGCGCATCCACCCGTCAGCTGTGAAAGCGGCTTTTGTGGCTTCCTCATTGCGATAGTAGCCCTGCATAACACACGTACCGCGCACCTGCAATTCCCCTGCTTCATGCTCGGGGTCCGACGACTCAATCTTGCATTCATTATACTCAATTCCCTTACCACACGAACGCGGGACATACTCTTTCCACGGGCTGTAAGCCAGCAACGGGCCACACTCTGTCATACCATAACCCACGCAATAAGGTGCGCCCATTTCCTTGAGGCAGATTTCCACTTCCTCGTTAAGCGCAGCACCACCAATAATGAGGTGACGCAGTTCGCCGCCGAAAGCAGCCATGAGCTTGTTGTTCACCAGACGGCGAATCAAATGACGTATTCCGGGTGTATGCCAAAGAATGCGCATATGCGGTTTCTTTATAACCGGCAGAATGGATTTACGGATAATCTTTTCAATCACCAGAGGCACCGTCAAAATCATGTACGGCTTGACCTCGGCAAACGCTCTCATCAGGATGGACGGCGTCGGAGCCTGCGTGAGGAAGAATACATGTGTACCGTCGCAGACCTGATAAAGAAACTCAAACGTCAAACCGAACATATGCGCTATCGGCAACATGGATAACACGCGGTCACCGTGTCTGTGCGGGATATGATGAATGGCAAACTCCACATTCGAACTGAGGCTGAGGTTTGTCAGCATAACGCCTTTCGGAGAGCCCGTTGAGCCGGATGTATAGTTAATGATTGCCAGTTCGTCAAAGTTATCTACAGGATAGTTGAGTTCCGCCAGTTTTGCCCCTTCAGGATGGCCGGAATCATAATCAGAAGCCGCCTTGATGTATGCCTCCAACGTTTTTTTCTCACGCGCGTAATACATTTCCAAGGTGTCCATATGAACAATGCCCAATAAACCGGTCATATGTTCGGGGTTAATCTTTGTCTTTACAACGGGACCGACAAGCAGCAATTTTGCCTGCGAATGCTCCACAAGTTTCTCAATATCCTCCCCCGTAAAATCAGGCAGAATAGAAACAACAACCGCATGATAGGTTGTAATCGCGAAAAACGCCATTCCCCAGTTGGCGCAGTTACGTCCGGCAAGAGCAATCTTTTCTCCGGGCTTGATGCCAAGCGCTTTGAACTGGGCGTGAAGTCGGTCAATAGATGTAGAAAGAGAATGGTAGGTGTACGAATGTGCATCTCCAAAGTTCGTCATAATGGGCGTCTCCCAGTGAGCGCGCATGTTTTCTTGGAGAAAATCCAAATAATGTCTTGGTTGCATTTTATTATACTTTTTAAATTCCGCCTGCAAAGGTACAGGAATATTTTCGAACACACGTTCGAAAATAGTAGAAAAATGCCAAAAAGACACTATTTTTTTAATTTTATCAAGTCGAAGAGGCAATTATAGTTACGCTTGAACATGGAAAAATCCATTTGCATTCCCGCCTTTCCGCTATCATAACCATCCTTGATATGCGTAAAAAGCGAAGCCATCGTCTCCACATCAATATCTGGAGAAACCTGCCCCGCATGGATGCTGTTTCGGAGCGCTTTTTTCCAGAGTTCAAGTTCTTTTTCGTATATACGGAAAGCGAGTTTGTACAAGTGGGGGAAGTGCAGATAAGCCGTATAATAAAGCGCCATGACGCCGGAAGTATTGACATTCTTGTTTTCAAACTGCGATGCGACATATTCAAGGGAATTAAGGTAATTGAGCATCGCATCAATCATATCCGTGACAAGCAGCGTGTCGGGTTGGTGCATACAACGGCGTTTAGGCGTGATAAAATACTGCGTCATGATGTAGAAAAACAATTCGTCCTTGTCGCGGAAGTAATAATACATCGTTCCCCGCCCGATATTAAGGGCGGACTGAAGATCAGAGATAGAGACATTGTAATAGCCATTTAACAAAAACAACTCAAGTGCCTTGATGGCTATTCGTTCTTTTTTGTCGGAATCAATCATAATTTATACTGTTAAGTCATGCTTTCGCATGGTTAATACTGATATGTTACATGCAATTTTGCCCAAGCACCCGGCTGGAGCAGACCACCATAATCGTAGTAATGACGATTGGTCATGTTGGTGCATTCCAAAGCGATGCGCCAATGCTTGAGCTTATAATATATTTCCCCGTCCAACAGGCAAACAGGCCGGTAATTCCGAACGTCGCCTTCGGCATCATTAAACTGACCTTGCCGCGCACGGAAATGAAACGCCCACGAAGCACCAAGACCTTTGTAAATGCCGTGTTCAAGGCGTACAACAAGTTTGTGACGCAGATAATCCAAGTAACGGGAATTGGTTTGTTCAAGGTTGATATCCAGCGTTGTATAGGCATAACGCACTTCTATGCGACGCAGCCATTCATTCAAACAATACTGCACGGCACATTCCACGCCTAAAGCGTTTACCCGTTGCTGGTTCTGCGCATGGTACGGACGTTTCGTATCTTCCGGCACATAAATCCAATCGATAATATCCCTACCCCAACGATGGTATATTTCCGCCTTGGCGGCAAGCGTTCCCGCTTTGTCAAAAGACTGTTTGTAAGCGGTTCCAAAAGAGGCCGTCCATGCTTTTTCCGGCTTCAAGTCTTTACTGCCAAGCTGATTTCCTGCGTCGTAATACAAATCCGTGAATGTCGGCATTCGTAAAGAACGGTTGGCATTGGCATAGAGCGTCACGCCACAGCCGAACGTATATCCCAAATCCGCGCCGGCAGACCAATGATGCCCGAAGCTTGTGTTATAAGTGCCACTTGCCGCCAAAGAAGCCGAAAAACCTTGCACATGAAAGGTCTGTTGGGCAAAGTAATTGAAATTCAGGCGGTTGTGCGTGCCTATGTTCGAAGAACGGATATGCTCGTCACGCAATTCAACGCCAAGAGTCGTTTTGCCGACAGACGAGCTGTAATGTGCACGCAAACCGGCTGTAGCATTCTGCGCGAGGTGGGTGTTGCTGTATTCAGGCTGCCCGCGATGCCATTGGTAATGGTCGTGATTAGCACGGTAGGACAGTTGCGCATCCAAAGACCATTTGCCCCAATCATGAGTATAACGCGCGGAACCAAAAGCTGTGCGGGTGGCATCAAACTGGTCCTGCGACCCAAAGCCGTAAAACATGCCCGCTCCAACATCCTTGTATTGGGCTCCGGCTTGCAACTCCAACCCTTTCCATGTAGCATTGAGATAGAGGTTTGCTATATCAAAGTCCGTGTTGTCAAGCGCTATCTGTTCTTTTTCGGACGGTTCAGGTGCATAATAACCGTTGGTGTGACTATATTCGGCAGCAGCCACTACACGCCAATTATTGCGACGCCAACCACCTGTGAGTTCCGCATCCGCAAAGCGATTCATTCCCAATTGCATGGAAACGTTGTATGTATCTTTTTCGGGCTGTAAGGTAACGATATTAATTGCACCTACAAAGGCATTTCCACTCACCAGGGAAGATGATGCGCCTTCAAGGACTTCGATGCGCTCAATGGCTGAAACTGGAATCGGAATATTCAACGCGTAATGTCCGGTTTGAGCATCACTCACACTTACGCCGTTAAGCATAATGAGCAGTTGGTCAAATGTTCCGCCACGCATACTAACGTCTGCCTGTCCGCCGTTGGCGCCACGTGTCCGGACATCCAAACCGGGGATATTTTGCAACAAATCCGCTACCGTTACAGCAGGCACAGAAGCCATTTCGTCGCGCGATATTTCAGTCACCAAGCGAAAGGCTTGCGCATTGATTTCTGTCTGTTGAGAGAGTACTTCCACCTCCTGCAAACGCAGTTGCGCCGCCACGGAATCTCTGTCAGCAGCCGCTTCCGCAGCGGAAACGGTCATCGCGAGCGCACAAAGGTACAATATGGTTGTTGTTTTGGTACTCATCATTCGAAAATTCGCAAAAAGCGCGCAAAAGTACAAAAAAAATTGCAGCCGTGCAAATAAAAATGCCTGTTTTTTGTGTTTTTTGCGGTTTATGCAAATTGCGCAAGGGATTAGCAAGAGCCGATGACGTTCCGGTTTTGAGTGCAGTAACATTCGGTTAACATATGGTTAACATTCGGTTAACATTCGGTTAGGATAGCGGAAAAAAGAAAGCGATAAAAGAAAAAGATAAAAACGATAAAAAGGATATAAAATGACAAGAACGAGAAGAACGAGAAGAGTGAGAAGAACAACAAAATGACAAAATGACAAGAACGGGAAAAAGGACAAAAACGACAAAAATGACAAAAAAGTGCAAATATATTTGCATATATGGAATTTTTGCAGTAATTTTGTGCGTTTTTAGCGTAAGTTAATGAGTCAGGCAAAAAATGTGGAAATAGAACGGAAGTTTCTGGTGAAAGGAGACAGCTACAAGGAACTTGCAATCAAGCACTACGAGATTGTGCAGGGGTATTTGTGCAAAGGCGAAGGAAAGACCGTCCGCGTGCGGATTCGTGACAATCAGGCATTTCTGACAATTAAAGGCGGAAGGATAGAGGCTAAAGACGAAAGTTTAGAGGCGAAAGGCGAAAAGTTAGAGGCGAAAGGCGAAAAGTTAGAGGCGAAAGGCGAAAGGGCGCAAGGATTGGCACGGTTTGAGTGGGAAAAGGAAATAAGTGTAGCGGATGCCAAAGAATTGCTGCAATTGGCGCTGCCAGGACTGATTGAGAAAACGAGGTGGATTGTGCCGGCGAATCATGGTGAAAGGGAAGAGGCGAAAGGCGAAAGGCAAGAGATTATTGGCGAAAGGCAAGAGATTATTGGCGAAAAGGAAGGAGCAAGGGAAGGCAAAAGGGAATTGGTGTGGGAAGTGGACGAATTTCACGGGAGACTGGAAGGACGGACACTTGCAGAAATAGAACTGGATTACGAAAGCCAAGCGTTCGAGAAGCCGGCATTCATAGGAGAAGAAGTAACCGGAAGGCCGGAGTACTACAATGCGAATATGTAGGTTCAGTCGTGTCCGCTAAAAAGATGAAAAAACAAACAAAACAAACATGTTCGTTTCAAAACTTATAATTGTAGGATGACTTGTGAAACAAGTATTCTCGATGTATAGAATCAAAGTTTTGATGGACAGCAATGATGTAGACAAAAGGCGAAAGTATAGACTAATGAATAGAAAAAAGAAAATATGGATTAGTGTTGGGGCAATAATGCTACTGATAGCAATCACCGGTGCGGTGTTTATCTGGGAGCAATATTACCGAATGAACGTGTGCAACTTCTCGTCCAACGACGGTGAAAGCCACGGTTACTACATACTGCCGGACGCAAGTATTGACAGCGTGCTGGAGATCGTTCTGCAAGACTATAAAATTGCTGCGGAAACCGACTTCAAGTGGCACAAGAAACGCCTGCTATTCAATTCCGTGAAACCCGGTTACTACCGTTTTCCGGCAAAAATGGGTAACAGAGAATTCATGACGAAACTGCAACTCGGACAACAAACACCCATCCGCCTGACATTCAACAACCAAATCCGGACGCGCGAACAGTTGGCCGGACGTTTGGCGAAACAGCTGCTGTTAGATTCCGTGTCAATAATAGAGCGTCTGGACAGTACGGGATACATGCAACAATACGGATTAAACCGTGAAACGGCTGTGTGCATGTTCCTACCCGATACTTACGAAGTATATTGGACGACCACGCCGGACAAGCTGTTTGACCGCATGTACAAGGAATACCAGCGTTTCTGGAATGTAGGACGCTTGCACAAGGCTGATTCATTAGGTCTCAAGCCGACCGAAGTGGCGACTTTGGCATCCATTGTAGAATCAGAAACACACCGGCAGGCGGAGTTTCCAACCATCGCTTCGCTGTATCTGAACAGACTGCGTTTGGGAATGCCGCTGCAAGCCTGTCCGACGGTGATTTTTGCGGTTGGAGACTTCAAAATGCGCCGCGTGCTGAAACGGCATTTGCGGATTGAATCTCCTTACAACACCTATATAAACAGAGGTTTGCCGCCAGGACCGATTCGTTGTGCACGCGGTTCGACGATAGACTCCGTGCTATGTGCGCCAAAGACGGATTATCTGTTCATGTGCGCCAATCCGGACTGGTCCGGCACACATTTGTTCTCTTCCAGTTACGGCAAACATGCAGCCGCAGCCAAAGAATACCAGAAAGAATTAAATGCCCGACAAATACACTGATTATGTCTGTACATACACAAACAAGCCGCATGACGACGGCAAAAATTCGTCAAATGAAAGGTGTGGAAAAAATCACGATGCTCACATCGTATGATTTCACACTGGCTTCGCTGGTTGACGAGGCAGGAATAGATATCCTTTTAGTGGGCGACAGCGCGAGCAACATTGTTTGCGGGAACCAATACACACTGCCCATTACAGTTGATGAAATGATTTTCCTGACACGCGGCGTTGTCCGTGCCGCCAATCATGCATTAGTGGTGTGCGACATGCCTTTCGGAAGCTATCAAATCAGCGAAGAGGATGCCGTCCGCAATGCCATAAGAATCCTGAAAGAGAGCGGTGCTGACGGCGTAAAACTGGAAGGCGGCGAAGAAATTGTTCCCGCTATACGGCATATGATTCAAGCAGGAATACCTGTATGCGGACATCTGGGACTGACACCACAGTCTGTGAACCAGTTCGGCGGCTACGGATTGCGGGCAAAGGAAGAAGCAGAAGCAGCCAAGTTACTGCACGATGCCAAACTGTTGGACGAAGCCGGATGTTTCTGCATCGTTCTGGAAAAGATTCCCGCTGCGTTGGCAAAGCAGGTAAGTGAAACCGTCTCCTGTCCGACAATCGGTATAGGCGCAGGCAACGGCACTGACGGCCAAGTGCTTGTGCTGCACGATATGTTGGGACTGAACATGGGCTTCAAGCCGAAGTTCCTGCGGCGGTTTGCAGAACTGGCACCTGTTGTGACAGGCGCTGTCCAAGATTATATCAAGACCGTCAAAGACAGCTCATTCCCAAATGAAGAAGAAAGTTATTAAAGGCGAAAGATTTATGAAGAATATTGCTTTTATCATTAACCCTATTTCGGGCACACAGCAGAATGCGAAACGCAAACTGCCGAAGTTAATAGACAAAGAATTGGACCACAGCCAATGGCTCCCCAATATTGTGTTTACGGAGTATGCCGGTCATGCAACCGAGTTGGCGAGACAGTTTGCAGTCATGGGTTTTGACGCAGTAGTGGCAGTCGGCGGTGACGGAACTGTGAACGAAGTGGCGCAAGGGTTGCGCGACACCCAAACGGCATTGGCAATACTGCCGATGGGAAGCGGAAACGGTTTTGCGCGACACATGCAGATTCCCATGTCTCTGACACGAGCGATACAACTTCTCAACCATTCCGAACCTATTCGCTGCGATTACGGTCTGGCGAACGACAAAATGTTCGTCACAACATGCGGAACCGGTTTTGACGCCCTTATCGCCGACCGCTTTGCCGGTTCATCGAAACGCGGGCTGAAAACGTATATTGAGAATGTGCTTAAAGACCTGCTGACATACAAATCACAGACCTATCATATTGTAGGACAGGATTTGGACATTACGCACAAAGCTTTTCTTGTAACCTTTGCGAATGCCGCGCAATGGGGAAATGACGCCTTCATCGCACCAAAAGCAAGCGTTCAGGACGGTAAGATGGATATTTGCATGATGAGTTCATCGGCTTTGCTTGGTGCACCCGGACTGGCATTGCGTCTGTTCACAAAAAGTATTGACAACAGCCTTTTCATGGACACCGTCAAAGCGAAAGACGTGATGCTGTATCGGGAAGAAGAAGCACCGTTCCATATCGACGGCGACCCCGTGCAAATGCCAAAGGACATCCATATCCGGATTGTTGAAGACGGAATAAGTGTATTAGTGGAAAAAAGATTTTGATTATGACCATAAAGTTCATCAACAAAAGCAAGAATCCCCTGCCGAAATATGAGAGCAGTCAAGCGGCAGGAATGGATATCCATTGCAATATCGCCGAACCGATTACGCTGCAACCGATGGAGCGCAAACTGATTCCGACAGGATTGTTCATGCAGCTGCCGGAAGGGTATGAGGCACAAATCCGGCCTCGAAGCGGTTTGGCACTGAAACGCGGGCTGACCGTGCTGAATACTCCCGGTACCATTGACTCCGATTACCGCGGAGAAGTGGAAGTGATTTTGATTAACCTGTCCAATGAGCCGCAAACCATTGGACCGGCCGAACGAATATGCCAGATGGTGATTGCCAAGCACGAACAACCTGAAGTGATTGAGGTGGAAGTGCTTGACGAAACGGAGCGTGGTGCAGGCGGTTTCGGGCACAGCGGTGTAAAATAGTGAGAAGCAAGCGATTCATATTAGCGTGCCTGTTGCTGCTACCGGCAATTATATCCGCCAAAAAAGCAGCGCCGGCAATAACACCGGAACAAGAGCAACAGTTCCTGTATTATTTTTACGCCTCCCGGCAAGCTATAGAACAGCAGGATTATTCAAAAGCGCTGCTGCTTCTGGATTTCTGTGAACAACTGAATCCCAATGACGGGCTGATCAAGGACAATTTGGGCGTTATTTACGCAGCTCTCGGCGAGGCGGACAAAGCAGAAGCGCTATTCGCCCAAGCCTACAAACTGGCGCCGGATGACTGCTGGCAGCATTATGCCGACCATCTGTTACGCGCCGATGACAAAGCAAAAGCAATCCGCGCAAGGAAGATTGTGGAGAACGTTCAAAAACAACACCCGAAAGATGCCGACATTGCGGATTATCTGATGCAGATTTACATGCACAACAAGCAATGGAAAAAAGCCCTCGCGATGCAAGACAAAGTAGATGCCCTGACCGGCTATGACGCCAACAGCGCCTTGAACCGTTACCGCATCTATTATCAGTGGGAAAAGGGAAAAGAAGCTGTTGCGGAAATAGACAAATATCTCGCCGAAGACCCGACAAACGTATATTTTCTGCTGTTGCGGGCGGATATTTATGTCAACACCAAGCAATACTTACCTGCTTTCGCCATCTGTGAACAACTCGCGAAACTGATGCCGTTGAGCGAACAGGAATTCGGGTGGCTGAAACGCAATACATACTGCAGCTATTACGTCAGTCTTATCAAAGCCGAAGAAGGAGACGACTGGTTCAACAAAGGAGAGTCTGACCGCGCCTATGAGTGCTATGAGCAATCGCTTTCCCTACTACCGCAGAACGCGCATGTGCTCAACAACTACGCCTATAATCTGGCCATTTACGGCGGCGATATCAAGAAAGCCGAACGGATGAGCGAACAGACTATCAAGCAAGAACCGGACAATCCGATATATCTTGACACCTACGGCTGGATACTCCACCTGCAAGGACAAGATTTGCTCGCCGCATTCTATCTCAAGAAAGCGCTTGAGAACGTGCAAGACGAAGAAAACAGAGTCATCATCAAAAACCATTTGGACGAAATAGAAAAGTCGAAATAACGTATGCCGAAATACCGGATAATAGAGATGGTGTGTGTGTGCCTACTGGTTGTTTTCACCAGCTGTCGCGCCAAAAAGAACCTGCATCAGCCACCTGCGGTTGATTTGGCTTGGCACACGGCTTTAGTGACCAACACACTGATGACGCTGACAGTGGATGAAACGCCGTATAACGTGACCTGCCAAATGCAGACCGTGCGTGATTCGATGATGGTAATCTCGGTAATGCCAATGCTGAATATGGAACTTATCCGTCTTGAGGTTACCCCTCAGACCGCAATCGTGATAGACAAAATCAACCACCGCTACACCCGTCTCGAACTCTCCCGAGTGCAGGATGAGGTTATTCCGGCATTGCGGTGGGATGACCTTCAGGCTTTTGCCTCCAGCAGCACACGGCAACAAAGCGAGACGGCAAGCCTCGGATACAGTTTCCGTGACC
This sequence comes from Paludibacteraceae bacterium, assembly GCA_905233415.1. GTDB lineage: Bacteria > Bacteroidota > Bacteroidia > Bacteroidales > Paludibacteraceae > Colicola. The sequence goes on from CAJOEX010000014.1 coordinate 16,320, forward strand.
ACAAAGTGCGGCTTGACGTCACCTATGGCACCATCAGTTACGATGCGCCGGTGAATGTACGGAATATCCGGTTAGACCGCTACGCATACGTTGATATAAACACGCTACTGCAATGAAACGACTGCTATTATATTGCCTGTTATGCCTGATTGTCTGCAACATTTACGCCGCGGACAACGTCAAGACGCTTCAAAACCAACAGCGTGAACTCAAGCAGCAAATCGAACAAACCAACAAAATGCTGCAGCAGACAAAAAAGAACGAATCGGCAACCGTCACAAAATTGCAACTGCTTAACGAAAATATCGCCAACCAAAAGAAGTTGATTTCGAACCTCGACAAAGAGATTTCCACGCTTGACACCGAAATGGCGGGTCTCAATCGTCGAAAAGACACTCTTGAACGCGATTTGGCAGCGCTCAAAGCCGATTACGCAAAAATGGTACGAGAGAGTCACTATGCACAACTGCAGCAGTCGCCGCTATTGTTTCTGCTCTCTTCAGAAAGCTTCCAGCAACTTGTCCGCCGCATCCGCTATATGCAGCAGTTTGCCCAACTACGCCGCCAGCAAGTCGCACGGATTGAGGGTGTCAAAACCGAAATCGAGCACCAGGACAAACAGTTGCGCGCACATAAAAACGACAAACAGAAAGCCCTCAAATCCCAAAAACGCGAACAGGAAACACTGGCACGTGACGAACGCAAGCAGCAGCAAATGCTCAAAGACTTGAAGAAGCAGGAGAAAGACCTGCTCGCCAAACTCAAGAAACAGCAAAAGAAAGCCGACGAACTGAACAAAAAGATTACCGCTTTAATCGAAAAACAAGCCCAGCAGCAATCCAAAACAGCACTAACCAAAGAGCAACAATTGGTTGCAGGCGGCTTCGAGCAGAACAAAGGCAAACTGCCCTGGCCCGTTGAAAAAGGATTTATTTCAGGCACATTCGGCAAGCATCAGCACCCGGTTTATAAAGACGTTACCGTTGACAACAAAGGCATATACCTTCAGACAACAGCCGGTGCATCCGCCAGAGCGGTATTTGAAGGCGAAGTCACGAGTTGCTTCCTGATGAGCGGTTCGTATGCAGTAATTGTGGCACACGGAAACTACCGGTCGGTTTATGCCGGATTAAGCCGCCTAAATGTCAAACAGGGTGACAAAGTAACCGCCAAACAGAAAATCGGAACAATCTATTCCGACCCAGAGCAAGACAACAAAACCGAACTGTTTTTCCAGGTTTGGAAAGACAAAACCATACTCAACCCGAGCAACTGGCTCGCAAATTAATTGACCGTTATGAAGAAAATACTCTTATTACTGGCACTTGGTACCGTCATTCTATCCGGCTGCAAGGAGGACAATTGGATGGACTGGAAGGCCCAGAACGAATTATGGCTCGAACACAACAAGACACAGCCCGGCGTACAAGTTTCACCGACAGGACTGCAGTATAAAATCATCGCCGACCCGAATCCGACAGATGCCCGTCCGAGTTCCGGCAGTAGCGTATATTGTGACTACCGCGGTACACTTATCAACGGCGTACAGTTTGATGGCGGCAGCGCTACCCTTGCTGTCAGCGGTGTGGTTGAAGGATTCGCGGAAGGACTGAAGAAAATTCACTGTCACGGCGATATCGAATTGTATATTCCCGCCGAACTCGGCTATAAGGATGAAGAACAGGGTACGGAAGGAACCTCCTCTTACATTCCGCCCTACTCCACACTCATCTTTACCGTACACATCCGGGCGGTGCAATAGGATTTGAAGATTTGAAGATTTGAAAATTGGAAGATTTGAAGATTTCAAGATTGATATATTGTCTTGCGTGTGTGGTGCTACTCTCTTCGTGTGAAGACACCGTCTTCCGCAGTTCGGTGCCAAGCCGTCCGGTGCAACTGACTATTAACACCGCAGCCGGAATGTACGTGCATTTTGTGCGGGAGAACATCGGCGCCTGTGTCGTTGTGGATCCTGACGGATATCATTTCAACGGCCAGACACTGCCGCTGACCGGCACGGATTATTACGGATATGCAGGCGTCGTCATCTACGTGGACAATTACCAGCAATATTCGGCTTTCGATCTCTGCTGCCCGCACTGCATCAAGCAGTCCAAGCCCTGTGAGATAGACGGATGTTTTGCGGTTTGTCCTGTCTGTGGCGAACAATACGACCTCAGTTTCGGTTACGCAACCCCTATGAAAGGCCTCAGTAACGAAACACTGCGCAAATACACCGCCAATTATTCCTACCCCCGCCTGTTCATTCATGATTAGTCCCGACACGCTCATATCCATCGGAACAATTCGCCGTACACATGGAAAGAACGGCGAACTGCAATGCCACACCACAAATGAACTGTGGGAAAATGCGGACGCCGAGTTTGTCTTCCTGCAAATAAACGCCATCTTCGTTCCGTTTCGTGTATTGGATTGGCGCACGAAAGGCGCAGAAGATTTGATTCTGCGTTTGAAAGGTGTTGACGACGAACAGGCTGCAACACGTCTGGTCGGCACAGAAGCGTTTATGTTGCGGCAGGACATTGCACAACCGGAAGACGCACCGCTGATTACGTGGCAGGACATCGTCGGACGACAGGTAATAGACACCGAACAAGGTAAAATAGGCATTATCCGGTCGGTTGATGAATCGACAGCGAACACGCTTGCCGAACTCGAAGACGGACGACTGATGCCCTTGCATGAAGATTTTATTGTCGGCATTACAGACGACACTTTAACCGTTACTTTGCCGTTTATGCTATGAAGAAACTGACTATAACCGAAATGAACCGCTTGACGCCGGAGGCGTTTCACGCTGCTCCGAAAGTGCCGTTGGTGGCAGTGCTTGACAACGTGCGTTCGCAGCACAATGTAGGTGCAGTCTTTCGCACTGCGGACGCGTTTCGTTTGCAGGGAGTGTGGCTTTGCGGAATCTGCTGCTGCCCGCCGAATGACGAAATACACAAAACGGCATTAGGTGCGGAAAATACGGTGGACTGGCGCTATTTCAAGGACACACTTGATGCCGTCAAAGCTTTGCATGAAGCCGGTTTCAAGGTATTTGCCGTAGAGCAGGCGCACGGTTCCGTAACGCTCGAAAGTCTGACAGCGAAGCGACCCAACAGCGAAGCGGTCCACCAGCGAAGCGGTCTTTCTTCCAATAACATCGCCGTCGTATTCGGTCACGAGGTTTTCGGCGTTCAACAGGCTGTCGTGGACGCTTGTGACGGATGCATCGAAATCCCCCAATACGGCACCAAGCACTCGCTCAATGTCTCTGTTACAGCAGGAATAGTACTCTATGAACTCAGTAACGCTCTTATCGCCCGCTCGTGACCTTGACGTTGCCAAAGCCGCAATCCAAGCCGGAGCAGATGCCGTATATATCGGTGCTCCCAAGTTCGGCGCGCGCGAAGCGGCGGGCAATTCCCTGGAAGACATCGCCAAACTGACTGATTACGCGAAACCATTCGGCGTCCAAATCCTTGTGACGCTCAATACGCTGCTGCAGCCTGAAGAAGTGCCGGTGGCACTTGCCATCGCACGCAAACTGCACGAAATCGGCATTTACGCCCTGATTGTGCAAGACCTGAGTTTTGCGCAACTGCTTTTCCGCGAATTGCCGGATTTGCGCCTTCACGCCTCCACACAATGCGACAACCGCACACCCGAACAGGTTGCACGCCTGCGGGATTTGGGGTTCAAGCGGGTAGTGCTTGCCCGCGAACTGGCTATTGACGAGATTAGTGCTATACATCATACCGTGCCGGATATCGAACTCGAAGCCTTTGTACACGGTGCCTTGTGCGTGTCCTATTCGGGACGTTGCTTTATGTCCGAAGTGCTGCTCAATCGCTCTGCCAATCGCGGATGCTGCGCACAAATGTGCCGAATGCGTTATGACCTGTTGGACGAAAACGGAAACGAAATAACCGACGACAACGGCGAACCGGTTCACCAACGCTATCTGCTGTCCTTGCAGGACCTGGACCGCTCGGCGCATATTGCCGAACTGATTGAAGCCGGCGTGACGACGTTCAAGATTGAAGGCCGCCTCAAGTCCGCCGACTATGTCACCAACATCACCGCTTATTATCGCAATCTGCTGGATTCAGGCTTTGTTACGCCGACGCATGTTTATTCCCGTACGTTTACCCCGAATCCCGAAAAGACCTTCCACCGCGGCGCAACGGACTATTTCCTGAACGGCAGAACACGTCCGCTAGCCAACTGGAATACACCTAAATCCACCGGTGAATATATCGGCGAGCTGCTTGAAGCACACGGAAAAACCCTGCGTGTGCGGCTGCTCCCGCAGATAACACTTCATAACGGAGACGGTCTGACCATCGGTGACGAAGGGTTCTCCGTCAACGGTGTGGAAGGCAATCTCATTTATGTCAACAAGCATGTTACGCCTGCCATAAAAAGCGGCAAATTATACCGCAATCTGGATGTTGAATTCATCCACACTTTGAAAAGCGAACGGCGCATCCCTGTTGCTATAACGCTGTCTGAAACCCCGAAGGGTTTTTGTTTGCAGATTGGCAACAAGCAACGCGAATTTGTCTATCCCAAAGAACCGGCACGAGACAAGGACAAAGCACTTGCTACCATCAAATCCCAACTCGCCAAACTGGGCGACACACCTTATATCGCGCGTGACGTGCAAATTGCGTGCGAACCGTATTTCATACCGATTAGCGTTCTTAACGAATGGAGACGACAAACCATCCTATAGCAGCAGATTCACAGCCGCTCATGACCTGCAAATACTGCATTTTGCATGAGCTTGGGCATTGCCGGCGCATTAATCCGATGAAGCCGGAGCCGCGGTATATACGGCTTCAGAACGGAACTGTGCTACGTCTTCACTTTGATTGTGCCCGCTGCGAGATGACCATCACGCAGTAACTGTCTGCTCAACGGCTTTCTTCACATTTTCCATCAGCCATAGCGGTGTACTGGTTGCACCGCAAATGCCGATATTCGACTGCTGTGCTCTTAGAAGTGAGACCACTTCGTTGTTGGCAGTCAGCCCGTTTACATCTTCGGGACCTTCAATAAAAACCGTATTCGGATTGGCTTCGCGGCAATGTTCAAACAGCACTTTGGCGTTGGACGACTTGCGCCCGCCTACAAACAGCACCAAGTCCTGTGCCGCGGCAAAAGCCTTGAGATTGGCAACTCGGTTCGCCACATTACGGCATATGGTATTGTGCGCTTCAAACACGATGTTTGCGGCGCTGCGGTGCTCAATGGCGGACTTTATCTCACCAAAGCCTTCCACAGACATCGTCGTCTGCGAAAAAAGATAGATATCACGGTTAAAGTCTATCTTGTCCAAATCATCCGGCGACTCAATAATAATGGCAGTATTGTTTGTCTGTCCCTGCAAACCGATGACTTCTGCATGACCGGCTTTTCCGTAAATCACAATCTGCGCGTCCTTGTGCTGCAAATGGGTTTTGCAAATACGTTCCTGCAATTTCTTGACCACAGGACAGGTGGCGTCTATAATCTCATTATTGTTGTTGTGCGCGATGCGATAGGTCGAAGGCGGTTCTCCGTGCGCGCGCAGCAGCACCCGCACATTGTGCAGCGTCCGCAAATCGTCGTAATCGATTGTTTCAAGCCCTTTGGCTTCAAGGCGCTTGACCTCCTGACCGTTGTGCACGATATCTCCCAAACAAAACAGAGGACCTCTTGCAAGTTCCTCTTCCGCCCTGTTGATTGCTTCGGTCACGCCGAAACAAAATCCCGAACCTCTGTCAATCGCAATCTTCAAATCTTCAAATCTTCAAATCTCCAGCCTCTCATCGAAGATGCGCCTTATATGCTCGATTTGTTCCTCTTTGGTCATATCCGTGTTATCCACCACAACGGCGTCTTCTGCCTGTTTGAGTGGCGATTCCGCACGGTGTGTATCGCGGTAGTCGCGGTCGTTGACATCGCGCAACACATCTTCAAACACGGGATTCTCTCCCTTGTCCTGCAACTCCTTGAATCGTCTGTTGGCACGCTCTTCCGGCGTGGCGGTAAGGAACAATTTGAGTTCCGCTTTCGGAAAGACTACCGTGCCTATATCCCGTCCGTCCATAACGATGCCTTTTTCCTCGCCCATCGCCTGCTGTTGGGCGACAAGGAACTGCCTCACTTCCCGAATCGGCGACACCTGCGAAGCTTTGTTGCCCACTTCCAGCGTACGGATTTGCGCCTCCACGTCTTCGCCGTTCAGACACACATGCTGACCGTCTGCCACGCGTTTGAACGAGATATGTATTTTCGGCAGCGATGCAACCAGCTGCTGCTCGTCAAGGTTATGCTGTAACGTATATAATGCCACGGCACGGTACATTGCACCTGTGTCCACATACGTATATCCTGCATATTCCGCAAGGGCTTTTGCCATCGTCGATTTTCCGCACGATGAATACCCGTCTATGGCAACTACAATCTTGTTCATTTGAGTAAACTGTTTATATCCAGCGCTATCGACGCTTGATAGGTGAAATTGCTCTTCGTGGCTTGTGACAGCGCAAATCCCAACCGGAACTTGTAAATCCGCACACCTGCACCTATGGCGAGTCCCGCCATTGAGGCCTGGTCCTTCAGATTCATCTCCGCACGGCGACGGTGGTTGTAACTGATTGTCAGGTAAAAACGCTCACTCTTCGGCACGATATCCAGGAAGAAAATCGTGTGCCGGAACAGCATGTCGTGCCATTTGATGTCTGCCGATTCGTCTGCCAACAGGTTCGTATTCTCATAGCTGAGATTCCACTGCTGCATGTTGTGAATCGTCATTCCCAACCGGATTGGCGCATGTTTGAAGCGGTAGTTCAACCCTATTTGCAGGTTCAGCGGCAGCATCTCACGCACCTGCCCGCCTTCGTCCGAATAGAAGCCTTTCAGCTGCCAGCCGATGTTTTGCAGAGTCAAACCCACCTGCAACGTCGAGTCTTTCGTCTGGAAATGAGCACCCACATCCGCACCCAGTGCAAAAGCCGAATAACTCTCATAGAACGACATCACAGGTTTGAGTGTTACGCCCACCGTGAACTGACGGCCCAACTGACGGGCATACATGATATCGATAAGTATATCTTGCGCGCTGAACGTTCCGCCTGTCAGATTGCCTTGCGAATCGGCATATTTCATGTTTCCGTAGCTGAGGAAATGGATGCCCGCCGCGAAGTAATTCGGTTTGTCCGGCTCGTCCGGATGCAGCTCTATCTTCGACCGCCCGAAATTATGTCCGTATAACGCACTGCCGAACATCGTGCCGGGCAGATAATAGGCGTAGTTCAGTTCCAGCACCTTGTCCGTCATCACGCCAAGCAGCGCCGGATTGCACATCGCCATGGATATCTCTCCGTCGCGAACGCTCACGTTCGTACCGCCAAGCGCATTGAGACGGGAGGATGCCGGCAGGTCAAGGAACGCAAACGCGCTCGTACCGCTTCCGATATACTGTGCCTGTACATGTGCCACGTTCAGCATGCACAGCAACGCTACCGCCATGCTGCATACCGCTATTTTGAGCCTATTTATCATTTTATGCCGCAAAAGTACAACAAAAAATTTGAATGTGCAAGCTTTTTGACGAAAAAAAATTTTTATGCCAGAATAAAAAGTGTTTTTGCGGCAAAAGATTGTCGTTCGCAGAATAACGCGAACGTACTGTTTTTTTTGCACATCCCGAAAAATTTGTTGTACCTTTGCAGGCTGAAAGCTGCAAAGCGAAAAGAATAAGACTATGGCAAATATTCTGAAGATTATATCAGGTAAAGTGGAAATCCGCAAGGATAGCGGTTACCTCATTCGTACAATTTAAAACAACCAAAAAGGACCAAGTGAAAGCACAAGGAGCAATCTAACAATAGGTTGTTCCTTTTTTTTGATGGATATGAGGTGTGAGTATGAAGAAAAAGGGAACAACCTACTCTTCTGAATAGGATAATAACTCGTTGAGCAAATCGAGGCCTTTAGTTGTGAGGCGGTAAGCTTGTTCGGGGACGTGGGGTTTGTGTCCCATCAGCAATTTTACATATCCATGTTCAACAGCCGGTTTGAAGTAGTTATAGATGAATATCCTCCGGCTACCTTGTTTCAATCCCAGACGGTCCATTATTTCCCTCCGTGTCATAGACACGTTTCCCAAAGTCAGCACCAATTTCTGCATACGCGCATCTGCTTTTGGCACAAGTTTCTGGCGCGGTTTTGCTTCTTCGGTTTTCGGGTTCTCCGGCTCCAGTTCCGGATGCTGGATGGTTATTTCCGCTCCGGGTACAGAGAAGTAGAACATATTTAGAATCACCGGTTTCTTGCCTCTGTTCTCGCCACGATGGATGGTACCGATGACTTCGACTAATGCTTCACCTTCACGGAAGGTACGTTCCGAACCATCCTTGCAAACAATAGTCAAGTCGCCTTGCTGCACGATACCATAGTTAACGACGGTGTGATGATGCCAACCTGTCTTGGCACCGACGGGAAAATCCAAACGAATCACACGCAGTTCCGCTTGTCCTGACGGAAAGTCCGGCAATTGTGCACCATCCCAGCTTTGCGAGGTGCGAATCAACTCTGTAGTCTTGATTTCCATGGCTTTAAAACTTTTTCGCCTGCAAAGGTACTATATTATTTTGATATGTGCAATAGGTTGTTCCTTTTTTTTGAGAAATGTAAGGTGCAAGTGCGACAAAAAGGGAACAAGCTATATATAAAAAACCTATGTGAATACTACTAAATAAAGGGGATGACGGCGGAGGTTGTTCCTTTTTTTTGAGAAATGTAAGGTGTAAGTGCGACAAAAAGGGAACAAGTTATACTTGAATACAATTTTGTGAAACAAATGCAACGGATGTAACAAATTGAGTGCAAAAAGAAAAAATCATTTGCACGGCTGAAAAATTTGTTGTACCTTTGCGCCCGATTTGGAAAAGATACCAAAAACGTTCTAATTTATATAACAATGAAAGCGAAACCATTCGTCAAATGGGTTGGTGGAAAGACACAACTCATTGAACAACTTGAAGCATTGCTTCCTGCTGACTTTGACCAATGGGAGAATGTCACTTACATTGAGCCGTTCGTCGGCGGAGGAGCTATGCTCTTCTACATGTTGCAGACACATTTTACATTAGAAGGCATCATTTTTTAGTAAAAATAGCAAGCAAAAAATATTTTATCTAAAAAATATTTGCATATATAAACAAAACATTGTATTTTTGCAGCGGATTTAATAAAACTACGGTAATTATGGCCAGACCAATTAAAGAAACACCAACATTGTACGGTGAGGACGCAAGACGCTTTGCATACGCTGTAGAACACCCTAAACCCGTTTCTACAGAAAGCGTAAGACGTGCCGTGAATACTTATGAGCAGTTTAAAGCAATTGCCAACTTTGCTCTATGATCGATCTTGAACGCTTTGAACTTGTCCAATTAGCAGCGGATACCCCGTTGTTACCTTTTCGTTGTGCCGATGATGATTTGAATCATTTTCTTATTGAAGATGCGAAAAACTACACAGCGGATTTAATGGCAGTTACTTACCTTCTCATTGACAAAGAAAAAAAACAAATAGCGGCTTATTATAGTTTGCTAAATGACAAGGTGGCATACGACCCTCAACAAAAAGGGGTTTGGAATCGTATAAATCGGCATATTCACAATAACAAACGTCGTCGTAGTTATCCGTCTGTAAAGATTGGTCGTTTAGCAGTTGGTGAAGAATATACACATGTTGGTCTTGGTTCAAAAATTCTCGAATTAGTCAAAACAATATATGCACGTGGGAATCGTGCTGGTTGCCGTTTTTTGACAGTTGACGCATATTCTGATGCGACAAACTTCTATCGCAAGAATGATTTCGAATACTTCACAATGTTAGACACGCTCGACAAGACGCGTCTCATGTACTTTGACTTAAAACCTTTTAAGGACAATTTGGAGCAAGGTATATGACCCAACCCCAAGCAGTAATAGAGACAATTGAGATGTTGGGCGGACTTGCAACGCTCAACCCAATCAATCAGCATGTTTTCGAAATAACTGATTGTCAGTGGGGCACGAAAACGCCGTTTGCCTCTATCCGCCGCATTGTGCGACACACTAACGGTATCTACCGTATCAAGCCCGGTCTCTATGCTCTGGAATCTCATCGTCAGGAATTAGAAGAAAACGGTATCCTGGTGCAAAACGAACACAATCAAGATTCCGAAATCGTCAAAACTTTCAATCACGCTTACTACCAAGGATTATTGCTTGAAATGGGCAAAATGCGCCACTTGGACACGTTTGTGCCCGACCAAGATAAGCATAAACACTTCCTCAATCAAGCGGAATTAGGGGATTTGCGGACTATCCAAGAATTGCCGGAATATTCCTTCCCCCAACTTGTTAAACGCAGCTCCACGATTGATGTGATTTGGTTTAACGACCGCCACATGCCACACTCATTCTTTGAAGTTGAACATTCAACCGACATTCAAAACTCTTTGCTGAAATTCAATGATTTGCAAGATTTTGCTGCTCGTATGGTCATTGTGGCAGATGAGAAACGGCATCAGGAGTTTATTTACAAAATGGGATATGCTGCTTTTAGCAAATTGGCAGAAGACAAGCGTGTGGCATTCTTGAGTTACGAATCGCTTGGCAAACAATACGAACAAGAATTTGAGAAACAAAAATTTGAATTTGTGATATAAAGAAATCCGCGGCGGCGGTAACATACTAATATTAACAAGCGTTTGCTATTTGTTCTATTTACGTTGAAACCTCGGAAATTTCAAAGTATAGTAATAAGAAGAACAAATCATAACGTTCACTGTACGTACATGTGAGCAAGATTTGTCTTATTACTGGCTTTCCGAGGGCCACAACGTGAGCAAATCTATGCTCACAGTTGTACCCGCAGAAAGTCATTTTTTAGTAACAAGGTAGCAAGCATAACAAACGCTACTAAATGATTACTAAAAATGAGGAGTTACCATTATGGGAACAATTTGAAAATGTTGGTTACAAGGAAGGACATCCCGACTTCCGTATCCTGCAAGGCGACTGCATGGAACGGCTGAAAGAGATAGATGATAATTCTATCGATGCTATCTTTGCCGATCCGCCTTACTTTTTAAGTAACGGAGGCATCAGCGTGCAAAGTGGCAAGCAGGTCTGCGTGGACAAAGGCGATTGGGATAAAGGTGGCACACCTGAATATATCTATGAGTTTAACCGCAAATGGCTTGGTCTCTGCCGTTCCAAACTAAAAGACAACGGCACAATTTGGATTAGTGGTACACACCATAATATCCACGTTGTCATGAGATGTTTACAAGAACTTGGTTACAAGGTACTCAATACTATCACTTGGCAGAAAACCGATCCACCACCCAATTTGTCGTGCAAATACTTTAACTTTTCTACCGAACTAATCATCTGGGCGCGCAAATACGAAAAGAAATCGCACAAGTTCAACTATGAAGCTATGAAGCAGTTGAACGGCGGCACACAGATGACGGACGTGTGGCGTATTCCGGCTGTTGGTCGTTGGGAAAAAGAGCAAGGTAAACACCCAACGCAAAAAACTTTGCGATTGCTCTATCGAATCATCCTTGCGTCCACAAATGAGGGAGATACTATCCTCGATCCATTTAGCGGGTCTGGTACAACTGGTATAGCGGCCGACTTACTCGGTCGTAAGTATATCGGTATAGAACAAGATAAATCATTTGTACAACTCTCGCTGGCTCGTCGTGAAGCAATAGAGGAAGCAGATACTCGCAAGAAACTTTTCGACAAGATGCGAGAGAATGCACAAGAAGCAACGGTACTTGTAAACCATATGCGCGAGAAAGATCGTGAATTAGCATTACATACAGGGATTACTTATGTACGCGCAGGCGATTCCAAAGGTTCTCTACTTGTTAAGGAAGGATTTGAGCGACTTGGCTATTTGTGCTTGCACACCAACGGAAATGAGCCGAAGTTATACAAACTGAAAAGTGGTGGATTTAGGATTTGGACTGCGGAAGCATTACGCGAATTAGGTTTCAGCGCAGAAAATGCACCTTATTATGCAGTCTTGCGTTTTGAGGCGAGCAAGGAGATTAACTTCGACCAAGAGATTGACTTACACATGAAGAAATATACGCAAGTGGCGCACATTGAACCGATAAGGTACTTTATTAGTATAAGATAAATTGCGTTATAATTTCCCAAATCACAGTAAAAAACAATAGATTTGGGAAAATATAAGTGCATTTTTAAAATGGTTGAACACATATAAATGTGTGAATTTGTATAAGGAGTGAAAGAAAAACGAGCGATTTTAGTCGCCCGTTTCTCTTTGTTAGTAGTTAGTCTTCCGCCAAGTCGTTTCGTTGATCTTGACGATACGATGGTTATTGCGCCATCGGTTCAGCACCATACTGATGGACGACCCTTTGACGGATTGTCCTTTCCGCGCGCGCAACTTTATAAGGTCTGACGCTGTAAATTCTTCTGGCAGTAGTGCCAACAGACTTGCGGCAGCGCCTCTTTCCGTTTGTGCGTCTAACGCGCCAGACAATTCTTGCTCCATCTGGTCGCCCCAGAGTTCCATCTGATTGCGGAAGACATATTCTGCAACCCATTCGGCGAATTGTCCTACCGTGTCGTTAAACTCGTGGTCTTCCAGAAGGAAACATAACATTCCAGCACGGAAGCCGATGACAGCAGCACGGCGACGGAGAATATCCATTGCGTGGCTGTCTGCGTCGATAGCTTGTTGACGCTTGCGCTCCAGCCAATCAGCAATAACGGTTCCGACTCCGGGACATGCGATAGTTCCTTTCTCGGCATCCAGACGACGTGCCCAACGGATGATTTCTTCTTTTTCGCCATCCGTATATGGAGCGAAAACGGGAATCTCGGTGAACGAAGTGTCCGGCAGTTGCGCGAAGCAAACACGAGTAGCCAAACCATTCTCCAGGTCTTTGAAGAAGCGTTTGAGCGAGTTCGGTGTGCCGGTGAGCAGCAAGTTATAGTACACTTTGATGTGCGCGTTGAAACTTGCATCACTCATATATGCTTGTCCGTACTCAGCATTGTCGAAAGCCAGTCGGTAGATGTCGGACTTCTGCGACCACACACCGGCTCGTTCGGACTTGACGAGCGTATCCATCTCTTCGCCGATACCGATGAGATGTTTGCCTTCGGCATAGGTCAGGAGTTGGAGAAGTTTGGCGATACTGATGGCGACGCCGTTGTTTCTCGGACACGCATGCGGGTCTTCGGGTTGGTTCTTCGAGTTCTTCGATGCGCGGAGTTTGTCCTTGTAGGCCTGCTCTTTCTCACGCTCGATGGCATCCTGTTCGTTAATCGGCGTCAGCAGCAAATCCAGCGGCTTTCTGATAAACGACTTTCCTGATGCCGCCGGAGCGGTGATACAACTGAAGAAGCTCAAACTCTGCTCCTGCTTATCCAGATACTCGAACCGAATCCTCGTCGCCAACGCTCCCAACACCGGCAGACTTGCGATTACCATAGCGGGGCGGTACTCCGCCGGCAGTTTTCGGCATACCAATTTCAGCAATCGTGGTAACTCCGGCATCGGCATATCCGTTGCTTTCTCAGGTCTGACGCCCTGAGCACCAGACAAAGATTCGCGTTCGCAGACGGCAATAGCGGATTGGAGGACGATAGGCATCTCGCTTTTTCTCGGTCGTCCTATCGCCGACGATATAGCCTGTCGTCTCTCCTGTTCACCTAATCCGAAGTCCGGCAACACTCGCAACAACAGCGCCGCATCGAAGTCGCAAATATACCGCATATAATTCGCCAAACTGAAATACACCGTATTCCGTTCGCCCACCTCTGCACCTTCCGCCGCACCGATATTCAGCATCAGTTGCTTCACGATGTCAGCATATGGGATGCCGCGATAGGCGAGGGATTCGAAGATAGAATCCCGTAGCGACATATGCAGGGCGTTGGGGTCGCCCGAATCAGAGTGCCCGGTGGGCACGTTCGCCAAGGGATTGCTATCTTCGGAACCCGAATGCGCCGGCAGTGCCAATCGAGGTATGTCCGTTACATCCGCATTGTATGCGGATTCCGAGAACAATCCTGCCTCATATATCCAAAGGATATAATCCCTCGGCACCACATAGCTCGCCCTCGCCAGATCCTTCGTTACAGCATCATACTCAGTAATCCCCAGCGCTTCCGCCATCCGCATCTGTGCCGCCTCGATACTCTCGCCCTGTAACCTCTCACCTATAACCCGTAACCCTTTCCCGCTTGCCGTTATTGCCACAAGATAAATCTTGTTGGTTTGCAAGAAACTTACTACTTCGGGACGGATAGAACTCCGTAGCGACATGTGCAGACCGACGGGGATGGTCGAACCCGAGCAGCTGGTGGCTGCGTTCGCCGAGGAGTTTTTATCCGTCCCTGAAGTGAGCCTTTTCGCCAACTCAGACATAAACTCCTTCGGATTCTCCACATGATCCACATCGAGCATTGCCAATCCGCTCGGAACAGCATCCGCGCTCACACGCTTGCCGTTGCGGAAGGATGCCGCATGCGGGATGATGATGGGCAGACGCTTCTTGAGAGCTTGTTTGCGGTCGTTGTAATCGGCGGCATTCGGGTCAAGTGCCGCAATGCGCTCACAGGTGTTAATGACTGCGGGAGAGTCGATGAGGCTGTCCCAAATTTCAGGGGTGCAAAGTTGCGGAGCACCCGTATTGACTTTTTCTTGATAACAGAACATATTCGTTAATGATTTAATGTTGTAATGATGTAATGATTTACAAAAATTCTTCTTTGAGCCGGCACGGGAACAATCCCTGTCTCGGCACTTTGGCGGATTTGGTGGCATTGTGCTCGCCTTTGGAGTGTGTCCACTCACATCCGACGCCATGTATCTCGGCATGTTCGTCTGGGTACTCTTTGCGCACTCGTATCGCGCGTTTGTGCACGGCTTTCAGCATCGCTTTCCACTGCTCTTCGCTCACTTCGACCTTGTCGATGCACAGCGGATTATAGACGTCGCAGTCGAGCATCCACGGATTCATCAACATGCTGCAATGCGTCTGCAGCGGTCCGTTATACCCTCGCACCACTCCTGTCTCGGAGTAGAACGGGCAGGCGCTACTACACTTCGCGCCGCCCTTTCTGATAGCAATTAGCAACATAGTACTTATGCCTTTTTAAGTGCCTTGATCTCCTCGACGAGCTGCTCCATATTGGTCTCGCAGAGCGTTTCGCCCATTTGCTCAATCTGTCCGGCGAGCATGTCGGCAAGGTGTCTGCCGTTGACATAGTCCTCGTGGTGGATGTAGAACTCGACTTTGACGTGTGTGTCGTTAGCGAGCACTTTGCCATGCAACGAACGCTCAATCAGTTTCCAGTGTTTCCACGGCTTGATGCTGTTCGGACGAGCACCTTTTTCGGTGAATGTGAAAGTGTCTTCGCCGGAACGGAAGAGCGTGCCTTTACGAGAGTCCATAACTTGCAGGTTGTCCTGCTTCATTTCGGTAGTTAAATCTACGCATAAATAATTTTGTTTTTTCATAAAACGAAAATTTGTGCTCGGCTTGATGGTGAATGCGCATTCTCGGATATCCAAGCCCTCCAAACTTTCGCGATGATTATTATTTTTAGTTGCTCACCTCGATGTGAGTCACCCGTAAATATACAGGAAATGTGCCACTATGCTTCGTGTGAGATTGGTTTACACGAAAGGGCATTTGGTGTGATTTTTAGGTGCTACGAAAGTGATTTGGTGAGATATGAAAAAACTGATTATGTGAACATTGCGGAGGCAAAATTCACATTTTCACATTTTCACACAAAAATTTGTGTTCAACTTTTCCTCATAATAATATATAATATAATATATTATATTTATTATGGCCATTTTACCAAGCTACACAGATGTGTGAATTTGTGAATTTGTGAAAAAAGGTAAAATTTTGAAAAAAGTTGCGAAAAAATTTGGAAAATACAATTTGTTCATCGTATCTTTGCACCCGATTTCGGAAGAGACCACTGATAACTGACAACTGATCACTGACAGCTATACTTCGAGACCCTTTCGAGACCCTCTCGAGAGTAACACGAATATGAACCCTAAACCTAAAAACCTATGGCAAGATTTAAACCTATTGACATCCTCAAAACACTGTCCGGTAAGGTTTGCATGCACTCTGACACGTACTTCGCCAACAAGCGCTACGGCACCAAGTACACCGTCAAGATTTGCAATCCGCGAACCAAGCCCTTCACTGCCGAGGAACTCGCTCGTCAGGCTAAATTCAAGGCCGCTCATGACGCACTTTTGGCCCTCACCCCGGAAGCCAAAGCCGCCTACCGCACGGCCTTTGAAGCCCAAACAAAGTACAAAACCCTCAACGGTTACATCCTCGCTGAGGAGTACAAGAAAATCGTCTGACCATGAAAAAGCTATGTTTATTGTGCCTGATACTATCAGGCTTCCTCCTCGCCAGTTGTAACGTGACCCGCACGATTACCAACGAGAGCAAGTACCTACAGCGTGGTGACACCAGTGTCGTGATTCAGACGAAAACCATCGAATCCTACGACGCGAGTAAAAAACTTTAACTATTAAAAACCTTAACCCCTCTCACGTGGCTTAGAGGGCACTCCCTCGAAGCACAAACCAACGGAGTGTTTGTGATTCGAAGAGCGGGTGCATCCGAGTACCTATCGTTAAAACGGAGTTTTGACGCGTGTACGAGGATAGCCACACGCGAATGGCAAAATGTGAGTACATTAGACCTGTGGAGGCACTCCACGGCAAATTAAAGAAAAGTGACAAAGTCGGCTTTGCAAAGCGCAAGAAATCCGGCACGAAGTACACGGTAACCCGTGACAACTGGACCAACACCATCAGCGCGGCGAAGATTGCGGCTGTGCGTGCACACCGTCAGAAGTTTGCGGCAGTCGGCGCATTGGCGCGCGACCGTATGGCAGACCCGACGAAGCGCGCCGTTGACGAAGTAGCTTTCAAGGCGCAGACGAAGTACAGCACCCTCTTCGGGTACTTATTCCACGAGGAATGGATGTCGTACGAAGAGTAAGTGCGAACGCAATTTGAAAATCCTACAAAAAAATGCAACTAAATTTGCACGGTTGCATTTTTTTTTGTAATTTTGCAGCCAAATGAGAAAGGTCTCACTCATAGTATTGCTTGTCGGGCTGATGTGCCTTTGTCCCGAGACTGCGTTAGCCAAATCCAAAAAGTCCGTGCAGTCGCAGGATTCCACAGTAACCGTGTCCAAAGCAAAACAGAACTGGGCCAAGTTCATGAACTTTTCCGACCGGTGGTTCTCCCGTGGCATTGATACGAACTATCTGGCTTTGCCGAAATATCCGTTCCGCATTGCGTACAAGAGTGAGGTCGGGGGGGCACATACCTTTCTGGACGCGGAAGGCTTGCCGTATTTCGGTAATCTTACAGCGCGGTTTCACACTAATCCAACCCCGAAAATGGGGCTAAATGTGGCGTTCCGCAATTTTAATCTCGGCTACATGATAGACCTCTTCAAGGGCTATTCCAACTTCGGCCTTGCATTTATTCAGAACGCTTGGGGTCTGGACATCCAACGCCGCAAGACGTTTTATGCGCACGGATATTTTGATGCATCAGAGATAGAAGGACAGAGTGAGATTGAGGCGGGTGACATCTCCATGACGACACTGTTTGTTTCCGCATACTATGCCTTCAATAACAAGAAATTCTCAATACCTGCAGCTGTCAAACAATCGTATATTCAGCGCAAATCAGCGGGTGCTCCGTTGCTGTATGCGGATTTCCGGTATTCGGACATGATGTTCAAAGAGGATGCCTATATTGTTCAAGCAGGGGGCACAAAAGAAATAGAACTGTATCAGATTGCCGTCGGCATCGGGTACGGCTACAACTACACGCCAAACAATGGCAAGGTGCTGCTTCATTTGTCGGTTATTCCGATGCTCACTGTTTTCAATCAGATGTTATTGACGGGTGACAGCCGTATGTTCTGGCATAACGAGGAAGATGATTACAACCTTGTCTTCAGCCGCAAGGTGGCTCCGCGTTTTCCGGTGTTTTTTACGGGCACGGCGCGTGCGGCAGTGGTGTGGAACATCAACGACCGGTTTGTACTGGCACTGAACGGAGTGGTACATAACATCCGTTTCCGTATGCGGGATAAAATGTTCGAAATTGACCGAGAGGACCTTGACCTGTACTATAATACGATTATCAACGCACACCTTATGACGTGGGACTGGAAGGCAGACCTCGTATTCGGTGTACGGTTCTAAATTACTAAATGCAAATGGATTCATTTATGTTCTTGGGGTTCGGGTTGGATGCATGGATTACCATTCTCACCGTGTTCGGGATGTTCACCATCCTGCTGTTCACCAAACTGCGTTCGGATGTGGTGTTTCTCTGTGCGGTCGGCATCCTGTATGTCACCGGCGTGTTGGATACGAAAGAAGCGCTGTCCGGCATCAGCCAAACCTCAGTTGCCGTCGTAGGCGTGTTGTTCGTCGTCATTGCGGGACTAACGCACACCGGTGTGCTACAGTGGATAACAAAGCACTTGCTCGGCACGCCGACAAACTATGCCAAAGCCGTTGCGCGACTGATGCTGCCGGTCGCGGCACTCAGTTCCTTCCTCAGTAACACCACCGTCGTGGCGCTCTTCGTGAACATCGTGAAGATGTGGTCAAAGAAACTCGGCGTTTCGCCGTCCAAACTGCTTATTCCCCTCAGTTATGCATCCGGAATGGGCGGTGTCTGCACGCTCATCGGTACGCCGCCGAATCTGATTATCAGCGGACTGTACGAGGAAAAAACAGGCGAAGCCATGAACATCCTTGCTACGACCGTGCCCGGCTTGTTCTGTCTGGCTGTCGGCGTGCTCTCCATTATCGCCATGCGCAGGCTTCTGCCTGACCGCAAAGCACCGGAAGAAGCATTCGAGTCAACGGGTGATTATACGGTGGAGATGCTGGTCCCCTCCGACAACCCGCACATCGGTATGACCGTGGGCGAACTGGGGCTTACTACCGTACACGGAGGCAGCCTTGTCGAGTTGCGCCGTTTTGATAACGAAACGGTCATGTCGCCTGTGCCGGACGACGAACCGTTGATGGGCGGTGACAGGCTCGTTTATGCCGGACAGATTGGCGAATTGCTGGAACTCGAAGAAACGCACGGGCTGGTCAATGCAGACCACCCCGTCTTCCATTATAACGACGCCGCACGGGGCAAACACTCCCTGCGTACTGCGTACATCACTTTCGGCAGCAGCCTTATCGGTACCACAATGGGCACCAACGGCTTTGAGAAAGAGCATCAGGTTACGCTGGTTGCAGTGAGCCGGCGAGGAAGCCGTATTGAAGAATCGCCCAGAAATGTCGTCCTGAAAGCCGGTGACACATTGCTTTTGGAGAGCTTGAACGAACTGAAAACCGATACCAAGCACTTGAGCCGTGACCTGCATTTCTTCGAGTCCGAAGAGATACCGAACATCGGTTGGGGCACGCTTTTTTCCAGCCTTATCATGATTGCTATGGTTACCCTTTCGGCGTGTGGGGTTTTGCCGCTCCTCCAATGCGCCATTCTGGCTGTTTTTGCCATGTTCATCTTCCGGTGCTGCACACCCGAACAGGCTATGCGGTCCGTTAACTGGGATATTCTGATGATTTTCGCAGGCAGTGCCGTCTTGGGACTGGCTATCCAGAAAACCGGCATTGCCGAACGCATGGCAACGGGTATTTTGGACATCTGCGGCTCGAACCCTATTGTCGTCATGGCCGCCATATGCTTTGCCGGAACGTTCATCACGGAGTTTATCTCGAACACCGCGGCTGGTGCGATGTTCTTCCCAATCATGTATGATGCGGCGGAGAAACTTGGTTACGAACCGTTCCCGTTCCTGATTGCCCTGATGATTGCTGTCAGCAGCAGTTTCGCAACACCGATTGGTTCGCCGACGCACATGCTTGTCTATGGCCCGGGTGGCTATCGTTTCAGCGACTTCCTGAAGATTGGCTTGCCGATGAACCTTATCATCCTTGCCGCCAACATCCTCATTGTCTGCCTCGTCTATCCCCTGACACCCCTGGCATAACCGGCCATAGAACAAAAATTTGCAAAAAAATTTGCACATATCAAAAAAATGTAGTACTTTTGCAGCGTAAACAACTCTACATCCTTCGTGACGGAGAAACTTACAACGTCCATGGTGCGAGAGTAAAATAAGAAAAAAAAAGAAAGAAAAAAACAACATAAAAATTATATAGTATGATACACGTAAAGAATCAAAACCGCAAGAAGAATCGCGGGTGCTTGTGGACAATCATTATTTGTCTTATTATCTATGTCGGACTTTGTGCATCCATCGGCTTCATGATGGGCGGCATGTTCTCGTCAGGAACAACCAAAGTGAAGGACAACAGTGTTTATTGCCTCGAAATGAAAGGCACGGTCATTGAGCAAGCTCAGGAGGCAAACCCGTTTGCATCCTTGATGGGGTCACTGCCTTACGGAGCCAGCCAAGAAGAAACAATCGGTTTGGACGACATTTTGAGTAATATACGTGCAGCCAAAAACAATGAAAAGATTAAAGGTATCTGCCTGAAAGGCGGCGCATTGAGCGTAGCTCCGGCAAGCGCAAAAGCCATTCGCGATGCACTCGCAGACTTCAAGCAATCCGGCAAATGGATAATCGCCTACGCCGACAACTACGGACAGATGAACTACTATATCGTGTCCGTAGCAGACAAGATTTACCTCAATCCGCAAGGCAGCGTTGCGTGGCACGGTCTCGGTGGCGCAATGGGTTACTACAAGCGGATTCTTGACAAGCTCGGTGTTGAAATGCAAGTGCTGAAAGTCGGCACCTTCAAATCCGCCGTCGAGCCGTATATACGCACATCCATGTCCGACGCAGACCGCCAACAGACGGAGATTTACCTGCACGGAATCTGGGATAACATGACAGCCGCCGTAAGCGAAAGCCGCAGCATCAGTGTGGACAAACTCAACGCCTATGCGGACGAATATATGGATATTCAGCCGCAGGAGAAACTGCTTGCATACGGTTTGGTGGACAGCCTTGTCTATGTGCAGACCATTGACAGCGTGCTCAAAGATTTGACAGGCACAAAGGATTTCAAGCTGCTCTCACACAGCAAGATGAACGGTGTCAAGCGTGACGATCCGGATGAAGAAAGCAAGATTGCCGTTGTGTATGCTTCCGGTGAGATTACCGATGAAAGCGGCAACGGAATCGTAGCGAAGGAAATGCTCCGCACCTTGCGCAAAGTGCAGAAGAACGAGGATGTGAAGGCGATGGTATTCCGCGTGAACAGCCCGGGCGGCAGTGCTTATGCCAGCGAACAGATTTGGCACGCGGTCAAACTGATTCAGGAGCAGGGTATTCCTGTCGTCGTTTCAATGGGCGATTATGCAGCCTCCGGCGGTTACTACATCAGTTGCGAGGCGGATTATATCTATGCCGAGCCGACAACGCTGACCGGCTCCATCGGTATCTTCGGACTTATTCCGAACATCGCCAAACTGCGCGACAAAATCGGTTATGACATCGACTGCGTTGGCACAAACAAGCACGCTGCGATGCAAAGCACGATGACGATGAAAGGCTTGGACGAGACCGAACGTGCGATGATGCAGTCGATGATTGAGCGCGGTTACGACATCTTCACAAGCCGTTGCGCAGAAGGTCGTCACATGCCACAGGACGAAATTAAGAAAATCGGCGAAGGCCGTGTATGGCTCGGAAAAGACGCACTGAAACTCGGACTTGTGGACGAGCTCGGCAATATTGACAATGCCATTGCCAAAGCCGCTGAATTGGCAGGACTGGAAAAATACAGTATGGCATACTATCCCGCCAAGAAAGACCCGTTGGACGAGTTGCTGAAAATGCTTGACAACTCGACCGACGAAGAGAAAATGGTTGCCAAGTTGCGCGAACTGGTCAAACAACCGAGAATACTCATGCTTGCGCCCGTTGTTGAAATCAAATAACATATTATTGGCACCGTTCAGTTGGCTGTACGGGTTGGTTCTGCACCTGCGCCACACACTGTATGACGACCATTTACTGCCGTCGCATTCGGTGTCTGTGCCGACTGTCTGTGTCGGAAATCTCGCCGTAGGCGGAACAGGCAAGACACCGCATACCGAGTGGCTTGTCCGTCATTTGGGCAAGCACTACAAGCTGGCGGTGCTTTCTCGTGGCTACGGACGCCGAACACACGGATTCATTCTGGCAGACCACAACAGCACAGCCCGCACCATCGGCGATGAACCGATGCAGATACACAGGAAGTTCCCCGATGTGCCTGTAGCTGTCTGCGCCGACCGTGTGAAAGGTGTGAAGCAATTGCAACGGATGGTGCCGGATTTGCAACTGGTAATCCTGGACGATGCCCTGCAGCACAGGTCCATCAAATGCGGATTCAACATTCTGCTGACGGCGCAAAACAACCTGTACATCGACGACCGCCTGCTGCCTTACGGTACTTTGCGGGACATCAAACACCGCAGCCATGCCGCACATGCCGTCATTGTCACAAAATGCCCCGAGATATTCAAACCGATTGACAAGCGGGTTATAGACAACCGACTGCATTTGGCGACATTCCAGCAGCTGTATTTCTCGAAAATGGTTTATGAGACTGCGTTAGAAAGCACACAAAAGCCATTGGTTGTGTCGGGTATAGCCAATCCAGAGGAATTTTTTGAGCATGTCAAGAAAACGTGTCCGAAAGCGGAACTGCTTGCCTTCGGCGACCATCACCGCTTTACAAGACACGACATCAACGGCATCGAAAAGGCTGCTGCCAAATTCGACCTTGTACTCACCACCGAAAAAGACTACGAACGCTTGCAGCTCACTACCCTACCCGAACGGCTGGGAGCCAAACTGCAGGTCGTTCCGATTCACGTCAAAATAGACGAGACCCATGTTCTTGAGAAGCAATTGACAACCTATATTGACGAGGCGTTGCGCAACTCCGGCAAATCCGCCAAACCAAACTACAGCAAAGCATGAACATCCTGAAACTGCTACATCGTTTTATTCCGCCTTATCGCGTGCAAGTGGTGTTGAATATACTGTTTAACATCCTTTCCACGGTACTTTCGCTGTTTTCTTTTGCAACGATTATTCCGGTTCTGCGGCTGCTGTTCGGGCTGACTGAAATGAATGCCCGTTATGTTGAACTGACCTCTGCGATGCCGCTCAAAGACTATGTCGAAGCCGCCCGCGGGAATATGTACTGGTACATGGG
Source organism: Paludibacteraceae bacterium (assembly GCA_905233415.1). GTDB lineage: Bacteria > Bacteroidota > Bacteroidia > Bacteroidales > Paludibacteraceae > Colicola. Next base: position 39,659 of record CAJOEX010000014.1, read on the forward strand.
AATGCTCGTAGAACAACACGGAGCAGGCTATGTGCTGTTTTACTTGGGTGTCTTTCTTGTGCTGACAACGGGGCTCAAGTGTTTCTGTGCATGGATGGCGAATTTCTTCATTGTGCCTATCCGGACAGGCGTTTTACGGGACCTGCGCCAACAGCTGTACACCAAGATTACCCGCCTGCCAATCGGTTATTTCACGGAAGAGCGCAAAGGCGATGTCATGTCCCGCATGACAAATGATGTGAATGAAGTGGAAGCAAGCATCATGTCTTCTGTGGATATTCTTTTCAAGAATCCGCTGATGATTCTCATTTACCTTGTGATGCTGTTTCTTATCTCGTGGCAACTGACCCTGTTTGCGTTGGTGCTGCTTCCTGTTGCGGGATTCCTGATTGGGCGCATCGGGCGCTCTCTCAAACGGGCTTCCACCAAAGGACAGGAACAGACCGCGGATATACTCACACAAATCGAAGAGACACTTGGCGGCTTGCGGGTTGTCAAGGCCTTTAATGCGGAAGAGAAACTCCAAACACGTTTCAACCGGCTTATCAATGACACCCGAACCACATTCACCCATATCAACCGCCGTTATTACCTTGCCCACCCTGTTTCCGAATTCCTCGGAACGGCGTTGATTGCGGTTCTGCTGTGGTACGGCGGCGGACTGATTCTAAGCGAGCACGCGCTGATTGATGCATCCACGTTTATTTACTACCTGATTCTTTTCTATTCGATTATCAATCCCGCCAAAGATCTTTCCCGTGCATCCTACGGCATTCGTCGGGGCACAGCGGCATTAGAACGAATAGACAAAGTTCTCAACGCCGAGAATAACATCCGCGAAGTTGCCAATCCCCAAGCAATTAACGCATTCCATTCGTGCATCGAATATAAGAATGTTTCCTTTGCTTATCGCGCTGACACAGAGGTATTAAAAGCCATCAATCTTAAAATCCGCAAAGGGCAGATGGTGGCTTTGGTCGGACAATCCGGCTCCGGCAAAACAACGCTGGCAGACCTGCTTCCGCGCTTCTACGATGTGACGGAAGGAGCTATTACTATTGACGGAATAGACGTCCGCCAAATGAAGATTCACGACCTGCGCGAACTGATGGGCAACGTCAATCAAGAGGCGATTCTATTCAACGACACGTTCTTCAACAACATCACTTTCGGCGTGGATTTATCCAAACCTGCTCCCAACGGAATGACATGGCAGGAAGCCGTCGAACAAGCCGCACGAATTGCGAATGCGCACGATTTCATTGTTGCCACTCCTGACGGCTACCAAACCACCATCGGCGACCGTGGCAGCAGACTTTCCGGCGGACAGCGCCAACGCATTTCCATTGCCCGTGACGAAGCTACTTCCGCTTTGGATACTGAGTCCGAAAAACTGGTGCAAGAAGCATTGGAACACCTTATGAAAGACCGCACAACGTTTGTTGTGGCGCATCGCTTGTCCACGATTCGCAACGCCGACGTGATTTGTGTGCTGCACAACGGGCAAATAGTCGAGCAAGGCAAACACGACGAATTGCTTGCTCTTAACGGCTACTACGCCAAGTTGTCCGCCATGCAACAATAGCCATTTCGGAGAAAATTCCACAAAATCTCAAAAATATTTGCACATTTGATAAAAAAGTTGTACCTTTGCGCGATTTTTAGAAATTGCGCATGAAACAACTTGTAATCATCGGTGCCGGAGGCATGGGAAGAACCTTTTTCGACATGGCGAAAGAGAGTATCGGCTATGGTACGGAATACCAAATAAAAGGCTTTATAGACGATAACCTCGCTGCTTTGGACGGTTTCCCGAACTATCCGCCGATGCTTGGCACAATTGCCGGTTACAAGCCTGCGCCGGACGAAGTGTTTGTGTGCTCCATCGGTGGTGCGGCACGCCGCAAATGTATGGAGGAGATTATTGCCAATGGCGGCAAATTCCTCACGATGATTCACAAAACCGTTCGTATCGGCACAAATGTAGAGATTGGCGAAGGAACCGTTGTCGGAGCCTTTACAACCATAGGCGCAGACGCCAAGGTTGGCAAATGCAACCTCATTCAATCCTATACAGTTATCGGACATGACAGCAGAATCGGCGACTGGAACCGCATCGACACACATGTCACGCTGGTTGGAAGTACGATTGTTGAAGACGAAGCGGACATACACACAAGCGCCATGATCAGCCACAATGTGACCATCGAATCAAATTCCCGTGTGGCAGCTTGCAGTTTCGTCATCCGTCGCGTCAAATCAGGTACGACCGTCATGGGCAATCCCGCAAAAAGACTAATGTAAAAACTTATGGATATACAAAATTTTATTGAAAACTTTGCAGAGCAGTTCGATGATTTGAATGTAGAACTGACTCCCGAAACACGCTTCCGCGAAGTGGAAGGCTGGACATCATTGGTGGCTTTACTTGTTATCACAATGGTGGATGACGAATACGGTGTTGTTCTGCCACCGGAAGAAATGCGCAAAACCAACACGATTCAGGAACTCTTTGACTTGGTTAGTTCGAAACTTTGATGTATAATCCTTTCTCACTTTCCGGCAAAACGATTCTTGTTACCGGTGCCTCTTCCGGCATCGGACGTGCTACTGCAATTGAGTGCGCCAAGATGGGCGCAACGGTTGTTCTGACTGCCCGTAACGAGGAACGTCTGCAAGCCACACTTGCAGAAATGACGGGTGAAGGACACCGTTACATCCTCGCCGATTTAGGCGAAGAGGCAAATATTACTGCTTTGGTACAAGACCTGCCCATCTTGAACGGAGCCGTATTGAATGCAGGAATAGTGGGACTGACACCGGTACAAGCCATTACGGCCACAAAGCTGGAACAAATGCAACGCATCAACTTGAATGCACCCATACTGCTGACACGGCAACTTGTCAAACAAAAAAAACTGGCAAATAACGCTTCATTGGTATTCGTTGCTTCCGCTGCAGGTGTTTACCGCACGTCGGTCGGGAATGCCATTTATGCCACCACAAAATGCGGCTTGGACGCATTCATGCGCACCGCTGCTTTGGAATTGGCGGGCAAAGGCATTCGTTGTAATTCTGTCAATCCGGCCATTGAAGGAGAAAGACTTAACCAACTATCCGCTTCACCGTTACGGCAAACCGGAAGAGGTGGCGCAAGCAGCCGTCTATCTGCTTTCCGACGCCACACAATGGATGACAGGCACAGCCCTGAAACTCGATGGCGGGCGAACACTTGCATAACCTGCTCCAAAGTTAGTGATTAGTTGGATATTAGTTAGATACTAACCTGACTCAAGTATAACTCAAATATGAAACAACTACTCGAAAATAAAGTTTGTATCATCACCGGCGCCGCACAAGGTATCGGACGTGAGATTGCCAAACGCTTTGCAGCAGACGGCGCCATCGTTTATGCTTGCGACCGGCAGAAATTCGATAGCGACAATGAGCGAATCCATCCTGTTCAATTCGACATTACCGATGCAGCAGCTGTCAAGACTGCAATGATGCAGATTTACAAGGAAGCAGGACGAATAGACTGCCTCGTGAATAATGCCGGCGTTGTTTTCAACCGCAAAATAGGTATGATTATGCGTGAGGAGACGGAACTCATGTTCCGCATCAACGTGATTGCGGTACTCGAACTCATTCAACTCGTTAGCCGTCTTATGGCACGTAATGGCGGCGGCAATATCGTCAATATAGCATCTGTAACCGCCGTTCTCGGTTCACCCGGACAAGTGGCTTACTCCGCGACGAAAGGAGCTATTATTGCCATGACAAAGTCCGCAGCCAAGGAACTTGCTCCGCAAAACGTCCGTGTCAATGCCGTTGCTCCGGGTATTGTCAAAACCGAACGTTTTGCCGAACTATACGAAGCTAACGGTGAAAAGATTGACGAACGTATCAGCCGCATCGCACTTGGTCGGCTCGGCACACCGGAAGACATTGCAAACGCATGTGCTTTCCTCGCTTCCGACAGAGCAAGTTACATCTCGGGACATATTTTAGGCGTTGATGGTTGCGCATCCATATAATGCTGTTAGGACTTGAACATATTGCCCCCGAACGGATTGCCGCAATCGACAACGACGGCAAACAACTGACTTACGGCGAAATCCTTGATTTGTCCTCGATAATCATGGACAATGTGCCTGTTCGTTCGCTGTGCTTTATGATGGTGGAGAACAATGTGGATAGTCTCGCATGGGTAATGGCGTCGTTAATCGGCGAAAGACTTGTGCCGCTCATTCTGAACGCCAAGACGGATGAGACACTATACAACAATCTCCTGCAAACCTACAAACCTGCATATATTTGGAAGGCGGGAACATTGCAACGCACAGAAAACCCGATTGCGCCACTACATCCCGATTTAAGCCACTTACTGCCGACTTCCGGCAGTACCGGCAGCCCGAAACTCGTCCGTCACAAGTATGACAACATTGAAGCTGCCGGACTGAATATATCCACGTTCTTTGAGCTGAAAGAAACCGACCGGCCGCTGATGGTACTCCCGTTATATTACACGATGGGATTGTCTATGGTCTTCAGTCATTTGCGTGTCGGAGCAACAGTGCTTATCACCAACCGCAGCATGACGGATGCCGCTTTCTGGAAGTTCCTCAAAGAAGAGCACGCGACATCCTTTACCGGCGTTCCCTACTCTTTCCAGATTCTCAATCTTATGCGATTCTTCCGCATGGATTTGCCGGATATGGAGTTGCTCACGCAAGGCGGAGGAAAAATGCCGCATGATTTGAACGTCAAGTTCGCTGAATACTGCCGTGACCACAACAAGCGTTGGATTGCCACATATGGTCAGTCCGAATGCACGGCACGCATGGCGTACCTGCCTGCCAAGTGGGCTTTGGATAAAGTCGGGAGTATCGGCATCGCCGTACCAAACGGGGAACTTTCTCTTATTGACGAAAACGGCAACGCCATCACAACACCGCACACCGAAGGCGAGATGTGCTACCGCGGAAAGAACGTCACAATGGGATATGCCACTTGCTTGGAAGACCTCACCAAAGGCGACGAAAGAAATGGCTTCATTCGCACAGGCGATTTGGCATTTTTCGATGAAGACGGCTGCTATTACATCGTCGGGCGTATGGGACGATTCCTCAAACTATTCGGTATGCGAGTCGGTTTGGACGAATGCGAACAGATTATCACCAACGACTGCCAAGCCGATTGTGCCTGTGTCGGCACGGACGAAAAAATGATAGTTTATATCACCGACGCCGCCAAACAGCAGGCAGTAAAAGATGCGCTTGTCGAAAAGACGCACATTGTGGCAACTTCATTTGAGATTCGTGTTATTGACGCTATTCCAAAGAACGAAGCCGGCAAAAAACTATATAGTAAATTGGACAAACAATAATATGACAAACTTAGAGAAGTATAATGACATTTTTGCACAGGTTTTTAGTGCAAAAGCCGAAGATTTGGGAGACAACTACAGCAAGGAAACCGTTCCTGCATGGGACTCGGTGCACCAACTGAACATTATCTCGCTGATGGAAGAGACGTTCGATTTGATGCTTGACCCTGAAGATATTATGGCTTGCACCAGTTACAACGCCGGCAAGGAAATTCTTGCTAAAAACGGAATAGAACTATAATTATGGCACGTTGGACTATTAAAAACGTACGCTTTGCAGGTGTCAGTGCCTGTATGCCGAAAAAGGTTGTAAAGACTGCGGATATTCCGTTGTTTACCGCCGAAGAAGCGCAGGTGTTTGACAATACAGTCGGTATCCGCGAACGCCGAATCGGTCCCGACACGCTTTGTGCATCGGATATGTGCCAAGCCGCAGCGGAGAAACTGCTTGCAGACCTTGGCTGGGAACGGGAAAGCATTGATATGCTTGTCTTTGAGTCCGTAACCGCGGACTTCCATCCCACACCACCAACCTCCTGCATTCTGCAAGACCGTCTCGGTTTGCCGCAAGGCTGCTTCTGCATTGACCTTCCTATGGGCTGCTGCGGAACAATGTATGCCGTCAACGTGGCTGGCAACATGCTCACAACCGGTAACATCCGTCGTGCCTTGTTGCTGGTCGGTGACACAGCACTGCGAATGGGTTCGATGCAAGATAAGAGCCGCGTACCGCTTTTCGGAGACTGCGGAACGGCTATTGCATTGGAATATGACACTACTGCCGATGATATTGTGATAGACTTTCAAACGCAGGGTAGCGGTTATAAAGCGCTGATGACGCCTCACGGCGGTTTCCGCCATCCTTTGACATTAGATTCGTTCAAACAGGAAGATTTCGGCAACGGTATTATTCGTGCGCCGAAAGACACGCTTATTGACGGTTTGGCAGTATTTACTTTCGCCATTTCCCGCCCGCCGAAGTCTATCCAGCAACTCATTGACGATTATCATATCGACATTGAGCAGGATATTGATTATTTCCTTATCCACCAGGCTAATAAACTGATTGTGGACCGTGTAGTAAAGAAACTGCACCTGCCTGTGGACAAAGTACCATATGATTTGGAGGAGTTCGGCAATCTCGGCGGTGCTAGTATCCCTTCCCTGATGGTAACGCGTATAGCAGATGCTATGCGCAGCAGCAAAAAGACCAGGCTTCTCGCATCTTCCTTCGGTCTCGGACTCAGTTGGGGCACAATGCTCCTCACAGCAAACAATGTTGTTATTCCTGAATTGATAGAGATATGATTACGAAGACTGTCAGACAGCGGATAAGTAAAGCTTTCGCAAACCTATATGTGTTTTACCTGCGAAAAGTAAGAAAGTACGATATCGGTGCCAATTGCAATATATCATGGCGCGCCACCCTCGACCGTGCAAATCCGCGAGGGATACACATTGGCGACCACAGCCGTGTTATGCTGGAGGCATTGATTATCGCGCACGACTTCTCACGAGGCTTGCATAGTTCCATGTGGACGGACACCCGCATTGGTCATCATTGCGTGATTGGAGGCAGGGCAATTATTCTTCCGGGTGTGACACTTGGCAATCATGTATTTGTGGCTGCCGGAAGCGTGGTAACCAAAGACTTTCCTGATAATTGCATGATTGCCGGCAATCCTGCCCGAATCGTCAGGAAAGGTACAGTGATGAATGATATTACACAAATTGTAGATAACGGAGAACGAGTAAAATAATCTATGATAACTAACAAATTACACATATTTGTACTTGTTTTAGCTTCACTTTTGATGGGTTGCCAGGTAGAGGAAAATGTTTCTACAAGACGAAGTTTGCGCTCCAAAGTAGTCGTAGCGACGATGGGCGCATCTCTGATGTATGACGGCAACGGATGGGTAGAAAAAGCATGTGAACAATTGAATCTGGAATGTCTGAACAAAGCGGTCAGCGGCGAAACCACCAAGCACTTTGCGCAAAAGCTATGGAAAAACGAATATGCAAACGACAACGAACTAATGGCAATAGATATCCTGCTTATCCAGTTTGCCAATTGCAAAGATGTCTGCGGAAACGACTCAATGCTGTTGCCTGATGCCGACGATTATACCGCCAACTACCGCGAGTTTTCCGATAATTTGTTTACGGAGTACAGTTATGCGCAACAAATGGATTATATCCTCAAAAAATGGCACGAGTTATGCGAAGCGAATAATCGCCCTGTGCACATTATTTTCGTAACACATTGGCACGATGGCCGCGAGAAATATAACGAAAGCGTACGCCGCTTGGCGGAACGATGGGGAGCAGATGTTTGCGAACTGGATAAGAACATCGGTTTTACAAAAGACGAACCGCTGCCAGACGGCCGTCAGCCTTCACTTCTTTATGCCGTTGACACAGAAACCATCAACGGAGAACTATTCGGTTGGCATCCGTTACGTGGAGAAGAAGGTACATATATCCAATCCGTTATGGCGGAGATTTTGAAAGAGAAATTAGTTGAATATATTGCTCGAAACAAAATAAAATAACATGTACGCACATTGTCTGAAACGGCTTTTTGATTTCACCTTTGCACTATTCGCAATCATTTTTCTTAGCCCGCTATTGTTGGTTGTGACTGTATGGTTGCATTTTGCCAACAAAGGAGCAGGCGCATTCTTCAAGCAGGAACGCCCGGGCAAAGACGCCAAAATATTCCGTGTGGTGAAATTCAAGTCGATGACTGACGAACGCGACGCCAATGGCAATCTCCTGCCCGATGCACAACGATTGACTCGCATAGGCAAACTGATTCGTAAAACCTCCATTGACGAACTGCCGCAACTCTTCAACGTACTCAAAGGGGACATGGCACTAATCGGTCCCAGACCGCTGTTAGTCAAATATCTGCCGCTGTATTCGAAAGAGCAAATGCGCCGGCACGAAGTCAGACCGGGAATTACCGGTTGGGCACAAGTCAATGGCCGTAATGCAATCACACATACCAAAAAATTCGAGTATGACGTTTGGTACGTGGACCACTTGTCACTGGCTTTAGACTTGAAAATCATCTTTATGACCATCGACAATGTGCTGCATCATAAAGACATTTCCCATGAAGGCTCTGCAACCGCTGAACCCTTCAACGGACATAATTAACGACTCTAATACTACTTTATATGAACAAACGTATTTATTTGTGTCTCGCACACATGAGCGGAAAAGAACAGCAGTTTATTCAAGAAGCCTTTGACACCAACTGGGTTGTGCCTTTGGGACCGAACGTCAACGGTTTCGAGGAGGACTTGAAGCAGTTCGTCAACGCACGCACAGGTGCCGGCAACTTAAATAGGGAGATTGTGGCACTTTCCGCCGGAACAGCAGCAATTCACCTTGCCCTGATTGCTTGTGGCGTGCAAGCAGGCGATGAAGTTATATGTCAGTCTTTTACCTTCTGTGCCTCGGCAAATCCGGTTACATACGTGGGTGCAACACCTGTGTTTATTGACTCAGAAAAGGACTCTTGGAACATGGACCCGGCTTTGTTGGAGCAAGCCATCTTAGACCGAAAAAACAAAACCGGCAAATACCCGAAAGCGATTATTCCTGTGGCGCTATACGGAATGCCCTACCGAATCGAAGAGATAATGGCAATTGCCGACAAATATGGCATTCCCGTCATTGAAGACGCTGCAGAAGGTATGGGCAGCCGATGGAAAGGACAGGTATTGGGTACGTTTGGGCAGTTTGGTGTATTGTCCTTCAACGGAAATAAGATGATTACAACCAGCGGTGGTGGAGCCCTCATATGCAAAAACGCCGAAGCCAAGAATAAAATCATGTGGCTGGCAACTCAAGCACGCGAAGCATATCCTTACTACCAACATGAAGCAATTGGTTTCAATTACCGCTTGTCAAACATCTGCGCAGGCATCGGACGCGGTCAGATGACGATTTTGGACGAGCATATCAACCACCACAAACGCATCGCCAAATTGTATAAAGATGCGTTTGCAAACATTGACGGCATCACATTCCACGATGCTCCTTCTGCCGACTACGATAGCAACTTCTGGCTCTGCACGGTGCTTTTGGACGAAAAACTTCGTATCAAAGGCGAAGAGAACGCCTACGCAGAAGCCATCAACGGTGCTGTCGGAGGAGCGGCAGGTGTCGTCCACAGTGGCGGTAGTGTGCATACTGACTGCGAGCCTAATCGCAACGTCGAAGCAATGCGTCTGTTCCTTGATAAAGCAGGCATTGAAAGCCGTCCGCTATGGAAACCGATGCACAAACAACCTGTTTTCAAAAATAGTCCCGCCTACATCAACGGCATCAGCGAAGACATGTTCAAACGTGGATTGTGTTTGCCTTCCGGTCCGATGGTCACGGACGATGACATAAAATTTATTATCCAACAAATTAAAGACGCTATCCTGTGAAACACCCCGCACTCATAGACCTGCACTTGCATTTAGACGGCTCTATCCCGCTGGCTACTGCCCGCAAATTGGCTGACATGCAAGGTATTCCGGCGCCCGAAACGGACGAAGAGTTAAAAGCCATCATGTCTGTCACGGAAGACTGCAAAGACCTCAACGACTATTTGGCGCGATTCGATTTTGCCTGCTCCTTGCTGCAAACGAAAGAAGCACTGACTATCTGCACTTACGACCTGCTTACCTCCATTCATCAACAGGGACTTATCTATGCCGAAGTGCGCTTTGCCCCACAGTTTTCTTGCCAAAAAGGGCTGACACAGGAAGATGCTGTGCTCGCTGTATTGGAAGGAATTCGCAAAGCACCGATGCCTTGCGGTTTGATTCTTAGTCTCATGCGCGGAGAAAACACACACGACAATAATCTGGAAACCGTTCGTCTGGCACACAAATATTTAAACAAAGGTGTAGTAGCAGTTGACCTTGCAGGTGCAGAGAAGATGTACCCAACCTATGACTACGAGTACGCTTTTGCAGAAGCGCGCAAACATAATATTCCTATTATTATTCACGCAGGCGAAGCAGCAGGCGCTAACAGTGTGCTTGAAGCGATTCAGGCAGGTGCGGTGCGCATCGGTCACGGCGTACGCAGCCTTGAAGACCAATCTGTCATTGACCAACTTGTCGCACGAAATATCACACTCGAACTTTGCCCGACAAGTAACATTGACACCGGATTATACAAAACATACAGCGAATATCCGTTACGTCGCTTAATGGAGGCTGGTGTACGTATTTGTATCAACACGGACGATATGACTGTCAGCTCAACGACCTTGCAAGAAGAGTGGGAACATCTCATTGAGGCATTCCAATTGCATGAGTTCGAAATCGGTCATTTGCTGCTCAACTCTGTTGAAGCCAGTTTTGCGCCTGCTTCCCTCAAAGCTCAACTGCGACAAATAATACAGGAGAACTATCCATCCACTATCCTTTACTAAAACTAATGGTAAATGATTAAATGACAAAATGTTATGGCATTTTTCGGATTATTTGGTAAAGACAAAAAAGAGACGCTTGACAAAGGTCTTGAAAAGAGCAAAGAAAGCGTTCTGAGCAAAATCAGTCACGCTATTGCCGGCAAATCGACTATTGATGACGAGGTTCTGGATAACCTTGAAGAAGCGCTCATTAGCAGCGATGTCGGTGTTGAAACCACGCTTAAAATTATTGACCGCATTCAGGAACGCGTCAAACGGGACAAATACATCGGAACCTCCGAATTTAATGCGTTGTTGGTTGACGAAGTCGCGCAAATGCTTGCCGAGAATGACACGACAGACATTCGTGACTTTGATGCGCCGCTACCCTGCAAACCGTATGTGATAATGGTTGTTGGTGTGAACGGTGTAGGCAAAACCACAACAATAGGCAAACTTGCCTACCAGTACAAGAAAGCCGGCAAGAAAGTATATCTCGGTGCAGCAGACACCTTCCGTGCAGCAGCTGTCGAGCAACTCTGCATTTGGGGTGAACGCGTGGGCGTACCGGTAATCAAGCAGCAACAAGGCAGCGACCCTGCGTCTGTGGCCTATGACACCATTGCCAGTGCCAAAGCCAACGACGCGGATGTGGTCCTCATTGATACTGCAGGCCGTTTGCATAACAAAGTGAACCTGATGAACGAACTGACGAAGATTAAGAATGTCATGCAAAAAATCGTTCCCGACGCACCGCACGATGTCATGTTGGTCTTGGATGGTTCTACCGGTCAGAACGCCTTTGAGCAGGCAAAGCAGTTCACTCGCGCAACCCAAGTCACCAGCCTTGCCATCACAAAGTTGGATGGAACAGCCAAAGGCGGTGTTGTCATAGGCATTAGCGACCAGTTCAAAATCCCTGTCCGTTATATTGGTTTAGGTGAAAAAATGGAGGACCTGCAAGCCTTTAATCGTGAGGAGTTTGTTAAGTCGCTGTTAGGGGTATAACTACTCCGTTTTTTCCTCATAGCATTATAGCTATTCTTACGAACCGTCACAGATACGTCACAGATACGTCACAGATACGTCATCGAAGGATGGCGTTTATCGTCTTGGGGATGCTCCGCCACTTGGACGCGAACTCGGTGCAGAACCGCTTGAGCGGGATGTGCTTGGCATAGAACCCGAACTTGGGCGCGAAGACGAACCTGAGGATGTCGAAGTAGGACGACTGCTTGAACTTGAAGACGAACTGCTCGGACGATATGTACTTTGCGATGATGACGATGAACTGGTCGGCCTGTAAGAACTCTGACTCTGCGAAGATGATGCGGGACGGGTATTCGTTACAGTTGTCGTACGAGTCGATGAAACGGACGTTGACGGAGTCGGACGACTTTGCGTAGCAGTTGAACCTCTCTGCTGTGAACTCGAACCGCTACTTTGCGTACTCGAACTGCTCCGTGTAGATGTAACTGAAGCGTCAGCTCTTGAAGTCACAACTTCCGAACTGCGTGTCGTTTTCGGAGCATCACTTGTACGGGTGGACTGCGACGTATAACTACTACCATATGAACGGTCAGCAGCGGGACGTGTACCATTGTCAACTCGGGTTACCGTCTCACGGCTTGCGACTACCTCTCCGGAACGGGGAGTCACAACACGGGAACTTGCTGCGGGTAATTCGCGCGCATTCCTTATATTGGTGTTACGTTCACGGAACGACTGTCCGGGATTGGCTTTGGCATAATCATCGCGACGAACCTCATCACGCATAGACCTACTTGACGGACGAGCTTCTCTCGCATAGTGAAAACTACAACCATGATGGTGGTGGTGGAAGTGATGACAGTGGTCCCAATAGGTCCAGTAGTGCACACATGACCAGGGATGCCACCAATAAGGATAATATCCCCAATACCACGGCGAATTCCAGCAAACCCATGCTGCCCCCCAAAACCAGTCATATATAACAGGCCGGTAAATATATACAGGCTCTATCACGTAATTCTCACCATAGATATACTCCTCACCGATTACTTGAACGGACACATTGTTCGCCTCGTCTTTCTCCACATAAATAGACGCAACATCCTGATAGATGTCTTTTGCAAGCACGGCTTGCAGCACAATAAGGTGTTTGTTTCCGTTTGTGGTCTCAATGACGCGGATATAATCAACGTCACCGTCACCGTTCAGGTCAAGATTAACAAAAGCAGAATCCGGATTGTTGAGTCGCGCTTCAAAATCCTCTAAGTCCTTTGCTTCTCCGAACAACTTAGCCACGACTTTCAGGTCGAGATTGGCTGCAATGTCACCGTTCGTTGCCGATACTGTGATTGTTTCGTCGGCGTGTGCTACCATACTGCATATCAGCAGGATAGCCATTACATTCATTAAGCGTTTCATAACTCAAACAAGTGTTAAATTGTGATGCATTTTCTCCTTCTTTGTCTGCATATAGCGCAGGTTATAGGGGTTAGGAGTGACCTCTATACTTATGTTCTCTACAATTTCTATGCCATAACTTTCCAAACCGACCCGTTTTACCGGATTATTTGTCATCAAGCGCAGTTTCCGGGCTCCCATTTCCAGAAGAATATGAGCGCCCACTCCATAATCACGTTCGTCGGGACGGAAGCCCAAATGAACATTGGCTTCCACTGTATCATCACCTTGTTCCTGCAACTTGTATGCACGAATCTTGTTCATTAGCCCTATACCACGCCCCTCCTGATTCATATATACAACTATTCCTTTACCCTCTTTTTCAATGAGTTGCATGGCTTTGTGAAGTTGTTCGCCGCATTCACAACGGCGTGAACCGAATATGTCACCGGTCATACAACTGGAGTGTACACGGCACAGCACAGGCTCGTCCTCTTTCCATTCGCCTTTGACCAGCGCTATATGCTCTAAACCGTTTGTCATATCACGAAACGGCGTAAGATAGAACTCTCCGTATTCGGTGGGCAAAAATACTGTCTCACCGCGCTCGACTAAACCGACTTCGCCCGAAAGACCGCTTTCGCGGACAGACATCTTCGATGACTGAGCGTCCTTCGGACTGATAGACTCTTGTGCCAAGCGATAGGCGATGAGGTCCTTGATGGAAATGAGTTTGAGGTTGTATTTTTGTGCGACCTCTTCAAGTTGTGGCAGTCGTGCCATTGAGCCATCGGGATTCATTATCTCAATCAACGCAGCGGCAGGTGTCAGACCTGCTAAGCGGCATAAGTCAATAGCCGCTTCTGTATGTCCTGCACGCTGTAGCACGCCACGCTCCTTGGCATAAAGCGGATTTATATGTCCCGGACGACCAAAGGTCGAAGGCGTGGATTTAGGGTCTGCCAATGCCAAAATTGTCGCTGCACGGTCTGCCGCAGAAACACCGGTTGTACAACCTTCCAGTTTATCCACCGTCACGGTGAAAGGAGTGCCGAGCATTGACGTGTTATTCGCAACCTGATGCATAAGGTCAAGCTCTGCACAGCGTTGCTCCGTAATCGGCGCACAAAGCACACCGCGACCATGTTGCAGCATAAAATTCACTTTCTCTGGCGTTATTTTTTCTGCTGCAATGATGAAATCGCCCTCATTTTCACGGTCTTCGTCGTCAACAACAATGACAAACTTCCCTTCCTTGAAATCAACTAACGCTTCTTCAATTTTGTCCATAAATCTTGTACTTTAATAACTGCATTGTTAAATGCCTTAACCCACACTTCAGGATTGAATAATCCTGAATCAGTTGCAGCCTTATATGTCAGGAATATACCAATCGGTAGCAAGGCAAACGAACTGAGCCACATTCCCGCCCAACACGGCCAAATTGCTTCGCGTGCCATCTTATAACCTGTGTTGTCAATGATATAATAAATAATGAACATCACCACTGATATAACCACCGGTGCCCCTAAGCCTCCTTTACGGATAATCGCCCCGAGCGGTGCACCGATAAAGAAGAATATAAGGCAGGCAAAAGCCAACGTAAATTTTCGGTGCAGTTCAATCTCGTGCTTGCGAATATAGCGTTGATGCTCATCCAATAAAAGCGTGTTATATTCAATCTGGTCACGTTGCGCACGCACGCGCTCTTCCATAATGGTACCAACCCTTTTTTTCCTGTCAAAAGTCATCTTCGCGTATATTGAGTCCACATCAAAATCTTTCCGGTCTGCTTTTGGTACGGCAATCAACTCCCGTTCAGGCTTGAGTTCCCGCCCGAAATATCGGTCGCGTAATAGTTTGTCGCTCTGCATACGACTCTTTTCGTGCGCCATTTGGTTCACAGAATCAATGGAGTGCACCAAGCCTTTTACGTTTTTCGACACGTGCTGGTCTTGAAGTATGGATTCATCGTAGCGGCTCAATTCTGAATCAAAGTCCTTGAGCAGTTGCTTTCGATTGAAACTCTCGCGGCGATATGGGATATTCTTCTGGGTTCCTGTAGCTCGTTGCTGCGATTGCTTGATATTTTCAAACGATTCTCCATCGTAAAGTGTCAGCATCAGGTGCTTCTTGTCTTTCGTGATTTGAATTTTACCGGAATCTGCCACTATTACCGTAGCATTTTGAAATCCCTCCGAAAAATCATATATCATGAGGTCATAAAGCATACCTGTCCTGGTGTTTTTATGACGCACATAAACGTTACAGCCGCTTATACCATCGTAGAATTCGCCAACGGGAATATCAAGTTCGGGCGACTTCTGTCTTAGAGAAAAAATGAGCGCCCAAAGTTTTGCCTGAGACTTGGGGAGAACATTATTCGAAAAGAAAAACGCACCCACACTTAAAAAGACCAGTGCAATGGCAAGCGGCTGCATAATTCGAAAAAGGGAGATACCGGCAGCCTTCATTGCCGTAAGTTCAAACTTCTCACCCAGGTTACCAAACGAAATTAGGGATGCCAAAAGAATAGCAAGAGGTAAAGCCAACGGAATAACAGATGCTACTGCATAAACAAAGAACTCGGCAAGTACAGGCACTTCAACACCTTTCCCAACGAGATCCTTGACGTGCAGCCAAACAAACTGCATGAGAAGAATAAAGATACATATAAAGAATGTTGCAGCGAAGAGCCCAAGAAAATTCTTGAGCAAATAAACATCCAACTTCTTTATACTACACAAATATCTATTACAAATTACAGATTATCAAATACTAAGAGATTCTGAAAAGAATCCCACCGGCATAAGGTCAGCGGCATTATCAAATACGAATATCTCTTTTTCGCCGTAAAGAATTACTTTCATGGGCTTGCCGTAACGATGTTCCGTTTCGATCATCACTTGTCGACATGCGCCACAGGGAGCTCCCGGATCATCAGTAAACCGTCCGTCAGTAAAGCACGCAATGACAAGCGTTGATACAGGGACATCTGGATAGTTGGCACCCGCTGCAAACAGCGCGCTACGCTCGGCGCAAAGTCCTGACGGATAAGCAGCATTTTCTTGATTGGCTCCGCGGATGATAATTCCATTCTCCAGTTTTGCTGCTGCGCCTACATGAAACTTGGAATAAGGGCAATAGGAATTCTTGGTTTGCGCTTTCGCAATTTGAACAAGTTCCTGATCTTCCATACTTAATTCATGCATCTGGCAAGCATGTAACTTGGCTTTGATTTCAATGTCTTTCATTTTATTGAGTTTTTTGGGTTAAATATTCATTTTATTATACTAACTCTTTAATAAGCGCCTCGGGATTCCCCGGCAATAGGTCAATCGGCGCGAGTTCTATCATCGTATATGCCCCGAAACGACCTGCTTCTTTCATACGAACGGCAGCACGGGCACAAGCAACCATCACTTGGCCGGTCAGCGCAGGATTATTGATTGCCATATTGAACTCAAAACGCTGATTATGCGTTGTGCCGCTTACACCGGAACGAACAAGATTAACACCGTGCGCCACATTATTCAGAACCGCCACACTAGGCACGGCTATCACGTGCGTTTCGTCATATTTAAAGTAATCATCTTTTAGAATCAGTTTTTCTACCCGTTTGATGTCAGCGCCATCTTCCAACTCTACATAAACCATACGACGATGAACACCTGTTCCCAAAGGTATAGTAAGCGAGAGTGCATCACGGACGCCCTCAATCGCTTTTGCAGCAACAGTATGCCCCATTGAACGCCCGGGACCGAAATTGGTATAAGTAATGCCTTGTGGCGCAAGTGCAAGCAATAATGCACGTACCACAGAGTCCGACCCGGGGTCCCATCCGGCAGCAATAACACTCACCGTCTTGTGTTGTATGTCAAGCGGAGAAAGTTCCTTGCGAAGTTCATAAATTCGTGTATGAATATCAAAAGAATCTATAGTTGCGATTCCTTGTTTGATACAAATCTGTGCGTATTCCGGCACTTCACGGGTAGGTACACATAGAATGGCTACATCGGCTTTAATGCGCGATAAATCATCGTTGTGATGAAAAACATCTGAAAGCACCATATCCGGTGCAGCAAGAACAGCCTGTTCAACGGCTTTGCCGATATTTCCATATCCTATAATTGCAACATTCATATTCAATTAGAATTAGCAGTTAGTGGTTAACATATATTTATCTCAATTTAATTTCATCTCCTAAAGGACCGCAAAGAATACACTTCTCGGATGACTGATATCCAAAGAAGAAGAATGACAGGCGAATTCCTGTAAACAAATTGCGGAAATGATAATTGGAGGCGTCTGCGGTAGAAAGAATATGATTAAACTCAAAGGTTGAAAAATCATACGGCGTAGCAGAAGGGATAATGTAGGGTTTGAGTTTTGTATTTGGCGATATATCTAGCAAACCACACTCCAAGAATGCGGCTAAACGCAAACGGCAATCTCGTGCATTCTGCTTGCGGTAGCCCCGCTTTCCATAATTACTGAATGACCACTCATAACCGATTTCAAGATTTGCCAACACATCAAACTTAAGATCAAGTTTCGGACAATCACGCAACTGCTCTACCTCCTTACGAATACCGTGATTGTCCATTTCCTCCCAAAGTCCGATATATCGATTATACTCCGCAGTAGTGGTTAAAGAGAGTGTCGTTTGGGTTGAACCTAAAACCTGTAACGATACTTTAGCTCCGGCAAGAAAATAGAAGTTATAGAAATACAATCCCGCCAATAAAGGCACCTGCACATAAACATTGCGTGAACGGTCTATACGGTTTGTAAAGTCATAACGAAGTTTGAAGGGGGTCCCTTCAGCATCCGTCGCAGGGTCAATAATCAAGGAATCATTACCAAATTGATTCTGTACATCTTGCCAACGCACTGCTACTCCCGTTTGAAGAATCAGTCCGCGACCGGTATAAGCATAATCAAAACCAAAGCCTGCCGTATAACCTCCCGGAGAAACATTCATGGTTGGCATGTTGCCAAAGAATGCCGAATAGCCACCATCTGCATGAAAACCCACCAGATGATGAACACCATCGTAAGTGGATGTGCGCAGCCCCGAACTATTGACACGTTTGGAAGCTGGCACTCGCACCGCATCATAATTGGTCGAGTATTCGTTCCTGACACGAGTCTGAGCCACAACGCTTACCGGCAATAGGATAAATAATATAATGAATGTCCTTTTCAATTCGATTTCCCGTTTCTAAATTATTAATGGACAATAACTTTTACGGAACGTACTTCGCCTTCCTCTTGGTTCAATTCAAACAAATATATGCCGGACATTGCAGGCAAACGTACTTCCTGCGCATTATATCCACCGGGTTCAAAGCGTCCTGACTGAATCAACGAACCATAAGGATTATATATTTTGAATACTCCACCCTTTTGACTGCACATAATATGCACTATCGGATTATCCTTGACAACAAGTGTTGGAACTACACTGACGTACGGTTTCTGTGGCGTAAGTGTATTATTGCGCTCCTGAGCAACAAGCGAACATGTCATAATGCCCAAAGTATCGCCCTCGCGCGTCAACTCGACACTATATTCTGCACCTATTTCCAAATATTGAGGAGCAAAGTAATATGGTTTCGTTTCGCCGACAAGTTTCGTGCCGTTCTTATACCATTGATAAGTGGAGAATGTATAATCACCATTATATTCAGACGACAGAATACCTATTGCATCTGCCCATTTTTGTTCCAGAATAAACGATGGATAATCTACCTCAAAGGAGAAGTCCACGCGTTGCATTTCGAGATCATCACATGTACCGTTATCAAAGAAAATAGTAGCCGAGTAATTGTTTGGTCTGACATACAAAGCATCTGTTTCCGGAATATTCATACGCACACTTCCTCCTGTCGCCGGTATAGTTACCGTATCTTTCGGGAAACCCCATGCCTGCGCTAACGAGTCATAAACGACACGTATCTCACGTGGCGGATACCCTTTTTCCGGATCGAAACTAAATACCATCTCATACTCGCCATAATCCGCGCAAATAATCATCGGTTCAACCACAAAGTGCGTAGCAGGCACAACAGCCAAGTGCACTTTGGCAATGCTATCGCAACCAAAGTTGGTAATGATAGTATCAAAATGTATTCCGGTTGTTGTGAGGCGTTTATCGTTGAGAACATATGTTTCACCTATACAAATTGTATCAAACCACTCGGTTGTACGAATCGGACGCACATTGAGATATAATTGGAATACAGAGTCACAATTCAAATTCGTTGGATAACGCGAATAAAGGAATGTATCTACTGGCAACGTATCTTTTAATGTCTCGTAATGATAATGTAACCATGAATCAAGATTATGTCCTTCCCAAAGGAAAGGCTGCAAGTCTCCGCAAATGGTGTCATAGCGAATACTATCGTAAGCTTGACGCACATAAAGTGTTAGATAGTAAATAGAGTCACATGCACCAACGGTTGTCAAATTGGCGTCTATTCCCTGCAAAGTTGCTGCAAACGGACTGGAGAACTTCTGATTGTGCCATTCTAATGTATCATTTGAACAAATAGTCAACGTATCAAAGTATTGGAAACTTTCCTTGACGTAGTACCGCAATTTGTAAGTCGAATCACAATGACACAACGATGTGGTGTGAAGCGAGTCATATATAGTTATCCAACCAAGCGTATCTGTCGGCAAAGACTCATAAGACTCGCCCCTTTCACCGCGTAAAGCAATCGTATGTGGTTCTGAATCGCCCGGAGAAATCCATATCAGCGGATCGTTACGGCAAATCGAATCCGATTCAAAACCATCAATTTGATGCAACATCTCCTGCGGAAAATGATAATAGTTATAGAAATCAACGCCAAGTATCAACACCGAGTCACAGTCCGCTCCGGTATAGTAAGTAACCTCTGTATCCGTATGATCTTTAATGCCCTCTGACTGTTGAGGTGGGAAGAATATTTTTTGATATTCCCAATATATGGTGTCATTCTTACACAAATCTGCAGAGAAATTGTGTCTGGCATATGGTTCTACCGTCAAATGCAATACAAATACCGAATCTATTCCAAATACTTGTGTCTTTAACGAGTCAAAATATGTTCCGGTTACTTTAGTATTCATATTTACAAAATCGGCAGCATTCGGTGAGTTTGGACGCCAAGACCAGTAATTATTGGAACAAATAACCGCTGTCGTATCAAAGCGGTATGAGGGATGGATATAAACCGTGTCCCAAACCAACGAATCACAACCATCAACCGTATTCAGCGAATCCATGAACAAGAACTTCTCCACATTCGAACGGGTAGCATCACTATAATCAATGGTCGCAGACGGGATAAGGTCTTCGCGGGTCACACTGTCCTGTCCGTTCCAGCGGAAAGTTCCGCCTTTACCGCCAAATACCCATATTGAATCGTTGTCACCTATATGGCGTGCTTGATGTAACTTCTCAAAATGCGAAATATAAATATCAATATAACTAGTGCTATCACACCCAAACAAATGCGTTCCGTCGGTTGGAATTGAGTCATGGAATATTTGCTCTTGACTTGTTAGAATATTCGGAATATAAACGATGGAATCGTACAAGGTCACATTGGATGCCGGCTCTAACGGATGTGCCTTTTCATCAAAATCGTAGCCTACCCACAAGCGATGTGACCATAATAATGTGTCATTGGAACACAACGTACGACTTGTCAAAGCCGCATCATGATTATACTGCCACGTATATATCGGCAGCACCATCAACGATAGTTCCCAAACCGAATCGCAATGTACCGGCACTTTCTGCTTGGTCTTCGGATTGATGAATAATGTGTCAGTTTGAGCACTATCTCGGATGGTATAGATACCGGGCTGTTGGGTAATGGCATCCTTGATTTGTGCGGGGGTAATAATCTGCGTAGAGCCATCATCATCCACCAAATAAAGGTTTTCGTTCCCTTTTCCTGGCCAAATATATTCTGATGCCTGACAAGCTGATTCCTGTTTGATGATATATTTCGTCGGGAAACCAGTCAATTGCAAGTTATATACCGAGTCAAATCCGGCCTCGGTCTTATAGGACTCACTATACCAACGTGTTTCTCCTGCCTTAGGTACATCCGTAATTAAAATAGTTTTATTTGCTCCGGTATTCGGATCTTGTATATACCATTCATATTCACAGTTCTCGCAGACAGGTGCATATGCAGTGTCACGGAACACTTCACCCACAGACAAGCATATTGTACGGATAGAGTCACAACCCGCCACTTTCGTCTTGTGAGTATGCGTGTAGCACACATTACCGTTCACACGAACTACCTTGTATTGCTGGCTTAATTCTTCAGGTATCACAGCTGATGAACCGGCAAAGATAGTATCCTCACCTACCCAAACATAGTAATCCTCACTTGACATGTCCAATGTCCCATCATCATTGTAATATGTTGGATGAACATGCAGCCACAAACGATGGACGGAATCACAACTATGGGTTTTACATTCCGTGCAAGTCTTTGTCCGAAGCGAATCCACAAATACAAACGTGCCAGTCTTATTGATTGGAATTTGATTGGCTGGTACAGAGTCTTTAGTTGTTTCACACCATACTTTTCCGTTGTGTTTTTGCCATACATAGTAGTCATCTGCATTCTTGCTTACGCACCAGTCAACCGTCTCCCGAATCTCTGTATGCAGATTCTTTGTTTCTACGTAAGCAGGATGAACGTACATAGTCAACGTGCTTAAGTATGTACAACCTTCTCCGTCACCGCTGCCTTTGACCTCGATACTATGAGTCTCCACAATCGCATTAGGCCATAAATCAGAGGCTTCTAAATAATCCCAACCATTGTATTTTTTTGAATCGCCGGTAGCAAAGGTGTGCGTATATGTTTCCGTCTGGCAAATATGCTTGGTGATGTTTATATCATTTGCTATATGAAGTATTAGCGTATCCGTCTCCATCGGGCACTTGCCTCCTGGACAATCGGGACATGGATTATGCCACAAACTGGTTGTACCCAAATACGCCATATTATTTTCGTCAAATGTGACTGTGCTTTCGTCAATCTCCTTTATTAACGTACCGTCAGCTCTTTCCCAACGATATGTAAACGCCTTGCCCGGACACCACTCCGTAATCCCTGGTTTTAGAGGAAAAGATAGGTGAGGCATAATCTTCACATTCAACTCATATTTATCTTCACAACCTTTAAAATCAGTAACATGCTGTAAGTACTGCGGACCAAGCGGGTCATTTGCCAGACACACATTACTAAGCCGTTCGTCCATATAGACTTTTTCATATGGAGTTAGCGTATGGTCGGACTTCATCTCTTGCAGCAAGTCGCTTTGAGACCTACGTACGATGATAAATACGCGGAGTGAATCATAATCATCAAACAGGTAAATTGTATTTGATGTCATGTCCTTTTCACAAATAACGGTATCTTTGTGCTGGAATATAGGGGAACAGCCAAACAACTTCAGCGTCACAATAGAGTCACAACCGTTTATCGTCTTGTACCAACGGCTGTATGTATTATCGCCTTCTTTATACTCGATTATTTTCTTTGTCAAGTCATCCGGCGTACCATACTTGAACGTCGTCTCATCATTAAAGTCTGTTCCGGAAAGAGTTTTGACAAAACGCTCAGCAGGTACAGACTTGAAGAACTTTAATGTCTGATTAGTACATAGAATCTGCCATGTCGTATCATTATATATACGGTTGACTCGAACTATAGTACGAGAAGTATCAGCTACGTAATCAGGCTTATCTGTACAAAGAATATGCTTCTCGTACCGCTCTACATCTACATGGAATATGGTAAACTTGTCACGTTTGTTGGCGGCTTTTTCGGATTGAGGGTCAAGAATAAACTGATACTCCGCACGATGTTCGCTTATAGGTTTATCAGAAATACTTGTTGTTACTGTCATAACAGCCGGATCTATACGTACACCCTTGTTATTGCACTTATATATCTTCCAGACAATTGAGTCTGATTCATGCTCTTTAGGTAGTTTTTCAAAAAAATGCAACAACGTACTGTCACAAACAACAGCCGTATCAAGATGCTCCTTGCCAACCGGCCAATCCTCATATTGACGCTGATACCAGCCTGACGGCATACGTTCAATGTCATACGACTTGGACATAAAATTATCCTTATCCTCAATATAAAGAGAATCAGCAAAGAATGGAGGGTCGAAACCCAACGTATATTCATAGGCACGAGACTCTGCAGTCATGGCATTTACAAAACCGGAAATTACACCACCAGAAGATACTAAACGGTGTTTTCCATAGGTGGTCAACTCCAAATTGGCGTACATCATATTGGCATCACCACTGAAAACAGAAAATGAAGATGATGACACAGCTGTACCGTCTAACGTAATCTTGCCCGCATCACCTTTAGCCACTACCACCTGTACAAAGTGCCTTTGTTTAGCACCTTCTGTATGATTCTCTATCTCCGAAGTATAGAAACTCATTGCCTTTGCACCGGCTGACCAGGGAACAACCATCGCATTCGCAGGGTTTCCCCATGGATAACTAACCACATCGCCATGCTCATCAATTTCTGTAATTTGGTTGTCCGCGCCGCAACCCAAATACGTATAACAAACAACCGGCATAGATGCCGTAATCACCATATTAGGGTTATAATCGTTCAACTGAATCGGATCCGGCAGGGATTCTCCTCTATTTAATGTTATTGTTCCCGTCCCCATCGGGCGAACATACTTCACATCCGTATTATCATACAAAGCCGTTATCTGAACACGGTTATTCTTCGTTCCTCCGGCACGAGCCACATACAATTGCATAGATTTTGGTTCCCACATTGAGATGGGTAACATCTGCTCAAAAGTATGATCCGCAGAATATGCATCTTTATCAGGTATCTTTGTCGCAACATTACCAGTAAATACAGCAATTGGCTTATCAGAGCAAATAGTACTACCGCTCATGTCGATATTTGTAATGCTAGCGCTCTTACCGGCACTCTTCACCATATAAACTTGACCTTTCTTCAAAGTCGCAGATAATGTAGTCCCGGGTTTTTTATTTTTGAAGGTCTGTGCAGCAGGAACAACCGTTATCTTAGTGCTATTCTCCATCGCAACAATTGCAAACTCGGTCGCAGTTCCATCTTCAGGAAAAGTCTGGACGATATACTCTCGGCCAAGCACATCCGCTGGCAAAAGCAATGTCGCATCACGCATCGAACCCGCACCCGTTCCTCCCGTCTCACAAATTGCATAACAGCAGAACGGAGTCCGCCCGTCCTCTGCATAAATACGGATACCACGGTTAACCACAGTCTCCGACTCGTTCGTTTCAGGATAAATACCGGTAGGAGTGATTTTCTCCAACTGACCAAATCCCCCGCCTTCAGGGATAATTATTTCACCCAACTTATCGTTATTCGTACCCAAAGCAACTATCACCTTAACCGGATAGTCTGAAACAGCATAAACTGTCAACTTTAGATTCTTGTCATCCGGAGCTACACTGTTATTACTTAAAAATGCCAACCAGAAATCGGTGCCGTATGTACCTGCAGGCCGCTCCGTTTGACCGTAAGCCGACATACAGAACAAACCCGACATAGACAACACAAAACACAATACCAATATAACATATCGCCTAATCATGCGCGCATATTTATAATTCAGCCGGCAAAAGTACGAAAAAAAAATGATATATGCAAATAAAAGAATTATTTTTTATAAAAATAAGGATTTAGCCGGTCATTTTTGCAAATATAACCGTTGCAAAAGGGCTGTACAGCCTTCAAAAATATCATTATAGGCTTGTTCAAAATCGCCTGTGTACCACGGATCTGCCACATCACGTTTTTTGTTCGCCCATGATAGCAATAGGGAAATTTTACCTTCAGAATCATCGTCAATAATATAACGCATCCAATGCAGGTTACTTTGATCCATGCAAATAATGTGGTCGTAATATTGGTAATCGGCTTTTGTCATTTGCCGTGCCGCACGATGCGTAAACGGGATACCTTTCGTACGCAATATTCGTTTGGAAGGCGGATAAATATCATTACCATTTTCTTCACTGGAAACCGCTGCGGATGCTATTTCAAACACATTGGCACATCCGGCCTGCAAGACAAGATGCTGCATAATAAACTCCGCCATAGGAGAACGGCAGATATTGCCATGACATATAAAAAGGATTTTTGTCATTGAGATACAAAACTGCAATATTACCGACACATACAAATTTTATGCCATTTGTTTAGCGATTCTTGCGTTTCTTCGAATCAGCAGGCAGTTGCGATTCAGCTGGAGGAGCAAGAGACATTAACTCAGTTGTGTCGGAACCGAGTATTTCCATCATCTCTTCACGCTCATCGGCAGAGATTAGTTTGCGGTTGTCACGAACACCCATCAATGGACCAAAGAACACTTTTGCAATAGCCCGACCAACAACCTTTCCTAATTTGAACTTTGGCGAATTTAAGTCTCCTTTAACAGGCACATCCAAGACCACAACACCTTGCGCGGATTTCAACAGATCAACACCTAATTTAAGCGGTATATTCTTGTACTTTGCCTTGGAGTACATTGCTTTCTTGCCAATCTCAGGATGGTCAATCGTAATCTTATTCTCACAGTTCAATTTGCCATGATAAATTGTTGCATCAACCTGCAAGGCCAATTCACCACTATCAATAGGACATGCAAAAAGTTCCTCTGTATATAGTGTAAATTGCGGTAGTTGCAAATTTATGAGTTTGGCATTCAAACGGTGATTCCCCTGTTTGAAGTACAAACCGCCGATATATGAGGCATTAAGCCGTGCTCCATCAGAAAATCTCCCCAAAACATCAATGCTGTTCTTGCCATGACTGGCAATGTTGCTACCCGTTACAGAAAGTGTATCCAATGCATATTTGAAACGCTTGCTCATTGAACGGTCATCAAAAGAAATATCATGGGCTGTAATACAAAGATGACGAGTTGACCACGAAAGGGCAGCATCGTTATTGGAGGTTGAACCGCTTTGCTGTGAGACCGCTTTAGTATGAGAGGTGGTATCTGGCACCTGTTCCCTTTCACGGAGAATACGAGAAAGTGTATTAGACTTTGCTGTGTGCTCAAAATGGCCGGTAATTCCAGTTATTGTGAGTGTATCAAGCAGGAAATTATTATTCGCAACATCTCCTTTGAGAATGACCAGTCGGACTTCGTCCAAGCCTGCCACAGGCTCGTCATCCTCGTCGGTGATGTTCAATCCTGTGAGCGACAAAGCACCTGAAGCCACCAAATCACGCACATCGTTAAGACTTCCATCAATATGTATGTTGCCTGTTACAAGAGCACCAAGACCTTTGATATTCAAATAATCACGCACCAAAGGCAATGCAACATTGGTATTGACCTCGTCAAGCCGGAGTGTAACGGCATAACGATGAGAAGCCATCACATAGCCCGCCGTAATAGTGACAGAACCGCCTGTCGGAAGATTGAACTGCATACCGGCATTCGACTGCTGACGGCCAAAATATAATCCTGGCACATTGAGATTGACATCATCAACAGACCAACGGTTATCGCGCACCAAATCATGATAGACCAGGCGACCATTGTGAAGTTGTATATCTCGCAGAGAAACCGTCCACTTGGAAGGTGCGGTGTCTTGCACCGTCGTGTCTTTCGAGGCAAAACGATTAATGATGTCGGTAAAGTTGAATTCCTCTTCGCCGCTAAGGATTTCCCCAGAGAATTGATCCAGATGAATGTGACGCAGATTGGCGTGCTTGCCCATCAGCGCAAGCCAGTTGATTTGCACATAGAGACGTTCAAACGCCACAAAATCCACCAATCCGTCGGCTTCCTTACAATGGAAATCCTGGATTGTAACGGTTCCAAAGAAAGGATTGACAAATACACGGTTTACAGACATATCACGACCTAGAATGTCCTGACCATGGTGATTGACTACGGATTTCACAACCGGCGACAGTGCCATTACAAGGAAAAGCAAGGCTACAGGGATACCGACGAGCCAACAGGCTATTTTTACTGATTTTCTCATTTTATCATTTATTTGGTCATTGGTCATTTTCGTTGGCGACAAATATCGCATTTCCCGCAGGGTTGAGCATCTGTTTCGCCAAAGTAGCCAGCAAGCACCTGCTCCCGGCAGAACTGCGTTTGCTCGACATACTCAATCATCGCATGAAGGCGTGCAATGTAATGCTCACGGCGTTCCGCCCAGACATGCTTGGGCAGATAAACCTCCGCCTGCCGCTCCTGCGTCATAGTTATAGCACAGGCAATCGTGCGTGGCAGGTAGGTGACAATCTTGCGCTGGGCAAGAGAGACAAGTATCTCATGAATGTTGTCGTCCACATCACGAATATATTGTAAGTCTGTAAAGATACCGGTATATTGACGCATGAGGAATTGTAAAAACTGCTCCTGCGGTTTATTCAGATTGAATTCGTATAATGCTTCGCGAGGGGCATTTATCCGTACCCGAGGTTGCGTTTCCTGTTCGTCCTGAAAATCAATCCAACCGGCTTGGGAAAGCAGATGGAGAGCAGAATATGTCTGCAAAACGGGCAGGTGCATAACGTGACAGAGTTCGTCCATATGAAGAGCAAACGTATGGCCAAGACCACTACCCTCGCCTATTTGCAGGAAATCACAAGTATTGTGATAGACTTTGACAACAAAGTCTTCAGGAGGATAGTTATTGGTAATTCGTTTCAACATTTTTGCGCGATCGTCATTAGCATACAGTGCTACACAGTAAGCCGTTTGACCGTCACGTCCGGCACGACCCGCTTCTTGAAAATAACTCTCTATACTGCTTGGAAGATTAAAATGCAACACAAGCCGCACGTCAGGTTTGTCGATGCCCATTCCAAATGCATTCGTACACACCATGATACGGATTTCTCCCTTTTGCCATAAATCCTGATACCTTGCACGATCATTTGGCTCCATACCGGCATGATAAGGTCCGACAGACATTCCGTTGTCTTTGAGCAGTTGTGCAAGTTCTTCTGTGCGTTTGCGGTTACGAACATAAACGATGGCTGTACCTTGAACAGATTTGATAATATGGAGCAGTTGTTCCTGTTTTTCTTTATCGTCACGGCAATAACGGACAACATAATTAAGGTTGTTTCGGTGAATAGACTGGCGATAGGTGTTCCATGAGCCCTTTTCATTATTAGACAAATGGTACTTTATATCTTCCGCAACTTCTGGCGTGGCTGTTGCTGTAAGAGCCAATACCGGCACCTGTTTTGGTAGCAGGCTGCGAATCTCGGCAATTTGGGTATAAGATGGTCGGAAATCGTGCCCCCACTGGGATATGCAATGCGCTTCATCCACCGCAATCAGGCAAATGGGCAGTTGTGCAATCCGTTTGCGGAAATCCTCACTTGTCAGCCGTTCAGGACTGACATAGAGAAAGCGGTATGGACCGTACAGGCAATTATCCAGTGCAACCTGCTGCTGTTCACGGGACATGCCCGTATATATGGCAACTGCACGGATATCACGGCGTTTGAGGTTTTCAACTTGGTCCTTCATAAGTGCAATCAACGGCGTGATGACCATGCATAGTGCGTCCATAACCAACGTCGGAACTTGGAAGCATATCGACTTGCCACCACCGGTAGGCAATATCGCCAGCGTGTCATGCCCTGCTAAGATCGAGTTTATAATTTCCTCCTGCAAGGGCCGAAACGCATCGTAACCGTAATATTTGTTCAAAACCTCTTTAGCTGTCATGCGCCTAACATGAAAATCTGCCGCAAAGATACAACAAAAATTGCAACCGTGCAAATTTTATTGCAAAAAAGAAGCCCCGAGACGGGGCTTCTTCATTATTCATCTAAAGAGAATTACTTCAGATTAGCTGTAACGTCAATCTCCGTATCATCAGAGATATCAGTCATGTCTTTGGTTTGTGCACCACCACCGTTATTGTTGAAAATAACGTTAATCGGAGGAACAACATCTTTGAACTCGTGCACAATAACACCATTTGCAACAGCTACAACAGTGCCGGGCCAATCACCGCAAAGGTTGCCTTGACCGTTCCAAGCGTAGATAGCTACTTCTTGCCATTCAGCAGGGATATTCTTAGCAGTAACTTTGATGTTTTTGGTTTGAAGCGGAGTACCGGGGGTGAAGGCTGCTTTGAGAGAAGCAATCTTCTCACCGTCCCAAACGAGAGTCAGAACAATGTCAAATGTGCCTTCTACACCAGCGATGTTACCATCTTTCTCTTCAAGAGTAACACCTGTAGCCTCAGTAACAGCATCCAGACCCAACCAATCACCTTTAACGCGGAATTTAAATTGTGATTCAGCAGGGAAGGTCATGCTAGCCATTTTGTAAACATAAGTACCGGCCTTGGTAGCAGGATCATCAACTTTCGAACTTTCTGCATCATATTTGGCAAGACTGGTGCCGCTCGGGTCGCCCCAACCGTTCATAGTGCCGGAGATTCCTACAACAAATGTAGCAGGATCCAGAACGAGTTCGCCGCCTTTCTTGAGCTCCATAGTGAAGCTGTTCTTGATATCGCCCTTAGCCATTTTGAAGCTCAAAACGATCTCATAAACACCACCTTCTTCAACTTTAATGTTATCACCACCGGAAACCATGTCTTTACCAAGAGATACCTCAGCCTTAACCTGCTCAGCAGCATCAAGGTTGATTTTCCAGAATTGACCGTAAGCAAACTTGAATTCTGCACCGGCAGACAGTTCTTGATCTTTCCAAGACCAGCTGGTTCCTTCTTGATTCATAGCAGTGTATTGGGTATATCCCCAACCGTTCATAGCACCACGTACGCCCCAAGTTACAGGAGCAATAACGATTTGTGCACCACCTGCAGCGTCGAGCTGTTTGTCGAGGTTGAGGTCAAGTACAATGTGGTACAGACCGGTTTTCTCAACCTTCATAGCAGCTGTACCTTCGCTGATTGCACCCCAATAACCACCTTCGATGTCAACACCGTCAGTTGTGAGGTTTTTCTTCTCCAGAGAAGCGGTGTACTGCGGAATCAGTTCGCCTTGTTTCTTCAGAAGCTTGAACTCTTTACCACCTTCGAGAACGATGTACTTCTCATACATGCCCTCACGGAGAGCTTTGGTTACCTCATTCTTACCTGCAGCCATTTGGCAAACAGATACACCGGAGGCACTGAGGTCTGCAAAACCGGTAGCTTCACCAACTACGTAGAAACCATTCTCAATAATCTCGGGAATTGGTTCCGGCCCCTTCTTACAGGAAGTGAAACATACGCTCATCATTGCGATAGCGCACATGATTAAACTTACTTTTTTCATTTGATTTGTTTTTTGAATTAGATTGTTAATAAATTGGGTTAATTATAATGCCCAACGGCATTATTTAGTATTTAATCTTGAAATCTTCCATACGGCTTTAGCCAATCGTTCGAGGCTTTGCCGAGATAAGAAATTTTCCAATCTTCAAATCTTCAAATTTCTCCTTAATACCCTTCGTTTTGCGTCCACAGCGGTTTGCCGTCCTCGCCAATCACAGATTTTTGGAGGATTGCGAACGGAATCGGGAACCAGCGACGGGTCTTAGCCTGATTGGTAACGTATTGAACGTTCTCAAACTGGTCAAAACGGATGAGGTCACGACGGCGGCAGTTCTCCCAAGAGAGCTCACGTCCGCGTTCTGCCAAAATACCGCCTTTCATGTCAGTGCTAAGGGCCGTATATGCATCTGGATATGCCTTGTCAAAGGTTGCAATCGGGTCATCGCTATACGGGAAAGCACGTTTCTTGAGCATTTGAATGGCAGAATCCTCGATGCCGGCCTTTTCATCGTTACCGCCACGAAGCTTGGCTTCAACCTTCATATAAATCACGTCTGCATAACGGATGAGCGGGAAGTCGTTCTCCATATACTTGTACGTTCCGGTTTTGTCCAACTCATACTTGAACATACGAGCACCGTCATTACGAGTTGCTTGGTCAAGCGATGTTACCTCGCGCGTAATAATAATTAAGGAGTCGTTCTTATCCAGCATCGGAGTAGTTGAACCCTCGGGGCAGAGCGGACCTACAAACCAAGCCCATTGATGCTCGTTGTTGGTACCCTTTCCTTCGTAGCCGTCACCACGGCAGTCGTGGTCGTTGAAAATAGTCATATACTCCGGACGAGCTACGAAACCGTTCCAGCAGTCAAGCACGAGATTATAACGGGTTTGGAACATATAGTGAAGCGTCAGCACTGCAATACGCAGTTTGTTCTTACAAGCGTATGCATCGCGCTCATTGTTCACAGAACCGTCCTCAACGATGGTGAAGATATTCTCTTTGCTCTTGCCGTTCTCTAACAGGAAGTTATTGAAGTAACTCGGCTCAATTTCATACGAACCGGAAGCAATTACCTCGTTGCAGCAACGGATAGCGTTGGTGTAGAAATCCTGCGGAGTGTTAATCTTGATACCAACCTCTTCAAGCGGACTGGAGCCCTTCTTGCCGTTGTGTGAATCTACCGTACGCTTGGCGGCCATAACGCTTTCTGGCGTCAAACCGTATGATTCGGCATTCAGATACAACTTGGCCAGCAACGCATAGGCCATACCTTGAGTGGTACGACCGTTGTAATTTGTACGGTCTGCATCGCTTACAACTGCCATATTCGGAGCGTTTCTCTCCAAGCAACTTACAAGGTGAGCCCACGTAACAGCCGGTTCGAGGAGCGCTTCGTTACGATCGGAATAGTCTTCCATATACGGAATGCGGCCGAAACTCTCGAACAGCAGATAGTAGTAGTACGAACGGAGTACCTCCATTTCACCTACATACAATGCATAGAGGTCCGGACTCATATTCTCCTCATTGCCATAAAGGGTCTCAAGAATGTTGTTACAAAGCACCGAACCTGCCACTGTACAGTTCCAGATGTTCTCAAATGCTTTACCGTAAGCGTTCCAGTTGTGATTGTTGAGGTTTTTCCAGTAACCACCGTCATTCCAGTCACCACCGATACGAACCGGGCAGAGACCTTCGTCTGCGGTCAGCGTATTGACGCCCCAGTAGCCCCAGTGGTCGTGCATGAAACGCAAGTCAGCATAAGCCTGTCCTACCAAGGAAACTACGTTTTCCTCGTTTTGGAGCATATCTTCTACAGTTGCTGCGCCAAAGGTATCCTCATCCAGCATGTGGCAGGAAGTCACTACGGGCAGCGTCATTGCGCAAATCAGCGCATATTTCATTAACTTTCTCATAATATTACTGATTGCTTAATGATTATAACAAGTTCAAGTTAACACCGAAGAGGAACGAAGCGGTCTTCGGATAGTAGTTATTGATATCAATACCCGGGTAGTCAATACAGCTGGTATTGATTTCCGGATCAAGACCTGAGTAACTTGTGATGGTAAACAGGTTTTGACCGGTTCCATAGATACGGAGTGACGAAACATACTTCGACTCCGGGAACTTAAAGGTATAACCGATGGTGATATTATCGCACTTGAGGTACGAACCGTCTTCCAACCAATAGTCAGAGAAGTGCTGATAGTCGGCAAATACCGGACCACCGTTCAGGCCTTTATGCGAAGCCACATCTTTCACGAAGAAGTTGTAGTCGGTCAACGGGTCTGTACCGTCCGGCGTGTACATGAAGCGGGTTGCGTTCAGCACCTTGTTGCCGATTACACCGCGGAAGAAGATGGTGATGTCCAAATCTTTCCACTTAACGGTATTGTTCCAACCATAGGTAACAGCGGGTTGTGCGCTACCAAGATATTGCTTGTCAGCCGTCGTCGGGTTGGTTGTCGGGCCTCCGTATTCGTCTTCATAAACCCAAGCGCCATTGGAGTCGAAGCCAAGCCACTTATAGCCATAAAACTGACCTACGATACCACCCTCTTCAAGAATCTGGGTGTAGGAGTCTGAACCGTTGAACTTGTTTCCGTACAAGCTTCCTTGCGGAGAAGTTGAGTAGTTAAAGCCCTTGGACGGGTCTGAAAGTTTGGTGATGTGGTTTTGGTTCCAAGCGAGTGTCAGACCTGAAGTCCAAGTCCAGTTGCCGCGCTTGACAGGAACACCTGTAACCGCCAATTCAACACCGTATGACAACATCTCACCGGCATTTGCCAGCAAGGTCGTGTATTGATACGGAGGAGTTGGAACCTCATAGTACCAAAGCAGGTCTTTCGTGTTACGTACATAACCTTCCAAACTACCGGTCAGGCGGTTATCGAGGAAGCCGTAATCAATACCTAAGTTATACTCGAACTTACGCTCCCATTTCAAATCGGGGTTCACGTTCTGCGTAACGGTATAGGTGTTGATATCTTTGCCTGCGAAAGTGATTACGTCTGACTTCGACAGCAATGCGATAGATTTCAAACTGCTGCCTACGTTGTTACCGGTGATACCGAAACCGGCACGAAGTTTCAATTCGTTACACCAGTCTGCACCGCTCATGAACGGTTCACCTTTGATACGCCAACCGGCACTTACTGCGGGGAAGTAGCCCCACTTGTTATTGGCACCGAAACGGCTCGAACCCTCTGCACGGAGTGAAGCGGAAAGCAGGTATTTGTCTGCGAAGTTATAGTTAACACGCGCAAATGCTGCTGCCAATGCATACGAGTTACGATACGAACTTACGGTCAGATTGTCTTTGTCTGCTTGACCTTCGCCAATGCTGTAATACTTTGTGCTCTCCATTACGAAACCGCGGTTGGAGATGTTCTGTCCGTCATAGAGGAAGTGCTGATACGAGAAACCGGCAACGGCAACCAAACTGTGCTTGCCCCAACTGCCTGCGTAATCAATTGTTCCTTCATACAACTGCTTGAAAGAATTATCGCCGTTGCGATAAGCCCAGTCACCTGCACTTGCGGCATTCGGTGACAGCAACTTCGGAGATGTATAGCCGTAAGAGTTGTTGTCGCCCTCTTCAAATGCAGCAAACGCATTAACCTTCAATCCTTCAACGGCTTTGATATCCACCGTTGCCTTCAACGAGCCACGGAAGTAGTTACCCTCTTGGTAAGCCTCTTTCATATTCAGATACTCAACAGGGTTGTATTGACCCGAATTGGTAATAATCTCATAGCCGTTCGGACTGGTTTCGTCATAAATCGGATAAGTCGGATTCAGCAGAGCTGCCTGCGTATAGAAAGCACCATCCGAATAATCGTTACGATAGTGCATGTATGCTACGTCGTACTGCAGTTTCAGCCAGCCGTTGAGTGCCTTTTGGTCGGCAGCCAGCTTTGCGGAAATATCACGACGGCCGTTGTTCTTTGCAATACCTTGTGCGTCCTTGTAGTTCACGGAAGCGCGGTACGAGAAGTTGCGGTGTGCACCCGAAATAGCAAGGTTATGGTTGTGTGTGAGAGCAGCTGTGCGTGAGAGAGCAGCGGTCCAGTCGGTTGTTGCACCGTGGTCGTTACCTTTCATCTTGCCATTGGTGTATTCGCTTAACGAACGGAACTCTTCGGCATTAGCCATGCCCAAGGATGAGCAAATCCATGCTACGTTCAGATAGCCGCTGTACTCCACATGTGTTTCCACTTTGTCATTACCCGGCTGAGCACCACGTTTGGTTGTAATCAGGATGACACCGTTGGTACCGCGGGTACCGTAGATAGCAGCTGCAGAACCGTCTTTCAACACGTCCATTGCAGCAATTTCATCCGGTGAGAGGTTGTCGATGTTGTCTGTCGGCACACCGTCCACAATGTACAACGGAGCGGAACCTGTTCCTTGTCCCAATGTCGAGAAACCACGAATCTGGATGTTGTAACCTGTTGATGTCGGGTCAGATGTTGTACGGCTGATGTTCAAACCGGCCACTTTACCAGCAAGCAATCCCACAGGACTTGCCTGTACACCGGCGTTGAAGTCTTCCGCCTTAACACTGGCAACCGAACCGGTTACCTCTTTCTTCTTTTGGGAACCGTAACCCACAGCCACAACCTCCTGAATCTGAATGGCATCCTCTTTCAGTTTGACAACCATTCCATTCTTGGCAGGCAAAGTCTGCGGTTGGAAACCCATGTAACTGAACTGAAGTTCTGTCCCTTCCGGAACATTCAGCTCGAAGTTACCGTCGAAGTCTGTAATGACACCGTTTGTCGTGCCGACTTGCAAAATCGAAGCACCGATAACCGGTTCACCTGTTGACTCTTCATAAACGGTACCCTTAATCTGTGCCTGTGCAACGGTTGCAAACGCCATTGCTACAGCCATCAGAACGAGAGACAAATGTTTGTGTTTCATCATATAAATTATTTGGTTAATAAATTATGTTTGTTTGTATTTTCTTTCTATTATTCCTTCCCTTCTTTGATGAGGAACACCGAAGCGGCACCGACAATCAGCAGCACACCCGCAACAACCAGCATTCCGGCCTGCACGTGATTACATATATATTTAAGGAGTAGGCCGCCGCACAACGCTGCAATAATCTGCGGAATACAAATCGTGCAGTTGAACAGACCAAGATAGTAGCCCATGCTTCCGCCCTTGATGGCATTCGTTACAATCGTGAACGGCAACGCCAGCATCGCAGCCCACGCTGC
Source organism: Paludibacteraceae bacterium (assembly GCA_905233415.1). Classification (GTDB taxonomy): domain Bacteria; phylum Bacteroidota; class Bacteroidia; order Bacteroidales; family Paludibacteraceae; genus Colicola. The sequence goes on from CAJOEX010000014.1 coordinate 75,446, forward strand.
ACCAATCAGCAGGTAACTTACGAACAGCCATGCACTCGGAACGACCGTATTAAACAGCATGAAATTTCCATGCACAAAGAATACCGATATAAATCCTATGCCGCCGACAATCAGCGAAACGGCATACGCACCTTTGTTGCCGAACCAATGCTCCAATTTCGGCAGGAATGCCGCCCAAAGCAACGAACCTACTGCTTGGATACAGAACACAAAGCCTACCCAACCACCGGCATCTTGGAAAGCGGCATCAGAAGCATTAATGCCATCCCAGCCGAAGCAGTTGACGGCAATTGTTCCGTTGGAATATGTCCACATGTACATGAACGCCGCCCAGCAGAAGAACTGCACTAGTCCCACTGTCCAGAAAGCGGACGGAGCATCCTTGAGCAACTGAATAAAACTCGGCTCCACTTTCGCCTTTTGACCTGCATCCGTTTCTTTTATGCCATGAAACTCCGCATATTCCTGCGGATTCAGTTCCTTAACCGTCATAAAGGTATAAAGTGAACAGAGTATCAGAATGGCGGCACCAATATAGAACGACCACTTGACGGAATCCGGAATAACGCCTTCCGGCGCGGTATTCGCGATACCAATCCATGTGAAGAAAATCGGGAAGAGATAGCCGACAACCGAACCGGCGTTGCACAATGCCGATTGAATGGCATAAGCCGTTCCCTTCTGTTTTTCGTTCACCATGTCACCGACCATCATCTTGAACGGCTGCATCGCGATATTGATAGAGGTGTCAAGGAACATCAGACTGAACAAGCCGAACCACATCGCAGCATTAAGTCCGAGGAAAGCACTCTGCGCAAAAGTGAAGTTACCGGCATTCGGCAGGAGCACCATCACAGCCACGGCAATAATCGCACCTACCAGCAGATACGGTTTGCGGCGACCGAGACGCGTCCAAGTCTTGTCCGAATACTTGCCGACCAACGGCTGCACAATCATACCCATCAGCGGAGGCAGAATCCAGAAGAACGAAAGTTGGTGAGGGTCTGCGCCAAGAGTGGCGAAAATACGGGAAATATTGGCGGACTGGAGAGCATATGCTATCTGTACTCCAAAGAACCCGAAACTGAGGTTAAACAACTGTCCAAAGGACAAGTCACGTTTTTCCATACGTATTACATTTAAGTTTTTTATGTATGCTTGTCAACGCATATTTGCTGTTTATCAAAACATACTTGCGATTTTCGGCGCAAAGTTACTGCTTTATTTTGGAACACGCAAGAAAAAATTATATTTTTTTGCATTTTTTTGTTTTTTCCCCTCATTCGGCCTTATTTTCCGGCTTCCCGACAATTTTTCCTGCTCATCTGCAAATTTTTCCGGTTTATCAACATTTTTTCTGCTTACTGCCAAATTTCCGTGTCCAGACACCCGTTTTTCCCGTTTCAACATCTTCATTGGCTTCTTCTTTAGAATTTTCATCTTTATTTTCTTCAGATGATTCTTCTTTATTTTTTTCTTTACCCATTGGCGGAATTAAAGTAGCGCATGTTTAATTTGCCCAATCGGTTTGTTATTAATAAAATTAATATATTGTAGGATAGTTAATGCGCTGAT